>SVBX01000005.1 GCA_015058655.1 Pseudoselenomonas ruminantium
CCGCCGTGTACCGAACGGTACGCACGGTGGTGTGAGAGGTCGGCTGGTCAAATAATGGTCAGTCTCCTACTCGATTGTGTATATAATTGATGATAAGATATTTAGGCAGGTGATTGACTTTGACTACAGAGGAACGCAGGGGCGCAGTGCTGGCGCGGCTCAGGGAGGCCGGTTCTCCCCTTTCCGGCACGAAGCTGGCCCGGGAGTTTGGGGTGAGCCGTCAGATTATCGTGGGGGATATCAGCATCCTCAGGGCAGAGGGGGAGAAGATCTATGCCACGCCCCGGGGGTATGTCATGCCTGAGGGGCAGGGGGCGGATGGGCTCCTGGTGAGCTTTATCTGCTGCCACAGCAGGGAGGAAATGGAGCAGGAACTGCTGGCCTTTGTGGATAACGGCGGTGAGGTGCTGGATGTGATTGTGGAACATCCGGTGTATGGGCCGCTGAAGGCTGATTTATTGCTCACCAGTCGCCGGGATGTGAAGAACTTCCTCACGAAGATGCATAAGTGCGAGGCAGCGCCCATTTCCATCGTCACCGGCGGGATTCATGTGCATACGGTGAGAGTGCCGGATGAGGAGGCACTGGAGGCTATCAGGGAAGAGCTGGAGAAACTGGGCATCCTTGAGGAAACTGGCATCTGAGTTGCCAAAATTCCATTGTCAAGGCAGGCATTTTATGATAGAATCAATGCCATGTCAAGTGAATAGCAAGGCGATGACGGAGAGGAGTAGGGTTCTTTTCGCACTGTAGAGAGGAAACGGCTGGTGGAAGTTTCTGTGCGGCGGACTTGAAGGTCGCTTCCGAGCTTCCGGGCTGAAGTAAGTAAGCTCGGGCGTATGGCTGCGTTAAGGCTATGAGCCGGGGATTTTTCCTCGGGAACATTGGTGGTACCACGAAAGTGCGCGCTTTCGTCCTTTGGGACGGGGGCGCTTTTGTTGTTTTACAGGAGGATGAAGATGAGCGAAGTTTTGGAGCAGGAAAACAATATCCCGAAGGTCTATGATCCCCAGTCTTTTGAGAAGAAATGGTATCAGTTCTGGGAGGAGAACAAGTTCTTCCACGCTGAGGTGGATAAGAGCAAGAAGCCCTATAGCATGGTGATACCGCCCCCGAATGTCACGGGCCAGCTGCACATGGGCCATGCCCTGGACAATACTTTGCAGGATATTTTGATCCGCTATCACCGCATGCAGGGGTTCAATACCGTCTGGATGCCCGGCTGCGACCATGCGGGCATTGCCACCCAGGCCAAGGTGGAGGGGGCGCTTCGTGAGGAGGGCCTGAGCCGCTATGACCTGGGCCGCGAGAAGTTCCTGGAGCGGGTCTGGGACTGGAAGGAAAAGTTCGGCAACCGCATCATGTCCCAGCTGCGCTCCCTGGGTTCCTCCCTGGACTGGGACCGCGAGCGCTTCACCATGGACGAGGGCTGCTCCAAGGCTGTGCGGGAGGTCTTTGTCAGCCTCTATGAGAAGGGTCTTATCTATCAGGGGACCCGCATCACCAACTGGTGCCCCTCCTGCAACACTGCCATTTCCGATATTGAGGTGGAGCATGAGACGGAGCAGGGCCATCTCTGGCATCTGCGCTACCAGGTGGAGGGCACCGAGGAGTATGTGGAGATTGCCACTACCCGCCCCGAGACCATGTTCGGCGATACCGGCGTGGCGGTGCATCCCGAGGACGAGCGCTACAAGCATCTCATTGGCAAGACTTTGATCCTGCCCATCGTGGACCGCCGCATTCCTCTTTTTGCCGATGAGTATGTGGACAAGGAATTCGGCACCGGCGCCGTGAAGGTGACTCCTGCCCATGACCCCAACGACTTTGAAATGGGCCTCAGGCACAATCTTGAGCAGGTGAAGGTTATCGGCAATGACGGCCATATGCTGGAAGGTGCCGGCAAATACAACGGCATGGACCGCTATGAGTGCCGCAAGGCTCTGGTGAAGGAACTGGAGGAAAAGGGCATCCTGGTTTCCGTGGAGGAGCATGAGCACGCTGTGGGCCATTGCTCCCGCTGCCATTCCACCATCGAGCCCCTGGTTTCCAAGCAGTGGTTCGTGAAGATGGAGTCCCTGGCAAAGCCTGCCATCGAGGCTGTCCGTGATGGCCGCATCGAGTTCGTGCCTGCCCGCTTCACGAAGATTTACGAGAACTGGCTGGAGAATATCCGTGACTGGTGCATTTCCCGTCAGCTTTGGTGGGGCCATCGCATTCCTGCCTGGTACTGCGAGGACTGCGGCAAGACCCATGTATCCCGCACTGACCTGACGGAGTGCCCCCATTGCCATAGCAAGAACCTCCATCAGGATGAGGACGTGCTGGATACCTGGTTCAGCTCCGGCCTCTGGCCCTTTGAGACCTTTGGCTGGCCTGAGGAGACGGAGGATCTGAAGCACTTCTATCCTACCGCTACCTTGGTTACTGGTTACGATATCATCTTCTTCTGGGTGGCCCGCATGATCATGATGGGACTGGAGTTCGGAGGCGACATTCCCTTCCGTCATGTCTTTATCCACGGTCTGGTGCGCGACAGCCAGGGCCGCAAGATGAGCAAGTCCCTGGGCAATGGCATTGATCCCATGGAGGTCATTGAGAAATACGGCGCCGATTCCCTGCGCTTCATGCTGATTACCGGC
Organism: Pseudoselenomonas ruminantium; assembly: GCA_015058655.1. GTDB lineage: Bacteria > Bacillota > Negativicutes > Selenomonadales > Selenomonadaceae > Selenomonas_B > Selenomonas_B ruminantium_C. The sequence goes on from SVBX01000005.1 coordinate 2,643, forward strand.
AACACTCCGGGCAATGATATGCGCTTCTATGACGAGCGCGTGGAATCGGCCCGCAACTTTGCCAACAAGCTTTGGAACGCTTCCCGCTATATGCTCATGAATCTGGAAGGCTTTGACAAGAGCTTCAAGCCTGAGGCGGCTGACTATACCCTGGCTGACCGCTGGATTCTCTCCCGCTATGCCCGCACTGTCCGGGATGTGACGGAGAATCTGGACAAGTTCGAGCTGGGCGAAGCTGGCCGCATGATTTACGAGTTCATATGGAACGAGTTCTGCGACTGGTACATAGAGCTCACCAAGGCCCGCCTCTATGACAAGGAAAATGCCCGGGCCAGGAATACTGCCCTCTATGTGCTTAGCCATGTGCTGGAAGGCACGCTGCGCCTCCTGCATCCCTTCATGCCTTTCATCACCGAGGAAATCTGGCAGAAGGTGCCCCACGGCGATGAGCTCAAGAGCATCATGGTGGCTCAGTGGCCTGAAGGTGACGAAGCCTATATTGACGGCGATATCGAAGCCCGCATGACTGCCATCATGGAGACCATCAAGACCGTCCGCAACATGCGGGCAGAAGTGGGGGCTGCTCCCAGCAAGAAGAGCGAGTTGATTCTCTCTGTGGCTGACGAGGCTTTGCGTGCCGTATTCACGGAGAACCAGGCTTACCTTGACAAGCTGGCCTCCTCTGAGCCTATCACCATCCTGCCTGCCGGAGCCGAAAAGCCCGAGAATGCCATGGCTGGCGTGGTAAATGGCGTGGAGATTTATCTGCCGCTGAAGGGCCTGATTGATGTGGATAAGGAAACCGCCCGTCTCCAGAAGGAACAGGAGAAGCTGCAGAAGGAAATCAAGCGTCTCACAGGGAAACTCTCCAATGAGGGGTTCCTGGCCAAGGCGCCCGAGCAGGTAGTAGCAGGGGAGAGAGAAAAGCTCGCCGGCTATGAGGAAAAGATGAAGTCCGTGGAAGCACGCATCGCTGACCTGGCAAAATTGAAGTGAAAAGCCAGTAAAATTTATCGGCAGGCCGGTCTTTTTCAAATAGCTCATTGTGCCAGAAAAAATGTGGCAGAAAAGAGGATTATAGGCGGAAATGGCGAATAAGTAAATTTTATCGCAGAAAATATGTTATATTGGCGCATAGCAGATATGCCTATTCCAAAAGTCCGCCCCCTCGGGGCGAGGGCCGAGAAAGCGGTGGTGGGGGAATGGCATATCCTATGGTTCGTCAGTATAGTATGAGGTATGCTGTGCAAGGAGGATAAGCATATGAAAACGAGCAAGAAAATCTGTGCTTTGCTGGGGACTTTTTTACTGCTGCAGACAACTGCGGCATATACAGGCGGGGAGGAGCCGTTTTTGACGACAAGCACGGCCTGGGCCGCAGATTATGTGGCGCCTGACTGGCTGGAGGATATAGACGAGGCCACCAGGGATGATACCATTGCTTTTGGCATCTATGTTGGCAAGCCTATCCAGACAGTGGTGGACGATCTTGCCAAGAAGGGCTGGCAAAGGAAGGATAACAACAATACCGTGATAATGCTGAAGAAGAAGAATGGCTATATGCAGCTTATCGCCCTGCATCCCCATGGCAAGGACAATAACCTTGTGGGCAATTACCGCATCCGTTTCTACGCCAAGGACAGCGCCACGGCAGATGAGATGTATATGCGGGCTGAGAAGAACTTTTCCTATAACTTTGGCCGTCCCCAGGTGAAGAAGGGCATGGCCAATGCTACCTGGTTCCTGAGCGATTCCTTTGCCATCATGGTGGAGTACAATCAGTATGATCCCAGGATGCCTCTCATTAAGGATGCTTACCCCAACGAGATTGTCATCAAGCGGGAAATGGGCAACTACAAGGCATTCTTTGAGGGAGAGTGAGCCGCATGGCAGAAGTCCCCTGGGACACCCTTAGGGAAATCAGCCTGGAGGGGGCAAAGCCCATAGGAAAGGGGCGAAATGGCCAAGTCTATGACATAGGCCTGGGGAAGATTGTCAAGCTATGCCCGCTTGAGGCCTATACCGCTGCCTGCAGGGAGCAGCAAAATGCCAGAGCCGCCAGTGAATTGGGCGTGCCCACACCGGCAGTTTATGAGCTGGTGCGCTGCGGTGGCGGACTGGGGCTTGTCTTTGATAAGGCCGTGGGCAGGAGTTTGCGGGATGTAATCGCAGGGGAGTCGGAGCAGATTGAGGTTCTGGTGCCTCAGGCGGCCAGGCTGCTGAAAGAACTCCACAGCAGAGAAGCGGCTCCGGGAGACTTTCCTTCCATGGCAGAAGTCTACCATGAGAGGGCAGAGGGGCTGGGGGAATATCTGACGGGGGAGGAAATCAGCCTTCTCCACCGCATGATAGATGCTATTCCCCTGCGTCATGCCTTCCTTCACGGGGATTTCCACCGGGGAAACTTGCTGGTGGAGAAAGGGAAGCTGTGCCTTATTGACATGGCAGACTGCGCCTGGGGACATCCCTTCTACGATGTGCTGGGGGTCTACACCCTGGGGGTGGGCCTGGTGAGGGTTATGCCACCCCAGGCTGTAAAGGCCGTTATAGGCTGGGAGCCTGCTGTAGTGCAGCGGGTGTGGCAGGTGTTTTCAGAGAGTTATTTTGTCGGCTGCAGTCCGCAGCAAATGGATGAACTGGCGTCCTTGATGGAGGCGTATGCTCCCTTGAGGCAACTTACCTTCCTGAATATTGTCACCGGCATCCCGGAGGAAGAACGCCGGAGGCTGGTGGCCTCTGCCCGGGAAGGTTTCTTTCCTAGGGCGGAGGAAGCCATGCAGAAATATGCTCCTTTTTTGGAGCGGATGTGAGGGCACCTGTGATGCTGAGCCAAGTGATTTCCATCTGGGTGCAGAATGGCTGTGCCAAGTCCATGGGGGGCAGGCCTGGGAGAGAAGGCTAGGGAATACTATTCTCTGGCGGTGCTCCTTTGCCTGCCTCTTTCTCTGTGTCTGGGAGCCTTGGTATACCGCATCGATGTGGGCCCTGGTGAAGGAGGAGGGTTTCACTCTTCTTTTCAGGGACAACTGCCTGCCCCTGGACTACGGGGAAAGCTGACGGAAAGGGCAGAGGATCTTGCTGCTCTCTGGCAGCAGGCAGAAGAAGTGCGCTAGGCCAGGACATTGGGGCTTAACTATCTGAATCATGCGTTTTTGAAGGAGGCAGAGCCATGAAGCTCATTCCCTTGGGCATTTCCAATCGTTTTTTCTACTATATGAGCGGGAGCAAGAACACAGCCTTTGATATACATTTCTCCTTTGAATTGAAGGAACAGCTGGACAAGGAACTGCTGAGAAGCGCTGTCCGGCAGGCTCTGGAGAATTTCCCGGAATTTGCCGTCACTCCCGTGTTGCGGGAGGGCACTGTCTGGGCAATCGGAAATGAGGCCGAGCCGCCCCTGCTTGAAGAGGGCGGCAAGCCCAGCCTGCTCTACGGCACTGAAGATACAAATGGCTATCTCTTTGCCTTTCGTTGCCGGGAACGGGGCTTTTACTTTTCCTACTTCCACGGCCTCACGGATTTCCATGGTATCTGGAGCTTTTTCCGCACCATTCTCTATTACTATGCCCAAGGAAGGGGGCTGGAGGCAGAGGCTGATGAGTGGGTGCGTGAGAGCCCTCGGGCTTTGGTGGCTGAGGATGAAGCGGAGCGGCTGGACCCATACCGCAGATTTGCCCCTGCCGGAGGGGAAGCCCCCAGGGGAAGCCTCTCTGCCTCCTTTGCCCTGCCGGAAGATTTTTATGCTTTGGAGGACCCACGGGTATTCGGCTATGCGCTAGACTGCCCTCTGGAGCCTTTTCTGCGGCAGGTCAAGGCTCATGGTTCCTCGGCGGCGGCTTTCCTGGCCCTTCTTATATCCCGTGCCATGACCGATATCTATGACACTGGGGGAGAGACAATCCGCACCATGCTTTCGGCGGATATGCGCAGATACTATGGCGCTAGGACCATGACCAATTTTTCCGATGCCACCTACCTCACTTATGACAAGAGCCTGGCGAACCTGTCTAGGGAAGAACAGGGCAAGCGCATGCGTCAAGAGATGAAGGGGCAGCTGACGAAGGAGCATTTCGATGGGTTGCTTGTGCAAAAGCTGCAAGCCATGCAGGGCTTTGAGACTTCCGGGGCAGGTATTGAGGAAATGTCAGCGCGCCTGGGGGCACCTCTACCGAAGGAAGCAAGGCTTCCTCTTACCATTGCTCTCACCTATCCCGGCAGCCTGGATCTGCCTCCCGCTTACGGCTCCTTGGTGGAGCGCATCACCCGTCCTTTCATCGGCGTCCGGGGAGGGGCGAATGTTTTCGGCCTGTCTGCCACCAGCTGGCAGGGCACACTGAACATCGTTTCCTCCCAGCGTTTCGATTCATCGGGCTTGATGGAGAAAATGCAGGGAGAGCTGAAGGAAATAGGCGTTGAGGGGGAACTGCGGCCCTTGGAGCACCGTCAGTGCAATCAGGTGCTGCTGGAACGCTTGCAAAGGATTTGAGGAGAGGAAAAAATTTGGACAAGGCAAAGGATTATCTTGTATCTGTCATCACACCCTTCCATAATGTGGATCTTGAATTTTTCCGCAGGAGCTTTGCCTCCTTGAAGGCACAGACCTTGGGGTTTGACAATATCCAGTGGATTGTGGTGCTGCACAATACGGAGGAAAAATACCACAGGGAAGTCCAACAGCTGCTGGGGGGCTTGGAAAATGTACTGCTGAAACGGCTTGACAACCAGCACCTCACTCCCTCCAGCCCCAGGAACTACGGCATGAAATTTGCCACGGCACCCTATTTGGGCTTCCTGGATGGGGATGACTGCTATACTCCCGCTTGCCTGGAGACAGCCATTTTCCGCATGAAGAGTACAAGCTCCCAGATGGTGGTTTTCCGCCGGGAGTTTGAAGTGGACAGGGAGGGGCTAATGCCCTTGACAGAAATTGTTCTCTGGGATCAGACACGGGAAGAGATTGTGGTAGACCGGGAGCACTGGGATGACGAGCGCATGTTCGTGGGGGTATGGGGCATGGTGACCTCCAGGCTCTATGACAGGCTTTTTTTGGATAAGTACGGCATCATCTTTGATGAGAATGTGCCTTATCTGGAAGACTGCCTGTTTCTCATCGAGGCATACGGCAGGGTGGACAGGGTCTGCTATCTGCCACAGTTTATCGGCTATCACTACCTTATTCACGGTGGCTCTATGGTGCAGAGCATGGCGGAGAAAAGCGGGGAGGAGCTTATTTCCTATGCGGAGGGCTACAAGATCATCTTTGACAGGGGCCATGAAAACGGCATCTACATAGACGATCTGATGGCTCATATACTGACAGCCCTGGCAGATGTCATGGCCCGGTCAGAAAAACTCACCCTCAGGGACAGGCAGCAGATCAAGAACATCCTTGAGCCATATGTCCACATGATTCCTATGCTGCCTGTCAGCAAGGTCACTACGGAACAAGAGGCCCAGCTCCTGTTTAAGCTGCCTCGGGAGGTAATCCTCCATCCGGAAAATTTCGACCAGGGGCAGCATATGCAAAATATCTGGAACGGTGAGGGCCTGCTCCTGGATATACTGAACAAAAATCAGGCTACTGACTATGGCAGACGCTATCATTTTTCCGTGCTGAGGACCGCAGAGGGATACAGGAAGCGGGTACCCCTGTCGGAGTATGCTGTGTATGAGCCTTTGGTGAATTTGCAGATGCGTATCGGAGAATCGGCCATTTTCTCGGCAGAGCCGATTTATTGCTATCTGCTCTCTGACAGTCCCCAAGGTGCTCCCCGGCTGATTCCTGCTACCAGAAGCCATTTGAAGCCCTATCTGGAAAGCTTCACCCAGGCAGTGCAGGGCAGGACTACCTTCCTTCTGGTGGAAAGCCTGCCCATGAAGCAGCGCAGCAACGATGGAGCTGCCCTGAATTCTGTCAATGGTATGGTGCTGGCAGATTTCCTGCAAAAGCAGCGCAACAGCTTCAATGCCATGGATGCTCATTTCACATCTCCTGCCTCCTTGCTGTTGCCTACGGAGGCGGTGGACACTTTGTATATCAGGCTGCTGTTTGCTCTGAAGGAGCGGCAGGTAGAGCAGATAATGGCTCCCTATACCTGGGGAATCCTGGAAGCCATGGATTTTTTGAAGGGTCATTGGCAGGAGCTTTGCAAGGATCTGGAGTTGGGCAGCATAACTTTCAATCTGGATGTTCCCCCTGCTTTCCTGAAAGGAATGGAGGTTCTGCTGCAGGCAGACCCTGAAAGAGCCGAGGAACTGCGGCAGATTTTCCGGCAGGGCTTTGGGGAACCAGTGGCAGGGCACATATGGCCCAGGCTTTCCCGTATTCTGGCCTTTGGCAGCGGGGATTTTGCCATCTACTCAGACCGGCTGAGGGCTTACACGGGGGATATTCCCCTGGATAACGGCAATCTTGCCCTTCCGGAAGGGCTGGTAGGCTTGGGAATACAGGGCACGGATTCCTTTAACCTGACGGAGGGGGAGAGCTTCTATGAGTTCCGTCCCTTGGAGGGGGGAGAGCCTTTGCTGCTGGGGCAGGTACAGGAGGGGCAGTGCTATGAGCTTGTCGTCACCAACCAGGCGGGGCTATACCGCTATGCCACGGGAGAAATCATTCGGGCAGAAAAGGCCGGAAAGGGCCGTCTCACCTTCAAGGCTCTGGGGAATACCCGCCAGAGCCTTAGCATGGGGGATTTTTATCTCAGGGGTGAAGATATTTATGCCGCCATTAAAGAGGCAGCAGGGAAATACAGACCGCAGATTGCAGATTTTTCCTTTTATCAGGAGGATGGATGTCTAAAAATCCTGCTGGAGGCAGATGATTCACTGGCTCTGACAGAATCCCTGCTGGGGGAGGAAACAGGCAAGCTGGCGACTGATTTGGATACGGAGTTGCAAAAGATCCATCCCGGCTACGCCGCCGCACGGCAGGATGCTCTGCTTCCCTGCCAGCTGGCCTGGAACCAGCCTCAGACCCATCTCCTTTACAGGGATTTGCTGCGCTTCCGCTACAAAACTGCCCCAGATCATGTCATGCCCGTGCGCTGCCTGGAGGGGAAGGCACAGGTTGGCTTCTTTAAGAGACTGATGGCCTAAGAAAATATCCAAGTATGGGGGAGAGGGGAGAAAATTCCCCTCTTTTTCTTTGCATGAATGTAGAATATGTATATACATTTGTCCTTTGCTTCTGGCTGCTCATTCCTTCGGCGGTTGTCAGCAGGGGAGGAAAATGCTATACTTTTTAGGCGTAAAGAGAGAGAATTTACGACTTTTATTGAGAGAATCAGGATAGGAGCAGAGAGGATGAATTATCAGGAAGCTCTGGATTATCTGGAGGGACTGAATGTCTTTGGCGTCAGGCTGGGACTTTCCCGCATCACCAGGCTTTTGGAATTGCTGGACCTGCCCCAGGAGCGGTACCGTACCATCCATGTGACGGGCACCAACGGCAAGGGGTCTGTGTCTGCCATGCTGGAGAGCATCATCAGGCGCTCGGGCCTGCATGTGGGCCTTTATACTTCCCCGCATCTGTCTACCTACAGGGAGAGAATGCAGGTAAACGGCCAGATGATAAGTGAGCAGGAGTTTGCTGACTGCCTGTCTACCATCAGGGCTTATGTGGAGCAGATGATGGCGGAGGGGGAGGAGTGTCCCACTCAGTTTGAGGTGCTGACGGCGCTGGCCTTCTTTTACTTTGCCATGAAGCAGGTAGATTATGCGGTCATAGAGGTGGGGCTGGGGGGCCTTCTGGACTCCACCAATGTGATAGTGCCGGAGATATCTGTCATCACCAATGTGGCTCTGGAGCATGCCGACCGCTGTGGCGGCACTTTGGAAGGCGTGGCAGAGCACAAGGCTGGCATCATCAAGAACGGAGTGCCGGTGGTGACTGCGGCAACGGGCATTCCAGCAGAGATAATTCGCCAGAAGGCGGAGGAAATGAACACTGATGTTTTCGTGGCAGGAGAGGATTTTACAGCTGTTGCCACGGGCTTTGACCTGGAGCGGCATACCCAGAGCCTAAGCTTCAGCTCGGCTCTTTTGGGAATTTCTGAGGAGAGTTTTGAGGTGCGGCTCCTGGGGCTGCACCAGGTGCAGAATGCATCCCTGGCCATCATGGCGGCGGAGCTCCTGCGCAATGTGGAATCAAAAGTCGATAATGCCGTCATTCGTGAAGGGTTGAATATGGTTTCCTGGGGAGCGCGTTTTGAGCAGATGAGTTGCGGGGGGCGGGAAATCGTAATAGACGGTGCCCACAATCCGGCCGGCATCAAGGTCCTGCGGGAAAGCCTTGACCTTTATTATCCAGCAAAAGAGCGAGTGTTCCTGCTGGGCATCCTCCATGACAAGGATATCGGTCAGATGCTGGAGGGCCTGTTGCGTCCCAATGATACGGTGGTGGTCACCCCCCCACAGTCGGATAGGGCAGAAGCTGCAGCAGAGCTCGCAAGGCAGGCAACGGGTCGTGCAAGCCATGTGGAGTCATATGAGGATAATGAGGAAGCCCTTGACCGGGCTTTGGAGCTGGCAGGAGAAAACCGCTTGCTGGTTCTCTGCGGTTCCCTTTATTTGGTGGGGGGGCTTCGCCATAGCTTGCTGATTCGCAGGGCGAGAGAGCGGGGTGAGGCCAATGGATGAGCACAAGGATATGGTGGAGTTGCGGAAGGAAGCTGCCAGGCTCCGCTATTCTGCTTATCTCAAGAACTGGACAGAAAATGCTCTCTATGCGGAGGCTTTCCTGCTGGCTTTGTGGCCCACAGGAGCCACCATTGCCTTATTGGCTGGGGTGGCCTTGTTGCTGGTGCGGTTCCGCATGGAAAAGGATTTCAACTTCCGTCATCTGCCCCTTGATGTGCCGGTAATGCTCTTTGCCCTGCTTGGTGCGGCATCGATTATCATGTCCCCGGATAAGGGCTTCAGTTTCTATAACTATTACAATTTGGTGGGAGTATACCTTCTGACTTATTTTCTGGCGGGACAGGTCTTGCGAGAGGGCAGGCAGGTGCGTATGCTGCTGGCTGTCATAGGGATTGCTGCCTGCCTGGTCATCATGTATGGTTTCTATCAGTTCCTGTTTGGCATCGACACCGCTTCTATGAAGTGGGTAGACGGGGAGGCTTTTCCTGAGCTGAAGAAACGCGTATTCTCTACTTGGGAAAACCCAAATATCTTGGCAGGATATCTTGACATCATGGCCTGCCTGGCCATGGGGCAGCTGGTTACCTGCGGCAACAGGGACAGGCGCATTGTCATTGGCGTCTTCTTGCTGGCGGCGGTGGCCTGCCTTGCCATGACTTATGCCAGAGGGGCTTGCCTGGTGCTGGCAGTGGTGCTGGCAGGGTATGGAGTCTTGAAGGATTGGCGTATCTTGCTGACCTGCGTGGGCGTGGCGGGGGCGCTGCTGCTGCTGGACCCGGTGCTCTATGAGCGCATGCTGTCGATCTTCACCAAGGTTGATACTTCCACGGAAATGCGGCTGGCCTTTTGGGAAAGCACCATTGCCATGATACAGGATCATCCCTTCCTGGGCATTGGTTGGGGGGCTTTTTATCTGGTGTATCCTGAGTATGATTTCTACATGCAAGGAGCGCCTATCCTAATTGTCCATGCTCACAATATGTATCTCAACTACGCAGCTGAGATTGGCCTGCCCGGGGCATTGGCCTTTTTCTGGTTTTTCTTCGGCACCATATATCTTGCCTGCAAGGCGAAGTTTTCCATGCCCAAGCCACATCTGGTCATAACGCCCTTTACGCTGAAGGACGAGGGGGCAGACAAGGAATTGGCGGATATTTCAGCTACTATAGAAGCTTCCATGCCTCAGCCCGCCAGGCAGTTCTGGCATGAGATTTTCGATGTGGAAGAATGGCGGCTGCTCTCGGGGCTTTCCCTGGGGCTGCCCCTGGCCTTCATTTCCATTGCCCTGAATGGCCTTACAGACCATCTGCTTTTCAATATACCCTCGTCTATGTTCTTCTGGCTCCTGGCAGCCACGGCAGCAGCTGTATTCCTTATGCAGGAGGAGAATGAAGAGGCTGAGGGAGATAAAGAGCGCAAAGTCACTTTGCTGGAAACCGTGAAAGCAAAATTTGAAGCGACTATGGAAGAGGTAATGAAGGCGAAGCCGGAAGAAAAGCTGGAAGAAATGCTCAACTTGAAGCCGGAAGAGACACCTGAGACAAAAACTGAGGCGGCATCCGAAGGGAAAATGGAGTCCGACGGGGAGGACAGCGCCCAAGTCAAGGAAGTCAAGGAAGAAAAAAGCCTGGAGGGCGAGGAAGAGCTGGAAGAGAAGCTGAAGCTCTTTGAGAAGATGAAGAAGCCGGAGGAGAGAAAGGACGGAGAGGCAGACCGTGAAGAAGGAAAAGACTAAGGTACCGGGCATTTCCCGGGCCACCATCGACAGGCTGCCACTGTATTTCCGCACCCTGCGGCTGGTGCAGGATGAGGGGCTGGATATCATTTCTTCTGATGAATTGGGCAGGCGCCTGGGCATCACCCCGGAGCAAATCCGCAAAGACCTGGCTTCCTTCGGCCAGTTCGGCAAGAAGGGCGTAGGTTACTATGTCAACGAACTTAAGCGCAATGTGGGGCATATTCTTGGCCTTGACCATCATTGGAACATCGCGGTGGTGGGCATAGGCCATCTGGGAGTGGCGCTAGCCAACTATCAGAACTTCGTGGCCCTGGGCTTCAACCTGGTGGCTCTCTTCGATCAAGATCCTCATGTAATAGGCACGGTGGTAAACCATGTGAAGGTGGAGGATAGCAGGAATATCCGGAAAATTGTCCGGGAGCGGCATATAGACATCGGTATTATCGCCGTCCCTGCCGCCTTTGCCCAAGGGGTAGCCGATGAACTTGTGGAGGCAGGAATTCAGGGCATCTGGAATTTTGCCCCCATCAAGATGCATGTGCCGGAGGAAGTTCCTTTGGTAAACGAGGATTTGTCCATTGGTCTCAGCAGTTTGTCCTACTATCTTACACGCACCCAAAGCTTAACGTGAATTTAGTAACAAAAACCGCGAACGCCGTCAAGTCAAGGCTTGACGGCGTTTTTTTTTCGTGCTACCATAGGTAATGGAGCATAATTTGTATTGGGTGGTATGATAATCTATAATTATGATTCATCATAAGCATAACTTCATGTTATGGCCATCCGTTAGGGGAGGACTTTCGATGATTGACATTCTCGATCGTGTACGCAACAAGGCCCTGCAGTCAAAGATTGTCACGGCAGAAGAGGCAGCAGCTTTCTTCAAGCCCGACATGAATGTGGCCTGCAGTGGTTTCACCGCTTCCGCCTATCCCAAGGCTGTGCCCATGGCATTGGCAGAGCGCATGAAGAAAGAGCCGTTTTCCGTGAACATCTGGACTGGTGCATCCACCGGCCCGGAGCTTGATGATGTGCTGGCTCAGGTTCACGGCATCAAGAAGCGTCTGCCTTATCAGACTGATACTGTCCTGAGGAAGGAAATCAATGACGGTTCCGTTGACTACCTCGACCTGCATCTTTCCGAAAGCGCGCAGCTGAGCCGTTGCGGCTACCTGGGCAAGATCGATGTGGCACTGGTGGAGGCTTGCGCCATCACTGAAGAAGGCAATCTCATTCCTACCACTTCCCTGGGCAACGCTGCTTCCTATGTGCAGAGCGCTGACAAGGTCATCGTGGAAATCAACACCACCCAGCCACTGGAGCTGGAGGGCATGCATGATGTGTATGTGCCTCTTGATCCTCCCAATCGTCTGCCAATTCCCATAGTTAAGGCAGATGACAGGGTGGGGACGAACTATATCCCCTGCACTCCGGACAAGATTCTCTACATTGTCCCCTGCGACATTGCAGACCATACTCGTCCGTTGTCTCCCATTGATGAGAATTCCAAGAAGATGAGCGCTTTCACTCTGGACTTCCTCAAGAAGGAGATTGCTGCAGGCCGCATGCCGGAAAACCTCCTGCCCCTCCAGAGCGGTGTGGGCAATGTTGCTAACGCCGTCATTGCAGGTTTTGTGGATTCCGACTTGAAGGACCTGACGGTTTATACCGAGGTTATCCAGGACGGCATGCTGGACCTCATCGACGCCGGCAAGCTGAACTTCGCCTCCGGCACCGCTTTCTCTCCCTCTCCGGAGGGCATGGCCCGCTTCTACAAGGATGTGGCTAAGTACAAGAAATATCTCCTACTCCGTCCCGAGGAGATTTCCAACTCTCCCGAGGTTGTGCATCGCTTAGGGGTCATTGCCATGAATACCGCCATCGAGGTGGACATCTACGGCAATGTGAACTCCACCCACATCACGGGCACCAAGATGATGAACGGCATCGGCGGCAGCGGCGACTTTGCCCGCAACGCTTACCTCACCATCTTCTACACCCCGTCTGTGGCCAAAGACGGCAAGATTTCCTCTGTGGTGCCCATGTGCTCCCATGTGGATCACACTGAGCATGATGTTGACATCATCATCACCGAGCAGGGCATTGCCGATCTCCGTGGCAAGGCTCCCCGTGAGAGGGCGCTTGAGATCATCAACAACTGCGCTCATCCGGACTACCGTCCCATCCTGCTTGACTATTACAACAGGGCGACGGAAGATTGCCATCATGCCCATACGCCCCATATCCTTGAGGAAGCGCTTTCCTTCCATGAGAAGTTCCTCAAGAATGGCGCTATGAAATAATTGAGGATACCCCGAAAATTTATATAGAGGCTGGCATTCAAAGCAGCCAAAATCACTGAATGAAACTTAATAGGGAGGATTCACCATGAGCAACGAAAAGATCCAGGAGGAGCTCGCCAAGTACAAAGCGAGTGTCGAGAAGGCCATTGCCCGTTTCCCGGAGCGTGACCACCTGCCGGAGCAGCGCCTCTACACGCCCCTTGACATCAAGGGCGATGACTATGCAGAGGAAATCAGCTTCCCCGGTGTCTATCCTTACACCCGTGGCGTGCAGCCCACCATGTATCGCGGCCGTTTCTGGACCATGCGCATGTATGCAGGCTTCTCAACTGCTGAGGAGTCCAACAAGCGTTATCGCTATCTGATCGAGTCCGGCGCTACGGGTCTGTCCTGCGCCTTCGACCTGCCCACTCAGATTGGTTACGATTCCGATGACCCCATCTCCGAGGGCGAAGTCGGCAAGGTAGGCGTGGCTATCGACTCTCTGGCAGACATGGAAGTGCTCTTTGATCAGATTGACCTGGGCAAGGTTTCCACCTCCATGACCATCAATGCTCCTGCCTCCGTGCTGCTGGCTATGTACATTGCCGTGGCAGAGAAGCAGGGAGTTGCTCCGGATCAGCTCAAGGGTACCATCCAGAATGATATCCTGAAGGAGTATGCAGCCCGCGGCACTTACATCTTCCCGCCGCGTCCCTCCATGCGCCTGATTACCAACATCTTTGAGTATTGCTCTCAGAATGTGCCGAAGTGGAACACCATTTCCATCTCCGGTTACCATATCCGTGAAGCAGGTTCCACTGCTTCCCAGGAAATCGCTTTCACTATCGCAGACGGCATCGCCTATGTCGAGGCAGCCATCAAGGCCGGCCTGGATGTTGATGCTTTCGCAGGCCGTCTGTCCTTCTTCTGGAATGCCCACAACAATGTGCTGGAGGAAGTTGCCAAGTTCCGCGCTTCCCGCCGCATCTGGGCCAAGATCATGAAGGAGCGTTTCCACGCTAAGAGCCCCAAGTCTATGATGCTCCGTTTCCATACTCAGACTGCAGGCTCCATGCTGACTGCTCAGCAGCCTAACAACAACATCATCCGCGTGGCTCTCCAGACGGCAGCTGCTGTCATGGGCGGCACCCAGTCCCTCCACACTAACTCCCGTGACGAGGCCCTGGCTCTGCCTACGGAAGAGTCCGTCATGATCGCCCTGCGCACCCAGCAGATCGTGGCTTATGAGAGCGGCCTGGCCGATGTCATCGACCCGCTGGCCGGCTCCTACTATGTAGAGGCCATGACTGACCGCATCGAGAAGGAAGCCATGGAGTACATCCAGAAGATCGATGACATGGGCGGCGCTGTGGCAGCTATCGAGAAGGGCTACATCCAGAAGGAAATCCAGGACAGCGCTTACAAGTGGCAGATGGATGTTGAGTCCGGTGCCCGCACCATCGTAGGCGTGAACAAGTTCCAGATTGAGGAAGAACCTCCCAAGAACCTCCTGCGGGTAGATGCTTCCGTAGGCGAGAAGCAGGTCAAGAAGCTCCATGACATGAAGGCTAAGCGTGACAACGAAGCCGTCAAGGCAGCTCTTGCCGACCTGAAGAAGGCCTGCCAGGATGAGAATGAGAACCTGATGCCTCATATCCTGGCTGCTGTCAAGACTTACGCAACTCTCGGCGAAATCTGCAATGTGATGCGCGAAGTCTTCGGCGAGTACGAAGCACATATCAGCCTGTAAGATACGGAGGTAATTGAGATGGAAAAGAAGATCAGAGTATTAGTTGCAAAACCGGGCCTTGATGGCCATGACCGCGGTGCAAAGGTCATTGCCCGCGCCCTGCGCGATGCTGGCTTTGAGGTTATCTACACTGGCCTCAGGCAGACTCCGGAGCAGATTGCTGAGGCAGCTCTCCAGGAGGATGTCAATGTGGTGGCCATGAGCATCCTTTCCGGCGCTCATCCGCACCTTTTCCCGAAAGTAGTGGAACTGGTACGTGAGAAGGGCCTTACTGATGCCCTCATCATCGGCGGCGGCGTCATTCCCGAGGGCGACATTCCCGCTCTTAAGGAAGCCGGCGTAGCAGAGGTATTCACCCCCGGCACCAACACTGCCGATGTGGTGGAGTTCATCAAGAACAACGTGAAGCTCTGATAAAGCAGTTGACATGGCAAGGGATGACAGCAGCGGTTCTGCTGCCGTCATCCCTTTTGCAGTGTTATTGTAAACGTCCCTAGAAATAGCAACATATGCCTTCCCCTTTGGGGAAGGTGGCAGTCCGAAGGACTGACGGATGAGGTGGGGCGTTGCAAGGCATGACACCATAACTGGTTAGGTCGCACCTCATCCGCCCCTTCGGGGCACCTTCCCCGGAGGGAAAGGCCTGTTGACACTCTTTACGACAATCATTATAAGGAGGTGCATGGTTTGGATATAGCAAAGGAACTTCTGGCGGGCAACCGCCTGGCTCTTTCCAAGGCCATCACAGCTATAGAGAACGAGTATGAGGAAGCCACCGATATCATGCGGCAGCTTTATCCCCATACCGGCCATGCCTATGTCCTGGGCATCACCGGCCCTCCAGGAGCCGGCAAGAGTACCATGACAGAGAAGGTGGCCAAGGCCTATCGTGACCAGGGCAAGACCGTGGGCATCATCGCCGTGGATCCCACCAGCCCCTTTACGGGGGGCGCTATCCTGGGGGACCGCATCCGCATGAATTCCCTGACCCTTGACGAAGGGGTTTTCATCCGCAGCATGGGCACCCGCGGGAGCCTGGGGGGACTTTCCCACAAGACGGCTGATGCGGTGAAGGCCCTGGATGCCTTTGGCAAGGATATCATCATCGTGGAGACCGTGGGGGTGGGCCAGTCTGAGGTGGACATCGTGAAAGCGGCGGACACCACTGTGGTAGTGCTCATTCCCGGCATGGGTGATGACATCCAGGCCATCAAGGCAGGCATCCTGGAAATCGGCGACCTCTTTACCGTCAACAAATCCGATTTGGACGGGGCGGATAAATTGGTCAAAGAAATCAACATGATGCTTGACCTGGACAGCCTTATGACGGACTGGCGTCCTCCCATTTCCAAGGTGGTGGCCAGCCGTGGTGAGGGCATTGACCTCTTGCTGGCTGACGTGGAGAAGCACCGGAGCTACATCGAGGGCAACGGGGAGCTGAACCGTCGCCGCACCAAGCGGGCCAAGGACGAACTCCTGGATATTTTGAGCGCCGGCATAGAAAGGCGCATCAAGGAGCACACGGAAGGCCGCATGGATGGCTTTGTGGAAAGCCTGAAGAAGAGGGAGACTGACCCTTACAGCCTTGTTTCAGATCTCATGGGCGAAATGCTCAAGTGATATATCAAGTTGTGTTTTAGTTAGGAGGATTATCATGTTTAAGATTCTTGGCGTAGATCATATTGGTGTTGCTGTTCCGAACCTGGCTGAGGCCGGCACTTTCTGGAGCGATATCCTGGGCCTGCCCCATACCAAGGATGAGACCGTGGAGGAGCAGAAGGTTACCACCGGTTTCTTCCCCACCCCCAACGGCGCTGAGTTCGAGCTCCTGGAAGCTACCTCCGAGGACAGCCCCATTGCCAAGTACCTTGAGAAGAACGGCGGCCGTTGCGGCATCCAGCATGTGGCTATCCGCGTGGACAACCTTGAGCAGGCTCTGGCTGACTTGAAGGAGAAGGGTGTGCGCCTCATCGACGAGAAGCCCCGCAAGGGTGCTGGCGGCGCTATGATTGCCTTCATCCATCCGAAATCCTCCGGCATTCTCTTGGAACTCTGCCAGCATGACTGATGATTTATGAGGCCTATGGCTTCTTAAGCCTGGCTTATTTGATACCTAGTCATAAATTTGCTTGCAATTTTGCCCTAAATGTTGCAAAATATAGTAAGCACCATATTCTCTAGGAGGGATATAATGGCTACAGTTCAAGAGAAAATTGATTTGATGAAAGCCAAGAAAGAGCACATCATGCAGGGGGGCGGTGCCTCCCGCATTGAGAAGCAGCATGCCAAGGGCAAGTATACTGCCCGTGAGCGCATCGAGAAGCTTTTCGATGAAGGTTCTTTCGTAGAGTTGGATATGTTCATGAAGCATCGCTGCACCAACTTCGGCCAGGATAAGAAAGACCTGCCGGGTGAGGGCGTTGTTACCGGTTACGGCACGGTGGATGGGCGTCTGGTCTATGCCTTCGCTCAGGACTTCACCGTAGAGGGCGGTTCTCTTGGTGAGAAGCACGCCCACAAGATCTGGAAGGTCATGGACCTGGCCATGAAGATGGGGGCTCCCTGCATCGGCATCAACGATTCCGGCGGTGCCCGCATCCAGGAGGCCGTTGACGCTCTGTCCGGCTATGGCGGCATTTTCTTCCGCAACACGGCAGCTTCCGGCGTCATCCCCCAGATTTCTGTCATCATGGGACCCTGCGCAGGCGGCGCTGTGTATAGCCCGGCTATCACGGACTTCATCTACATGGTGAAGAACACCAGCCAGATGTTCATCACCGGCCCGGCGGTCATCAAGTCCGTCACCGCTGAAGAAGTCACCGCGGAGGCTCTGGGCGGCGCTATGACCCACAACAGCCGCAGCGGCGTGGCTCATTTTGCAGCTGAGAACGAGGACGACTGCATCCAGCAGATTCGCTACCTCCTGTCCTTCCTGCCCAGCAACAACATGGAGGATGCTCCTATTGTTGATACCGGCGATGACCCGGATCGTCAGGATGAGGCGCTGAACAGCGTGGTGCCTGACAACCCGAATGCTCCTTACGATATGAAGGATGTCATCCGCGGCATCGTGGATAACGGCGAGTTCTACGAAGTGCATCAGCATTTCGCTACCAATATCATCACCTGCTTTGCCCGCTTTGATGGTCGCAGCGTAGGCATCATCGCCAACCAGCCCAATGTGATGGCTGGCTGCCTGGATGTGGATGCTTCCGATAAGGCAGCCCGCTTCATCCGCTTCTGCGATGCCTTCAATCTCCCGCTGGTGAACCTGGTTGACGTGCCGGGCTTCCTGCCGGGCGTGGATCAGGAGTACAACGGCATCATCCGCCACGGCGCCAAGATGCTCTACGCCTACAGCGAGGCTACGGTGCCCAAGGTCACTGTCATCACCCGCAAGGCTTATGGCGGTTCCTACATCGCCATGTGCTGCCGCGAGTTGGGCGCTGACCAGGTCATGGCTTGGCCGACTTCCGAGATTGCTGTCATGGGCCCTGCCGGTGCAGCCAACATCATCTTCCGCAAGGATCCGGACAAGGAAGCCAAGACCGCAGAGTATGTGGAGAACTTCGCTACTCCGTACGTGGCAGCAGAGCGCGGCTATGTCGATCAGGTCATTGAGCCCTGCGAGACCCGTCCCTATGTCATCACGGCACTCAACGCCCTCGCCAGCAAGCGCGAGGCAGGCCCTGCCAAGAAACACGGCAATATTCCTCTCTAATTATTGAAGAGAGGTTTCATCCCGTTCATTCAGGGAGGTAAATACCATGAGTTCCAAAGAGATCAGCCCGGAAGTGGTGGCAGCTATCTCAGCTGCTGTGCAGATGATGGGGGGCGGCAAAGTCCGCGCCGTACGCATCAAGCCCAGCAACGCCTGGATCATGTCTGCCCGCACCAACCGCAAGTAAAGCCTTCCCCTATGGGGAAGGGGGACCGCGTAGCGGTGGATGAGGTGGATAAGTAAAAGTTTATCGATATGCCATCTGCTATGAAACATGATATTCATCATATGTGTTTGGAGGAATAAGCATGAAGAAGTTCAATATTACCGTCAATGGCACCGCTTATGAGGTCGAGGTCGAGGAAGTAAAGGATAAGGTTGCCGCAGCTCCGAAGGCCGCCGCTCCCGCTCCGAAAGCAGCTCCTGCTCCGGCAGCTCCCGCTGCTCCCGCCAAGGCAGCTGTAGCCGCTGGCGCTGGTGAGCACTCCATCGATGCCCCCATGCCCGGCAAGATTGTGAAGCTGGTTGCTTCCGAGGGCCAGGCTGTGAAGGCTGGCGACGTGCTCCTCATTCTTGAGGCCATGAAGATGCAGAACGAGATTGCAGCTGATGCTGACGGCGTAGTGAAGACCTTCAATGTCACCGCCGGCCAGAGCGTCAAGGTGCATGATTCCCTGGTTATCCTGGGCTAATTGTCATACAGACAAAAAATTATCCCTCACCTGCGGGTGAGGGATTTTTGCGTATATAACGAGTACAAGATGTCCCCCACTTCTATAAGTGGGGGCGGCAAACTACTAACAGGCGGCGAGTTAATATATCCCGCCTCGTTGAAACACCAAGAGGAAGATTTGTCTTCGACAAATCTGGAACAACGGTGTTATAAGGAAATAGTAATATTTATGCTGCATGGCGCAGGAGGGGCTGGAGTTTTCTCCAGGCATCCATATCCTCTGCCAGCTCGTCTTCGACATAAAGCTGCAGCAGCATGGGGAGGCTGGCGCCGGTGTAGACGACAGCACGGTCTTTGAGGCCAAGCTGTTCAAGAAGAAGTACTGTCTCGATGCAGGCAGTAGAGTCGAAGGTGTCGGCGAGGACAAGATATCAATGGCCTGTTGACCACGGATTTTATCCAACGCTTCCGGATAGATTATCTATTTCTGGGAGCCAACGGCATTGACGCCCAGCATGGCCTCACTGTGCCGGACTATGCAGATGCGGAGACCAAGCGGGTGCTTATCCGCCAGTCCCGCCATGTGATTGTGGCAGCAGACCATGCCAAGCTTGGCGGCGACTTCTTTGAGATTGTGGCCAGGCTCCCGGAGATTGAAGCCGTGGTCACCGACAGCGGCGCCGAGCCCAGCCTGGTGCAGGAGCTGAAGGAAGGCGGCACAGAAGTTATTTTGGTGTGAGGAACGGCAGGGGATAGAGGGGAATACTTAGAATGAGAATATTTTGTCTATAGTAAAATTTAGAATATGGCGTTATAATAATGGTAGGTGAATGATATGAGAATATATTTGGATTGCTGTTGTTATAACAGACCGTTTGATGATATTTCACAAGCTAGGATGCTGGCAGAAGCGGAAGCGGTAAAGCGTATCTTGAATGGCAGGCACTCCATATTGGGAAGTGATTTTCTGGATATGGAAATTGACATGATAAGGGATGCAAAGAAGCTGGATAAGGTCATTGGCTTGTATCGGCTTATTTCGGAGCATATCAAGGCGTCTGAATTCATCTTTGCTCGGGCAGAGCAATTACGTTCTTGTTCGTCACTTAAGAATATGGACAGCCTCCATATTGCAGCAGCAGAGACTGCCCATGCAGATGCATTTTTGACAGTCGATGATAGACTAGTACGTTCATGCAAGGGAATAGATGTTTCCGTTAGGATATGTAATCCGGTGGAAATCCTTGAGGAGGTATGAACATGGTGGATCTGAAAGATAAAAAGGAACTTCATAGGGCTGGCATGGAAGCACTCGAAAAAGCCCTTGGCCCGGTGGGGGCTTTGGAGTTCCTTGGCTTCTTCAATTATAATAATGGAGATTACACTGAAGAGAAATATGAGCGTTCTGAGCCATCCATAGAAGAAATCCGGGAGGCTATCAAGGTTAGTCGTGAAAAGGCGGAAGCAATGTAGCCTGTATTTTGAAAATATTAATTATGTAGGTGTTTGTTTCCATTGGGTAAATTTAACTGCATATGTAAAGGCGGCCAGGTATCTTGATTCCTCCATTGGGCATAGATGCTTTGGCCGCTTTTTGAAATGATTATATGATTGTTGATTTAAAAGTTTGTTTAATCTATATGTCTTGTAGTATAATAAAAGGATGAAAATGTTACTATATCATTAGTAGAATTTACTTTGCAGTACAAATATAATTTTTGATGAAGATGTATTGTTTATCATGATGAATCTTTGGAGTTATGTAAAATGAGCTTGATAATATATTTAGAACAAAAAGCACTAAATAACAATATATCTATAACTGATTTATTGCGTACAGCTTTGGCTGTAGCTATAAAATTAGATGTTCAAGAGTTTGAAGAATGGATCAATAATGAATTGAACGGATATAAAGATGTTGATATTTCAGAAATAAAAAAAGTGCTACCGCAGGTAGAGAACAAATCTGATAGAGCAGAGATAAATGCGGATATAACGACAATAGAACAACAGTTAAAATCTCCTAGACCTAAATTTGGTATTGTTTATGAACTACTAGGCTCAATAAGAAACGTTATGGAAGGTGCAGGAGGGAATTTGCTTGCTTCTTGTCCTGCTATAGTAGCAATGTCATTAAGTTAAGCATCATTGTCTCAACAGCCTTCCCCTTGAGGGGAAGGTGGCAGCCGAAGGCTGACGGATGAGGTGCAAATGAACAAGATAAGGCAGATTAACGAGAGAACGCTCCACCTCATCCGCCCCTAACGGGGCACCTTCCCCTCAAGGGGAAGGCTTAACTAAATGACATTGGCTATAGTAGAGGGATTTAAAAGTATATTTGGATAGAATTTCGTATTTATGAAGTGGTGTTCATGATTACAGTATTAGTTGCCTTTTATGAGGATATGAATTATAGATAATTTATGATTGGTGTATGGATAGTACCTTATTATGGTATTAGGAGGTTTAGCATAGATGCCGGAACTAATATGGAATGGAAAGGAAGAGGCGGTAAAGGCGGCAGGAAAGGTGCCTTACCGATTGCTTAAAGAGGATAGGAACCTCGGTTATGGTGATGATTCGGAGAATATGCTGATACAGGGGGACAATCTAGCGGCACTTAAATCCTTGTTACCATATTATAAGGGACGCGTTAAGTGTATATACGCGGACCCGCCCTATAATACCGGTTCTGCCTTTGAGCATTATGATGATAATGTGGAACATTCTACGTGGTTATCGTTGATGTATCCTCGGATTGAATTGTTGAGGGAGCTACTGGCAGAAGATGGAGTGATATGGTTTTCAATAGACGATGAAGAATGTCATTATTTGAAGATATTATTGGATGAGATTTTCGGTAGAAATAACTTTGTAGCTAATGTAGTATGGGAGAAAAAGTATTCGCCACAAAATGCTGCAAAGTGGTTATCTGATAGTCATGATCATATTCTTTGTTATGCTAAAAATAAAGAGAGATGGCACCCATATCTTCTTGAACGCACAGAGGAAATGAACGCACGTTATAAAAATCGTGACAATGACCCTCGTGGTGCTTGGAAACCGTCTGATGCAACTGCTCAAGCAGGGCATGGAACTGATAGTCAGTTTTATGTATTAAATGCACCTAATGGAAAATCGTATAGTTTGCCAAGTGGTAGGTGTTGGCTATATACTGAACCAGTTATGATGCAGAAGATAAAAGATAATCGTATTTGGTTTGGTGTTAGTGGCAAGAGTGTACCTCAAGTTAAGAAATTCTTGACTGAAGTTAAACAAGGCGTTGCGTGTAAGACCTTATGGGCTAGAAGTGAAGTTGGAGATAATCAAGAAGGAAAACGCGAAATCAAAGAACTGTTTGGACAGGATGTTTTTGACACACCGAAACCAGAACGCATATTACAAAGGATATTGCATTTATCAACTAAGGAAAATGACTTGGTACTGGATGCATTCTTGGGTTCCGGCACTACTGCTGCCGTAGCTCATAAGATGAACCGCCGTTACATTGGCATTGAAATGGGGGACCATGCCATTACCCATTGCGTGCCTCGCCTGCAGAAGGTGATTGACGGGGAGCAGGGCGGGATTTCCAAGGCTGTGAACTGGCAGGGGGGAGGCGGATTTCGCTTTTATCGCTTGGGAGAAACTTTGTT
Organism: Pseudoselenomonas ruminantium; assembly: GCA_015058655.1. Taxonomy (GTDB): domain Bacteria; phylum Bacillota; class Negativicutes; order Selenomonadales; family Selenomonadaceae; genus Selenomonas_B; species Selenomonas_B ruminantium_C. The sequence goes on from SVBX01000005.1 coordinate 25,103, forward strand.
TGACGAATATGAGATTATTCGTCCTGATATAAAATTTTCTGAGTTGGCAGCGCACATTTGGTTTACGGAAACCAAGCGTCCTTATAGTGGCGAGGGGGATAGTCCTCTTTTGGGCATTTATAATGGCATTGCTTACTATTTGTTATACAATGGCATTTTGGGAGATAAAAAGCCCCAGAGTGGCAATGTGCTGTCAAGGAAAGTGATGTCTATACTGCCTCCTTATGATGGGCCCAAGGTCATTTATGGTGAGCGCACTATCTTTGGGGCAGCAAAGATGCAGCAGCTTCAGATTACCTTCAAGCATATCCCCACAGAAATCAAGGTCTATTAAGGAGGCGGCGCCATGTTGCAGTTAAAGAACTATCAGGAAGCGGCCTTAAAGAAACTGGCGGCCTTTCTTGGCTCGGCAAGGCTGGATGGAAAAATTGCACGGGCCTTTGCAAAAGAGCAGGATGCCCAAGGTTATGGGGCAAAGTACAAGAGTATCAAAGGGCTGGAAGATGTTCCCTATATTTGTCTGCGTCTGCCCACCGGGGGAGGCAAGACCCTCTTGGGTTCCTATGCCATCGGCGTAGCTGCGGAGGAATATCTGGAGCAGGATTATCCTCTGGTAATCTGGCTGGTGCCTACAGATATTATCCGCAAGCAGACTTTGGAAGTGCTCAAAAGCTCTCGCAAGGAAAATCGACGAGTATTGGATGAACGCTTTGATGGCAATGTGCGAGTTTATGACATTACAGATTTTACCCATTTGCGTCCCCAGGACTTGCGGGATAAGACAAATGTTTTCATTGCTACCTTTGCAGCTTTTCGGGTAAAGTCCAAGGATGGTCGTAAAGTTTACCAGACTAACGAGGCATTAGATGCCTGCTTCCGCGATATTCCTTCACAGGACTATTTTGACAAGGACGAGGCAGGGGAGATGCTTCATTCCTTTGCTAACCTGCTTAGCTTTATGCGGCCTCTCATCATCATTGATGAGGCACACAATCATGCCAGTAACCTATCAGAAGAAGTGTTGAGGAGGCTTCGCCCTTCGGCCATTGTAGAATTGACAGCTACTCCGGCGGATAACAGTAATGTGCTCTATAAGGTTACTGCTTCGGAACTAAAGGCTGAGGATATGATAAAGTTGCCAGTGATGCTTGAGGAAGCTCAAAGCTGGCAGGGCGCTATTGACAGTGGTATTGAACGGCGTAATGGTTTGGAAAAACTTGCGGAAAATGAGCCCCAGTATCTGCGGCCTATTATGCTAATACAGGCGGAAAACAAAGATAAAGAGGTAACGGTTGAAGTCGTTAGGAATTATCTTATTAAGGAGCATGGTATTCCGGCAGAACAGGTAGCAGTGGCTACGGGGGAGCAGAGGGAGCTCGACGAGGTAAATTTGTTCGATCCTTCCTGCCCTGTGCGTTACGTCATTACTGTGCAAGCCTTGAAAGAAGGCTGGGATTGCTCCTTTGCCTATGTATTCTGCAGTGTGGCGAAGGTCCACTCCAGCAAAGATGCTGAGCAGCTTCTTGGACGCGTGCTTAGGATGCCCTATGCCAAACGGCGCCAGCATGACGCCTTGAATCGGGCTTATGCCCATGTGGCGGTGGACAGTTGGATGAGTGCCGTGGGCAGCTTTAAAGACAATCTTATAGACATGGGGTTCGAGCGTGAAGAAACAGAGGAGGCGGTACAGCCAAACTCGCAGATTTCTTTGCTGGAGGATGAAAAAAAGGAATATGTGCAGAATGCCACATTGGAATTCTATACAACAGAAGCCCCGGATTTCTCTGGCAATATGGCACTTAATCTTTTAACTGAAGTTGTGAAGGAGGAGCAGACAGGCAAGTACAAAGTCACCATCAAGGAAGCAGATAAGGATAATCTGCGTGATTTGCAGGAACAGGTGACGGAGTGTTTCAAAAATCCTCATGACCAACAGGAAGCCTTGTATGCTGTATCAAGGACAAATGTTTACATCCCGCCTAAAGGGATGGTAGACAAGGGTGTAACCTTTGCCGTCCCCCAGCTTTGTCTTGATTTTGGGGATGGGGCAGAACTGGCGGATCGGGAGGCCTGCCTGGCAGATGGCTGGTCACTATCAAGTTTTTCCGCGGAGTTGCCCGCCTTTGTGGTGGATGAAAGTCGCCATGTTTATGAATTTGATATTTTGGACGGCAAGATTACAGAACAGTTTTCCAGCTCAGAGGAAGGACCCTTGGGACTGGAGCGCATTACAGATTGGGATGAAAAGAAGTTTGTTATCTGGCTGTCCAGACGGATAACAGCTTTAGACTTAGACTTTGGCGACTTGGTAAACTATCTGCGAAAGGCTGTTGACTATCAGGTGCAGGTCAAGAAAGTGCCCATGGCAGACTTGGTGCGCTTTCGTTTTGTTCTGGCAAAAATACTCAAGGAGCAGATAGAAATCAATCGCAAGGAGGCTTACAAGCAGGGAGTACAGGAAACTCTGTTTGAAGGTGAGGCAGCTAGAGTGACGCCGGAGGTGCAAATGGCTTTTAGGCCGGGACATTATCCTGCTAAGAGTTTTTACCGTGGCAAGGTGAAATTCCAAAAGCATTTCTATGCTTCCATAGGGGATATGGATTCAAAGGATGAAGTGATATGTGCCCAATATATTGACGCACATCCAATGGTGGAAACATGGGTCAGGAACATTCCACGTGATACTCTTAACTCTTTTTGGCTGCCAACCCACCAAGATAACTTTTACCCGGATTTTGTGGTCAAGCTGACAGATGGCCGGGTAGCGGCTATCGAGGTCAAAGGCGGTCATTTGGTGACAGCGGATGATTCCAAGGAAAAAGATATGGTTGGCCATGTATGGGCAGAAGCCAGCCAGGGAAAGTGCCTGTTCCTGATGGCCACCCTTAAGGATGCACAGGGACGGGATATTGGCAGACAGGTCAATGAGCTTTTGGGTATGTGAGTTTGATAAAAGCTAGTGGTGCAACATCTTAGGTTAATGAAGAGAATTAAAAAAACACCGTATAACCCGTAGTAGGCAAGGTGTTCTGGGGAGGCTGGCCAATTATAGGCTGGCCTCTTATTTTGGTATGAGGAACATTAGTTAGAAACAATGTGCTGCTCAGGCAGGAATCAAATGGAGCAGTCGAGAATAAAGCCTTAGCGATTGTTTGGAGGGATTTTTACGTATAAATATTTCTACCATACTCCTGAAGGCTTTTCCAATCTGCTACTTGGCAGTGATGGGACATATCTTACGGATTTGAACTTTGTGAGCCAAGATGATGAGTGGCAGGGGAGTAAAGGCAAGGAACAGCGTCTGCCTGTTTTTGCAGAGACCTGCCGCTGGCTGGATATATTTTTTGGAGGCAGGGAGCCTGGTTTTGTGCCCCCTTATCAGGTGAAAAATGTTACACCCTTCAGGCAGGTGGTGCTGAACCTTGTGGAGAATATCCCCTATGGGCAGGTAACAACTTACGGGGACATAGCCCGGGAGGCGGCACGCCGGCTGGGCAAGCCCAAAATGTCAGCCCAGGCTGTGGGTGGTGCTGTGGGCTGGAACCCCATCTGCCTGATCATTCCCTGTCACAGAGTAATCGGCGCCAAGGGCACGCTGACAGGATATGGCGGCGGCATGATGAATAAGATTGCTTTGCTGAGGCTGGAGGGGCATAGGGTGACGGAGAAGGGGATTTCCTCTGGTGTCACGCATTAAGTGAGAAGGTGATTGTTATGGCAAATAGAATCCCCAAGCCTTTGAAAAGAAGCATTAAAATCAGATGCATTTCCTTTGTCTTGGTACTGTGCTTATGCCTTGGTGTCAGCATATATTTAAGTTATAGAGATTTCTTTTTCAAGCAGAGCGAGGCTCATATAAGAAATATCATTACTTATGTAACTGGCCGTATTGATGATGATGACCTGAAACACTGTGCCGAAACGAAAGTCGAAAGCGAGAAATACAAGGATCTGCTGGCTTTCATGGATGATGTCAAGGAAGATTTCAATCCACAGTATCTCTATATCATAAAACCCTTGAAAGAAGACGGTGGGAATCATGTCTTTATACTCATTAGCGCTGAAAACAATTATGACCGCTATGAAAATACAGAAGGGAACCTGTATCTTGGCGATATAACAAAAGACGAGTATACAAAAGAGGAAGTAGATCAGTATCATAATGTCATGAGTGCCAGAGACATAGTATTCATGGAGAGCAGAAGCTATTGGGGGCATTCCTATTGTGGTTTATATGCTCTGCGTGATTCTATGGGGGCTCCTTATGCGATTTTGGGAGTCGATATAGACCTGACACAGATGTACCGTGATATACTGTATAAAACCCTTAATGTACTTTTGATCATCATTGTTATTGGCGCTATATTCATTTATGTATTTCTTGTCTGGACCTCGAGGAATATCACAAATCCTATTGAATTGCTGGAAAAAAGCGCTATCAGGTACATTGAGCAGAGCAAGTCTGTAAGTTCGCCAGATAAACTGGTTTTTGAAAAACCAAGCCTCGATATAGAAAATGAAGTGGAGTCTTTAAGCAATACCATAGGCCGGATGACGGAAAATATAAAAGATTATATGCTGCTGCTGATTTCTGCTGAAAAAGAAACGGCTCACATGAGGCAACTGGCAAATACGGACCCGCTTACCGGTGTGAGAAACAAACTGGCATATGACGAGAGCGTAGAATCTATAAACGCAAAGATATCAAAAGGACGCATGGATGGTTTTGGCATCATTATGATGGACATTAATTTGTTGAAGAAGATAAATGATACCTATGGTCATGAATATGGCGATTTGCTTATCAAGAATTTCTGCAGTGTTGTATGCGATGTGTTTGTTCATTCTCCTGTATACAGGATAGGCGGCGATGAATTTGTGGTTATTCTTCGGAACAGGGACTTGGCAAATGCTGACAAATTACTTTCAGATTTTGAGGAGAATTTAAGCCGGCATGCTGTTAGGGAAAACATCAAGCCTTGGGAGGCGCCTTCTGTTGCTGTAGGCGTGTCTTATTTTGATAAAAGCAAGGATTCTGATGTAAAAGATGTATTCCACCGTGCAGATGATGCCATGTATAAAAGAAAAATGGAAATGAGGGTAGGGCGCACTGATTAGGGCGTGGCTAAGGAGAAATGGAAAAATGAAACAATGGCTGCTGCACAAGTGAGAGATCACAAGTGCAGCAGCCATTGCTTTTACCAGGGCTGGGGGGTCATGGGAGTAACTACGCCGAAGGTGTAGCCTCTTTCCCGCAGGATGCGGATGATTTCAGGCACAGCCTTGACGGTTTCCTCATGGCCTCCTGAACTGTGCATGAGGATGATGACGCTGTCCGTGGTGGCCTGACCGGCGATGTTGTCGATGAAATCCTGGGCGGTGGGATTGCCAGGGGCGGTGTCGGCGGAGCTGACATTCCAGTCATGCTCCACATACCCGTTGGCGGCGATGGCATCTTCATAGGCTTTGGTGAAATTGCCCATGCGTCCGCTGGGGGCGCGGGTGATGAGGGGACGCACCCCCAGCAGTTCATAGATGGCCTCATCGGCCTGCTCCATTTCCTCGATGTAATTGCCTACAGAAGCGTAGAGGCGTTTGTAGTCGTGGTCATAGCTGTGGTTGCCCAGGGCATGTCCTTCCTCGAAGATGCGCTTGGCGGTGTCGGGGAAGTTCCTCACATTCCTGCCAGTCACATAGAAGGTTGCCTTGACCCCTTCCTGCTTCAGTATGTCCAGCACTGCCGCTGTGTTTTTCTCATCAGGGCCATCATCGAAGGTCAGGTAGGCAACTTTGCCTTGCTTGTAAGGCGTGATGGCAGGCAGGGCGGTGGGCAGGCCCTTCTCCCTGCGCTGGGCCAGGGTGTAGCGGTCATAGACAGGAGTCTCGGCATTATCCAGCGCCAGATTGCTCAAGTCATCTGCAACGGTTAGATAGGCAGGGGCCTTTTCTGTCGCAGCTTCCTTATTTTCCTCCGACTGAGAGTTGGTTTCCTGTGCCGGAGTTTCCGGCTGCTGGCCGGCGTTTTCCTGAGTGCCGCAACCCCACAGCAACAGGCAGGAGAGGCACAGGAGCGCGCCTTTGTGCCAAAGATGATTCAATTTCATTTGCGTAATCCCTTCCTTTGTATTTTGCAATCCCTATCATTGTACCCCGCCAGGAGAGAAATGGGAAGGCATGGGGAGGATTTTTCGACAGCAGGGGGAAATACTTACTTCATAGGACGAAGTTGCGATTATGGAAAGGAAGGGCCTGATTATGAGCAAGCTGTTATTTGTCTGCTATCCCCGCTGCACTACCTGCAAGAAGGCTCAGCAGTGGCTGGAAGAAAAGGGCATAGAGGTGACGGTGCGGGATATCAAGGAGGAAAATCCCAGCAGCGAGGAACTGCGCAAGTGGCATCAGGAAAGCGGATTGCCCCTGAAGCGGTTTTTCAACACCAGCGGACTGAAGTATAAGGAATTGGGCTTAAAGGACAAGCTGCCCCAGATGAGCGAGGAGGAGCAGTATGAACTCCTGGCCACAGATGGCATGCTGGTGAAGCGGCCTATTCTGGTGGGCAGGGAAAAGGTGCTGGTAGGCTTCAAGGAGAAAGAATGGCTGGAGGTCTTCGCATGAAGGGGAAGTTCATAAAACTGCTGCTGGCATTGCTAGCTGTTTTGCTGCTGACCTTTGCCTCAGGCTGCGGGGGCGAAAAAGAGACGGCTGATTCCGGCACAGCTTCTGTTGTTGCGCAGGCACAACAGGGAGAGACGGGGCACAAGGCGCAAGGAGGAAAAACATCCGGCAAGCAGGATGGTGCCCAAGCAGGAAAATCTGCAGAGTCAAAGAAAGGCTCCTACACCATGCAGGATATCCGCAAGCTGAAGCACACGGAAATCTTTGCCAAGGGGGCATTGGAGCACATTTTCGATGGCACTGTCAACAAGAAGGGCAAGGCTACGGGCTATCACTATGATAAGGTAGATGGCAGCAAAGGCGAGATTATTTCCGGCACCCGCTCCAAGGAGGACAGACATGGCGTCTATACTGCCAAGGTCAAGGTAGAGGGGATACAGAAGAACGGTTTCAGTTCCTTTTACCCAGATGATTGGACGCCCCAGGAAGTAGTGGATGCCATCAACACAGCCTACGAAGATGCCTTGAGCAGCTCGGACAATCCCCACGGGGATCTGTGGATTGGCTATAGCGGTGATCTGGAGATAGATATGTATCTCAGTGAGCAGAAGAAGGTCATTACGGCTTATCCCATATACAGGAAGGAGTAGGGCATGCTTGAATACAGACTGAAGCGCGACAGGCGTGGTGTGCCCATGTTTGTCTTCGAGGATAAGGCATACGCCCTGCTGGGAGAGTTTTTGCTGGCAGAGGGCAGGAATTTTGGTAAAGAGATTCTCTCCTTTTTAGAAAAGCACAAGGAACAGAAGGAGCCTGCTGAATTTGCGGGGAATGTGTTCAGGATTGAAGTCCTGGAAGATGAGGCCAAGGTGGTCAATGACCTGACGGATAAGGAATGCCGGGTGCCTCTGGCGGATCTTGCAAATGTTCTCAAAGATTATGAAGAACTGGCATAGGCAACAAAACTCCCTCACTGTGAAAATGGTGAGGGAGTTTTGTTCTCTTATATGTTCATTTTTTCTCCAGGCCGTAATACCACAGCAGCGCCTGGGTGCCTTGATTGCCAGAGCCCTGGCGTTCCAGCTGTCGCACTTCCGCGAGCACCTGGCCCAGGACAGGGAGGGCGGTGCCGTAGGCAGCGGAGGTTTCGGTGCCGATGGCCAGGTCTTTGCCGAAGTGCTTCAGCATGAAGCCAGGCTCGAAGTCGCCGTCCAGTCCCCTGCGCACCACATTTGACATCTGGAAGCTGCCAGCGGCTCCGGCGGAGATGGCTTGGAAGGTTTTCTCAAGTTCCAGCCCTGAAGCCTTGGCATAGGCATATGCTTCGCAGGCACCGGCCAGGGCGCCCGCAATGGCTATCTGGTTGCAAGCCTTGGCTTTCTGCCCGGCACCGGCAGTGCCCATGTAGACGAGATTCTTGCCCATGGCAGAAAAGACGGGCTGCAGGGCCTCGAAGGAACTTTCTTCGCCCCCTACCAGAATGGAGAGGGTGGCATTTTTGGCTCCCGTATCACCGCCGGTCACGGGGGCATCTACGGCATGGAGACCCTTTTCCTTGGCTGCCGCAAAAATCCGCTCTGCCAGAATGGGGGAGGAGGTAGTCATGTCGATGAGATAGGCACCTTCCTTGGCATTCTCGATGATGCCATTTTCGCCCAGGTATACTTCCTCCACATCCTTGGGATAGCCCACGATGGTGATGACAGCATCCTGCCCTTTGGCGCAGGCTCCTGGGGTGTCACACCATTTTGCACCCTGAGAGAGCAGGCCCTCTGCCTTGGCCTTGGTGCGGTTGTAGACACTTACCTCGAAGCCTGCTGCCAGCAGGTGCCCGGCCATGGCTGCGCCCATGATGCCTGTGCCGATGAAGCCGATTTTTTTGATGCCCATAGTTACCATCCTTTCTGCAGATGAAAAAATTGGAGATATATCTTTTATTGTATATCTCAAGGGGGAGTTTGGGAAGGTATTTTCAATATGGCGCAGAAAAGCCGATGGACTTGCATAGTCCACCGGCCTTGCTTATTCGGCTGCAACTTGGCTCCAGTCGATGCCCAGAATCTTTTCCCACAGCTCGTCTTCGGAGCTGGCTTCCAGGCGGAAATGCTGGAGGGTGAGGGGCGGCTGTTCTTCTTCCTCGCCTTCTTTTTCTTTCTCCTTGTCGGCTTTCTTTGCCTCTTCCTCTTTCTTCTCCTGAGCTTTTTCCAGGCGCTCCTGCTGCTCCTGGGAGGCTCGCTCCAGCTCGGCGAAGAGTTTCATATTGCCTTCGTCATCAATGGAAATGGCAATCTTGCTGAAGGATACCCCTTCGCCCAGTTTGCCGCTGTTTTCCAGCTTGTCTGCCACACCGATGGCTTTTTCCACCTGGCCCATGACCTTGTCGGCGTATTTCTCGTCATCAGCCATCCGTTCCAGCTCGGTGCTGGAGAGAATGACATAGTATTTCTTGGTACCGTCGCCGGTGAGGTCTAAAGGGTTGTCCACATCGTCAGAGATGATGAAGTCGTAGTCACCGTATTTTTCACGCAGCTTTGAGAGAAAGTCCTGGGCTTTGGGGGAAAGGTTCTCTTCTCCTGGCTTTATGCTGCCGGAGTTTTCGCCGCCCTCACCCTTGGCGTTTTTCTGCTGCACGGACAGAGCGATGCCTTCCTGGGAGAGCTCCACAGAGGCGCTGCCTCCGAACTGGGACAGAAGGTCTTTGGCTTCGCCCGTTTTTTCCTTGTTGTCTTTTCCCAGGCTCTTGCCAAGGTTTTCTGCGCTTTTGTAGCGCAGCATGAAATTATTGTTGATTGAGGTAGACATGGCTTATTCCTCCTTTGAATTGCCATGGAAATCCATTTCTCCATAATCATATATCGTCATTTATGGGGGAAAGGTTAAGCAGGATTTTTCCTGCGCAGGGGGAATAATTCCGTATCAGGAGGATTTTGTGAGCAAGGAGGTCGCCATGTTATCCATAGAAGTTTTGCAAGGCCTTTTGTTGCCCTTCTTAGGCACTACGCTGGGGGCAGCCGGGGTGTATGTGTTGAAAAAAGAGCTTGACCCGCTGGTGCAGAAAGGACTCACGGGCTTTGCTGCAGGTGTGATGGTAGCAGCTTCCGTCTGGAGCCTCTTGATACCTGCCATGGAGGCAGAGGAGGCCATGGGAAATTGGGCTTTTTTGCCGGCGGTGATAGGCTTTTGGGCGGGAACGCTTTTCCTTTTGGCCCTTGACCACATCATTCCCCATCTGCATCTGGACTCAGAGGAGGCGGAGGGGCCGCAAAGCAGCCTGCCCAAGAGCACCATGCTGCTTCTGGCTGTGACTCTGCACAATATCCCAGAGGGGATGGCAGTGGGGGTGGTGCTGGCAGGCTGGCTGTCGGGAGCAACGGACATTACCCTGGGAGGAGCTTTGGTAATGTCTTTGGGCATCGCCATTCAGAATTTTCCCGAGGGAGCCATTATCTCCCTGCCCCTCAGAGCAGCGGGCATGAGCCGGCACAAGGCTTTCCTGGGAGGCATGCTTTCCGGCATAGTGGAGCCTATCGGAGGTTTGCTGACGATTCTGGCTGCCAGCTTTGTCATACCTGTGCTGCCCTACCTGCTGGCTTTTGCGGCAGGGGCCATGCTCTATGTGGTGGTTGAGGAGCTGATTCCAGAAATGTCCTCCGGGCATCATTCCAATGTAGGGGTGCTGGCTTTTGCCTTTGGGTTTACTTTGATGATGGCGCTGGATGTAGCGCTGGGATGAAAAAAGGGCGGCGGTGGCCGTCCCTTTTAAGTTCGCATTATAGCGAAAAAAGCGGGATTATGTTGATGAGCGGTTCCTCATAAGGATGAACACGCCGTATAGCTTCCACGGTACTTTCCAGTTTATCTCTGGTGACATTTACCTCAACCTTATATTCATCTTCCTCGCATACTGTTCCCGGAGTACCGATGTATGGGCTGGCGCCGTCAAGCGGTCGCCAGGTGCCCTTCACGGGAGAGTAGGCGAGGCAGCTATCGTATTGGCCGATATGCCCCGCATCAGCCTCCTGCAAGGCGGCTCTGATAGCATTCAGGTGGGAAATGGGGACAAAAATCTCCAGTTTGAACCATTGCGTGATGTTCATTGCAGTCCTTCTTCCATTTTGAAGCCGGGGTGATCGCCCCGGTCTTTTACTATGCGGTATCCTGTAGCCTCTACCCGCTTGGACAGGCATCTGATGCATTCGGCTGCTTCTTCTCCCATGCAGATTTTATTATCGTAGAGGGCATACTTCTCGCGTACTGCCACGGGGGAGAGGTTGGGCATCAGCACATTGGCTCCTGCCAGGAGACCCTTTTCCCTGCCTTGGAGGTCAATGGTGCCAAGGGCTGTGGTGGCGGGCAGGAGCACCTGCGGCAGCAAGAGGCGTATGATGGAAAGGAGTTTCAGGGTAAGTTCCGCTGTACCTGCCCGGCTGTTGGCCAAGGGGGTGTTGTGCTGGGGGATGAAGGGGCCGATGCCTACCATTTCCGGCCGTAGCTCTTGCAAAAAGCGTAAGTCTTCGATAAGGTGCTCCGTGGTCTGCCCCGGTGAGCCTATCATCATGCCGCAGCCTACCTGGTAGCCGATAGCTTTCAAGTCGCGGAGGCATTGCAGGCGGTGCTCGTGGGACAGCTCTGCCGGGTGCAGGCTTTCGTAGTGGGTTTTGTCTGCTGTTTCATGCCGCAGCAGGTAGCGGTCTGCTCCGGCCTCGAAGAGTCTTTCGTAGCTATACCGCTCCCGTTCTCCTACGGACAGGGTGACGGCGCAGTCGGGATGGCTATTTTTGATGGCGCGGATCAGTTCCGTTAATCTGTCATCAGTGAAATAACTGTCCTCGCCGCCTTGCAGCACGAAGGTGCGGAAGCCCAGCCGGTAGCCCGCAGCGCAGCAGGCAAGGATTTCCTCGTGGGTCAGGCGGTAGCGCTGGGCTTTGCCATTGTCGCGGCGTATGCCGCAGTAATAGCAGTTGTTGCGGCAGTAGTTGGTGAATTCGATCAGGCCGCGAATATATACCTTCTTGCCATAGATTTTCTCACGCACAGCTCGCGCCCGCAGGGCAAGCTCGGCGGCAAGTTCCGGGGCCTTGTCTTCTATCAGCAGGGTTAATTCATCATCAGTCAGATTTTGATTTTTTTCCAATTTGTCAAGCAGGGGATAGCTGTTCATGCAGGCGGCTCCTTTGTTTTTTATTCATTGTAACACAGCAGGGCAACAATTTTGCCCCTTGACAGATTTGTTATACTGTAAATGTGGCTTTTATAAGCTGCGTGTATTGTATTTAGCATAAGCTGGGGACGCCGGCAGGGGATTTTCCTGCCAGCGTCCTTTTGTATGGGAAGAACATAGGAAGGAGTATTCATTTGAAAAGATTTAAGTATGTACTGATGCTGGCCGTGCTCATGCTTTCGCTGCTGCTCTCAGGCTGCGGAGGGCAGGAAGCTCAGAAGGACAAGGGCGGGGACTTTGTAATCGTCACTTCCTTTTATCCCATCTATGTTGATGTGCTGAACATCACTAACGGGGTGGAAGGGGTGAAAGTGGTGAACATGACCAAGCCCCAGACAGGCTGCCTGCACGACTATCAGCTCACCACTGAGGATTTGAAGACTTTGGAAAGTGCCGACGCTTTCGTGGTGAATGGGGCAGGAATGGAGAGCTTTTTGGACAAAGTGACTTCTCAGCAGAAAAATCTCAAGATTATCGACGCTTCCAAAAGCGATAAGATCAATCTCCTGAAAGACGGCGAGGAAGCGAATCCCCATGTGTGGCTGTCCGTGACCTACGCTATCGAGCAGGTGAAGGCCATCACCAGCCAGCTGTGTGAAGCGGACCCCAAGCATGACAAGCAGTACAAGGACAATGCCATGGCCTATGTGGAAAAGCTCATCGATCTTAGGGAAGAGATGCATGGGGAACTTGATAACCTGCCCCACAAGGAAATTGTGACCTTCCATGAAGCTTTTCCTTACCTTGCCAAGGAGTTCAAGCTGAAGATCGTCAGCGTGGTGGAGCGTGAGCCGGGGACTGAGCCTGCGCCGAAAGAGTTGGAGGAACTCATTGGGCAGGTCAAGGGCATGCCCGTGAAGGTGCTTTTCACTGAGCCCCAGTATTCCCCCACGGCGGCAGAGACTATCGCCCGGGAGACAGGCGCAAGGCTCTACAAGCTGGATCCGGTGGTGACAGGGGAGGCCACGCCTGAGGCTAAGGATGCATATCTCAATGCCATGCGCGAGAATATGAAGGTGTTGAAGGAAGCCTTGCAATAAGATTTCCCATAGTTTAGAATCAGAGGCGGAGCGTATGCTCCGCCTTGATTTTTCATGAGAATGCAGGAGCAGTGAGAGAGCAAATTGAAAAGCGAGCACAAAGAGGAAATGAAGAAAAGGAAACGCAACATCTGCCTGAAGGTGGCCTATGATGGCACCAGGTACCATGGCTTCCAGCGGCAGAGCCCGCCGGTAGTGGCGGTGCAGAATGTGCTGGAAAAGCAGCTAGGCAAGATGTTCGGCGATACTATAGAGATGGCGGCAGCGGGGCGCACGGATGCCGGGGTGCATGCTTATGGGCAGGTGGTGAATTTCTTCACTGACGGCAGGATTCCCACGGAGAGGATCGTGCAGGCAGCTAATAGCCTGCTGCCAGAGGATATTGCAGTGGTGGAGGCCTGGGAGGGGGATTTTGACTTCTCTGCCCGCCACAGCGCCAAGTCCAAGACTTATCTCTACCGGGTGCAGCAGGGGGCAGTGAGGAATCCCTTTACCGACCGCTATGCCTGGTATGTGAACCGTCCTCTTGACCTTCCTGCCATGCGAGAAGCCCTCTCCGGGCTCTTGGGCACCCATGATTTCACTTCCTTCCGGGCGGCGGGCGGCGCGCCCATGAGTCCTGTGCGTACCCTTTATCGGGCGGATATTGAGGAGAAGGATGGAGATATGCTGGAATTTGTCATCCATGGCAACGGATTCCTCTATCATATGGTGAGGAATATCGTCGGCACGGTGGTAGATGTAGGCAAGGGGCGGATTACTGCAGAGAGATTCAGGGAGATTGCTGAGGCTCATGATCGCAGCAAGGCCAGCCCCACGGCTCCTGCCTGCGGGCTGTACCTGTACGAGGTGGAGTACTGAGCCTTCCCCTTGGAGGAAGGCAATGGGATTGGACATGACAGATGATTTTATGATATATTTTTAGCAGTGTGGAAGGGAAATTTTCTTGACTGACAGAATGTATCATTCATGGGCAGAAAGGGGAGTTGTATGACGGATATGATATATATGGCAGGAGGCATGCTGGCAGTGCTCCTGATAGCAGTGCTGGTCATGGCAGTGTCGCTTTGGTGCCGGGGAAAGCGCCAGGCGGGGATTGCCTTGATTTCTATGATTGTGCTGTTGCTGTCCGTAGGAGGCTATGGCATCTGCATGTTCCGTGACTCCAGCCAGAAGGCGGTGGAAGCGCAGGTAATCTCTTATGAGAGCAGCACTCTTGAGCAGGCGGAAAACAGCTATCAGGAGGCTCTGGTGCTTCTGCGGGCGGCTTCTCTGCAGAACGCAGATGCCAGGAGCCTCAAGGCTGCCCTGCAGGATTTGGAAGCCATTGACAGCAATGGTCATATGTCGGAGGTTTTGGAGAAAAAATATCCGGATGTGCCGGTATTGCTTTCATACACTAAGCTGCTATTGGCTGCTTCTCGTCACGAGGAAGGATTGAACAGCCGCCTGGTGGCTCAGGATAGCGCTATGGTGACGGCGGCGCAGGACATTCCGGCTCAGTATGCGGGGCAGCTTTCGGATAAGATCCTGCCTGCTAGGAATCTCATCCTTGCCATGAAGACAGAGGGGGACAAGAAATCTCAGCAGGATGCCAGGGACCTGGCCCAGCACAAGGAAAAGATGGAGCAGGGAGAGTATGGCATCATTGCCAAAGGTGACCCTGAAAGTCAGCTGGTGCCGGCTTTGGGACAACCGGCTTATGTCAATGAGCAGGCTGGCAAGGATGAACCAAAGCAATATGTCTTCCTGCATAACAGCCATAATATTTATGTCTATACGAAAAACGGCATTGTGACGGATATTCGGGGACTTTGATTTGCCAAAACCAGGCAACTTAGTGTAAAATAGAATATAGGTTCGGAAAAGGCGGCTCTCGAGCCGCCTTTCATAAGAGAGGAGCGAAAGAGATAATGGCAAAGGAAAAGACAGTACAGAGGGAACTGCCCGCACCGGATGACATGGAGGGGCGCAAGGCGGCCCTGGCTTCGGCCCTGAAGCAGATTGAAAAGGATTTCGGCAAGGGTTCCATCATGAGACTGGGGGATGCCAAGGCCAGCATGAATGTGGAAGTCATACCTACTGGCATCCTGCCTTTGGACATTGCCCTGGGGGTGGGCGGCGTGCCCAGAGGCCGTATCGTGGAGATTTACGGCCCCGAATCCTCAGGTAAGACCACCGTTACCCTGCACATGATTGCCGAGGCTCAGAAGAATGGCGGCATTGCGGCTTTCATTGATGCAGAGCACGCCCTTGACCCCATCTATGCCCAGAAGCTGGGGGTCAATATCGACGACCTCCTGATCTCCCAGCCGGACACCGGCGAGCAGGCTTTGGACATCGTGGATGCGTTGGTGCACAGCGGCGCCCTGGACATCATCGTGGTGGACTCTGTGGCGGCTCTGGTGCCGAAAGCTGAAATCGAGGGCGAGATGGGAGACAGCCATGTGGGCCTCCATGCCCGTCTCATGAGCCAGGCCATGCGCAAGCTCACAGGTATCATCAGCAAGTCCCGTACGGTAGTGGTGTTCATCAACCAGATTCGTGAAAAAGTCGGCGTCATGTTCGGCAACCCGGAGACTACTACCGGTGGCCGCGCCTTGAAGTTCTATTCTTCCGTGCGCATGGATGTGCGCAAGAAGGACAAGATCACCCAGGGGCAGGATGTTATCGGCAGCCACACCGTCATCAAGGTGGTGAAGAACAAGGTGGCGCCCCCCTTCAAGCAGGCAGAGTTCGACATCATGTACGGCGAGGGCGTTTCCCGCCTGGGCTGCGTGGTGGATATGGGCGTGGAACTTGACATCATCGACAAGAGCGGCGCTTGGTTCTCTTACAATGGTACCCGTGTGGGCCAGGGCAAGGAGAATGCCAAGAAATACCTGGCAGAGAATCCCGAGACCTGCGAGGAAATCGAGAGCAAGATTCGCCAGAAGCTCTTGGAATCCCAGCAGGCAGAAGCCAATACCGAGGTGGCTCAGGCCATGAAGTCTGCCGATGATGAGGTCGAGGTCGAGGATGAATAAGAAGACCGCCCTCATGTATGCGGTGGATTTGCTGGCCCGTCAGGAGCAGAGCGAAAAGCGCCTGCGGGAAAAGCTTCAGCGCAAGGGCTATGAGGAAGCGGAAATCGAGGCTGCCGTGGCAAGGCTCCATGAGAAGCATTATCTGAGTGACGAGGAAGCTTGCCAGCGCCAGTTTGATTATCTCTACCGGGAAAGCCGCAGCTCAGTGCGGCAGATCTGCCTCAAGCTTCAGCAAAGGGGCTTCGAGGGCAGCCTGGTCAGGCAGTGCGTGCCCAGCGATACCTTCCAGCGTGAGCAAAGGGCGGCCCTGAAGAACCTGAGCCTGAAATTCAAGCCTTCCGCCGACCCGCAGAAGATGCTGGCCAGCCTATATAGGCAGGGCTTCGATACATCAGTCTGCCGGGAGGCAGTGGCGGAATATGCTGCCGAGGTGGAAGAAGAATAGGAATATGAAACATTACAATATTGTCGATTTGTTTGCTGGGCTTGGCGGACTGAGCTATGGTTTTTCTCAATTACCAGAAATGTGAAGCCAGTGAGGTGAATTTGACTATGAAGATGGATGTATCGCTTCTGGTGCAGCCGCAAAGTGCGGCTGAATATTTGCAGCATGCCTATGAGATACCGCAGGAATTGCCGCAGCTGCCCTTGCCTGATGAGCCTTTCGTCACCCAGTGGCAGGAGGCTGTGGGGAAGGACGTGCTGGATTTTATGGCAGAGGATTTTTCTCTGCCGGTTGCTGATTTCTCGTGGGAACAGGAAGATTCTCTCAGGATTTCTTTTGTTCGAACGCTGGGAGGAAGGCTGCCGGTGATTGCCACGGAAAGCCACGAGGATTTCCGCGGGATGGAGGCCTTGCTGAATGGTCGGGCGGAGAAGGCTAATCTGCCCCTGACAGTCAATGCTTTTACCATCAAGGCAAAGGCGGAGAACATCTTCAAGCACTGTGTCCTGCTTCTGAATCGGGCGCCCTACAGCAACATTCCTGCCAGGGAATTGGGGCTTGAGCAGGAGGAATGGCTGGAACGTTCCCATCGTTTGCGTACTGCTCATGAGTGCGGCCATTATGAGACGCTTCGTCTTTTTGGGGGCATGAAGAACAATGCCTTGGACGAGATCCTGGCAGATGCCTTAGGTCAGATTGCTGCTTTCGGTGATTTTGATGCAGACAGGCAACGGCTCTTCTTTGGCCTGAAGAAGGGCGGGGATACATGCACAGGCAGGTTGACTTTCTACTGCCAGAAGGTGGCAGCAGAGGAGCGTCCGAAGATTTACAAGGCCGTGAATGAAGTGCTGGATGAGGTGGCTGCAGAGCTCAAGGAACTGAGGGGAAGGCAGGCTTCGGACTGGGATGTGCTGGCAGCTCTGGCTGGCAAAAGCATAGCTGGTCGGCTGAGTCGTAAATGATAAGCATGAAGGGCAAAACATACTAAAGGCTGCTCCCCTTGTGAGAATGGTGGCTGACTTTCGCAGGGGGAGCATATTTTTTTATCGTTACTACCACGGATTCAATATGCTGACATTGTCTATCTGAAAAAAGATAATATATTGCCTGGCAGGGCTAAACCAGCCAGGCTTTTTGCAGTTCTTCAGTAAAAAACAATGTCAATGAATAATAAGTGATGCGAGAGTGGCACTTATGCTGAATCAAATCCTTGCCAGCAAAGCAATAGCCCGGCAGAAGAATCCTGCCGGGCTATTGCTAGTGTGCTTAGAATTTTCCTCCTCCGCCGCCGTGGCTGCCACCGCCACCGCCGGAGCTGGATTTCTTCGGTTTGGGACGGCGTGTCTCGGTGGTATAGAGGAAGAGGTCATTGCTTTCTGTGATGTCTACGCTGTCATTCTTTAGGTAGGCATCTGCTGAAGGGGCATAGGCTACATTGCTCATCATGCTTTCCAGTCCGCTCTTGACACCCAGGGCAGCCAGCACTCCCAAGAGTATGGCTATGACCAGGGCCAGGGGGCTGAACTGGTTGGCGGGGTCGAAGGGTTCGCCTTCTTTTTCATAGTAGGCCAGCAGTTCATCTGTGGTGGCTACATAGGTATCGAAGGCTTGATAGTAGTGGTTTTCTTTGAGGGCTGGCAGGAAGGCTTCCCTCAAATGGGGAAAGCCGCCGTCATCTGTGATAATCTGGCGCATGGTGCTGTCCGTGGATACATGGAAGTCACGGCTGTCCATGGCCAGCAACAGGACAATGCTGCCATTCTTGCCTCCGGCGTACTGCTTGTCCAAGATGGTGTTGGCTGTCTGGGCCGGGGAAGCTCCCTTCAGAGATTTCATGGTCACTATGCCAATCTTTACCTGGTGGGCTGCTTCTACCTGCTGGATTTTCTGCTCAAGGGCTGCTTTCTGATCGTCTTTCAGGAGCTTTGCCCCATCGTGGACAGAGGCCGCCAGGGCAGTGGAAAAAGTCAGCAGCAGGCAGGTGAGAAGGGTGAGAAGCATGGTGGAAATTCTAGTTCTTGTCATGGCTCATCCCTCCCACAGCTCTGCCAGCAGATACCTGGCTATGTAGTAGAAAAGCGGCGTGGCAAGGGCGAAGACCAGCAGGCTGTAGAGAAGGCTCTTCTTCTTGTCTATGGGAAGGCTGCCCACAGTTTTCCCTGTCTGGCCATTCATCATGAAGGTGTAGGGCTGATCCTGATAGCGGGTGGTGAGGATCCACACAGGAGCCATGGCGTAGGCCACGGCCCCATCTTCCTTGCAGACGGAAGATGCCTTGCAGTTTACGCTGTCATAGCCCGTGACGGTGCCTGCCAGCACGCCGACGGCGCTCTCTTCCACACGCTTGTCGGCCCGGGGGACGGAGGCTTCTGCATCCACATCGTATTTGTCCGCCAAAAAGCCGGTCATATAAGCCTGGGTGAAGGGCACCATTTCCGCGTAGTCAAATGGCTCGATGCTTTCCATGTAGTCATCGGACATCTTTTCGCTGCCGTCCACAGGGATATTGGCAAAGGCCATCTTACCTGCTCGATTGCATTCATAGTGGCTGGTAATGGTGACTATCTCGTCGCTGGTTTCGAAGGTTTTATCGTTGGTAGCGTGGAAGCTGGCGTGGGCATCGACCTTGGCATCAAAGAGCCAGAAGGGCACATACATGGGCTGTATCTGCTCCAGCTTGTTGGCGGAGTCAAAGCCGGAGGGCAGGAGTGGCTTGCCTTTGTAAAATTCCTTCAATGCCGCTATCGCATCCTCTTTGGTCTTTTTGAAGGGGATGATGTAGTCCGGGCGCAGCTGCCCTGAAAATTTCTGGGGCACCATAGTGGGATTGCCGCAGTAAGCGCATTGGGTGGACATGGTATTCATATCCGCCACTATTTCTGCGCCGCAGGAGGAACACACCAGGGCGCGCAGGTTGGCTTCGTCCTCAGCTGCCCACTCATTTCCTGCCTTTTCGGTTTCCCATTTTTTGTCCTCAAGTTCTGCCCTGGCCGTAGCCCGCTCCTCTGCCTGGGCGTACATCTCTTCTACCGCCTTGGTGGCAAGCTCTGCACCACAGTATTCGCAAGTTATGGTCTCTTTGCCTGGTTGATAGGAGAGGGGGGCACTGCAATTTGGGCACTTGTAGTTTACTGCAGATTCTGCCATATTTATCTCCTCATCTCTTTAGGGCCTGGGGCTGCCGCAATTTGAGCAGAACTTGCCCTTGTTCACAGTGCCGCAGGAACAGGTCCAGTCGGCAGCAGGACGGGGTTTGCCGCACTCAGCGCAGAATTTGCCCGTGTTCTTGGTGCCGCAGGAGCAGGTCCAACCCTCATCCGGGCGTGGCTTGCCGCATTCAGCGCAGAACTTGCCCGTATTGCCTGCGTGTCCGCAGGAGCAAGTCCAGCCACCGGCAGCAGGCTGGGCAGGGGCTGCCGGAGCCTGCGCTGCTCCCATTTTGTAAAGGTCTGCAGCCTGCGTGCCGGCGAACCCTCCTGTCATATTCATGCCCATAAAGCCAACGGCACTGCCGGCCGCATTTTTAGCAGCATCTTTCAGGGCCGTAGCCTGAGAACCAAGCATATGGGCAGCGGCCATGTTGGGGTTACGGAAGGTGGCATCGCGCTGGAGCTCTTTGATATAGGCCTGGTCCTCTTCGCTGATGTTCGCATTGCTGACACCGAAGGAAACTATTTCGATGCCCCGGAGCTCTCCCCACTTCTTGCTGAGAACCTCATTGAGAGCGTCGGCCAGTTCCGTGGTGTGGGCGGGGAGCTCGCTGTAGCGGATGCCCAAGGCGGAAATCTTGGCCAGGGCGGGCTGCAGGGCCGTCATTAGCTCGGATTTCAGCTGGCCATCGATTTTGTCGCGGGAGTAAGTGCCTTCCACATTGCCGCAGACATTCTTGTAGAAGAGAAGAGGGTTTTTCAGCTGGTAGCTGTATTCCCCAAAGCATCTGAGGGAAACATCTATATCCAGTCCCACATTCCTGTCCACTACCCGGAAGGGGATGGGACTGGGAGTGCCGTATTTGTTGCCCATGATTTCTTTGGTGTTGAAGTAATAGACACGCTGGTCTGTGGAGGCTTCGCCGCCAAAGGTAACCCGGTGCAGGAATTCGTCGAAGACCTTCTTGGCGCTGTCTCCCAGATTCCCCTCGAAGATAGTGGGCTGGGCAGCGGAATCGAAAATGAACTCACCAGGCTCGGCGCAGACTTCTATGACCTCGCCCTGCTCCACGATCATCATGCACTGGCCGTTGTTGACTGTGATGACAGAGCCGTTGGAAATCACATTGTCGCTGCCATCGGTGTTGCTGCTGCGCTTCCCCGCGCGCTTTTGTCCCTTGGCGGCCAAAGTGTTTTCATCCAGGCTGTCGCAGTAGAAAAAATCCTTCCACTGGTCAGCCAGTACGCCTCCGGCGGCACCTGTCACTGCTTTGATAAGTCCCATAAGTAATTCCTCCTCATAAATTGATAAAGATGTCAGCACGCTTTTGTGTCGGTTACTTAAGCATGTATATTCACGAAATCGAGAGGAAAATCCTGCTTTATTTTGCCACATTAATGTTTTAGGCAATGCGGACGGGGAAAACATGGACTTGACGAATGTCATACCTTACCAATATTATATCTATATATCATTTAAGATTTGTTAAAGAGGAGGCGACTTTATGGAAGTCTTTGCTGCAACAGTATTCGTGCTGATGTATGCCATTATCGTATCTGAGAAAATCCATCGCACTGTGGCGGCTATGTTAGGTGCCATCATCATGATGTTGGCGGGGGTACTGGATATAGAGACTGCTCTGCACCATGTTGATTTCAACACCCTGGGGCTGCTCACTGGCATGATGATACTGGTGGGTATCACCAGCCACACGGGCCTTTTTGATTATGTAGCCATTTGGGCGGCCAAGCGGGCCAAGGCGGAGCCGAAAAAGCTGCTCACTTATCTGGCGACCATTACGGCGGTATTCTCGGCGCTGCTTGACAATGTGACCACGGTGCTGCTGATGGTGCCGGTGACTTTCAGCATTACCCGCAAGCTGCACCTGAAGCCCATGCCCTTCCTGATTACCCAGATCCTGGCGTCCAATATCGGCGGCACGGCCACGCTCATAGGTGACCCGCCCAATATCATGATTGGCAGTGCCGTGAAGGAACTGACCTTCATGGCTTTTATTGAGAATCTGGCTCCCATTGCTATCCTGAATATGATCATAGTTATCCTGATCATGGAGTTTGCTTATAAGGACAGCCTCAAGACCAAGCCGGAACTGCAGCAGGAAGTCATGGCTATGGATGAGAGAAAGGCTCTGAAGGATAAGAAATTGCTGTCCCGCTCCCTCTTCGTGCTGGGACTGACCATCCTTGGCTTCTTCACTCATTCCTTCACCCACATCGAATCTTCGCTGATGGCTCTGGCCGGAGCCTTCCTGCTCCTGCTGCTGGCAGGAGGCAGCCACCATCTGACGGAAACCTCGTTGAAGTCCGTGGAATGGGCTACCATTTTCTTCTTCATCGGACTTTTCATCGCCGTGGGCGGTTTGATTGAGACAGGCATTATCGGTCAACTGGCCCAAAAGGCCGTGGAACTCACCGGCGGCGATGTGACAGCCACCTCCCTGTTGGTGCTCTGGCTCAGTGCCATAGTTTCTTCGGTGCTGGACAACATTCCCTTCGTGGCCACCATGATTCCCCTTATCCAGAATATGGGGGCCATGGGGGTATCAAACCTTGACCCCATCTGGTGGAGCCTGGCCCTGGGCGCCTGCCTGGGCGGCAACGGCACTCTGGTGGGGGCTTCGGCCAACCTCATCGTGGCAGGGTTGGCGGCAGAGCGTGGCGTGAAAATCACCTTCGTCAATTACTTCAAGGTGGGGTTTCCCATCATGCTGCTGACAATCTTGCTCTCTACGGTTTATGTTTATCTGCGTTATTTGTAAGCTGATGCTTTCCTTTTTATGGCGGCCTGTTTATTGGTGGCAGGAAATAGCACCTTGTCAACTATTTGGCAAGGTGCTATAATAAAAATAACACATGAATAATTGTTCACATATTACAGTAGCTTCACTGGCCGACTTACGGAGGAAAGGTTATGAATAGGAAGCAAAAGAAAAATCTTGCGCGGATTATCGTGGCGGCTGCCTTGATGCTGGCACTGGCTCATGTGCCTCTTGGGGGCTGGCAAAGATTTCTGGCGTATCTCGTGCCATATCTGATTGTTGGCTATGATATACTGTATAAGGCAGGCAAAGGCCTGAAGAATTGCAAGGCTTTTGATGAAAGTCTTTTGATGTCCATTGCCACCCTGGGAGCCATGGCTCTGGCAGTTTATGAAGACGGAGATTACACCGAAGCCATTGCGGTCATGCTGTTCTATCAGGTGGGGGAGTGGTTCCAGGCCTATGCCGTGGGCAAAAGCCGGCGGGACATCAGCGCCCTCATGGATATACGCCCGGATTATGCCAATCTGGAGCAGGAAAACGGCTCCCTGGAGCGGGTGGACCCGGATGAAGTAGAAGTGGGAAGTATCATCGTGGTGAAGCCGGGAGAGAAGATTCCCCTTGACGGTGTGGTGGTGGAAGGTGCCTCCAGCCTCAATACGGTGGCTCTGACAGGCGAAGCCCTGCCCCGTGATGCCAAGGTGGGAGATGAGGTCATCAGCGGCTGCGTGAATATCAATGGCCTGCTGAAAATCAGGACTACCAAGGAGTTTGACGAATCGACTGCTTCCAAGATATTGGAAATGGTGGAAGATGCCAGCTCGCGGAAATCAAAATCCGAAAACTTCATTGCCAAATTTGCCCGGGTTTACACACCCATAGTGGTGTATGCGGCTTTGGCTCTGGCATTTTTGCCGCCGCTTATAAGGCTTTTGGGGCTGGGCATGGCTCCTGAGTGGGGCACCTGGATTTATCGTGCCTTGACCTTCTTGGTCATCAGCTGCCCCTGCGCCCTGGTGGTCAGCATACCCTTGAGCTTCTTTGCGGGGATCGGCGGAGCCAGCCGTCAGGGGGTGCTGGTGAAGGGCTCCAATTATCTGGAAACCCTGTCAGAGGTGGATACGGTGGTGTTTGACAAGACCGGCACCCTTACCAGGGGCGTCTTTCAAGTCAGCGCCATTCATGCGGATAAACTGAATGAGGAGCAGCTGCTGCATCTGGCTGCCCATGTGGAGCGCTATTCCACCCATCCCATAGCTGAATCCCTGCGCAATGCCTTCGGCCATGAAGCTGACGGCTGCCTGGTGGAAAGCGTGGAGGAGATTGCCGGCCAGGGCATCCGGGCCCGGGTAAACGGCCAGACCGTCTGTGTAGGCAACGCCCTGATGATGGAGGCGGCCGGTGCCGAATGGCATGAGTGCGATGCAGTGGGCACCATGGTTCATGTGGCCATTGACGGCGAATATGCAGGTCATATCATCATCGCTGATGTGGTAAAGGAGCATGCCCGAGAGGCGATCAGTGCTCTTAAGAGAGATGGCATCAAGCAGACGGTTATGCTTACGGGAGACAGCAGCAAGGCCGCTGATAAAGTAGCGGCCGAGCTGCAGCTGGACACGGTTTACAGCCAGCTGCTGCCCCAGGATAAGGTTGCGAAGGTGGAGGAGCTGCTGCAGCAGAAAAAGACCGGCAAGCTGGCCTTTGTGGGGGATGGCATCAACGATGCCCCGGTGCTCTCCCGGGCTGATGTGGGCATTGCCATGGGGGCCATGGGTTCTGACGCAGCCATAGAGGCGGCAGATATCGTGCTCATGGATGATGATCCCTTGAAGATATCCGTGGCACGCCGCATTGCCCGCAAGACTCTGCGCATTGTGAAGCAGAATATATATTTCTCTATTGGCGTCAAGGTGCTGGTGCTTCTGCTGGGAGCCCTGGGTCTGGCCAATATGTGGGCGGCCATCTTTGCCGATGTGGGCGTCATGGTCCTGGCGGTGCTCAACGCCGTGCGGGCCATGTTTGTAAATAAAACTACAATTTGAGGAGGAACTTCCAAATGAAGAAGACTTACAAAATCGAGGTAGACTGCGCCAACTGTGCCAATCTCATGGAGGAGGCTGCCAAAAACACGGCAGGAGTCAAGGATGCCGTGGTGAATTTCATGGCCTTGAAGATGAAGGTGGAATTTGAAGAGGGGCAGGATGCAAAGGCCGTTATGGAGCAGGTCCGTGCCAACTGCAAGAAGGTAGAGGACGACTGCGAAATTTATATCTGATTTCGCCTGCCAGGCCTTTAGGGGGCTGATGAGATGAAAAAAGAGCGATTTGAAGTAACGGGCATGACCTGCTCGGCCTGTTCGGCCAGAGTGGAAAAGGCAGTGGCAAAGCTGGCGGGAACGGCAGAGGTAAGCGTGAATCTACTGACGAATTCCATGCAGCTTTCCTATGACGAAACAAAAGTCAGTCCTGCCCAAATCATAGAGGCCGTAGAAAAGGCTGGCTACGGAGCCAGCCTTAGGTCATCTAAGGAAAAGACGGTCGTGGATGAGGCGCCACCTTTGGAAAAAGAAGCGGCAGATATGAAGCAGCGGCTGCTGTGGTCGGCGGCCTTTCTCCTGCCCCTGATGTATATTGCCATGCATCAGATGCTCTACCACTGGTTCGGCCTGCCGGTGCCGGAGCTCGTGGCGGAGCTTTTTGACGGGGCTGAGAATGCCATTGCTTTTTCCTTTGCCCAATTCCTGCTGGTGCTGCCTATTATGTACCTGAACAGGAAATATTATATAAGTGGGTTCAGAAACCTTTTCCAGGGAGCGCCCAATATGGACAGCCTGGTGGGCATGGGTTCTATGGCGGCGGCAGTTTTTGGTGCCTTTGCCCTGTTTCGCATGGGCTGGGGGCTGGGACACGGTGATATGGAGCTGGTGGCAGAATACAGCCGCAATCTCTACTTTGAGTCTGCAGGCATGATTGTCACTCTGATTACTGTGGGCAAATTCCTGGAGGCCAGAGCCAAGGGAAAGACCGGAGCGGCTCTGGCGAAACTGATGGAATTGGCCCCCCGGCAGGCAAATGTGCTGCGGGAGGGCAGGGAAATTTCCCTGCCTGTAGAAGAACTAAAGCCAGGGGATGAAATCATCGTGCGTCCCGGGGAGAGAATCCCTGCTGATGGAGTGGTGCTCTCAGGGCAGACCAGTGTGGATGAATCGGCTCTTACCGGAGAGAGCATGCCTGTTTTCAAGCAGGTGGGAGATAAGGTGACTTCCGCCACCCTGAACAAGGCGGGGGCCATACATTTTCGGGCGGAGAAAGTAGGGGGAGATACCGCCATCAGCCAGATTATCAGGCTGGTGGATGAGGCCAGCGCCAGCAAGGCTCCCATGGCCAGGCTGGCTGACCGTATAGCCGGTATTTTTGTGCCGGTGGTTATCCTCATTGCCCTGTCAGCCGGAGGCATCTGGCTGTACTTGGGAGAGAGCGTGGAATTTGCCTTTTCCATAGCCATTTCCGTTCTCGTGATTTCCTGTCCCTGTGCCCTGGGACTGGCTACGCCTGTGGCCATTATGGTGGGAACAGGCAAGGGGGCGGAGAACGGCATTCTCATCAAGTCAGGGGAAGCGCTGGAAATTGCCCAGGCTGTGGACACCGTAGTCATGGACAAGACGGGCACTATTACCGAGGGCAGGCCTGCCGTTACCGAGGTGCTGGCCTTTGGGGCTGAGGAAAAAGAACTGCTCACTCTGGCAGCTGCCCTGGAAAAAGACAGCGAGCACCCTTTGGCCGAAGCGGTGTCAAAGTATGCCCAAGCCAGGAAAATTGCCCCCGCTGCGGTGCAGGATTTTCAGGCTGTGGCCGGACGGGGCGTGCAGGGGCTGGTGCAGGGTGAACTGTGCCTGGCGGGAAGCGAAGCCTTTATGAAAGAAAGGGGCGTTGATGTTTCTGCCTGCAGCCAGGAAGCAGCGCGTCTGTCGGACGAGGGGAAATCCCTGTTGTTCTTTGCCCGTGGCGGCAGGCTGATAGGTCTTGTGGCTGCTGCGGACAAGGAAAAGGCATCCAGCGTGCAGGCTGTCCGTGAATTGACGGCTATGGGGCTGGAGGTCATCATGCTCACAGGGGATAATGAGCGTACCGCTGAGGCTGTGCGACGCCGCTTGGGATTGACTGAATCCATAGCCGGGGTGCTCCCGCACATGAAAGAACAGTATATCAGCAAGCTGCAAGCCCAGGGGCACAAAGTGGCTATGATCGGTGACGGCATCAACGATGCCCCTGCCCTGATGCGGGCTGACCTTGGCATTGCCATCGGAGCGGGGACGGATGTGGCCATGGAAAGCGCCGATGCAGTGCTTATCCGCAGCGATCTGCTGGATGCTGTGAATGCTATCAGGTTGTCAAGAGCAGTAATCCGCAATATCAAGGAAAACCTCTTTTGGGCCTTTATTTACAATATCATTGGCATACCCCTGGCGGCAGGGCTTTTATATCCGGCTTTTGGGCTGAAGCTTTCCCCCATGGTGGGGGCGGCAGCCATGAGCCTGTCCAGCGTCTGCGTGGTCATGAATGCCCTGCGGCTGAGGTCATTCAAGGCTGAGCGGCCAGAAGGGGCAGCTGCCTATGGTGAAGATAATCAGGAAGGACAGTTATCTGTCAGAAAGGAAGAAATGGTTATGGAAAAGGAACTCAAAATCGAAGGCATGATGTGCGCTCATTGCCAGAAGCATGTAAATGACGCCCTGTCCAAAATGGAGGGCGTCACGGCTGTAGAAGTGAATTTGGAGGCAGGTACTGCCAAGGTAACTGCTGACAGGGAAATCGCCCGGGAAGAATTTGCCCAGGTCATCGCTGAGGCTGGTTACGAATTGGTGGGCTGAAGTTCTTATGTCCGTTGGTAATGCCCGCTCTTGCCGCCGCTTTTCTCTTCCAGATGGATGCCGGTTATCTCCATGCCCTTGTCTATGGCCTTGCACATGTCGTAGATGGTGAGGAGGGCGGTGCTGACGGCAGTGAGGGCTTCCATCTCTACCCCGGTTTTGCCGGTGATTTTGGCGGTGGCGGTGGCTTCCACGGCGCAGTCCTCCGGCAGCAGGGTGAAGTCCACGCTGACTCCTGTGAGGGGCAGAGGATGGCAGAGGGGGATGAGGTCTGAGGTTTTCTTGGCTGCCATAATGCCCGCCAACCTGGCTACCCCCAGCACATCACCCTTCCGGGCAGTGCCGCCCTCAATGGCGGCATAGACAGGGGGGCTGACCTTGATGCGGCCTGTGGCCGTGGCTATCCGCAGGGTTTCCGTTTTGCTGCTTACATCTACCATATGAGCCTGTCCTTTTTCATCGAAATGATTGAGGGCAGGCTCTTTTGCTATCTTCCCATCAGAAAGAGACATAATTCCACCGCCTTTTCTATATCGTTGAGGTCGTATTCATAAAGATTGTTTGTTTCTGAGTGGGGGGAGGAGGTAAAGAGGGCGGCTGCATCTTCGCCCGTGAGGGGGGCGCCCTTGTCCCGCCAGAGGGAGAGGGCAGGCAGGGTGCCGTGGGAACGGCTTTCTGTGAGTATGAGGTCTACGCCTTCCATTTTGGTGGCAATGTCCTCGAAGGGGGCGCGGTTTTGGGTCTTCTGCACCATGAACCAGCCCTGGGGGGATACCACCGCCACACTTTCTGCTCCCGCTTCGCTGAAACGGCAGCTGTCCTTGCCCTCCATATCCAGGTTGAAGCCGTGGCTGTCGCTTTTGATTACTCCTGTTCTTATGCCTCTTTCCTTGAGGCGGGGCAGGAGTTTTTCTATGAAGGTGGTCTTGCCTGTGCCGGAGGCGGGGGCGGTGATGGAGATGAGGGGCACCCGGCGGTTGAGATTGGCCAGCCTGCCTTTGGCCAGTCGGAGGTCTGCAGGTGTGTTGAGGTTGAAGAAGTGGGAGGGGGAGCTACTGTATTCCCTTTGGCTGAAAGGGAAGGCTTTAAGCACCTGCCGTATCTTCCGTATGCCTTCGCTTAGCGCCCGCTGGAAGTAGGGCGCTGTTTCCCTGCGATAGAAGGCAGCCAATGGCTGAAGCCTGCCTTGGGTTGTAGGGAGCAGGGCAAGTTCACGGGCAGGCAGGTCGTCGCTGAAGCGGCAAAGTTCCCCAAATTCCAGGAAGGGCATATCTCCCGCCACAGCCAAGGCCCAGGGCTTGCTTATGGAGCTTAGTCCCTTCGCAAGGCCGGATACGGGGCCAAAGTTCTGTTTTTCGTCAAGAAGCAGGGTAGCACCGTATTCCTCTGCCAACTCCGTAAGGAAGGGGGAGGGGGCTTCGGCGCAGAGGAAGATTTCCGTGAAGCCTGCGTTTCTTCCTTTAGCGAGAGTTATTTCCAATAGTGGCATATCTCCCAGCTGCAATTGCCGCTTGTCCCTGCCCAGCCGGGTGCTTTTACCTCCGGCTATGACTAATAGTGATAGGTTGCTTGCATTCATCATTAAGGCTCCGTTTTTGCTTATCAAGCCTTCCCCAGAGGGGAAGGCTAATTCACTATAACGAGTACAAGATGTCTCCCACTTCTATAAGTGGGGGCGGTAACTTACTAACTCAACTTTCCCACCACGAAAATAACGCCAATCCCTAGAAAATACTGGCATCGCGTAGGATATAAAGCCTTCCTTGACAACAAAATAGCACCTGTTCTTGGTATAATGGAATCAGCTACAAACCCAATACCAGAGAGGTGCTGACTCCATGTTATACCAAAACTATTCTTTTGAACAGTCCCAAAATCAGATTTTCTATGTCCTAAAAGAGCTGCAAATTGCCAAGCTCCTTTACAAGGCCAATATACGCAAGGGCTGCGGTCTTTCTGCCTTTGAAATGTTTCAGCGCCTTGTTATGCTGGTTTTCCACGGGAAGAATCAAGCGGAGGCTGTCATTCTTTCGGAAAGCTCTGGAAATGCCTCCTGCAATTCGGCATTAAGGCTGTTGCCCTGCATATTGAGCATGACCTTCACGAGCTTTTCAAACGGCAGCTTGCTTTTGCGGGTGAAGTCCTGCGTCTGTTTCCTGTAACGGTCGATGTTCTCCGTTACATAGAAAATGGAGGTATTGAGGGCATCCATTGCGTTCAATTCACATTTTTGCATGATGGTCAATACCTCCTTCCTAACTTACTGCTCATATCAACGGCTTATAATATAACTATAGCACATGACCTGCCCTTGATGCCGAAAATGGGGCACCAGATACAAAATTTCATTTTTTCGCCACGGGGGAGTATGCGAGTCAGGGGCTGTTGATGTTTTAGATGTAAACGGTTGCATTTCACGCTGAAACTAGGAACATTCACGCCAAACTGCTTAAGTTTTTGCTACTTTTTTCGATATATAGAGTAACGGATAGAAAATTTTGTCATGGACGTCACAACAAGGAGAAAGGAAGTATGAGCAACACTATTCATGTGGGCGGTATGTATGGACTTGAAAGCCTCATCTCCGGGGTGCAAAAAAAAGTATCGCAGACCACGAGCAACCTTTCTTATAAAGATATGTTGGCATCTATTCAGGCGCAAGCTAAAACTTCGTCAGAAAGTGTCAGCGAAACGAAATCTACAGACGATATGACGATGGATGAGTATCAGTCTTACATTTGGGATAAAATTGATTCGTTCCCTTTTAGTCCGACCCGACCTTTCGATGAGCAGACCATCAAGATTTCTGATAAATGTTGGAATCGCATGAAAAGCGACCCGGAGTATGAAGAAAAGATGATGAATATCGTCAAAGACGGAAGAATGTACCCGAATCCGTTCTATGGTATGGGCGATAGAGGAGCTTATGAAGTGCTTGAGTTTGACGGCGGTGAGGGCTGTTATTCTCACACTTGGAGCAAGAATTTTGGCGGGAGTCCATCATCTGCCAAAAACCAATTTGACAATGAATCTGACGGTGGCTTTTGGAGTAGCACACGCACACGAAAGAAAAAACAACAAGCTGAGATGGAAGAAGCTCTCTTTGCTAAACATAAGATGATGCAAGAAATAAGCGATGAGATAGCATACAAGCGTCACATGGAAATGAAAGCGGCATCCTTGGGAGAAAAATCTGAGTATCTTGTAACCGGAGTACCCGCTGAATTTTTGCTCTCAGGCTTAATGGGAGGCAGTATGGCAACTGCCTTTTGATAAACATAATATCACGAACACCACTCGAAAGGGTGGTGTTTTTTCATGGGCAAAAGAAAGGTGCAAAACAAAAACGGAGCAACAGACAGCTACTCCGTTCCACAGATTATTCGGCATCGGGTTCAACTTTCCCGGCATTGAATACCTTGCCGTTACTTTTTGCGCCGTAATACTTCACTGCAGGATTCACCCAGTTGCCATCGGCATCGTAATTCATCATGCGATTCTTGATTGCCGAGGGATTCGTATAAGCAATGCCCGCACCGGCAGTTGCCGCCATGTCGGAAATAACCACTTGATAGGCTTTGCTGTTAGTGTCAATCCCAGCATCTTGGAGTTTTTTCTGTCCCTTCTTGCTGTCATACGGCTCACCCATCATCTGGCGAATAAAATCATTCGTGTCCCTGACCATTAACATCGCCATCATCCTCCTTGGAAATTTACAACAACACCTATTGTATATATCGAAAAAATTTAGAAAAAATTAAGCCCCACAAGTAAAATGCACGTTGGTATTCTTCATACGGATATTTTTGACCGACCAGCCAAATTCCGGCGAAATCACATCCGCGTTTTCTATGGTCACATCGGCGCATTCCCGCAGGGCCTTGATGCCATGCAGCTTCGTATCGGCAATGTGAATGTCCGTTGAATACCACAAGGCCGCGCGGCAAAGCTCCGTGAGTTCGGATTTTTTTATCTGCACAGACTCATCATGCCAGAAGGGATAGCGCAGATTGAAAAAACAATCCTGCACCTCAATATCGCGGCTTTCCTTGAGCGCACTTTCCCCATCTGCAGGGCCGTCAAAA
The DNA here is from genome assembly GCA_015058655.1 of Pseudoselenomonas ruminantium. Lineage (GTDB taxonomy): Bacteria > Bacillota > Negativicutes > Selenomonadales > Selenomonadaceae > Selenomonas_B > Selenomonas_B ruminantium_C. Next base: position 56,334 of record SVBX01000005.1, read on the forward strand.
CGGCAATCAATGAGCTTCACCCCGGTCTTGCCATACAGTGCCCGTTCTTCATCAAATGTTTGTTCTCTATATTCTTCCATTTTCCTTACTTTTCTGTTAAAAATCCTATTTTTTCACTGGGCCACGAGCTGCACCGTTACGCCATCGCGGTTTAATAAAGCAGTCAATTCCTGTTTTGACATGTCAATATGTCCCAGCCGCGTATAAGCCCAGGAATTGGAACCATAGAAAATAACCAGCTTATTCCCCGCATAGAGGACAATATCACCATATTGGGTGGTTATCTGCTTATCTGCGCTGACAATATTCTGACCGATAGCGCCCACCTGTTCAAAGCCGCCATAAGGTGACAGTTTGATGGTCAACGGCAAAAGTTTCTGCAATGCCGCCGTGGAAGCATTCTGTTCCCAGGTAACGGGAACAACTTTATCATCAATGATGAGTTTCATCGCTTGCTCCTTCTTGGGTTCTGCCACGGATTTATTTTCCTGTGGGACAGCCTTCTGCACCTTACTGCCAGTATCCACAGTAGTCTCCTGCGCACCTGTACAGCCGGATAGCAGTAGCAGCATCGACAACATAACTACACTTATGATTTTCCGATTTGGCATTGCCCTCTCTCCTTATGCCCATACAGCTGCAAGGCATTATTTTGCAAACTTCAAATATTCTTGCCAGCCTGTCGGGCTTTTTCCAGTGCGGCATTGCCAGCAATATCACCTGTGTCCGTCACACCGCCACAAAAAAGCGTCTCCCTCAATTCGGCCTTGTCAAAGCAGTCTACCCAGCCCTGCACGCCGACGCGGGTTCCGGCTACGGTATCTGCTTCATCCTCTGCCGCCGTAGCCAGCAGATAAACTTCACGGAAACGATAATCCGAGGGGAACAACGGATTTGCCCGGTCCAGCAAGGTCTTTAACTGGCCACACATACCATAATAATAGACCGGCGTTGCCAGAACGACCACATCCGCCTGACCGATTTTAGCCGTGATTGCATTGGCATCGTCGTTTATCACACACTGCATGGTCTTTTGGCAGGCCAAACAGCCTTTGCAGAAATTTATAGTCTTATCCCGCAGGGTAATCTGCTCCACCACATGTCCAGCCTCCCTGGCCCCTGCAGCAAAAGCCGTGGCCAAAGCCTCGGAATTGCTGTTTTTTCTAAGACTTGTAGATATGATTATTACGTTTTTGCTCATCATTCTCTCCTCCATACACATGTTCCTTTACTCTAACACTTGAAGTGTACTCCAAGTCAAGTACTAAGATGCAGCCCTGCAAAGGTCTTACCATTCGCAGGGCTGCATCTTAGTATTACTTCAGATTTTTATCAAAGAAGGCAAACAGTTTATCAAAGGGAATCTTGTCCATCTGGTCATAGAGGTCTACATGGGTAGCACCAGGAACAACGATTTCTTCTTTCTCCCCTTTGATGGCGGCATAGACATTATCGGAGAAATATTTGGAATGTGCCTTATCGCCGGTAATCAGCATGACCGGTGTATTGCCCAGTTCATCAATGTTGCTCATGAGTTTGAAATCGAAGAAGCCATACGGCGTCACCGAATCCCAAGCCAGCTTGTTGGAATTGATTGCCCGCGGATGGAAGGCACGGCCTACATAGTAGCCAAAGAAATCCTGAATAACGGGATTAGCATCAGCAGGCAGTTTATCCGGGAACATGGTATCAAAGGTTTCCACATTGCCCTTGGAATCTACGCCCAATTCATGTGCACCACGGATGGCCTTGCCCGTTCTGGCCTCTTCATTACGCATCTTAGCCAGATGCTGTTTCACGATCTCCCGCTGTTCCGGCGTGTAGTAAGCACCATTATAATGGTCGCTGATACTTTCACTCATATCATACATAGCCGAGGTTGCCACGGCCTTGATACGGCTGTCACTGCCAGCAGCGGTGATGGTCATGCCGGCCAGACCGCAGATGCCCACAGCCCCCACCTGCTCCGAATTCACAAATTTCAGATTGGAAACGAAATCCACAGCGGCATGGTAGTCTTCCGTAAAGATTTCCGGGGAGCCCATATTGCGGCGGCTGCCACTGCTCTCACCGGTGGTGGAGGGATCAAAGGCTACGGCCACATAACCATGCTTGGCAAACTCCTGCGCATACAGGCCGGAGGACTGCTCCTTCACCGCACCAAAAGGCCCGGTAATCACTACGGCCTTGTACTGCTTGCTGGCATCAAAGTCTTTCGGCAGATACAGATGACCGGCCACTTCAAAGCCAAAACGGTTTTCAAATTTCACATTCTTGGCTTCAATGGAGTTGTCAATCTTGAATACACGGGTGTCATTGTCCAGCTCGCTGATCGAAGAACGCTGCATCTGCGAAGCTGTTGCCAGTGCTTTAGCCGGTGTTGCTGCCATCGTCACCTCACTCCCCATAATCCCAAAGGACATCATGCCTGCCATCAGAGCTGCCAAAACCATCTTCTTGTTTTTGCCAATTTTCTTCAACATTTCTATTCTCCTTTACTTCACTTACACCGTTTATCCTCTTGCTTGATTTCATTATAGCGATTCTGTTTTGCAATTACCAATACTTATAAAAAATATATTGCTATGCTTACCAAGCATAAAAATCAACATCTTCAATGTTCAGATTGAATCATCAAGGGCGTATGCACCTGCATGCGATAACATTGTACCCAAAACATCAGCGCCGCCAACAGACAGAACAACAGACCACCCAGCACGACATATTGCGTGCCCCAAACATCAATAAAATGACCGCTGACCGTAGTTCCGAGTACACAGCCCATATTGGCCGCCGTCAAGAACAGGCCATTAGCAAAGTCCGGCGCTTCCGGAGCGGCACTTGCCATCCAGTACTGATTGATATTGGCATTGATACCGCCCAAGATGCCCCAAATGACCACAATAAGCCCCATCAACGGCCAAACGCTGCCGCCGCCCAACAGGGCAATATAGATTACGGCGACCGCCAGCGGAAAGATTTTGACCACAGTCAATGGACGCACGGTCAGCAGATTTCCCGCCAGCATACTGCCCCCAATATTACAAAGACCATACACAAACAGCAAGATACTGACTAAGGCTGGTGCTACGCCGGAAACAACACCCAGATACTCTGCCAAATAATTAAATACGCCGAAAATCGAACCATTGAGGAAAATCACCGCCACGATAGATGCCCAGACCATCGGCTTTTTGAGTACAGCGAGCTGACTGCCGTAGCTCAGTCGTGCCTTTACCGGCATTGAGGGAATAAACCATAATGTTGCCAGCATAACCAGCAAAGTAGCTAAGGCAAAGAACGCCATAGATGCAGAAAGGCTGAACTGCTCGGCCAAAAAGTTGCTGATGGGCACGCCTGCAACCATACCAGCGGCCACGCCCATATTGATTTTCGCCACCATCTTCGGTTCCTCGCCTGTCCGCGCTAATCCTGCCGCCACGGTAAAGGCCATCGCGCAATAGACCGGATGGAAAAACGCCGGCAGCACCCGCACCGTCAAAAGCACATAGAAATTTTCGGCAAAGACGGCAATCGTGCTGCAAACGGTAAACAGCCCCAAAATAAAGACCATCACCCACTTGCGATTAAATTGGGACATAAAGAGCGGCATGGTCGGCCCTGCCACCGCTACCCCCAAGGCAAACAAGCTGATAAGCCAACCGGCCTGCACCACACTGACCTGATAGTATTCCGCGATATAGGGCAAAATCCCGATAAAGCCCATTTCGGTATTGAGAATGCCAAATACACCCGTGGTCAGGATAAGCAGCATTACGCTTTTATTTCCATTCTGTTCCATTTCCACACCTTCCTTTTCTTCCATTATAAATTTATCTTCATGTAAATACCAATACTTATAGAAAATGCCTATCTATGCTTTACAGTAATAGATTTACAATCTATAATAAAGGAAAAACAAGGAGCTGATTGTGATGGAATTGCGTGTTCTCAACTACTTTCTAACCGTTGCCCGTGAGGAAAGTTTTTCATGGGCGGCAGAAAAACTGCACCTCTCCCAGCCGACGCTTTCCCGGCAATTAAAGGATTTGGAAGATGAATTCGGCAAACAGCTGCTGATTCGTGAACCGCGCCGCATTCTCCTGACCGATGACGGGGAGCTTTTACGCCGCCGCGCAGAAGAAATCCTGTCGCTGGTGGAAAAGACCGAAGGAGAACTCATGAGCAGCAACGAAGATATCAGCGGCGATATCCACATTGGCGCATGAGAATCCGTACATTTCGGCCTGATTATGGCAGCCGCCCGCCAACTGCAAAAGCAGCATCCCCGTATCCGCTTTCATATCGTAACCGGCGATGGCAGCACGACACTTACCCGCTTAGAGCGCGGCCTTATTGACTTTGCCTTTGTCTATGGCCGGCTTGACCCGGCCAAATATCAGGAACTGCCCCTGCCAGTCCGCGACCAATGGGTGCTGCTCCTGCGCAAAGATGATACACTCGCTAAGCAGGAAACCATTCAGGCCAGTGACCTCTGGCATCGCCCCCTGCTATTTTCCCGGCAAGCCCTCTCGCCGAGTACCCATGGTGACGAACTGCTCAACTGGCTGCAAAAACCAGTAAACGAACTTCATATAGCCGGTTCCTACACCCTGCTTTATAATGCCACCCTGATGGTCAAAGAAGGCTTAGGCTATGCCATCTCCTTTGATAAGCTCATAAATACCACGGGCACCAACCTCTGCACCCGTCCGTTGGAACCGCCCATCTACACCGAACCTTTTTTAGCCTGGAAAAAGAATCAGGTATTTTCCAAAGCCTCTCAGCTGTTTCTGCAGACCTTGCAGGAAAAATTTGCCATACAATAAGGAGGGCTTTGCAGCCCTCCACAAACAATTCAATATTTTTACTTACTCAACTTTCCCACCACGAAAATAACGCCAATCCCTAGAAAATACTGGCATCGCGTAGGATATAAAGCCTTCCTTGACAACAAAATAGCACCTGTTCTTGGTATAATGGAATCAGCTACAAACCCAATACCAGAGAGGTGCTGACTCCATGTTATACCAAAACTATTCTTTTGAACAGTCCCAAAATCATATTTTCTATGTCCTAAAAGAATTGCAAATTGCCAAGATAGTTTGCTCACCATTTGCCTATACCGTGTAGGCAAATTCAGCAAGCAATCAACGTCTACGGAACTGAGGATACAGAAACCATAAAAAGTAAAGTAACCAATTGGATTGCCAGTCAGAGCAGGTATATCAAGGGATTGTTCCAGAATTTATGCTGGGAAAGTTGAGTTACTAACAGGCGGCGAGTTAATATCTCCCGCCTCGTTGAAAGGCCAAGAGGAAGCTTTGTCTATCGACAAAGCTGGAAGAATGCCCTTATAATTCATTTTCTCGCACATTCCCCGGTTTCACCTCGGAGAATTTCTATGCCGTGGGCCAGGGAGGGCAGGATAAAGCCCAGGCATTCCTCCACTGCCTTGGGACTGCCGGGGAGGTTGACTATCAGGCTCCGCTTGTGGATGCCTGCGGCGGCACGGCTCAGCATGGCGCGAGGGGTGATCTTCAGGGACAGGGCCCGCATGGCTTCAGGAATGCCGGGAGCCAGCCGCTCGCAGACTGCGAGGGTGGCTTCCGGGGTCACATCACGGGGAGAGAAGCCTGTGCCGCCAGTGGTGAGGATAAGGGCAATCCCCATGTCTGCAAATTCCCGCATTTTGGCAGCCAGTTCCTCCTTCTCGTCCGGCAGCAGGGCGCGGTGGACCTTGGCATAGCCCGCTTCTTTCAGCATGGCCTCTGCCTTGTCCCCGCTCTTGTCCTCCCGTTCCCCCTTGGCGCCCTTGTCGCTGGCGGTGATTACGGCTGCTTCCAGCGGCAGCTTTTCTTCGGTGATGGTGAGGGTATCTCCTGCCTTCAGCCTGCCCCCGTGGAGCACCCTGCCGAAAACGCCCTTGCGGGGCATGATGCAGTCGCCCACCCGCTTGAAAATCTCGCAATGGCTATGGCATTTCTTGCCGATCTGGGTGATTTCAAAGAAGACCTCGCCGGCCTTCAGTCTGGTGCCTACAGGCAACTGGTCGAAAGCTATGCCCTCAGCCACGATGTTTTCGCCGAAGTCCCCAAACTCCACCTCGCTGCCCCGGCGGCGGAAGTCCTCGATTTCCTCCAGGGCCAGGAAGCTCACCTGCCTGTGCCAGTCCCCGGCGTGGGCATCTCCCTTGAGGCCGTGTTCCGTGATGAAAAGAGCTTCTTCTACAGGGCGCTTGCCGGTGCCCTTCTTTTCGCTCATGCAGATTGCCTTGATTTCTCCTGTGCTCATGATTAGCCTCCTACCTTATACATATAGCGGCTGTCCCGCTCTGCCTGTTCGATAGCTGAGAAAAGATGTTCAGCCGGTTTTTTCCTGACTGCCTTTGCAATGGCTTCAGTCAAATCGTCCTCTGCCATGCCCTGGCGGAGGAGAGTCCGCAAATCCAGTCCTGCGGAACTGTGCAGGCAGAGTTTCAGGAACCCTTCGGCAGTGAGCCGCAAGCGGTTGCAGGAGGAGCAGAATTTATGCTCCATGGCATCTATGAAGCCAATTTTGCCCTTGAAGCCCGCGGGCCTCACATATTCTGCCGGTCCACGGAGACTTTCACGGTTTTCTGCTTCATGGAGTTTGCCGAAGGATTTTTGCAGGAGCTGCCGCACTTCTGCCATGGGGATTCGTTCTAGTCCTGTTTCATAGGCGCAGCCCACTGGCATCAGTTCTATGAAGCGCACATTGACCTCTTCTTCGCGGGCTAATTCTGCCAGCTTGGGAATATCTGCTTCGTTGATTCCTCGCAGGGGGACGCAGTTGATTCTTGTATGGCGGAACCCCGCTTCTTTCAGTGCCTGCAATCCCTCCCTGACAGCGGGCAGTTCCCGGCGGCGGGTGAGGTGGAAAAAGGCAGCTTCATCAAGTGTGTCCAGGCTGACATTGATATAATCAAGGCCTGCTGCTTTGAGTTTTCCTGCCATTTGAGGCAGCAGCACCCCATTGGTGGTGAGGACGACGATCTCTATGCCGGGAATGCGCTTGATTGCCTTGATCAGCTCAAGAATGCCTGGCCGCACCAGTGGTTCGCCACCCGTCAGGCGGATTTTCCTGGCCCCAAGGCGGGCGAAGCAATGCACCAGACGCAGGATTTCTTCGTAGGAGAGTATGTCTTCATGGTGTAGTTTGGACACGCCTTCCTCCGGCATGCAGTAGCGGCAGCGGAGATTGCAGAGGTCTGTGACGGAAATGCGCACATATTCTATGCGCCTGCCAAAGTTATCATACATAAGGATACCTCATAGCAAGAGAACTTCTACCCTGTCTCCCGCTGCTAGTTTACCTGTCCCTGCCGGCAGGTCTATGAGGGCATTGCAGCCTACGGCGGAGAAGAGGGAGCCAGAGGAGTGCTGGCTGGGAATGGAGACGGTGCCCGTGGCTATATCGCAGCAGGCGCGGATAAAACGCCGGCCGGGGCTGGCTTTGGGGAAAGGGTCCTTGAGGGTTGCCTTCAGCCTGGGGAAAGGGCGGGGTGTGCGCCCGGAGAGCTTGTCTATCAGGGGACGGGCAAGCAGCTCGAAGGTGGTGTAGGCGGCAAAGGGATTGCCGGACAGGGCCAGGCCCAAAGTGCTCTCTGCTTCATAGGCCAGCAGGGGATAGCCGGGCTTCATCTGCACACCCCAGAAAAGCCTTTGGGCGGGGAGAAGCTTGATGACCTCGTGCATGATGTCTTTCTTGCCCACAGAAACCCCGCCGGTGGTGAGGAGCAGGTCAGCCCAGCCAAGACAGTTGCGCAGTTGCTCTGCCGCTCCTTGGGGGGCATCGGGGATAATGCCCAGGATTTTTGTTTCTGCCCCCAGTTCCTGCAGGCGGGCGGCCAGCAGATAGAGGTTGCTGTTGTAAATCTTGCCGGGAGCCAGGGGCTCTCCCGGCTGCAAGAGCTCATCTCCTGTGCCGCCCAAGGCCAGGCGGGGGCGGCGGCAGACTTTCACCTTGGCATGACCCTGGCTGGCCAGCACGCCGATGCGGGGGGCATCAAGCACTTCCCCCTGCCTGATGAGCAGGGTGCCCTGCTTGATATCTTCGCCTGCCAAGCAGTAGTTTTCGTGGTGCTTGAGGGGGTAGGGAACCTCCAGCATGCCATCTGCAACTGTCACATCTTCCTGCCGTATCACCGCATCTGTCCCCTGGGGCATGGCACCGCCGGTCATAATGCACAGGGCTTCACCGGGATTTACGGTGCCGGCAAAGAAATCCCCGGCGCATTCCTCTCCTACAAGGCGGAGGCGGGCAGGATTTTCCCTGGTGGCATCAATTGTGTCGGCAGCGATGAGAGCGTAGCCGTCCAGGGGTGAGCGGTCAAAGGGGGGATTGTCAAAATCTGCCCTCACATCCTCAGCCAGGGTGCGGCCCAGGGCTGCCGTGAGGGGCACTTCTTCCGTTTCCCGGGGAACTTTTGCCTTGGTCAGCAGCATTTCCACGGCCTGTTCCAGTTCGATTCCTTCCATTGGTTCCTCACTTTCCAAAGCCGCAGTTGGGATAGTGGCAGACCTGGCAATTCATGCAAAGTCCCCCTGCTCCCAGCTGTCGGATATCTTTCCTGGTCACTTCTATTCCTGCTACCAGCCGGGGCAGCACAATATCAAAGATAGTGGTGGCGGCGTACATGACACAGCCGGGCAGTCCCAGGATGGGGATTTTCTTTCCTTCACGCTCGTAGTAGGAGAGCAGGAACATGGCACCTGGCAGTACGGGGGCGCCATAGGTGATGATCCTGGCGCCGGTGGCTTTGATGGCGGCAGGTGTCTTGTCGTCCGGGTCAACGCTCATGCCGCCGGTGCAGATGATCATGTCCAGCCTCAAGTCAATGAGTTCCTTGATTTTCTCAAGGGTGCATGCTATCCCGTCATCGGACAGGCGGTGTTCGTCCATCTGCAGGCCAAATTTTTTCAGCTTGGACTCAAGCACCGGCGTAAAGGTGTCTTCAATGAGGCCCTTATAGACCTCGCTGCCGGTGGTGACCACACCTGTTTTCATTGACTGGTAGGGGTGAAGCTTCAGCAGGGGGGCGGTGCCCGCTTTTGACCTTGCCTGATCTATTTTATCCTTGGCAATGACCAGGGGGATTACTCTCATGCCTGCCAGCTTCGTGCCGGCCTTCACGGGCATATATTGGGGCAGGGTGGCGATGGCGATATCATCAAGGTCATTGAGGCTGTCCAGCCGCGCCATATCTACCTCGAATACGCCGTCATATTCTGCTGTGAGCTCGATCTTCCCTTCTTTGGGAGCAGAGGCCCTCATGCCCCGGTTCTGGGTGATGCTTCTGAGGATTTCAGCGGCTTCGTCCTCATGGAGCAAGGTGCCGTCGTTTTCCCAGACAAAGAGGTGTTCCTTTCCCATGGAAAGCAGCACGGGGATATCCTCCGGGGTGACGATATGCCCCTTGCGGAAGCGGGCGTCCTTGGTGACACCTTTGATGATCTGGGTGAGGTCGTGGCAAAGGATATGGCCTACGGCTTCGGTGGTTTTGATTTCTTTCATCAGCATATGCTCCTATAGTGAGTGTCATAAAGAGTGTCAACAAGCCTTCCCCATAGGGGAAGGCTTTCTGGTTAGCCACATATTCATGGCTAGCACGAATACCAGAGAAAACGCAACCAGTCCGGCTGCCCATTTCCCTGCCAAATCGTAGTCACCAGCCTGCACGGCGGCGTAGATGGCAGTGGACATGGTCTGGGTGCGTCCGGGGATATTGCCGGCGAACATGATGGTGGCGCCGAATTCCCCAAGTGCCCTGGTGAAGGCCAGCACCAGCCCCGCCAGTATGCCGTGGCGGGCATTGGGCAGGAGCAGGTGCCAGAAGATGCGCCACTCTGACACCCCCAGGGTGCGGGCGGCGTAGATGATGTTTTCGTCCAGCTGCTCAAAGGCGCCCCGGGCTGTGCGGTACATGAGGGGCAGGGAAACCACTACGGCGGCGATGACCGTGGCCTGCCAGCTGAAGACGAGACTGAGGTCGAATTGCAGCAGGAAATGCCCTATGGCGCTGCGCTTGCCAAAGGCCAGCAGCAAGAAGAAGCCCACAACCGTGGGGGGGAGCACCAGGGGCAGGGTGATAAGCGCATCCATCAGTCCCTGGCCCCGCTTCAGGCGCACTACCCAGCAGGCAAGGCCGATGCCCAGGAAGAAGGTGATGACAGTAGCGGTGACAGCTGTTTCCAGCGTGATGATCAGAGGGCTCCAGTCCATGGTGTTCAGCCTCCTTAGGGCGTGTTGATTAAATGAGCTTGGCTCAGATTTGCGGGGATTGGCTGTCCATTGCAAGGCGACAAACCGGAGGCATAGCGGTGCTATGTCGAGGATTTGTCAACGCAGCAGGGACAGTCAAGAGCCGTGAAGATGGGCTGAGTGAATTAATCAACACGCCCTAATCTTCCAGCAGCATGATGGCTTCGGGCGGGAAGTAGAGGAATAATTCCCTGCCCGAAAGATCATGCCAGGCTTTTTTCTCAAGTTCCCAGCGAATGGGAGCGGCAGCTTTGCCTGGGGGGCGTACCATAACTATGAAAGAGAAGGTGTCTTCTGTCACCCGCACAACTTCCATGGGGAAGACATTCTCACCTTCTGCCCTGTCCCTGGGCTCCAGGAAGTGGGCCCGTATGCCAGCGTACCTGGTGCCCAAGGGCGGTTCCGCTGAGGTTTTCAGGGAAAGTTCCCAGTCTTTCGCATAGATGTGGCTTTGGTCCTCACGCTTTGCCACGGAGATATTCTTGCAGCCTGTCAGCAGGGTGGCTGAGAGGGTACGGGGATGGCGAAAGAGTTCCTTCTTGTCAGCGGGAGTCTCCATCTGCCCCCGATTGATGACGGCAATCTTGTCTGCCAGCCGGTAGACTTCTCCCCGGTCATGGGATACCAGGAGGGCTGTGCCGCCGTAGGCAGGCAGCATATCCATCAGCTCGGTTTCCAGCTGCCATTTGAGATAGCTGTCCAAAGCCGAGAAAGGCTCGTCCAGCAGCAGGAGCTTGGCTTCCGCTGCCAGTACGCGGGCGAAAGCCACCCTTTGTTGCTGCCCTCCTGAGAGGGTGCCGGGATAGGCGTCCTCCAGTCCTGTCAGATGGAAGCGCCGCAGGAGTTCCGTTACTTTGTCCATGCTGCCTTCCTTCATGACAAAGCGCAGGTTTTCCGCTACGGTCATATTGGGAAAAAGGGCGTAGTTCTGAAAAAGATAGCCCAGCTGCCGCCTCTGAGGGGGCAGGTTGATGCTCCTGGCACTGTCAAAGAGCACTTCTCCGTCCAGCACAATGCGGCCTTTATCAGGTTTTTCAATGCCCGCGATGCACTTTAAGGTCATGCTCTTGCCACAGCCAGAGGAACCCAAGAGGGCAAAGACTTCGTCCTTCACGGTGAAATCAACCTGCAAGTTGAAGTCACGCAACTGCTTTTCCAGAGAAACAGAAAGTTCCATAAGATATCACTCAATCACTTGCAAATAAAGCCGTACTTCTCAAATACCTTCCTGCCCTGGCCGGAACCGGCAAAGTCTAGGAAGGCTTTTGCTTCTTCCGGGTGTTTTGTGCCTTTGATGACAGCGGCGGGATAGATGACTGGTTTATGGCTGCCTTCGGGAGCCTTAGAAACAACTTTTACCTTGGCGTCAATAGCTGCATCTGTAGCGTAGACCACGCCGCAATCAGCTTCTCCTGCAGCCACCCAGGCCAGTACCTGCCGGACATCGGAGCCGTAGACGGCCCTTTCCTTCACCTGCTCAAGGATATTCAGCTGGGTGAGGATTTCCTCTGCATACTGTCCCACGGGCACCCCCTTGGGCTCGCCCAGGGCGATGTGCTTCAGTTCCGCTTTGGAGAGGTCTGCAAAGGATTTCAGGTCAAGACTGCTGTCTACGGGGACAACCAGCACCACGGAATTTTCCAGCAAGTCCCTGCAGGTGCTCTCAGCCAGATTGCCAGACTTCTCCAAGGCATCCATCTGCTTTTGGGCGGCGGAGAAGAAAAGGTCGGTCTCCCCGCCATTCTCAATGGCCTGCTGCAAGGCACCGCTGCTGCCGAAGTTGAAGGTGAGGGTAATTTCTGGGTGCTCTGCTTTATAGGCTTCCGCAAGTTCCTTCATGGCATCGGTGAGGCTGGCGGCAGCTGCCACATGGATTTCAATGGTTTTGCCATCGGATGTGCGTTCAGCTTTTTCAGCCTGTTCGTTGCCGCAGCCCAGGCTGAGCAGGGCAACTGCTGTGAGCAAGGCGGCCAGAAGCTTTTTCATGAGGCATTCCTCCTTACACAAATAGAAAGGGACTATCCCTCCACTGAAGCGCAGAGGGACAGTCCCTATTTTGCCCATAGGAAATAAAGCCCCTTGCTCCTTTTCAAATACGGAAGGCAGCCGGGTTTCCCCTGCTACCCTGTGCCTTGCCACAGACTGGCAAGGCAGGCGCAGTGCCATGGCGATTGGCTTTAGGCACTTTTGCTCGGAGGGATTTTGTTTTTTATTATTTTAACAGGGATTGGTATTGTTTGCAAGGCTGTGCAAGTGGGAGTGCTTGGCTATTATGAGAGGTCAATCTAATAGATAATGCAATCATTTATGGAAAAATGTCCTTGGACAGCTTTTTTGAATAGGAAGCTTTGTCTATAAACAGAGCTGAAACAACGGCTTGTAATTATCGTAAAAATGGGATGAAAAGAAATTACAAATTTTTCATAGCTAATCTGATGAGCTTATCGGCCATATCAACCCTGAACAGAGGAATGTTAAGCACTTCATCAGCAATTCTCAGGAATGAATGCCGAAGCTATTAGGAGGAGAAGCAATGACTGAGGTCGAAATACTGGCATAAATAATAAGGGATAGCAGAAGAATAGTGTTCTTTGGTGGAGCAGGTATGTCTACGGAGTCTGGCATCCCTGATTTCAGAAGTTCTGAAGGTTTATACAGCAAGACGCTTCACAAGCATTTTTCTCCAGAGGAGATGGTTTCCCATACTTCTGGCTGGCGGAAGAGAATTGAGGATGGGGGACGGATTAATATACAGATATGGTTGGCTCATCTAAGTTGCTTGATGGCCATAATAGACCAACATTGGCTAGACTATATAGGGAGTTTATCTCAAAAACTATAGAGAAAACATATGGGAGCAGTCAATACATAACTATTCAAGGAGATTGCGTTGGAGCAGTTTTTAATGTGACACAAGAAAAGGATATGAACTTTTTGTTTGACATAGCTTTATCGATAGATTCTATGCAAAGAGAATTAGCAGACAAATATAGAAAACAAAGTATAAACTTTGGCGCGGGAATTGGAATGGCTTATGGCAGGGCACTCATGATTAAGGTTGGATTGGAAGGATCCGGGATAAATGATATATTGTGGATTGGTGATGTCGTAAATCATGCGTGCCATTTTTGTAACGCTGCTGGAAGAAATGGGTATAGAAGCATAATTATATCAGATAGAGTATATAATAAATTGAATTCAAAGAATCAAGAAAACTTCATTTGTATATCTATGGATGGTCTTGTTTGCTATGAGTGGGGACAATAAACTTGAATGATTCATAGGACTTATAACTCGGAAGAAGATGTCCCCCACCTATAGAGGTGGGGGACATCTTCTTCCGAGTTATATTTCAATATAATTCTGTTATACATATAGTTATATGACAATAGGCTCGGAATTTCTCTTATTGCTCTGACTCATCTTTTGGGACAGGAATGTAAACCATCTTCAACGGTATCATATTTTGGTACTTCTTATCGAGTAGATTATAATACTTGAGAACGAGGTCAACAAGCTCGTTACCATTTATCCCTCTAATTATTGGAGTATGCTGCAGATACTCATTTGCTTTCTTTGTGTAGGTAGATAATGTTACAAACAAACCGTAATCACCCTCATGCATCGCTCCCTTCAATGACTGAAGGGTTGACTCGTTAATAGCACCATCCTGGCTCTTAACCTGTACAAGTATGCGAGGAGGAAGTTCATCCTTGTAAGCCTTTATATCAATTCCGCTATCGCCACCGTGAGGAGATACTGTTGTACGATACCCCATTGCTTGCAAGAGATTTGCTACAAATTCTTCTAAAGCGTAACCTTTTAGATGATGGCTTATTTCTTTTAAGATAAAATCCCTAGTGCTTTCAACTATCTCCTCTGCAGTTGCGCCGATAGTTTCATCCTCATCAAGTGAAGGCTTGATTTTAGAATCTTTTTCTAGCGCAGCAAGATACTCATCCCCATAATTCTTTACAGTGAAGAATGACATTGCGGAACCTATTTCATATAGAGCCCCTTGAGAGAATGAAGTTCTAGGTATATGTTTAAGCCATTTAACCTGACGAACCTGTGGATAGTTAGGTTGGGACGGTTCATAGATATAGTCCCCTATTACCTCACCAATGTTAATCATGTGGTCTGACTTAGATGGGTAAACCACATAGTCTCCTATCTGTACCTCGTGGCAAAATCTGAATAACATACCAGAACTGACAGGAATAGAACCTTTCTTATCGTTTGGATAAGTCGAAGCATACTTAGCCTTGAAATCATTCTTAGTGGCAGGGATTTTTTTCAAATCTCCAATTTCGCACCAACCTATAGCTATTTTATTTTGCTTCAGAAATAATTCATCATCTTTGGTATGTATTCCCCATATACGCTTTTCGTTATTATCCATTCTCCGGTACCTCATTCAATCAATATTACTCTCACCTACGAATTCAACGAAAGTTTATATTTTCCTGCTTGAGTAGCATAAGTAATAGACGACATGTGGCTCCCGTGCTATACTCTGTGAGGTATTTAACTATGGAAGGGGAAATTATCATGGCAAACGATAACATAATCGGCAAAGATTTGCTCGCAGGTCTGGTCTCAGAGAAGTCTGACCTGTCCAAGAAGGATGCCTAGGCATCTATCGAGGCTCTCATGGAGACCGTCATTAAAATTCTCGAAGACCTTTTGTACTTTGTTGAAGCCCAGATACAGGAGGGGCAGGTTGCAGCAGACTATCAGGAGGTTGGCAAAATCGCTGAGATTCCAGAGGGCGCTGAGATCGAAACCAGCAATGTTGGTAACCATGCCAAAAGCCAGTACAGTGAGATTTATCAGTCTGACTGCTGAGATGAAGGTTTTATTCTTTACTTCAATTTCTCCATTTTCACCTTAAAAGATATTTCCCTTGGCGTGTCTAGGCCCTCAAACTTGATGAGATATGCGCCCTTGTCCGTGTTGAGGCCGAGGATTTCTCCTTCACCCATGATGCGGTGCCTGATTTTGTCCCCTGGGGCCAAAGCCGCCTGTTTCTCTGTGCTTTCTCGCTTTATCCATTTACTCATATCGCGTATATAGCCCAGCGCATCTTCCCTGATATTATCTGCTATGGGCTTTGCGTACTCCAGCAGGCTGTTGTCCAGCTCCAGCAGGAAGCGGGAGGGGTATCTTACTGAGGCATCGAAGTTCAGGCCGGAGGCGGCTGACAGGTAGAGGCGTTTCTGTGCCCTGGTCATAGCCACGAAAGCCAGGCGGCGTTCTTCTTCCATGGCCTGTTCCGTCTTCGTTTTCCGTGACGGGAAGATGCCTTCGTTAAGGCCGCAGAGGAACACATAGGGGAACTCCAGGCCCTTGGCGGCATGGACAGTCATGAGCTTCACCTTGTCTCCCTGCTCGGCGGTGTCGCTGTTGGTAAGCAGAGCTACCCGGGACAGATAATGCTCCAGCATGGCCTCCTCACCGCAGGAGGTTTCATACTCATAAATAGCCTGTTTCAGCTCTGCCAGATTGTCCAGCCGTTCCTGGCTGCCCTCGGTACGCAGCATTTCTTCATAGCCGCTGGCATCCAGCAGCGCTGCCATCACCTCCGAGATAGGCCTGCCGCTATAGCTGGAAGAAAATTCCTCTATCAAATCCACAAAGGCATGAGCCTTGGTGCCTTTCAGCAGGGCATTATCAAGATTTGCCTTCAAGGCTTCATAAAGGCTGCACTTGTTCTGCTCGGCGTATTCCTGCAGGAAGGCCATGCGGCGCTGGCCCAGGTTGCGCTTGGGCACATTGGCGATTCGCTGGAAGGACAGGTCGTCACGATAGGCGATCATGCGTAGGTAGGACAGGGCATCTTTGATTTCCTTGCGGTCAAAGAATTGAATGCCGCTGTAGATGGCATAGGGAAGTTCTTCCTTCAAAAAGACTTCTTCGAGGGGCCGCGTCAGGTAATGGGCGCGATAGAGCACGGCTATCTCACGATAGGGCACCTCTTTTTCGTGGAGTTTCTCTATCTCCTGGGCTACCCACTTTGCCTCTTTCTCCGGTGAAGCGTGACTGGCACAAAGGACGCTGTCACCTGCGGGAAGGGTGGGGAGGAGGTTCTTCTCTATGCGATAGCGATTATGGGCGATAAGGTCATTGGCTGCGGCAATTATCTCCGGCGTGGAACGGTAGTTCTCCATCATATAGATGGTCTGGCAGGGCTTGAATTCCTGGTCGAAATTCTGCAAGTAACGGATATTGGCTCCGCGCCAGGTATAGATGGTCTGGTCAGGGTCACCCACCACAAAGAGGTTTTTATGGTAGCCGCAGAGTATCTTCATCAGCCGGTACTGGAGCTCATCAATATCCTGGAACTCATCAATCATGATGTATTCCAGCCGCTGCTGCCATTTCAGCTTCAGCTCTTCCTTCTGCTCGAAGATATACAGGGTGAACTTGATGAGGTCATTGTAGTCAAGGCCGAAGCATTTCTTTTCCTGGTAAAGATAGCCGTAGAAGATGATATCAGCTGGTTCTGCAGCCCGGTCGTACTTCTCCTTGACAGCCTCCTGGGACATGGCAATCATGTCCTGATAGTATTCAGGCTCTTTGAAGATCTTCCTTATCTCAATCATATCCCGGGCCTTGGCAAAGGTCATATCCCGCAGGGATAAATTGCGTTCTTCGTAGATGAGCTTCAGCATGGCGTCAATATCGCTGTTGTCCAGCACCAGAAAGCTCTTGGGATACTGCACGGCATGGCTGTCCTCCTGCAGCACCGATACACAGAAGCCGTGGAAGGTATTGATATACCCCGTATCGTTGTCCCCCGTGAGCTGATGGATGCGCTTCCTCATTTCCATAGCTGACTTGTTGGTAAAGGTCACGCAGAGGATATTCCCGGGCATGATGCCGATTTCGTTGACCAGGTAGGCAAAGCGATGGCTGAGTGACCGCGTCTTGCCGGAACCGGCCCCTGCCAATACCCGCACAAAGCCCTCAGTCGAAGTAACAGCTTCCAGCTGTGCCTGGTTAAGCCCGTTCAAAAGTTCAGATTCGTTTTCCATCATAGCCGTTCACCCCTCTCCTTGCAGGAACTGCTTCCAAAAACAGACTGCTTCAGCAGATGCCCTTTCCAGCGCCATACTCCATAGCTGCCTGCCAGGGCAAGCAGAATTCCTGCCAGCACATCAGAAGGGTAGTGAACCCCCACATACAGCCGGGAAAAGGACATGAGCAGGGCGAAGGCGAACACGGCATAGCGCACCTTGCCTGATAAGTGTGACCAGAGGATAATCCAGGCCACGGAAAAGGAGGACACCGTGTGGACGGAGGGGAAGGAGTAGGAGTCAGGCGGCTTTACCAGGGGAACCAGCTCAGCTATTTCCAGAAAGGGACGGGGCCGCATGACCGTATATTTTAGAGCCTCGCCCAGGATGACGCAGATCAGCAGGGAAAGCCCGGCCAACAGCCCCAGTTTCCTGGTCCTCGGATAAATGAGCAGCATCAGCAGGAAGGCCAGCCAGAGGGCTCCCTTATTGCCCAGAACGGTGATGGTGCAGAGCAGGCCGGAAAGGAGGTCTGAGCGCAGGTAATCCTGGATGAAAAGCAGCAGTGTTTGGTCAATGTTCATTTGTTCCTCCTGATAATCGCGAAGAGAGTAACTAACCGCTTCATCATAGCACTGCTATTTTGAATTTGGCTGAAATTAAATATTTGCGTCGCAGATGTCTGCTGTAGTATATATGGGCACTGCCACTCTGGTGATGAATTCTTCGGGATTGGCGGTGCTCATATCTTCCAGCAGGCTTTCTTCGTAGGAGGGGCCTGCTGGCTTCAGGTGGTGGGCCTGCATATAGTCGCGCAATCTTTCGTAGGCTGCGGCAGTATTCATATAGTCACCGGAGAAGCAGGTCACGGCGTAGGGGCCTGCGGATCGGAGGCGGCGCTGCTCCTTGGGGAGCTGGCACCATTTTTTGTCTGTGGCCACGCAGAAATAGCTGATGATCTGCTCGGAGCCGGGGTGCATGAAGTCTTCCTGTGCTACCATGGCGCCGAAGGTGGAGCCTGTGATAGCTTCACTTTCCATGGCCAGGCGCATATGGGCGGCCAGCTTTTCTTCGATGGCTTCCCAGTCTTCTTTGAGGTGGAGCGGGCGCAGGTTTTCCGAAACCAGGAGGCGCTGCTCGGGCAGTTCCATGATTTCTACCTGGTCAAGCTTTACTTTGCTGGCCTTTTGGAGAATGTGCCGCTGGTTGGCGACTATCTGCTTCATGCGGCGAAGCTTGGCCATTTCTTGCTCCAGCCATTCTTCCTGTCCCGCCAGCAGCGCGGCGAACTTTTTCGGTGTCCTGTTCTGCATATATTCCTTGATTTCCGCTAGGTCAAGTCCCATGTCCCTGAACATGCGAATCATGTAGAAGGGATAGAACTGCCGGGAGGAGTAGGCCCGATAGCCGTTGGGCTCTATGGAGTCCGGGCTGAAGATGCCCTGCTGGTCGTAGTAGTGCAGGGTGCGTTTGTTCACACCTGTGATGCGAGCAAATTCACCTGTGTGGAAGGTCATGCGGCGTGTCATGAAAATTCTCCTTGACATTACAGTTACTGTATACTTTATGATTACTATACAACGAAAAAACAAAGTGTTCAAGGTATCTATTCTTACGGAAAGGAAAATTATTATGAGTATGATCACCCATAATCCCCTGTCTTATCATCACAGTATGTGGTCACTGCTGAAGTTTGCGGCTCCTTCCATCGGCATGATGATTGTCATCTCCCTCTATACCGTCACCGATGGGATCTTCATTGGCCGCTACATTGGCAGTGACGCATTGGCGGCCGCCAATATCGTCTATCCGGCCTTCAATCTGGTATTGGGGCTGGCCATTATGCTCTCCGCCGGTGGCTCGGCGCTGGTTGCCAGGACTTTGGGAGAGGGTAATAGCGAGCTTGCGGGCCGAAGGTTTACCCTCATCGCTGGCAGCGCTGCAGTGCTGAGCCTGCTACTGGCTTTCTTCCTCTGGCTTTTTATGGAGCCGCTGCTCTCCTTCCTGGGAGCCACTCCTGCTTTGCATGAGGCTTGCGCAAGTTATATTTCAGTCCTGCTGCCTTTTTTCCCGGCAGCGGCTCTGATGATGGTCTTCAATGCTCTTTTCATCGCTGACGGACGACCCATGCAGGGGTTTCTGGTGTCAGTGGTGTCTGGACTGCTGAATGCCGGCCTTGACTATCTCTTTATGGCAGAGCTGGGCTGGGGCATTGTGGGGGCGGCTCTGGGCACGGGGCTGGGAGAGACGGCAGCGGCTTTTATCGGTATCTATTACTTCAGCCGTTGCAGCCTCCTTATACGCTTCAGGAAGCCTGTCATGGAATGGCGAGCTTTGGGGCAGGCCGTGTACAATGGTTCCTCAGAACTGGTCACAGAGCTTTCCATGGGAGTCACTACCCTGCTTTTCAATATCATCACCCTGGCCTGGGCCGGGGAGGTCGGAGTAGCGGCCATTTCCGTGATACTTTATGTAGAAATGCTGCTGACATCCATTCTGGTAGGGTTCAGCGAGGGCATTGCGCCCATCTTTTCCTATCAGTTCGGCGCGAAGAACTATCGCGAGCTTATGCGGCTCATGAGGCTGGCCCTCCTGACTATCGGCATTTTCTCCCTGGTTTCCTTTGCCGGTTCCAGAGTGCTGGCAGAGCCTCTTATCAGCCTGTTCCTGCCTGCTGGCAGCCATGCCCATGAGCTTACAGTGAATGGCTTCTGGCTCTTTGGCTTCAGTTTCCTGCTGTCCGGGTTCAACATCTTCGCTTCCGGTTTCTTCACTGCTATATCTGACGGCAGGACTTCGGCTATTGCCTCCTTTGCCAGGAACTTTGCAGGCATCGTGATTTTTTTGCTGGTGCTGCCGAAGCTCATAGGCTTCAGCGGCGTATGGCTGGCAGTGCCAGCTGCAGATTTGGCAGCAGTGATGCTTTCTGCCTTCCTGCTTTATGAGCAGAGGAACAGCTTTGTGGCCCTTCGCCTGGAGCGTTGCCATAAAAAATACAGCCGTCTGTCTCAGGTAGCTGCGAAGTAAGATTATTGCATAACAGAAAAGCAAGAGCTAGGGCGTGTTGATTAAATGAACTTGGCCCAGATTTGCGTAGATTGGCTGTCCATTGCAAGGCGACAAACCGGAGGCATAGCGGTGCTATGTCGAGGATTTGTCAACGCAGCAGGGACGGTCAAGATATGTGAAGATGGGCTTAGTGAATTAATCAACACGCCCTAATAGCGAAGCTCTTGCTTTTTGTCGTGCAGCCCAATTTATGAAACGCCCCTGAGAAAGCAGGGAAAATGCCTTGACAAGTAAATCGTAAAAATATAATATATAAATATATAAAGTAAGTCGCAGCCTAATTATCTGCGGGAGTCTGTAAGGAGTGGCAGATGATGGAAAAGACAGCCGTAAAGGGCGCAAAGCCGAAAAGATATGCGATGGTGGATCGTGAGCACTGCGCAGCTTGCGGGGCTTGCGAGGCAGTGTGCCCGCGTGGAGCCATCTCTGTGTGGAAGGGGAGTTTCTCTGTGGTGGATGGGGCACTATGCGTTGGCTGTGGGCGATGCAGCGCCGAATGTCCGGCTTCTGCCATCAGCATGGAGGTGAGAGCATGAAACAGCATTGGTACAATTACCTGTGGATTTGGTCGGTCATATACTTTTCTCTGGGTTTTTTCAATATCCTCTTTGCCTGGCTGGGGCTGATCAGCTTTTTCCTGCCCTTGATTTTTGCCATTGGCTTTGGCAATAAGCATTTCTGCAATCGCTACTGCGACAGGGGACAGCTTTTGCGGATGCTGGGCAGCCAGAGAGGCTTTTCCCGGAAGCGTGATATGCCGGCCTGGATGAAGAGCCGTGGCTTTCGTTATGGCTTCCTGATTTTCTTTCTGCTGATGTTTGCAAATGTGCTCTATGCAACTTATCTGGTGGCAGGAGGGGCCAGGGATGTGGCAGAATTAGTGACCCTGTTCTGGACCTTCAGTGTTCCCTGGGCATGGGCATCTTCCACGGCAGCAAGTCCCTGGGCGGTGCAGTTTGCCTATGGCTTTTACAGCCTGATGCTCACCTCGGCGCTGCTGGGCATCATAACGATGCTGTTTTATAAGCCTCGTTCCTGGTGCGTATACTGCCCCATGGGTACCATGACCCAGCTGATCTGCAAGGCAAAGGCGGGGGAAGATTAAAAGAGCTTGCAGATGTTTTGCAGAAAGATGCCGTAGTATGTTAGCAGTGACGCGATATATATTGAAGTTTTCCCGTGAGGAGGAATGTAGATGTGGATAGTATTAGCACTGCTTTCAGCCGTATTTGCGGCTCTTACTGCTATTTTGGCCAAGGTGGGGATTGAAGGTGTCAATTCTCATCTGGCAACAGCCATTCGCACAGTAGTGGTGCTGGTTATGGCCTGGGGAATGGTCTTCCTGCTCAATGTGCAGCATGGCATCGGTGATATCAGCAGGAAATGCTGGATTTTCCTGATTCTGTCGGGTTTTGCTACAGGAGCTTCGTGGCTTTGCTACTTCAAGGCACTGCAGATGGGAGAGACTTCGGCAGTGGTGGCGGTAGATAAACTGAGTGTGGTTCTGACTCTGGTGCTGGCGATAGTGTTCCTCCACGAGGAATTTACCATGAAGTCTTCTTTGGGCGCAGCTCTTATTACAGCAGGAACCTGGATGATGATAAAATAGAGTTATATGTCAGAGTTATTGGGGAAGGATATAGCAGGTCTGCGCTGTGCAGATTGTCAGGACATAAAATTTCATACATGAGCAAGGCCCCCGGTGTCATGTGACCGGGGGCCGTTTTGCTGGCTGCTATTTCATTCAGTTTATTTCGTCCCAGACTGGCAGAGGATCGCCAATGGTTTCCGAGTCGAATTTTTCCTCATGGCTTTCAAAGTTCTCGAAGGCTTTTTGCACCTTGTTGAAGCCCAGATACAGGAGGGGCAGGTTGCAGCAGACCATCACGATGTTGGCAAAGTCGCTGAGGTTCCAGAGGGCGCTGAGGTCGAATCCTGCAATGTTGGTAATCATGCCGAAGGCCAGCACAGCAAGATTTACCAGCCTGACCGCTGAGATGAAGGTTTTGCTGTCGGAAATCTGCCTGGCACATATCTCCGAGAAAGAAAGGAAACCCAGCAGGCAGGTAAAGGCGAAGATACCGAAGCAGATGCTCATGACCAGCGTAGCCAGACCGTAACCTGCTCCATCGCCCAGCATCTGTGCGCAGGAGGCCAGGAATTTTTCCAGGCGCCCCAGTTCGAACCAGGCGGCGGAGCCGTCTTTCAGCCAGGCCTGCCCCATGATGAGGACAAAACCTGTCAGGGTGCAGATGACCATGGTGTCGAGGAAGACGCCGATGGCCTGAATGATGCCCTGCTCGCAGGGGTGCTTGGCATGGGAGACGGCAGCGGGCATGGAGAGGGTGCCCTGTCCGGCTTCGTTGCTCATGAGGCCACGCTTGATGCCCTGGGAAAGGGCAATGCCCAGGGCGCCGCCGAAGATGGGCTCCGGGCGGAAAGCTTCTGTCACCACCACATAGAAGAACCAGGGCAGGAGCTTAAGGTTCATGGCAACCATGACCAGCACTGCCGAGACATAAATCACAGCCATGATGGGCACCAGTACATCGGTGATGCGGGTAATGCGCCTGAGACCGCCGAAGATGGAAAAAGCAGTCAGTCCCATCAGCAGCAGGAAGAAGCCCCATACCAGGGCACCATCGGCTGCCGGTTCCGTCCCGGTCACATCCCGGGTGATGGCCACCATGGCGGAGATGGTATTGAACCCCTGGGCCGGAATGCAGAGCAGGGCATAGATGATGTAGAGCAGGCTCAGGCTGCCGCCTACGATAGCAGCGCCTCCCAGCAGTTTCCTGCCGTAGCAGGGCAGGCCGCCTACATATTCATCACCTTGTTTTTCTTTGTAAATCTGAGAGAGGGTAGACTCCACAAAAGCTGTGGCCATGCCAAAGAAGGCAGACAGCCACATCCAGAACAAAGCACCTGGCCCGCCGGTGGAAACAGCGCCTGTTACCCCCAGAATGTTGCCGGGGCCGACCCGCATGGCCGTGGATAACAGGAAGGAAGCCAGAGGGCTGATGCCCTGCTCTTCCTTGCGGTGGCTGTTTATCAAGACCTTCAGCCCATACTTGAAATACTTGACCTGCACAAAGCGCAGGTTCAAAGTGAAATAAATGCCTGTGCCTACCAGCAAAATTATTACCAGTGGCAGTTCTCCGATAATCGGGAGGCTGGCATACCACTCCAGATTGGTGGGAAAACCCCACACCAGGTCAGCCAGCTCCTGGAACACGGCACAGATACTGCCTATAAGTTCATACATTGCAAATCCCCTTCCAATTCTATGAATAACTATGCAGTTTACCAAGCCTTTGGAAAATGCTCTACCTATTTTAGCACAACAAGGCCTGAGCAGGAAGACAAAAGCTGAAGCAGGGAATATCCGCATATAACTCGGAAGAAGATGTCCCCCACCTCTATAGGTGGGGGTAGCGAATATCATAATACCCTGAAGGGCACACTGCAGGCGGGAGTGCATATCTCCCGCCTCGTGCGACGCGAAGCTAGTCCCTGTGGAACAATGGCCTTATAAATACCGGGAGTGCCAGTCCTTGCTTTTATTTTGTTCCTTCCTATGGTATGATTAGCAAAAGCAGTAGTTTATAGTGACAAGAGGGAGGAACCATTTTGAGCAAGCCTGCAAAAGAAATGATTTTGGTGCTGGACTTCGGTGGACAGTACAATCAGCTGATTGCCCGCCGGGTGCGTGAGGAGCATGTGTACTGCGAGGTGCACCCCCATACTCTGAGCCTGGAGAAAATCAGGGAGATGGCGCCGAAGGGCATCATCCTTACCGGTGGCCCCAACAGCGTTTATAAGGCTGAGTCTGCCACCTGCAGCAAGGAACTCTTTGCCATGGGCATCCCTGTGCTGGGCATCTGCTACGGCTCCCAGCTCATGTCTCACCTGCTGGGAGGCAGGGTGGAGACGGCTCCCACCAGCGAATACGGCAAGACAGAAGTGGAGATAAAGGCAGTTTCCTCCAAGCTCTTCAAGGATGTTGATGACAGGACCATCTGCTGGATGAGCCATACGGACTACATTGCAGAGGCTCCTGCAGGCTTTGCCGTCACCGCCTGCACTCCTGTGTGCCCAGTGGCGGCCATGGAGAATGAAGCAGAGAAGCTCTACGCCGTCCAGTTCCATCCCGAGGTCATGCACACGGTGCAGGGCAAGACCATGCTGAAGAACTTCGTGTACGAGGTCTGCGGCTGCTCCGGCTCCTGGCAGATGGGCTCCTTCGTGCAGGAGACCATCGCCGAGCTGAAGGAGAAAATCGGCTCCGGCCGCGCTCTCTGCGCCCTGTCCGGTGGCGTGGATTCCTCCGTAGCGGCGGTGCTCATGTCCAAGGCCATCGGCAAGCAGCTCACCTGCGTTTTCGTTGACCACGGCCTGCTCAGAAAGGATGAGGGAGACCAGGTGGAGGCCGTCTTCGGCCCCAATGGCCCTTATGATGTGAACTTCATCCGGGTCAATGCCAAGGATCGTTTCTATGCAAGGCTCAAGGGAGTAACGGAGCCGGAGGAGAAACGGAAGATCATCGGCGAGGAGTTCATCAGGGTCTTTGAGGAAGAGGCCAAGAAAATCGGGGCTGTGGACTTCCTGGTGCAGGGCACCATTTACCCGGATGTCATCGAAAGCGGCCTGGGCAACTCTGCCACTATCAAGTCTCACCACAATGTAGGCGGTCTGCCTGACTATGTGGACTTCAAGGAAATCGTGGAGCCCCTGCGCCTGCTCTTCAAGGACGAGGTGCGCACCGCGGGCCGCGAGCTGGGCATCCCCGAGTATCTGGTGAGCCGTCAGCCCTTCCCAGGGCCGGGTCTGGGCATCCGCATCATCGGCGATGTCACTGAGGAAAAGGTGAAGATTGTCCAGGAGGCAGACGCCATCTACCGTGAAGAGGTGGACAAGGCAGGCGTCAAGGGCCTGGGACAGTATTTCGCTGCCCTCACCAACATGCGCTCCGTAGGAGTCATGGGTGATGGCCGCACCTACGACTACGCCATTGCCCTGCGGGCGGTGATGACCAGCGACTTCATGACGGCCGAAAGCGCCCAGATTCCCTGGGAAGTCCTCCAGAAGGTCACCAGCCGCATTGTCAACGAGGTCAAGGGCGTCAACCGCGTGCTTTACGACTGCACCGGCAAGCCGCCTGCTACCATTGAGTTCGAGTAACAGCATAGCTTTGGAGCTCCGGCTTGCTTTGGCAGGCTGGGGCTTTTTCTTGCTAGATATTGCTTGCAGTATGTTTATGATTTATTTCATACAGTTTTCAGTTTCCTCCTTTTCATACCATATAAATTGTAGTATACTCATGGAGTTACTTTATTGTGCGCTTTTCCAGGCACAGTATATATCCGTTATGGGCAGACACGCTGGCAAGTTCAGGCATGTCTGTTTTTAATTTTTAGGTATTATCTTAGGGGGTAGGCATGGAACTTATCTTTATTGCCTTGGGGCTGTATGCTCTGGGGACATGCTCTTTGCTTTTGCCTGCGAGAGGGGAGATTCTGGCCCATAGGGCGGGGTCTCTTCTGGCGGCGGGGGCGAGTTTTCTGGTGTTTTTGGCGGCGGCGGACTATCTGCTGGGCTGGGGGCAGTTCTCTCTGCCCCAGGCAGGGCTGATTCCCGTTGCTTCCCTGGGGCAGTTCAGTCTGGCAGCTGACCTTTGGAGCGGGTTTTTCTTGGCTCTGACAGGCCTTTCCGGCACGGCGGTGAGCATTTACGCCCTGGGCTATGCTGCCCATTACCAGGGGCAGCGGCTGAGCCTTTTGACTGGCCTTTGGAATCTCTTTATCCTCTCCATGGTGCTGGTGCTCATCGCCGGGGACGGCTTTACCTTTTTGGTGGCCTGGGAAGTGATGGCTCTAGCTTCATTCATGCTGGTGTACCATGAGAATGAGAAGAAGGCCACCGTGCAGGCGGCCTATCAGTACATGGTCATGACTCATCTGGGCACGGCGGCTATCATGGCTTCCTTCTATTTGCTGGGCAGCGCTTCCGAGAGCCTTGCCTTTGCCGACTTGGCCAAGAATGGCCTGTCGGAAAACCTGCGACATGTGGCTTTTGCTTTTGCTTTCATAGGCTTTGCCCTGAAGTCAGGCCTCATGCCCTTGCATGTGTGGCTGCCTAACGCCCATCCGGCGGCTCCCAGCCATGTGTCCGCCCTTATGAGCGGCGTCATGCTGAAGGTGGCTGTCTACGGCTTTGGACGCTTTGTCTTCCAGTTCCTGGGGGCGGAGGTCTTTGCTTATGGCCTTATTGTCATGCTGGTGGGGCTTGTTTCTGCTTTCCTCGGAGTGCTCTACGCTACCATGGAAAAGGATATCAAGCGGATACTGGCTTATTCTTCTGTGGAGAACATGGGCATCATCTTCACCGCCTTCGGGGCGGGCATGCTGCTCTTTTCTCTGGGGCAGACCATGCTTTCTCTGGTAGCCTTCGGGGCGGTGCTGGTTCATTCCTTTAGCCACAGCATCATGAAAAGCCTGATGTTTATGAGCGCTGGGGCGGTCATGCATGCCACGGGCACCAAGAATATCGAGCAGCTGGGGGCGCTCTTGAAGAAGATGCCCTGGACAGGTGCCTTTACGCTGGTGGGCTGCATGGCCCTTTCCTCT
This sequence comes from Pseudoselenomonas ruminantium, assembly GCA_015058655.1. GTDB lineage: Bacteria > Bacillota > Negativicutes > Selenomonadales > Selenomonadaceae > Selenomonas_B > Selenomonas_B ruminantium_C. Next base: position 83,332 of record SVBX01000005.1, read on the forward strand.
TTGCCCTTCACCAGCGGCATTTTAGGGGAGTGGCTGACCCTCCAGTCCCTCATGTCCCTGGCAGACAGTGCGGGCACTCAGGGGCTGCGGCTGCTTGTCCTGGTGGGCTTTATCCTGATGGGGCTTACCGGGGCTTTGGCTTTGGGATGCTTTGTGCGCTATTTTGGCGTGGCTTTCCTGGGCCGCCGCAGAAGCGGCGCAGTGCTGAATGCCCATGAGGCCACCTGCTCCATGAAAATCGGCATGGGCCTTGAGGCTGCTTTCATTGTTTTCCTGGGACTTTTCCCGGGGGAATTGATTTCTGCTGCCATGCATGCCTTGGGGACTGACTTCGGCAGCCTGCGGGGCAGCGTCTGGGGTGTTTTCTGGTTGAGGAGCATGACGGACATGGCAGTATACAGCCCGGTGCTGCTGCTTATCCTGGCGGCGGTGCTGCTCTCTGTCCTGGTTCTGCCCCTCATGGGGGCGAAGGCCTTTGCGCAGCGGGACATCACCTGGAACTGCGGCACTCTGCCCACCCGCCGTCAGCAGTATACGGCCACGGGCCTTTCCAAGCCTCTGCGCCGGGCCTTTACCTCTATCCTGCGTCCCCGCAGGGAGCGGATTTTCCTCACCAAGGAACACGCTTATTTCGGCAGGAGGCTGGAATACCGCCTGAGCCTGCCGGAGCATTTCGAGCGGCTGCTCTATCAGCCGGCCGAGCACCTGCTGGTGCGCCTGGCTGATGGCCTGCGGGTGGTACAGCAGGGCAGTGTGCGCCTTTATATCGGTTATACTATGCTGGCCATGGTGCTGGTACTCATCTGGGGGTGGGCTAAATGATGAATGAAATAGGATTCCTGCTGGGTGTGAAATTATTGCAGATCCTGCCCCTGCTTTTGCTGGCACCGCTGGTGGCCGGCATCATCAACAAGGTGAAGGCTATACTGCAGAAGCGGCAGGGAGCCAGCATCTTCCAGGAGTATTTTGACCTCTATAAATGGTGGCGGCGTGAGACGATCCTCACTCCCTATACCAGCTATATCTTTATCCTGGCCCCTGTGCTTTACCTCCTGACCAGCCTGATGGGGGCGGCTATGGTGGGATACCTTGACGGAAGCTTTGCCATGGGGGATGCATTCATCTTCGTCTGCATTTTGGCACTGGGACGCTTCTTCATGACCTTGGGCTCCATGGACTCTGCCACGGCCTTTGGGGGCATGGGCAGTTCCCGTGAGATTTACATTTCCGTGCTGGTGGAGCCGGCGGTGATGCTGGCGGTGCTCCTGAATGCTTCCCGTTACGGTTCCACTACTCTTTCCCGCATGGCTATCGACTACGGGCATATCTACTTCACCCTGCCCACGGTGCTGGCCTGCGTGGCTTTCTTCCTCATCATGCTGGCGGAGAACTGCCGCCTACCGGTGGATAATCCGGACACACATCTGGAGCTGACCATGATTCACGAGTGCATGACGCTGGAGTATTCCGGGCGCCTCCTCAGCTACATCCATCTGGGCAGCATGATTCGCCTGGTGGTGTTCCTGGTGCTGTGGGGAAATCTCTATCTGCCGCTGGCGATACCTCTGGCAGTCAAGGTGCTCTTAGGAGCCTTGCTTATCGGCTTGATTGAGACCCTGGTGAACAAGATGCGCCTTTTCAAGGTGCGGATTTATCTGTCTGCCGCCGTGGTGCTCTTGATGGTGGCCTTTATGGCGGAAGCGTGGTAAGGAAGGAGAAATGATGAACGAGTTAGTTATTTTCCTGATCCTTGCGGTGTTGCTGCAGACGAGGATCATGGACCTGCGGCGCTCGGTGTACTGCCTGGCCTTTCAGTCCTGCCTGCTGGCCGGTGCCTGTCTGATCGTGGGGCTGGTGCATGGAGGCGTGCATCTGGTGCCGGCGCTTTTGACCCTGCTGATCAAAGTTGTCTTTATTCCCGGCGCCATCTTGAGATTGATTGGCAAGCTTACGGATGAAAGGGAAATCGTTTCTGATATCAATGTAAATTATTCCACTTTGGCAGCCGCTTTCTTTTTAGTGATAGGTTATGTGCTTGTAGATGGAATAGGGGCGGCTCCTGCCAGCCGCGATGTCATTGCCGCTTCCATCTTCATGATTCTCACGGGACTTTCCTTGATGGTCATGAGGAAGCGGGCCATCATGCAGATGTGCGGCCTTATCACCATGGAAAATGGCATTTACTTGTTGGGGCTGTTCGTCACCGAGGGGCTGCCCTTGATCGTGGAGTTGGGCGTGTTCCTGGATGTGCTGATTGCCGTGGTGGTGCTGGTGATACTTACGAGCCGCATTAGCCTGTCCTTTATGACTACGGACACCACTGTGATGAAGAAATTGAAGGGCTAAAGGAAAGGGGATATGATGGAATCTATGTTTTCGATACAGGAGCTTCTGGGTTTCGTGCTCCTTCTGCCCCTGGCTTTCAGCCTGTTGGCAGCTTCCGGTTTTTTCAAGGGGGGCATCCTGCACTGGGCTGATCGCCTGACGGCCACATTGGTGGCTCTGGCAGTGTGGCAGGTCGTGGTGCTGTTCCCTGTGGACAGCGCTATCCATGATGGCTTTATTTATCTGGACGCCCTGAGCCTTTGGATGCTCCTGATACTGTCTCTGCTCTATGTGGCCTTTTCTTGGACCAGCAAGGCCTATCTGGAGCGCGATACCAATATCCGCTACGGGTATCTGCGCCGCTTTTCCCATCTGGAGGGGCGCTTCTACGCCCTTTCCCACCTGTTCGTGTGGACTATGATGCTGGTGGTGCTGGTGGACAACATGGGCCTCATGTGGGTAGCCATCGAAGCCACCACCCTGATTTCCGCCTTGCTGGTGGCTTTCAAGTTCACACGCACTTCCTTGGAGGCGGCTTGGAAGTATGTCATGGTCTGCACCGTGGGCATCTGCCTGGCGCTTTTGGGCACCATTCTCCTTTACGATGCCCAGCTGCAGGCTCTTGGCTCCGAGCTGGCTTTGGATTTTGCCCATCTGGCCGAGCATGGCAAAGACTTGCCTGAGGGCATTGCCAAGATTGCCTTCGCCTTCCTCTTTGTGGGCTATGGCACGAAGATTGGCCTGGCGCCCATGCATGCCTGGCTGCCGGATGCCCATTCTGAGGCGCCGGCCCTCACCAGCGGCCTGCTCTCCGGGGCGCTTTGCATCTGCGCCCTCTATGTGCTGCTGCGGGCTGTGATCATCCTGCTGCCTGCCGTGGGTGTGGACTTCATGCAGAGCCTGTTCCTGTTCTTCGGCCTGTTCACCATTGCCCTGGCAGTACCATTCGTGGTGGTGCAGAGGGACATCAAGCGCATGCTGGCCTATTCCTCCATGGAGAACTTCGGCCTCATGGCGGCGGGCTTCGGCTTGTTCCTGCCCTTGGCAGCCAAGGCAGCCCTGCTGCATATGCTGAATCATGCCCTTATCAAGTACGCCCTTTTCTATCTGGCAGGTACCATCATGGAAACCTATGCCACGAAGAATATGATGCGCATCCACGGCATGATTGCCCAGGCGCCCCGCACGGCCTTCTTCTTCCTGCTGGCTATCGTTGGTATCTTGGGCATGCCGCCCATGGGCATTTTCTTCAGCAAGTTCTATCTGCTGCAGGGGTTCTTCATGGGAGGATCGCCGGCGCTGGGAGTGTTGGCCTTGGCCTTGCTGGCGGGCATGCTCATCGGTATTCTCTACCATGCCCTGCGCATGGTGGGAGGAAAGCCCCACCGCAAGGCGGCAGGGGAGCTTTTGGGCCGTCTGGACACGGCGGTGGTGGCCCTGCTGCTGACTGTCAGCGGCGTATGCGGCGCCCTGCTGCCGGAGCTGGGAAAATTTGACCAGCTCCTCAGCGAGGCGGCCAGGATTGTCATGAAAGGAGTGGCATGATGGAACTTCATATCAAGGAAATCTCTGTTGGTGAGCTCCTTTCAGAAGCCAAGGCTTTCAGCGAGGGTGGCAAACACCCGCTGACGGCTATGTTCGGCAGGGATGAAAGAAGTGCCGGGGGCAGCTTTGCCGTCTATGCGGTATTTGAATTCCCCGAGAGCAGGGAACTGCGCGGCTTGAAGGCTGCGGTGGGGGAGAGCATGAGCTTTCCCAGCCTCAGCCACCTTATCCCTGCTGCTTCCTGGTTTGAGCGGGAGATACAGGATATGTTCGGCCTGAAAGCAGAAAATCACCCTGATCCGCGCCCTTTGGTGCTGCATGAGAATTTTCCCCAGGGCGTTCATCCATTGCGGAAGGATGCACCCAAGGAAATAGAGTTTATCCGGGGCAAGCACACCCATATGCATACGGTGAGTGGCGAGGGCACTTTCCAGGTGCCGGTAGGCCCCATCCATGCAGGCATCATCGAGCCGGGGCACTTTCGCTTCAGCCAGGCGGGTGAGAGCATGCTGCAGCTGGATGCCAAGCTGTTCTACACCCACCGGGGCTTGGAAAAAACCATGGAGGGCAAGACTGCCCTGGAAGCCCTGCCCATAGTTGAGCGTATCTGCGGTGCCTGCACGGCAGCCAACACCTGGAGCTACTGCCAGGCAGTGGAAACGGCCTCCGGCACGGCTGTGACCCGTCGGGCAGAAATCCTTCGCACCTTGGTGCTGGAAATTGAGCGCATTACCAATCATGTAGGTGATCTGGGCAATATCCCCGCCGGGGTGGGCTTCTCCTTTGCGGTGAGCATCGGCACCCGGGCCAAGGAAATGATGATGCGCCTGCAGGACAGCCTGACGGGGAACCGCTTCCTCAGGGGCTTCTTCGTCCCTGGCGGCACAGCCAGGGATTTCGCTGCCGAGGATTGTGCCCAGGCCGCCGAGGTGTTGCGGGAAGTGGAGAAGAATGTCCTGGACCTTGAGCGCATCTTTGCCCAGCAGGACGGCTTCCAGGACCGTGTCCGCACTACGGGCATCGTGCGGAACAAGACCGCCAGGGATCTGGCCATGGTTGGCGTAGGCGCCAGGGCCAGCGGCTATGCCCATGACAGCCGGGCGGATTTTGGCTATGGCGTATATCCGGAACTTTCCCTCAAGGTGGTTACGGAAAACAGCGGCGATGTGGCGGCCAGGATTCTGGTGCGCATCGGCGAGCTGAAGGAATCCTTCCGCTTGGCCTTTGCCTTGCTGGAAATGCTGGAGAGGGAGCATGGGGAACATCGCACAGAGCTTGGCATGCCCCGAGGTGAGGCCGCAGGCCTCAGCGAATCCGCCCGAGGCAGCAGCTTCTGCTATGTGGCTTTTGATGAAGAGGGACGCCTTGACCGCATCTTCGTGCGCAGCGCCTCCTATGCCAACTGGCCGGCGCTGCCCATTGCCGTGCAGGGGGATATCATTCCGGATTTCCCCTTGATCAACAAGAGCTTCGAGCTTTGCTACGCTTGTCTGGACAGGTAGGAGGAAAATATGCTGAAATTATTAGAACGCCTGCTGAAGGACAAGGTGGCTACGGAGGCCATCACCTTCAAGGAGGGGGAGGCCATGCCCTACCTGCCGGACGGCACGGTGGTGACGGCGGATATCATCAAAAGCCGCCTGGGCCGCTCCCTGCATGTGCGCCATCTGGACGCAGGCTCCTGCAATGCCTGTGACTTCGAGATGGGAGCGCTGTCCAATCCCTATTACGACCTGCACCGCTATGGCATCCACTTCGATGCCAGCCCTCGCCATGCAGACCTGCTGATGGTCACCGGCGTGGTCACCAGGAATCTGGCGGAGGCCCTGAAGCGTTCCTACGAAGCCATGCCAGAGCCCCGCCTGGTCATGGCCTGCGGCGACTGCGCCATAAATGGCGGTGTCTACGGCGAAAGCTACGCCATCGTAGGCCCTGCAGAGAAGGTAGTCCCCGTGGACATCTATGTCCCTGGCTGCCCCCCGCGGCCCAATGTGATGATAGCAGGATTGATTGCGGCAGCGGATATGCTGGCGGAGAAGTTGAAGTAACGCAAAAAAACGGAAGGAAAATGCTCCTTCCGTTTTTTGCGTTATGGTAAATTTTAGTCCTGAATAGCCGTTTCCAGCGCAATCTTCATCATATCGGTGAAGGTAGTCTGGCGTTCCTCGGCGCTGCAGGCTTCGCCAGTGAGCAGGTGGTCGCTGACGGTGAAGATGGCCAGGGCCTGCACATGGAACTGGGCGGCGATGGTGTAGAGGGCGGCGGATTCCATCTCTACGGCCAGCACGCCGTACTTGCGGAGACGCTCGCTATCCACATCTTCATCATAGAAACGGTCTGCGGAGAAGATGTTGCCGACTTTGGCAGGCAGGTTCAGCTTCTCGGCGCTTTCCACAGCTTTGCGCAGCAAGTCGAAGTCTGCGATGGGGGCGTAGTTGATGGCCGGGCCGAAGATGCTCTTCATCATGCCAGAGTCTGTGGTGGCTGCCTGGGCGATGAGCACATCGCGGAGTTTCACATCTTTGTGCATGCCGCCGCAGGTGCCTACGCGGATGAGCTTGTTGCAGCCGTACTCATTGATGAGCTCGTGGGTGTAGATGGAGATGGAGGGCATGCCCATGCCAGTGCCTTGCACGGAAACGGGAACGCCTTTGTAGGTGCCGGTGTAGCCCAAAATGCCACGCACATGGGTGTATTCCTTGGCACCCTCCAGGAAATTCTCGGCAATGAATTTGGCACGCAGGGGATCTCCCGGCAGGAGGATGCGCTCTGCTACCTGACCTTTTTCTGCTGCAATATGTGGTGTACTCATGATGAAGCCTCACTTTCTGGATTATAGAAATTTTCTTCAAACTGACATTTATATTATAAGGAAAAAATGGTAAAATAGAAAGGGCAAGTGTCCGATTTTTGAAGTATTAAACATGTAAATATATTTAGATAATTATTACAGGAAGGGTTGAAGGGATTTAAGGCTATGGATATGAAGGAACAGACACGCAATTCGGTGCTTACGGCAATGGTATGCATTGCCCTGTCTTCTGGCACGGCTTGGGCAGCAGTGCCGGAGGAGCCGGTGCCGGTTGTGCAGCAAAAATCTCTGACAGGGACGGTTTCTGACCAGGCTGCCGAGCTCCGCAGCATGCCGCTTTATTGGTCTGCCTTGAAGCCAAAGGAAGAGCAGGTCAAGAAAGCGCAGCCTGTCATCATCACAGCAGAGGATATTGAGGCCAAGCGCAAGGAAGAAAAGCGTGCGGCAGCTGCCCAGGCAGCCAAAGGGGCGCAGAAAAAGCCTGCAGCTGAAAGCAATGTGCAGCCCCAGCCAGTGGCAGCGCCAAAGCCGGCGGAAGCTGCACATGTGCAGCCTGTCAATAAGCCTGTCAGTGGCACACCTGCTCAGGCCCAGCCTGTGAAGCCTGCCAGCAGCGTGCCTGTCCAGGCGCAGGCAGCCCCAATGACTGATATTGCTCCAGCACAGGCTCAGCCAGCGAAGCCCGCCATCGGCGTGCCTCCACAGCCTCAGCAGCCTGCAACGCCTCCCGCCCAGCCGGCAGTTCCTGCCTCGAAGCCTCAGAGCCAGACACCTGAAGCGAAGCCGCAGGTTGCCGCCCCGGTTTCCAAGCCTCAGGCACAGCCCGTTCCCCAGCATGAGAACAAGACTCCTCCTCAGCCTGCGCTGCCTCCTGCCTCCCCCCAGGAACCTGTTCTGGCGGTCACGCCGAAGCGCCAGATGGTGCAGATTCATCCGGAGGGACTGTACGCTTCTCGCAGGCAGGATCCCGTGGCGGGTCAAGTTCCGCAGGAGCAGAAGCAGCCGGCCTACAGGGATGAGGGATATGAGAAATCTCAGGCGCAGCCTCAGCAGCCTGAGCGTACGGTGCAGCAGCCGCTGCCCAAGCAGATACAGGTGGAGCGTCCCCCCGAGTTCGAAGGCATCTCTGACGAGGTGGTGCGCCATATCATGGCTGGCGAATACGCCATGCGTTACCAGCTGTCACGAGATGCTTCGGAGCCGGGGGTGTACCGTCTCACCCAGGTCCTCAATCGGAACACAGGTCTGTCTCATCTGCAAAAAATCGAGTACCTCATGGGCTTTGGCCGTGCCATCAACCGCAGCAAATTATCAGAGTATCAGAAAAAGGCTCTCATAGATGCGGTTATCCAGTCCTTTGGGGAAAAGTAAATCGACATGAAAATAGGCACGCAAAAAGGCTCGTTTGAAACGGGCCTTTTTGCGTGCAATCTGAAACCTCCCCGGAAAGGGGAGGCCTTGACAGAATTATTCGGTTACAGCTTCCATTTCCAAGGGCTGGCCTTCCACGCACTCCTCGTCCTTGCGCAGGATGAAGAAGGCATAGAGGCTGGCCACGCAGACGATGCCGGATATAACCAGGAAGGTCTGCTGGTAGCCAATCTGGTCATGGAGGGCGCCGAGGGGGGCGGAGAATATTATCTGTCCCACCTGGGCGGCAATCTGGAAGCCCACCATGTAGAGGGTGGCGGAGATGCGGGTGTCAAAATGCAAGGTGAAATAGCGGAAGATGGCCAGGATGAAGAGGGCGGTCTCGGGAGCGTGGAGCAGCTTGATGATGCCAACGCCCAGAGGGCTGGAGGCCAGGCCGCAGCCGCCGATGCGCACCACCATGATGGCGCAGCTCAGGAGAATGGCTTTCCTGACGCCAATCTTCCTCATGAAGACAGGCACCAGGCCCATCATGAGAAATTCAAGGAAGACTTCGATGGAGTTCAGCACGCCATAAGCCTGCTGGCCCTGCTCAGGAGTATCGAAGAAGCGGGTGAAGAACTCGGGGAACATCTGCTGGTCAAAGACCGTGTAGAAGGTCCAGCTCATGATCACGAAACCGATGATTTTCCACACATCACCGATCTTGAACACGCCCAGGATGTCCTTCATGGAAGGAGTCTTGCTGTCTTTCTGGCTTTCTTCCTTGTCCTCATAGCGGGCAAGGTTAGCTTCGTCTTTTTCGGGCTTCATGAAGAGCAGGAGGGCCAGCAGCATGGCAGAGACGGCAGAACCGGTCCAGAAAACCAGGTAGGGGCTGATGGTGAAGAGAAAACCTGCGGCCAAAGCAGAGATGGCATAGCCGAAGGAACCCCAGGCCCTGGCCTGACCGAATTCAAAGTGGAAGCGGCGGCTCATGCGCTCAGTCACTGCCTCAAAGACGGGGCAGGCGGCCAGATAAGATACAGCCAGATAGATGGCGCCCACTACGGCACCTACATAGAAGTTGGCTTCCAGCATGGGTACATAGACCCAGGTGAAGAAAGGAGCCAGGAACACCTGGCAGGCAATCAGGGCGATGAGGAGATTCCTCTTCATGCCCAGCTTGTCCTGAATGGAGCCGTAGACGAACATCAGCATGAGGGCTGCGGCAGAGCCGAAGGAGAAGATGGTGCCAACCTGGGCGCCGGAAAAGCCCTGCTTGGTGGTGAGCCAGATCTGGAAGAAAGACCACCAGATACCCCAGCCGGCGAAGAACAGCAGCATTTGCAAAGAGCCCATGCGGTAGAATGGGTTGCCAAAGGCTTGCAGCAATTTCATGATCAAATCCCCCTAATTCATGAATCTACATTCAGTATATCATCAGTAGCGGTTAGTTTCAGCTTCCAGAGCGTAAATGACAGCTTTCTCAGCTGGGATATCCCGAAGTTCCAGGCTGAGGGCACCTTGCCAGTACATGCGCTCCGTGAAAGTTATCTCGCCTTCGTTGACAAAGATTTCCGCAGAGCTTCTGTCCACGAAAATCTGCAGGGAAAGTTCCTCAAAGGGCAGGATCTGCGCAGCCCTTTCCCCGTCCTTGGTGCTGCGGCAGAGTATGAGGCGGCTGCCCTTGGGGTCAAAGGAGAGAGTGAGTTCCTGCTGGCCGTCTCCCAGTTTCAGCAGAGTTCCTTGATAGTTCCAGGCCTCCTTGAAGGTGAGCTGCGCTTCGGAGGTGGAGGGAAGGGCTGTCCTGCTGCCTGCAGCAAGCTTTCCGTCCAGCAGCTTCCCTGAGCGTACAGAGGCCATTTCCCGGACGGGCTGCTGGTAGAGCCTGCCCTTTTCCACCCGCAGTTCCCTGGGGATGGTGAGGGCTCCTGCCCAGCCGTCCTCTTTTTCCTGCATGGGGGAGTCCCAGGCATTCATCCAGGCGGTCATGAGCCTTCTGCCGTCCGGCGCCAGCAGGGTCTGGGTGGCGTAGAAGTCATGGCCACGGTCGATTTCCGTGAAGTCCTTTCTCTGGAGCCTGCCGTCCTCGTCCTGACGGCCAAGGAGATAACCTGTCTGATTGAGGTTGTGGAAGCAGTCGCCCTGGGGCTCCAGGCCCTGAGGAGACATGAGCAGGATGTCCCTGCCGTCCAGACGGAAGAAATCAGGGCACTCCCACATATAGCCCTCAGCCTTCAGGCTCACGGCCTTGTCAAGTACGGATACCGGCTCCCATTGCTTGAGGTTCGGTGACTTATACAGGAGAGCCCGGCCCAGCTCATCGCTGCCCTGGCTGCCCAGCACCATATAGAAGGTATCTCCTTCTTGCCAGACCTTGGGGTCGCGGAAGTGCTTGGTATTGCCCTTGGGAGCGCGGAGCACCGGATTGCCTTCGTATTTGTGGAAGGCTATGCCGTCCTCAGACCAGGCGATGTTCTGGTCCTGATAGAATTCCTCGCTGTCAGCGGGATTGGTGAGGTGGTGGCCTGTGTAGATGAGCCACAGCTTGCCGTCATAGACCACGGCGCTGCCGGAGAAGCAGCCGTCTTCATGCTCGTCAGGAGCGAGGGCCACAGGCAGCGTCTCCCAGTGAACCAGATCCTTGCTGCGGGCATGGCCCCAGTGCATGGGCCCCCACTCGGCGGCGTAGGGATAATACTGGTAGAACATGTGATAATATCCCTTGAACCAGGAAAAACCGTTGGGGTCGTTCATCCAGCCCCCTTTGGTCATCAGGTGGTAGCCCAGCCGATAGCGTTGGTCAGTAACCTTCATTGCTTCTTGCATCTTTCCATCTCCTAAATCTTGTCGAAGCGGTTCGACATAAGCTTTTTAGAAAATCGAGCCAATATCAAATCGGTTCGATATGTTTATAATAGTGGAACAATTGGAGTTTGTCAATATCTTTTCGGAAAAAAGTTTATAAAAGGCGTGAAAATAATAAATCGGACACGAAAAAAAGCCTCCTGAAAGGGAGGCTCTTGGTATGCGCTTCAGCAGGTTTTTCCTTCTAAGAGACTGGGAGGCAGCACCCAAGGGCTGTCATCCTGCTCTTCGTTGACCATATTGATGATTTTCTTCACGGCCAATTGCGCCAGTTCCTCGATGGGCTGCCGTATGGCCGTGATGGGCTGCAAGCCCATGCGGGTAGTGGCAGTGCCGTCGTAGGCCAGCAGCTTCAAGTCTTCGGGGACTCTGCGCCCCATTTCTGCAGCTACATTCAGGCAGGCCGAGATAGACAGATCTGCACCTAAGATACCATCTACCTCAGGGTATTTTTGGAAAAGTTCTCGGGCAGAGGCCATGAAGTCGCGATAGCCGAAGGCATTCCAGGGCATTTCCAGCATTTCGACTTGCACGCCGTGGCGGCGCAGCCTGTCTGCTGCCACCCAGTGGTATTCGTTGGCGGGGGTGCTGACTCCCTGATAACCTACGATTTCAACCACCAGGCGGCAGTTATGCTTGAGCAGGGTATGGGCGGCCAGTTCGCCGCCTTGATGGTGGTCGCAGTGGACGATAGGGATATAGTCATTCAGATAGCGGTCGAAGGCTACGATGGGCTGCTTGATATTATCGTAAAGGGGCAAATCCAAGGAGTGGGCCCCCATGATGATGCCGTCCATGGTGCGGCGCCTCAGCATTTCTACGAAGGTGCGCTCGGCATTGTCCTTATGCTGGGTGCAGCAGAGCATCATCTTGTAGCTGCGCGCGTAGAGGGCGGCTTCCAGGGCCTCCACTACCTCACCGAAAAAAGGATGGGAGAGGGAGGGCATAATGACCCCTATGGTGTTCGTGCGATTGAGAGAGAGATTCCTGGCCACTTCGCTGGGCACATAGTTGAGCTTCTTTATGGCAGCTTCAACTTTTTCCCTGGTGGCCTGGGAAACATAGCCTTTTTTGTTCATGACCAGGGAAACAGTGCTGGCAGCTACCCCGGCTTCTTTTGCAACATCCTTGATCCTTGCCATTATCTTCGCAATGCCTTTCTGTGCAGGATGATTCTTCATTCGACTGCAGCGTGGAATCAGATAATAAGAAAGCCGCAAGCACAAGCTTGCGGCTGCATATTCAATGGCAGGGGTAGCTGGACTCGAACCAACGCATGCGGGATTCAGAATCCCGTGCCTTACCAACTTGGCGATACCCCTATGTCTTGTCGACATTTAAAGAGTATACAGGAGAAGGGAGGTTATGTCAATAGTGCAGAAAAAATTTTTTTATGTTACAATGTTGCACTGTATCATAGGAAATATTCGCACCAGCTACACATCAGGAGGCCTGCCATGTTTGCAGTCATAGTCAACACCTTAGCTATCATCCTGGGCACTACCGTGGGCCTGCTTTTGAGGCGGGGCATACCCAGGCACATCTCCGAGGCCATCATGAAGGCCCTGGGGCTTTGCACCGTGATTATCGGCATTCAGGGGGCGGTGGCAGAAGAGAGGATTCTTCTCATGATTGTGGCCTGCGTGCTGGGTGTGCTTATAGGTGAATGGCTGGACTGGGAAGGCCATGTGAACCGCTTTACGGAGCGCATTACCTCCCGCTTTGCAGGCCAGGGGGAGGGTGCTAAGATGGCCAATGCCTTTGTGACCTCCTGCCTCATTATGAATGTGGGGGCCATGGTGATAGTTGGTTCTCTCAATGCCGGACTTTCGGCTGATTACACCCTGCTTTATACAAAGTCCCTGCTGGACCTCGTTTCCGGCACCATCATGGGAGCTGCCATGGGAGTGGGAGTCATGGGCTCGGCAATCTTCACCTTGCTCTTTCAAGGCGGTATTGTGCTCTTTGCGGAGAGCCTGGCGCCCTTTATTTCCACGGAACTTATCAAGGAAGTTGCCTGCACAGGCAGCCTCCTCATCCTTGCTATCGGACTGAATATGCTGGAACTGACCAGGCTGAAGGTGATAAATTATCTGCCGGCGCTGGTGGTGGTGCCTTTGCTGATGTGGATAATGGGAATTTGAGATAGCTGCACATATTTATTTATCTATGCTTCCTCGATGTCGGGGAAGCATTTTTTACAAATGTCTTGCAGGGGGGACAGATACCTTATACTGAAGGTACAAATTGGGATAGCTGTGTGAACCTGAAAGTAATATATAGTTTACAAAAAATGAGAAAATTTAGAAAAAATGTCTTGTGGGGGGGGGCTTCTGTATTATAATTAAAGTAGAAAATGAGGTTATTTTGCTTTTTCGCCGGAAAGGGCGGAAGACTGGTGAGCTGAGGGACTTTGAGATGAAGCATTTGACTATGAAGAAGACGTTGTTGTTTTTCCTGCTGTTGGCTGGTTCCTGCCCGGTTCTGGCGGCTCCTGCGGATTTGGAGCACAACGCCGCCGAAGAAACTCTGAACAGAGAGCAGGAGGCTTTGCGTGAAGAGGCAGCGGAGAAGTCGGAAGACCTGCAGGCAAAAAATATCGTAGTGCCTGTGGGGGCAGTGGAAATCAAGGGCGCTAAGAGACTGACGGAGAAGGATGCGCGCCGCATCCTGCCGGAGCTTTTTCGTGGTCAGGTGCGCATACACAAGCTCGCCCAGCAGTTGCAGATGGCAAATGAGTCCGGCGCCGTAGCTTTACACGCTGACTTTCACGAGGGGAGCGAGCCGGGGAAGCTGGCAGTGACTCTCACGGTACTGGAGAGGAAAAGCCAGCATGGCGGCATCGTTGTCAGCAATACAGGCAGCGAGTATACCGGGGACTGGCGTACCACCGCAAGCTATATAAATACCAATCTTTCCGGACGGCTTGACACCCTGGGGCTGGCCTGGGTTACCTCTCCCGACCATTTTGAAGAAGTACAGCAGGGAGCTGTGAGCTATCGCTTTTCCCAGCCCAAAACCATGAGCAGCTGGAATTTCAACGGAAGCTATTCCCGGGTGGATCTGGGCAATGTTTCCCCGGATTATCTGAAAGGAATCCTGGACTATACCGCCAAGGGCGAAAGCATGAATACCGGCCTGCATTACCAGCACTATCTTGCCTATACCTCAAGGGAGAGGGACAGCTGGAATCTGGGGCTGGACTACCAGCGCTCCATAGGAGATTACGGCTATACTTTCTATTCTGTTATTCCCTTTTCGGAAAGCTGGCGTCAGGATTATCATGTGACTACTGCAGGTCTTTCCTTCCAGCATCTGGACAGGGGGCTGCATCATGTGTTCTATTGGGATGCAGGGGTGGCAACAAGCCTTGATAAGGGAAGCAGTGTCTATCAGGAGGTCACGCCGGGCAGCGCCAGGCAGTTCACCCTTTTCAAGGGGAATCTCCTGTACCAGTACCGCACTAGGTCCAACTGGATCTTTGGCACTCGCTGGCAGGGACAGTACAGCCATAAGCACCTGGTATCCCTGGCTCAGTTGGGAGCAGGGGGACAGTATACTGTGAGAGGCTTCGAGGAGCGGGCCATCAGTGCTGACAGCGGTGTGATAGGAAATTTTGAGATTTATACCCCGGAGCTTTGCAAGGGCCTGCGGCTGGTGGCTTTCACTGATTTTGCAGCCCTGTCCAACAATACAAGCGAGGATACTCTCTGCTTCGGCAACGAAAGGATTGCTTCAGCAGGTCTGGGCCTTCGCTATGCCAACGAAAAGAGCGGTCTGGGTATTTCTGTTGACTATGCCAAGATAATTGATGATGTGGATTACAGTGACAATACAACTATTAGACGCTGGAATGTGAATTGCAGCTATAGGTTTTAATTGACAGCCCTAAAAGGAGTTGAGCTGCCATGAAAAGGTATCAAAAAAATGTAAAGCACGCGGCCCTGGCTGCTATGGTTGCCCTGGCGTTGTCATCTACAGGAGTTTTTGCGGCAGATTTGCCGGCTGGAGGTAAAGTGATTTCTGGTAATGTTACTGTTACCGGAGGAACCAATTATGCTGCTGGGACAGAGAATACGGCAGAAGTGCTTATAAATCCCGTAGATAATCCTTCCAGTATGGCATTTCATATAAAAGGTTATGGTTTTATAGAATGGAATTCTTTTGATATCGCCAGTGGAAAGTCATTGTCCTTTTCCGGGGATAATGGATCCTTTATTGTCAATAGGGTTACTGGTAACTCAAACTCAGGTATATATGGGACCTTGAATGTTCAGAATATACCATTTATACTGGCAAATCCGAATGGTATCATTGTGGGGGGGAGTGCGCATATTTCTGGCAATGATATTATGTTGGCTGCGATGGATGTAGCGTATAGTAATAATAGCATTCAATTCACTTTTACAAATCCAGGGCCTATTACCCTTGGTAGCGCAGAGATTACAGGTAAGGTGTCTGCCTTGGGAAAGACTATAGCCGTGGCTGATGGTATTACTTTTTCTGGAGATTCTGCGTTGCGATTGTTGGCGGGGGACAGTTCTATTGCTATTGTTGCTGGTAATGAGGTACAGTCAATGGGCAGTGGAGGGGCAATTACCTTTAATGGTTCTCTTACTGACAGTGCTCATGCTGTGGCTCTTACGGCGGATGCGAGTACAGTTAGTATGGCAGATGGCAAGACTATTTCCCTTACCAATGCGGATTCCTCAGTTACTATTAACACAGCCAGCCTGCAGAATGCTAATATTACTGCACCGAGGGTGACTGTGATAAATAGTAGCGATCTGACCATTACTGGTGGCAAACTGTCGGGCGATGAAGTGAAAGCCCTGTCTGGGACTTTGGCGGATAGTGGAGATTTGACATCAAGTGGTACGGTGACAGTCAGTGGTACCGAAATAACGGGAAGCAGCCTGACCCTGGCCGGGAAGAATGTTGTTGTAGGCAGCGGGGCAACCATTGGCAATGGGGATACGGAGACAGTGCGTATGCTGGCTGGCAACAGCATTGAAGATGGTATAGTTTCCACCAGCCTCAGCAGCAATGTGCCCGACAATAAGATTACCGTCAGTGGCAGTAGCAGTGTTTCTGGCAAGGATATTTTGCTGGCAGGCGGTGTGGTCAATGTGAATGGCGGCACCATAGACGCAGGGACGAACTCTGTCTATCTGCTGGCTGGCAAGAATATTAATACAGAAAATGCTGTGGGCGTATCTGGTGAGGTCATAACAGAGGCTGTGTCTGGCAATAAGGTGACCATTAGTGAATCTGCCAATATAAAAGCAAAGGATATCCATGTGGCAGGTTATGATGCTTCGTTGAAGAACAGCTCCATTCAGACTGATTCTCCTGTCAATGCTGTCACAGGTTCGGCTATTGTGAAATCATCTGAAGGTGATTTGGAGCGTACGGCCACGGCTTCAGGAATCACTAAAAGGGGAGATTTGGTTCGTGTAAATTCTGATGTGACCGTAGGTGAAGAGACGGATGATTCTGCTTTTATTGAATTGCCCACTAAGGGGACTGTTGCGCAGGGGAGCATTGATTATAAGACTGGTGAATCAACAACAGAATACGCAGTAGGTGGAGCTCTTCTTAACCCCGTAAATAATAGTGCTATTGCTGTGCATAATTCAGGTGAAACTCCGAATCATAGCATTATAAATTGGCAGACCTTTGACATTGGCACAGGGGGAACTCTGTCCTTTGATACTCAGTATGGTGCTTTGCTGAATCGTGTCACGGGCAGCTATGAATCCTGGCTGAAGGGGAACTTGAATCACACTGGAGCGTATCCTTTGCTTCTGGTGAACCCCAACGGCATTCATGTCTATAAGGGTGCAACAATCAACGCTTCCAATCTGGTTCTTTCCGGACTGGAAATGTCTGATAGTGCCTTTAACACCTTTGCAGGGGGCGGTGCGGCAAGTTTTGACACTGCTTCAAAAGGCAATATTACGATTGATAAGGATGTAACCTTTAGTAATGCT
Source organism: Pseudoselenomonas ruminantium (assembly GCA_015058655.1). GTDB lineage: Bacteria > Bacillota > Negativicutes > Selenomonadales > Selenomonadaceae > Selenomonas_B > Selenomonas_B ruminantium_C. Next base: position 100,228 of record SVBX01000005.1, read on the forward strand.
ACAGGTAAGCTGTCATTGGTGGGCAAAAAAGTTGATGTTGCAGCAAATAATATTACTGCAGCAAAAATGAAGGTCGATGCTACGGAGACTGCCACGCTGACGGGGCTTACTTTTACTGGAGAGCTTACAGGCAATGGTTACTTAGGAAATAACGGGGGAAGTCTGACCCTTTCTGGTGGTACTTATACTGGTGGCGTGGACCTTAACGGCAGCACTGTCGAGCTTAAGAATGGCTCCTATTCAGGTGGAAATCTGACTGCTGAGGGGCAGACAGTGAAAATGACTGACAGCACTTTTGCTGGAGAGCCAAATGCTAACAGCATTACTTTGTCAGCCCTTGGCAGTGGCGGCAAAGTTACGGTGACTGACAGCACTATCACTGAGGCCAAGAATGCCACATTTACAGGTGAAACTGTAGATATTAGCGAGTCGGGCACCGGCAGAGGCTTTTGGTCGGCAAAAACCTTTACTTTGGGGAAAGGGGAAAGTGCGTCCGCTAATGAAACAACTATAAAGAATATAGATTTGACAGTTTCCGATGATGGCGGCCCCACCGTGGGGAATGATGTGGCTCTTAATCTTGACAATACTAAGATGTCTGCGTCCAAGATTAATGTAGCTCCAAGCAGTCTTACACTTAAAAATGCTAGTGAGATTAAAAGCAGCGGTACTGTAAGCATTGTAACGCAAACAGGAGATGCAGCCCTGCAGGGGGGCAGCAGCATTACTGCTGAGGATGGCGATCTGGCTATCCAGACTGCAGGGGCAGTAGATATGCAGGGAGCTAGCTCTCTGGCCGCGACAGATGGCAAGGTTGATGTGCAGGCAACTGGCAATGCTAACGTGCAGGGAAATAGTGCCATAAATGCAAGTGGGAATATCGACGTGCAGGGTGCTGCCATTAGTGTGACAGCAACTGATACTAACAAAGATATAGTTAAGAGTACGGCTGGTAGTATCAATCTGCGTACGATTGCCGAGAATGAAGTTGCTAATGCTATAAACACTCAGACCATAAATATTCAGGGTGCGAATCTGACTGCCCAAGCTGCTGGGCAGAGCATTGCACTTACCGGTTATGATGTTACTAATTCAGGGAAGGTTAACACTACTAGTGTTAAATTTACTGGCAAGAATGATATAAATAATTCTGGTGATATTACGGCAAATAATGTGACTGTTAAAGGCACAGATGTTGTTAATTCTGGTACCATTGCTGCGACTACGCTGACTACTGATAGTGGAGATTTTAATACTTCTGGTGTAGTGGATGTCACTGATATGAATGTGACAGTCGATGGTACGGATGGCAATATTACCTTAGGTGGCAAAGTCAACGTTGCAAATGGTTTGACATTGACAGGTGGCAGCCAGGGGGAGGTTGCGCTCAATGGCAACATTACGGCTCCCTCTGTGACGGTGTCTGCCAAGGATATCAGCGGTTTTGGTGGCACGGTAACAACTACCGGGAATATTTTGCTGCAATCTGGTAGCAGGGCTACTGAAAGTGATCCATACACCACTACTGTGGGTGGCAGTGTTGAATTTTCGGGTATGACTATCACTGCTGATAAGTTGACGGCTTTTGCTGAGAGAACCACTATCAATAACAGCACCATTAATGCTGATACCATGGAGGCTGCAGCTGCCAAGACTGTTAATACGAGCACTTGGGAGGCAACTTTTGGGGATAATGAAAACATACATAACCTTGTCATGAGTGGCAATACAGTTGGCAATAAGGCAGCAAATGGCGCCATTGAGACGGTGAAGCTGGCAGGCAGGAATGTGACCTTTGGCGGTGGAAGCAGCGATGCTAAGGCTTTTAGGGCAAATTCTGTGGCTGTGACTTCTGGTAACGCTATCACTGTGTCTTCCGGGCAGGTGGACATTACTGGTGATGAGGGGCTTTCTCTTAGTGGCAAGTCTATTACAGTAGATGGTTATGGTACCGTAAATGCGAAGAAGATTGCTTTGAATGCTACGGAAACGGATGTAGATTTGAAGGCATACTCTGCCCTGAATGCTACAGCAGCTACTGACTCTGTTAATATTAGTGCGCAAAATAATATCAAGGCCTATGGCAATATTTTGGTGAAAAATGCTGAAAATGAAAAGACCGGTTTGATTAATTTTGTAGCTCCCAATGTAGAGATTGGCTATTCTTCTGATTGGAGGACATTGGAGGCCGATAGGCTTAATGTCAATGCCAGTGAATCCATCAAAGTGGAGCAGGCTACGGTAGGTGTAAAAAGTAATCTTGATCTCAGCAGCAAGAATGTGGCTGTAAGCAACAGTACGATTGCCACTGCTGGAACGCTTAATCTTGCAGGAACGGAAGACGGTGAGGCTCCATCAGTTGCCGTATCGGCAGGCAGTGCGTTGACTGGTACTGAAGTTACCATAGCTGGCAAGGGCCTAAATGTGAGCAATTCCAGCCTTACAGCTACAGATGGTGGGATTTCGGCGATTTCCACAGGTGAAAATGATATTGTTATGAGTGCATCTGCTTTGGGGGCAGCTGATGAGAATGCTGGCATTGTCATCAGCTCTGGCAGGGCTGTTCAACTCATTGGTGGGAGTATTGCGGCAGGAAATGATATCAGTCTTAATGCAACGGCGGGAGAAGTGTCTTCTTCCGGCAATCTTACGACTACTAGAGGCAATATTACCCTGGATAGTGCAGATGGTTCCAAGATTAGCTCGACAGGAAATCTCATGGCTTCAAGTGGCACGATTACCCTTGGCCATGCAGATGGAGTGAATAAGACTGGTACTGTTGAGATAGGCTCAAGCTCCGGCAGCAGGACTGTCAATGCTGCTAAACTTCATGTCAATGCTACTGAGAAGATTGGTGTCCAGAGAACTACTGTAGAAGTAACTGATAGTGAGGGCATCAGCCTGAATAGCAATGCCGTGGAGGTAGGCGGAAGTACGTTGAAAGCAACTACAGGCGGTATAAGTGTAGTTGCTACTGATGCTAATATTACGAACAGCACGCTGAATGCGACTGCAGGCGGTATAGGTGTAGCTGCCACTGATGCTGATATTGCGAGCAGTACCTTAACGGCTAGAGATAGAATAAGTGTAAGCGGCAATAGTGATACAGATATCACAGGAAGCACTGTAACATCTACTGGTGGCAACATAAACATCAATAATGTTTCTGAAACAGGGACTATTGATATAACGGGGGTCAGTGCCCTAAAGGCAGCGAGCGGCAATATTGCTATTGGCAATGCTGCCAGTGGGGCCGTTGCGTTGAATATGAATTCCTCTGTTGATAATGCTCTTGAAGCAAAGGGGATTGATGTTAAGGGGCAGAGTATAAGTGCTTCTGGCAAGGCTTTCAATGCGACAAATGGAGATATTACTCTCACAGCGAAGTCTGCAGCCAGTGAAACTGACACCAAGGCCATCAATGTTTCCAACAACATGACTGCAAGCGGAAGCATAAGCCTTACTACAGCAGCGGGAGAAGTATCTTCTTCTGGCGCTCTTACGGCTACTGGCGGCCATATTACCTTGAACAGTGCAGATACTTCCAAAATCACCACGACAGGAAATATCACTGCTGAAAGTGGCACGATTACCCTTGGCCATGCAGAGGGAGAGAATACGACTGGTACTGTTGAGATAGGCTCAAGCTCCGGCAGCAGGACTGTCAATGCTGCTAGACTTCATATCAATGCTACTGAGAAGATTGGTGTCCAGGGAACTACTGCAGAAGTAACTGATAGTGAGGGCATCAGCCTGAATAGCAATGCCGTGGAGGTAGGCGGAAGTACGTTGAAAGCAACTACAGGCGGTATAAGTGTAGTTGCTACTGATGCTAATATTACGAACAGCACGCTGAATGCGACTGCAGGCGGTATAGGTGTAGCTGCCACTGATGCTGATATTGCGAGCAGTACCTTAACGGCTAGAGATAGAATAAGTGTAAGCGGCAATAGTGATACAGATATCACAGGAAGCACTGTAACATCTACTGGTGGCAACATAAACATCAATAATGTTTCTGAAACAGGGACTATTGATATAACGGAAGCCAGTGCCCTGAAGGCAGCAAGCGGCAATATTGTTATTGGCAATGCTGATAGTGGAGCCGTTGCGTTGAATATGAATTCCTCTGTTGATAATGCTCTTGAAGCAAAGGGGATTGATGTTAAGGGGCAGAGCATAAGTGTTTCGGGCAAGGCGTTCAACGCGACGGATGGGAATATTACCTTCAAGGCGAAGTCTGCAACTAGTGGAACTGGCACAAATGCTATCAATATATCCAACGGCATGACTGCAAGTGAAAGCATAAGCCTTACTACAGATGCGGGTGAGGTATCTTCTTCTGGCACGCTCACGGCTACTGATGGCAATATTACCTTTGACAGCATGGATGGTTCGAAGATTGTTGCGACTGGAAGTATGTCTGCAGCAGATGGGAGGATTACTTTGGGCCATGCAAACGGTGATGAGGCTGCCAGGACAAAGGTTGTTGAGATTGGTTCTGCTTCTGGCGCTAGGAAAACCGTTAAAGCAACGGCGCTTAATGTTAATGCCACTGATGCTATAAACATAAAGAATGTTAATGCAGAAACTACTGGCGATGAAGGCTTGGCAATTTCCAGCCATAAAGTTTACATTGGCAGCAGCCAGCTGAAAGCTGATAAGGGAGACTTGGCCCTTAATTTTGAGGTTGGTGATGATTTGTATGGAGAAAATCTGTATGATGCTAAATTGATTGCAGCCGATACTAACACAGGAAAGGGTAATATCAGCATAACTTCTAAGGGTAACATTTATACTCATAGTGTTGATTTTGATGCAGACAAGAATATTACTCTTGATGCCTCGCAAGGGGGATATATTTATTCGCATACTGGTAACACGGAATCTAAATATGGAGACATAGTTCTTAAAGCAAAAAATTCTCCATATGGTTTAAGTATATCAGATGCTAATTATCCTAATTATCCTGATGAGGCTATAACCATAGTCTCAGGAATAAAAGCAGATAACGGAAAGATTACACTGCAATCTGAGGCGGGAGATATAGGCCTTTATAAAACAAACTTTAATTATAAAGTTATTGGCAAAGATGTGGCAATTAAAGCCTTTAATGGTGGCGTGGATGTAAGAGCTTCTGTAGAGGCAACGGGGGGAGATATTGAAATTCTGGCCAATAAGGAAAATGGAACAGCCATCAGTACTTATAGAGAAAAAGGCTATTTGATAGCAGAGGATGGGAAGATAAGTCTGCTGGCTGAGAAGGGGGATATTGATTTAGAGTTATATACAAATCAGCGTGCTAATGAAATTGCAGTTACGGCAAAAGATGGCAATGTTACATCAGAAAGCAACATAAGTGCATCAACTGTTAATTTAAATGCTGGTATAGAAGATAATAAAGGGAACACAGTCATGTTGAAACCGTCTTCCATGATTGTCTCTAATGGTAATGTAAATATAGTTGCCAGTGAAGGTACTATCAATGCAGCAGGATTTATCGGAAGCAATGTTACGGGGAGAAAGGTTAATGAAGTTAACCTAACAGCTAATTCAGTAGCAATTGGTGCTGATGACTATATGCAGGCCAGTACGGTTTCTGCCGAGCAGTTGACGGTAACGGCTCCCGAAGCAATTTCTGTGCAGAAAGCTACTATTGACGTAACGAGTGATTTGGCTCTTTCCAGCAAGTCGGTAGCTGTCACCAATGCCGTTGTCCAAACTGCCGGGGATATGAGCCTTACTGCTACTAATGGCAATGTTGCTTTGAATGCGGCTGCGCTCAGCGCTGAGGGAAATATCAATATCACCTCTGAGACAGGCAATGTAACTGCTTCAGGCGGAAGCATAACTTCGTCCGGGGATATTGCGGTCAAATCCACAACTGGCACTATTACCACCACTGGCGGCAGCATGACGGCTGGGCATGAAATTTCCTTTAATAAGGACAATGCCAATACTGGTGACATAACTGTGACCGGCACCCTTACGGCAGAAAGCAGCAATGGTGCTAAAGATGGTATTATCACTCTTGGCAACGAAGCTACGTCCAATCTGAATGTCGGTACTGTGGATAATGGAGCAACCCTGACTGCTGGCAGCATTTCTTTCAATGGCAAGGATAAAATCAATGTAGTCAATGCTGGTGTGGAAGTGGCCGGTACGGGTGGAATCAGCCTGTCCAGCAAGGAAGTCTATGTAAAGGATAGTGGACTGACGGCTGACCAGGGCAACCTGTCTATTAAATCCACAGATGCCAGCAAGAGCCTTATTTTGACCGGTGCTGCGCTGACTGCCAAAGGTACTGGTGAAAATCAGGGCGTTATTGATATCGATTCTGCTAAGGATGTTAGTATTGCTGATGGCAGTATGACGGCCAACCGGGATATTGATATTGATGCTGCTGATATCACGGCATCTGGTACCTTGTCAGCAGTCAATGGAAATATCACGCTTGGGCATAGTGGCTCGAATGCCACGGCCAAGGTTACTTTGGGGGCAGATAGTGGCAGCAGGACTGTCACGGCTAAAAATCTTGCTATCAATGCCACAAATAATATTGGCATAAAGAAGGCCACTGTCAACATCACAGGAGCAGACGGTGTTACCTTGTCCAGCACAGGGGTAAGTGTAGAGAGTGCTGCTTTGAATGTCAATGGCAAGGCAGATTTGCTTGGTGATACTGTCAGTATGAACAGCACGGACCTGACCGCTGGCGGCGATGTAAATATTAAGGGCAGCTGGACGGCGGCTGGTACGCCTGTCAGCATTACTGATACCAACATAACCTCCACTGGTGGGGATGTAAGCCTGCAGGCAGGGCAGATAGCTGTTTCTACTACGGGCACAGATGCCAAGACCATTCAGGGCAAAAACCTTCTGCTGGCAGCGGCTAATTCTTACGATGAGACTACCCGTAGTTATGGGATGGATTCGGCCAATACTGTCACTGTAAACAATACTAACCTGATTGGGGAGAAACTTACTCTCATAGGATACGGCGTGAATGTGACTGGTGATGCCAATACGGGTGTTACTACCAACAATCTCATTGGGGCAGTCAGCACGGAGCGTGTTACCCTGGATGAGAGTGGCAATGTTTACAGCTTTGTGAAGCCTGCCACGGAATCTGCCACTAATCCCAAACTTTCCATCAGCGGGAAGGTAGTATCCTTTACGCCCGGTACCCCTATCAATATCAACCTTTATGGTGATGCGGTGTTCCACAATACGGGCAACAGTGCCTTGGAAGCCATGTCCTTCCGGGCAGATTCTCCTTATAGCCTGGATATTCAGGGAGAATTGACTGTAACTGATACGCAGGGCATCAGCCTGGCCAGCAAGTCTATCCGTATTGCTGACAATCTTACGGCTACTAATTCCTCCATCAAGCTCAGCAGTACTGGTGGCGAAATGTATATTGCCGGGAACCTCAGTGCTAAAGATGATATTATGGTCAAGAGCACCCAGAATATTGTTTTGGGAGAGACTGATAAGTCTGTAAGTGTAACTTCAAACAATGGCAAGGTTAGTCTTCTGGCCGGTACTTTTGCAGATGATAACGGTGCTTTGGGCGCATGGACCGGCGGTACGGGGGCTGGCTCGATAGCTCTCAATAATAATATTGGCATCACCAATGCGACTATTTCGGCTAAGGGTGATGTCGATATCAAGGGCGGCAGCATTGCCGTGGCTGGCACTAGTAGTGTGGCCAGCAATACGGGTGATGTGACTTTGGCAGCAGCCAATAGTATCGATGCTGAGGGATATGATTTTTCAGACAGCAATGAGGTTAACATTGGTGGAACGCTGTCGCTGGGCAAGACCCATATATATGGCGATGATGTCAATTTTGCAGCTGGCAGTTCCACCACTATAGGAACAGGCGTTGAAGCTGATGTAAATGCCGTGAATGCAAAGGTGACGAATGCCACCATTGCTGGGAGCAAATCAATTAATGCTTTGAATAGCGTATCAATGGAAAGAGCAAACCTGACCGGGAAGACAGATATTAATGGCAGTGCAGTAAGCATTACTGATAGTTCTGTCTTGGATGGGACTAATACCATTGAAGGCAGTACGATAACTGTGACCGGCTCGACCTTGAAGGGTGTTAGTAATCTGCAAGGGGGAGGCTCGACTATAAGTGTAGCCGATTCTTCTCTTGAAGGGACTGCAACTCTTGATGGCCAGTCTGTAAGCTTGCAGGAAGAAAATAAGATTTCTGGTAGTGTAAGCATGACTGGAGAAAATGCCACTGTTACGGGTTATTTGGTCAAGAAGTCGGGAGCAACTGCTGCATCATTGAATGTGACAGCTAATGCTATTAACATTGGCAATGAAACAGCAGAGGTAGCGTCTACCATTGACCAGCTTACTGCAAAGGCAGCTGATGGTACAGCCAATGTAAGGCTGAGCGATGCAGAGGCAGTGGCTGCTAAGACTGATGTGACGGTTGAAGGCAAAGATGTCACTATTGGCAACAGCAAATTCAAATCTCTGGATGCCAAGGGGACGAATTCCCTGACCTTGGGCAGTGAGGATTTGACGGCAACTGAAGCTATTGCCCTGCAGGACAAGAACCTCACGCTGGCTGGCAAGAGCCTGACGGCAGCCACTATCAGCCTGACAGCAGATGAAACGGCTGCCATTAGCAATGCAACTCTTTCCAGTAGTGAAAATAGCATTGCTGGTAAGAATGTGACTATGGCAGGGACAAATACTATTTCTGGTGCAACGATGATAGATGCAACGGAGAATGTGGCTGTATCTGGTACTAGCAACGTTACAGGTAACCTGAAGGTCACGGCAGCGGACATCACTGTAACCAATGGCAATGTCCAGGCGGCCAAGACTTCCCTGAAAGCGACAAATACTGTGACATCTGGAGAAGAATCAACCCTTGCCAGCACAGATGATGATTTTGTCATTGAAGGAAAGCAGGTAGAAATATCCGGCAGCACCCTGACTGCCAAGAGCGGCAAGAAGATTTTGCTTACAGCAGCTAATGCTGATGGGACGCCGCTGTCTGAGGACAATACAGTCAGCCTTGAAAATGCGATTCTGAACAATGATGTTGATATTTCTGCTTATCAGGGAACTTTGGTCGGTGCTGTGACAGCCGGAGGCAAGGCAATCAGTGCAGATAATAATATGCTGGTTAAAGATGCCAGCCTTGCTGATGGGGTAGTATTGTCAGCTGAAAATATTGCTGTAGAGAACAGCACCTTGGGCAACAATAATAAGCTTGAGGCAAGTGAAGATATCTCTGTCACAGGTGAGAGTGTAAATATCGGTGCAACAGATGTAGCAGTAACACTTGAAGCAGGGCGTAATCTGTCAATCTCGGCCACTCCAGCAGAAGAGGATGAAGAAGCTCATGCAGTAACCGTAATTAATTCTACTTTGAAGAGCGGCCTGACGGATGAAAATGGCAAGACTTCCCTGACTGGTGACGTTGTGAACATTGTCGGTGGCAACAGTCTTGTCGGAAAAGTTGAAGCTGAGGCAGGAAAAGTCAATCTGTCAGGGGTAAACACTGTTGATGGCAGCCTTGAAATCATGGCAACAGATACGGCAAACGTCAAAGGCACGCTTTCCAAGGCAACCTCGGCAGAGGTCATCCTTCATGGCAGCAATGTAATCGTGGGCGGCGCAGAGGCAAATTCTGCAACTATCAATGTAGACGGCCTCACCATCAGCAGCACGGCAGAACTGGATACCAAGGCGGTGCTGCAGAATGTGACGCTCCAGAACAACACCAGCATTGATGCTAAGCAAGTTGACATCAAGGGCACGGTAGATTCCACTGGCAAGGATATGGCACTCAAGGCAGCAAGTGTGAATATAGGCGATGGAGCAACGGCCACTTCCCTGACGGCAAAGAGTGTGACTTCCGCAGAAGGAACGGGAACTGTTGCAGTGAACAAGGCTGATATCGCAGCTGAAAGCATAAATCTGCAGGCAAATGCCGTGAACTTTGCAGGAACGAACAATCTGACAGGTCCGGTGAAAGTAAGGGCAGAAGAAGCAGCTATTTCCGGCACGAACATTATCAATGGCAATCTGGAAGTTAATGCGGACCAGGCAAATCTTTCTGACACTGTCAGTGTTAGTGGGAATATGGATGTCGTGGCAGAGGATATAGCTGTAACTGGCGGCAATGTCCAGGCGGCCAAGACTTCCATGAAGGCGACAGATGCTGTGACAGTTGGAGAAGCGTCAACACTTGTTAGCACAGACGATGATCTTATCATCAAAGGAAAGCAGGTGGAAATATCTGACAGCATCCTGTCTGCCAAGAATGACAAGAAGATTTTGGTTACAGCGGCTAATGCTGATGAGACGCTGCGGTCTGAGGAAAATACGGTCAGCCTTAAAAATGCAACTCTGAACAACAATGTTGATATTTCTGCTTATCAGGGGGCCCTGGTCGGTGCTGTGACAGCAGAAGGCAAGGCAATCAGTGCTGATAACAGTATGCTGGTTAAAAATGCCAGCCTTGCTGAGGGGGTAGCATTGTCGGCCAAAAATATTGCTGTAGAGAGCAGCACTTTGGGCAACAATAATAAACTTGAGGCAAGTGAAGATATCTCCATTACAGATGAGAGTGTAAATATTGGTGCAACAGGTGTGGCAGTGACTCTTGAAGCAGGGCGCAACCTGTCCATTGCGGCTACTCTGGCAGGAGAGGATGAAGATGCTCATGCCGTAACCGTGATCAATTCCACTTTGAAGAGTGGCCTGACGGATACGACTGGCAAGACTTCTCTTGCTGGCGATGTTGTAAACATTGCTGGAGGCAACAGTCTTGCAGGTGTAGTGGAAGCTGAATCTCTAACAGTAAATATTTCGGGCATCAACACTCTTCAGGGGAAATTGGTATCTGAGGGCAGCATTGAAGTCAGTGGGGCAGAATTGGTCAGTGATGGCGATGGCAGTTTTGCTATTGAAGGAAACGAGATAAATCTGTCTGGCACGAATACTGTTAAGGGAACTGTCGATATTACTGCTTCAGACGCGGCAAATATTCTTGGTTCAGTAAATAAGGCAGAGGGCATAGACGCTAATCTTTCTCTCCACGGGGACAAAGTCATTGTCGGTAACAATGAGGAAGGTTCCGAGGTCACTGACATTAAGGTTGATGAACTTGTTATCAGTAATGTCAATAGCGCAACTCTGCAGAATGCAAAAGTAACTGCTGACACATTCACAGTCAGCGATGCCCAGAATGCCGGACTACATAATGCAGAGATAACGGCTGTTACCTCAATTACTGACACAGCAAAGGCAACTTTGTCTGATTTGACGATGCAGGCAGATATTTCCGTCAATGCAGGTGAAACTGCAGTTGCTGGCAGAATAAATGCAGCGGAGCATAATGTGGAACTGAAAGGCAATAAAGTAACCTTGAAGGATGCTGAGGTTACGGCGGGAACCGCCTCCGTAACTGCTGGAGAAGATGCTGTGCTTGATGGGGTATCTTTGGCTACCTCGAATGATAATGTTACTGTAAAGGCGTCCAAGGCTGTGCTCAAAGGAACAGTCAATGCTGAGACTATTACTATTGATGCCGCGAATGTGCAGATTGGTGATGGCACGGTAGATACTGCTGTGACGGCTAATGCTGTGAATGGTGCCGATGGGGCTGTGCAGACCCTGGCCATTAACAAAGCCGATGTGAAAAATGCCAATCTTACCACCAAGGCAGCAGAGAATATCATCTTTACTGGTGCTATAGATGCTGAAGGGAAGGATTTGGTACTGGATGCGCCGAATGTGCAGATTGGTAATGGTGTGGCAGATACTGCTATCAAAGCCAATTCGCTCAGTGGTGTGGCTGATAATGAGAGCACCGAGGCGCTTGAAGGCATCAGGAATCTCACCCTGAACAAAGCCAATGTGGAAGAGATAGGAACCCTTTCTACTGAAGCCACTGAGAATATCTTGCTGAAGGGCAGGATTGAAGCCGGCAACAAGGATTTGGAGCTAAAGTCGCCTGCCGTGCAGATAGGAGATGGCACACCGGGGACTTCAATTGAGGCCAATACGCTTACTGTCCAGGCAGACGAAGTCGGGATGAATAATGGTACCGTCAAGGCTTCTTCGGCAGTATTGCAGGGGAAAAAGGTCAGCCTGGAGAATAATTCAAGTATCGAGGCAGATAAGGAAGAAGGGACTATTTCCCTGCTGGCAGCTGATACTGATAATACGGTGACTGTTTCTGTTTCCAGGCTGGATGAGGAAGGAAATCCAGTGGTGGATGAAGATGAAAATCTTGTGATGGATACCACTTCTGTCAGGACTGTTACCTTCCAGCCGGATAATGCGGTGGTAGTAGATGCTTCTCGTCTGGAGGGGGCAGATATTTCCCTGCAAGGTTATACTGTGGCAGTACAGAATGGCAGTGCTATCTATGCTGATAAGTCCCTGACTGCATTGGCTGGCAAGGAAATGAAGAGTGTTGATGGTGGCATGCCGGAGGTCACGGCCAAGGCAGAAGGTGAAGATGAAGCTCCTAATACTGTAATTCAGCAGAATTCCGTGATAGTGGTGTCCGGGCGCAATTGGAGAAATTTCCAGCCTGTGCCCATCAGCTATGGCGGTTCTGTAGAGCCGGAGGAGCCTGTAGAGCCGGAGGTACCTGTAGGGCCAGAGGTGTTGCCAGATAATCCCGTGCCTGTGACAGAAACGCTGTCAGTTGAACCCGTGTCTTCGCCAGGACTGGTTGTTGATGTGGCTGGCGGTTACCTGTGGGGGAAGGATTACTCATTGTTTATTTCCTGGTATGCAGGGCAGAGTGATGCTTCCAGGTATAGGAGCCTTGGTACCTATTTTGATGAGAAGTTTGGCATAAGCGGCTATCTCCTGCAGGGCAGGGATGCTTTCAGCTTGCCCTTGCAGGGTAGAGAAGGCTTTGGCCTATCGTTGCAGAGTGAAGATGCCTTCAAAATGACTCTGACAGGCACATTCTTTGATATGAAGCAAGTGAACGCAGAAGAGGAGGAAAAAGATGAACAGTAAGGCAGAGCAGTTTCAGCAGTATTTGCAGGAAAAGAAGATTGAAGCCTTTGCAGTGGATGAGCTGAAGGATGATGAAATGGGCACGGTGGTGTTCCGTTCCCATATGGACATCGAGGGGCAGCAACTGCCCACCCTGGTCATCCTGGACAACAGCATTTTCGTCCAGATAAGGGTGGTGCTTCTGAAGAAAGCCCGCTCCAAGGAAAAGGAACTGGAGGTATTCCAGGTCCTCAATGAGGAAAATATGAAGTACAAGCCCTTCAAGCTATACTTCAGTCAGGAAGGTGATTGCATTCTTGATGTTTCACTGGTAACTGAGCAGGAAAAACTCAGTGGTGATATGGTCTATACGATGTTCAAAGTTTTGATAGATTATCTAAATGAGAACTATCGGAAAATCATGAAGGCTATCTGGTAAATAAGGGAAAACCCTCTGTCTGGCAGTACACAGGTCAGGCAGAGGGTTTTTGTTTAATTGCAAGTCTTAGTAGTTAGTAGTATAATACTAACCTAAAGATGTTTTTAAGGGGGACTGGTTTTGGCAGAGGAAGATTTGCAGCCGCTTTTGCGGGAAATGCATAGCTGGATGGATCAGTATATGAAGTCCTTCCATACGGACGATGAGGAGGTCATGCTGGGTATCCGCATCAAGGAAGTCCATACGGGCTATGTGACTTCCATTGCTCGGGAATTGGCCAAACATCTGGAACTTAACGTCCATGATGTGCAGCTGGCAGAGATCATGGGGCTTTTCCACGATGTGGGCAGGTTCCGCCAGTACAGCCTTTACCAGACCTTCAACGACTCCCAGTCCGAAGACCATGCGGATTTGGGGCTGAAGGTTCTTGATGAGCTTGACCTGATCAAGAAGCTTTCCCCTGAGGATGAGGCGCTGGTGCGCTTTGCCATCAAGAACCACAACAAGAAGGTCATTGAGCCTACGGACAGCAAGCGGGAGCTGCTCTTTGCAAAACTGTTGCGGGATGCTGACAAGCTGGATATCTACAGGGTGCTTACTCCTTACCTGGACAACGAGGAAGCCATGATGCCCAAGTTCGTGAAGAACACCGGGGAGCATCTGGTGAGCGAAGGCTTTGTGGAGGATTTTGTGGCAGGCAACCAGGTGGACTACTACAGGATAACCACTCAGGGAGACCGCGTGCTGGTGCGCCTTATGTGGGTGTATGATATCAACTTTGCCTGGACTTTGAAAAAAGTTGTGGAAAAGGGCTACATAGATAAAGTGGTGGCGCATCTTCCTTTGGAGGAGCAGCCGGGGCTGAAGCCCGGCCTTGACCGCCTTTATGAATACATAGAAGCAAAATGCAAGACCAAAGATGCAGCAGACATCTATTAAGCAAGGAGAGAATTTTTATGGCAGAAACTACCCTGTCCTCGAACTTTATCCAGAATATCATTGAGGATGACCTTTCTCAGGGAAAATACACCGAAGGCATACATACTCGTTTTCCACCTGAGCCCAATGGCTACCTGCATATCGGCCATGTGAAATCCATCTGCCTGAACTTCGGGCTGGCAGAGCGGAATCAGGGACTTTGCAACCTGCGCTTCGATGATACCAACCCCACCAAGGAGGACACGGAGTATGTGGACTCCATTCAGGAGGATATCAAGTGGCTGGGCTTTTCCTGGGGTGACCGCCGCTTCTACGCTTCCGATTACTTCGAGAAGCTCTATGGCTACGCTGAGGAACTCATCAAGAAGGGCTTGGCCTATGTGGACGATTTGTCCGCCGAGGAAATCAAGGCCTATCGCGGCACCCTTACGGAGCCAGGCAAGGAGAGCCCCTATAGGAACCGCAGCGTGGAGGAGAACCTTGACCTGTTCCGCCGCATGAGGGCAGGGGAGTTCGAGGATGGCAGCCATGTGCTGAGGGCCAAGATCGATATGGCCTCTCCGAACCTGGTCATGCGCGACACGGTCATCTACCGCATCGCCCATGCCCATCATCACCGCACCGGGGATGCCTGGTGCATCTATCCCATGTATGACTTTGCCCATCCTCTGTCCGATGCTATCGAGAATATTACCCACTCTGTCTGCACCCTGGAGTTCGAGGAGCATCGTCCCTTCTATGACTGGTTGTTGGAGTCACTGGGCTTTGAGGTGGGCAAGCGCCCCCGTCAGATCGAGTTTGCCCGCCTGAATCTCACCAACACCGTCACCAGCAAGAGGAAGCTCCGCCAGCTGGTGGAGGAGGGCATTGTGTCCGGCTGGGATGACCCCCGCATGCCCACTGTGGCTGGTCTGCGTCGCCGCGGCTATACCCCTGCCGCGCTCAGGAAGTTCTGCGAGGAAATCGGCGTGGCCAAGGCTAACAGCCTGGTGGATGCTGCCATGCTGGAGCACTGCGTGCGCGATGATTTGAACGAGCATGCTGACAGGGTCATGGCAGTGCTGCGTCCTCTGAAGGTCACAATTACCAACTATCCTGAGGATAAGGAAGAATGGCTGCTGGCCGACAACAACCCCCTGCGGGGCGGCAGCCGCTTCGTGCCTTTCTCCCGTGAGCTTTACATCGAGCAGGAGGACTTCATGGAGGAAGCCCCCAAGAAGTTCTTCCGTCTGAAGCCCGGTGGGGAAGTGCGCCTGAAGCACGCTTATATCATCAAGTGCGAGGAAGTGGTGAAGGATGAGTCCGGCAAGGTAGTGGAACTTCGCTGCACTGCGGACCTGGATTCCAAGACCGGCGGGCCCACGGCCAATCGCAAGATCAAAGGCACCATTCACTGGTTGGCAGCCAAGACTGCCCTGCCCGCTGAGGTGCGTCTCTATGACTATCTCATTGAAACGGACGAGGATGGCAACATCCCTGATAACTTCATCGAGTCTCTGAACAAGAATTCCCTGGAGGTTATCGAAAATGCCTGGATCGAGCCCAGCGTGAAGCTGACGGCAGCCGGTACCCACTATCAGTTCCTGCGTGACGGTTATTTCGTAGTAGACCCTGATACCACTCCTGACCATCTGGTGTTCAACAGAGTAGTGGGCCTTCGGGACAGCTGGGCCAAGGCCAAGAACAAGTAAGAAGGTGAAACTATGTCCAAGATGACCAAGAAGCCGCCCAAGGCAAAGATTCCTCGGGATCTTTCCGACAAGGACATGCTGAAGAACTTTGTGGAGGAAGAAACCATAGAGACAAAGTTCGTCAAGGCTGAGGCGGCACAGGTGAAGAAAAAGAAGGAAGAAGCAGAAGCTGCCCCGCTGGTGAACCTCAGCAGGATGGGCTTCACGCCTGCTCTCACTGATGAACTGGGCAAGGCCCTTACCCAGCTGAAGATGGAGCTGGCCTTGCAGGGCATCACCAGTTATGGCTTCAGAGTGAAAAAAGAGGGACAAAAGATTGTTCTGGAGCCAAAAATCAACTTAGGCAATGCATGAAAAAGCCTTCCCCTTGAGGGGAAGGTGCCCCGTAGGGGCGGATGAGGTGGAGCTGCTGTTTATTAGTTTACGCATATAATTTCCGGTGCACCTCATTCGTCATCCCTTCGGGATGCCACCTTCCCCTCAAGGGGAAGGCATAAAGGAAAGGGGATTACATGGAAACGCAGACTATGATAGCTGTCACGATTTTCGTGATAGCTTATGCACTTATTATTTCTGAGAAGGTGCACCGCACTATTGTGGGTATCTTCGGCGCCATGCTGATGATTATCCTGGGCATCCTTGACCAGGAGACAGCCATTCATCATATTGACTTCAATACACTGGGGCTGCTTATCGGCATGATGACCATCGTCAATGTCACCAGCGAGACAGGGCTGTTCAACTTCCTGGCTATCTGGGCAGCCAAGAAGGTCAAGGCAGAGCCTGTGGCCCTGCTGGTGGCCTTGTCTGTCATTACGGCGGCATGCTCGGCTTTGCTGGATAATGTCACCACGGTGCTGCTGACGGTGCCCATTACCTTCAGCATCACTTCCCAGCTGAAGGTGGATGTGAAGCCTTATCTCTTTGCCCAGATACTGTCTTCCAATATCGGCGGTACTGCCACCCTGATAGGTGACCCGCCCAATATCATGATCGGCAGTGCTGTGGGCCTGTCCTTCATGGATTTCATCCGGAACATGACGGGAGTATCCATCGTCATTTTCATCGTGGTGGAGGCCCTGCTGGTGCTCCTTTACCGCAAGCAGCTGCATACGGAGCCTGAGCTTCAGGCCAAGGTCATGAGCCTCAACGCCAGCAGCCAGATTGCCAAGCCGGCTCTGCTGAAGAAGTGTCTGCTGGCCATCGGCCTGACCCTCACCATGTTCGTGCTCCACAGCACCCTGCATCTGGAAACGGCCACGGCAGCCCTCTTTGGGGCAGGCTTCCTGCTGCTCATCTCCTATCCTCAGAATGAGGGCATGATTGCCAAGGTCCTCTCCAAGGTGGAGTGGCTGGCCATCTTCTTCTTCGCCGGCCTCTTTGTGCTGGTAGGCGCTTTGGTAGAGACCGGTGTCATCAAGATGCTGGCTGCCGAGGCCATCAAAGTTACCCAGGGCAGCGTGGAAGGCACCGCCATCTTGATTCTCTGGATGAGCGCCTTTGCCTCCGCTTTCATCGACAACATTCCCTTCGTGGCTACCTTGATTCCTTTGATCCAGGATATGGGAGCCATGGGGCTTTCCAATCTGGAGCCTATGTGGTGGAGCCTGGCTCTGGGCGCCTGCCTGGGAGGCAATGGCACCCTCATCGGCGCCAGCGCCAATGTGGTGGTAGCCTCCCTGGCTGCCCAGCATGGCAAGCAGATTTCCTTCCTGGGCTTCATGAAGGTGGCTTTGCCAGTGATGCTTCTGACCATCGCCATGGCCAATGTGTATATCTGGTTCTGGCATCTCTAAGAGAGTTTGCCAACAAAAATTGCCTTGCCGGCACGGCAAGGCAATTTTTCATTTCAACTGGCTGTTCCTGTACTCTCTTGGCGTGCAGCCGAACATGGATTTGAAGGCTCGTGAGAAGGTGGAGTAATCCATGAAGCCCACATCTGCTGCAATCTGGGTGATGGGCATATCGGTCTTGAGGAGATCCCTGGCCATCAGCAGGCGCTTGCTGCGTATATACTGGTGCAGGCCGTAGCCTGTGTCTGCCTTGAATTTCCGCATGAGGTAGAATTTGCTCATATATGCTTTGGAGGCCAGGAATTCAACGCTGAGGTCATCAGCCAGGTGCCCTCCGATGTAGGAGAGCACTTCCTGTATCTTGGGGTCATAGGAAGCATTTTCAAGAGCGCTCAGCTCGTGTTCTATCAGGGAGCGGTTCACCAGGATCATGAACTCTATGAAGAGTATCTCCGTATAGAGTTCATTGCCAAAGCCTTCCCCGCGAGCTGTCTTCTCCAGCTTATCCATATGGAACAAGAGGTCGTGGCTGGTGCCTGGCGGCTGGTGCATGACGCTGGCGGTTTCCCTGGCTTTTTGGAAGCACTCGGACAGATTCACCCCGCGTCCCCCCTCATCACGCCATCTGTCCAGAAAATCAGGGGCAATATAGATGACGATGCGTTCATAGGGCAAGGGGCCGCGTTCATCTTCCCACTCGATGATGGGGCGGTGGATCTCTCCTGCTGACACGAAGACCAGATCACCGGGCTGCAGAGGGTAGGTCTTTCCTTCGATGACATAGTCTACTTTGCCATCCAGGAATAGGATTATCTTGTGGAAATCATGGTAGTGGAAGGGAACTTCCTTCATGGTGGCATCCTTCAGCCGGAAAACCCGGAAATCGCTGATCAGATAGCCTTTTTTTTGATAGCTGGGCATAGCACTATCCTTTCGGTGCAGGTTTACTCTGCTTCTAGTTTAGTACATTTTTTGCAAGATGAAAAGCATATTTTGTGATTTTCATAGAATAAAATGACTGATAAAATAAAACCATCGTGAGGGATAAGAAAGCACGATCTTGGAAGGCGATTTATAGATAACAGAAAGGCCGGTGAAGGACATGTTGCTCGTGAGAAGCTTCTTGGCGGAGGGTAAGGAATATATGGTTCTGGATGGGAGGCAGGGCTTCATGCCCGGGCCGGCAGCGGTGCAGCTGATGATGGACAGGATGCTTGGCATTGGCGGTGACAGGTTGCTGGTCATTGCTGGCAGCGCAGAGCATTCCCGCCTGCTGGTTTACCTCGCTGACGGCACAGCAGTGCAGGCTGGGGCCAGGGAACAGGCGATGTTGCGTCGCAAGGCTGATTTTGAGTTCCGCGTGACGGACTCTTTCGTCTCCCGGCTGCGTGAGGCAGACGAGGCTGATGGCAGCATGGAGCGTGCCTGCTGAAAAATGTGAAGAGCGAAGGGATTCCGGCCGCCTGCGGTGGTCAGGAATCCCTTTTTGGTGTAAAATAATAAGGGCTATGCAATGTAAAAATATTAATTCTAGATGGGTAGGGATTTTTATGCAGAAAATAAGAAAAGCTGTCATTCCGGCAGCAGGCTATGGCACGCGCTTTTTGCCTGCGACCAAGGCTACGCCGAAGGAAATGCTTCCTATCGTCGATAAGCCGACTATTCAATATATAGTGGAGGAGGCAGTGGCCAGCGGCATAGAGGACATCCTCATCATCAGCGGCCATGGCAAGCGCTCCATAGAGGATCATTTCGATTCTGCTCCGACGCTGGAGGCGGAGCTGGAGCGCAAGGGCAAGACGGATTTGCTGAAACTGGTGCGGGAGACGGCGGATATCAATATCCATTATATTCGCCAGCGCCATATGAATGGCCTGGGGGATGCCATTCTCTGCGCCAAGGCCTTTGTCAGCGGGGAGCCATTCGCAGTGCTTTTGGGCGATGATGTGGTCTATAATCCGGAGAAGCCGGCCCTGAAGCAGCTGATCGAGGTCTATCAGAAAACCGGCGGCTCCGTGCTGGGTTGCCAGAATGTGCCGGAGGAAAAGGTGTCCTCTTATGGCATCATTGATGGCGAGCAGGGCAACAATCCCAGGCTCATGAAGGTCATTGATATGGTGGAAAAGCCGGAAGTGGGCAAGGCTCCAAGCCGCATGGCTGTGCTGGGACGCTATATCATCAAGCCTTCCATCTTTGATATCCTTTCTGAAACTCAGCCCGGCAAGGGCGGGGAGATCCAGCTCACTGATGCCTTGAATGTACTGGCAAAAGAGGATTTTGTCTATGCTTACGATTTCGAGGGCCAGCGCTATGACCTGGGTGATAAGCTGGGATTCTTGAAGGCAACCGTTGAATTTGCTCTGCGCCGTGAGGATTTGGGGGCAGAGTTCAAGGCGTATTTGAAGGAATTGGGGCAGACGCTTTAATGCAGAAGAAAAATAAGGCCAATCTGGCATTGGGGCTCAGCGCAGCAGGATTTTTGGGCACTTTGGGCCTGCAGGGAAGCTTTGGGGCAGGGCTGCTGCACCACGGCTTCCTGGCGGCTACCATCGGCGGCCTGGCGGACTGGTTTGCCGTGACAGCCATCTTTCGCCGTCCTTTGGGCATTGCCTATCGCACGGACATCTTGCGGCGCAACCGACCCCGCATCATGGATTCTATCGTGCGGTTCGCCAGCGAGGATCTCTTGAGCACCGAGAATATCATGAAGGTGCTCAGACAGCAGGATACGGCCGGTCTCATGGTGGATTACCTTGAGCATCGGGGAGGCCGCCAGCGCTTGCAGGAGGTGGCATGCCAGGTGCTGTTGCGCGGCATCAATGACCTCGATACCGCCAGGGTGGCAAAGGAACTCGCTCCCTCTATCCGGGACGGGCTGAAGTCCCTGGCTCTGGAAAATGTGCTGATGGATTTGGTGCGGATGCTGGCAGAGGAAAAGAATTCCCGCAGCATCATCCACAGCCTGCTGACCATAGGACAGGAGGTGCTTTCCTCACCTGTGTTCCAGCAGGTATTGCTGTCCCACATCAGCCTCCTGCGCAAGGAATATGAGGGCTATTCGGCAGGCAGGGCCTTTGTGCTGGAGCTCATGGATCTCAGCGATGAGAAGATACTTGCCATCCTCAATGAGAAATTGCAGAAGCAGCTGCAGGAACTCCTGCAGGGGCAGACGCAGAGCTATGCGGCCCTGAAAGCAGGCTTCGAAACCATGCTGCTGAATTTCAGCAGGGACGAAACCCTGCATGACCTGCTGAAGGAATGGAAGGACAGCCTGGTAGGGAAACTGGAACTGGAACCGCTGCTGGAACGCTGGCTGGAAGCTAATGTGAAGGGGGAAGAGCCTTTCTGGCTGTCAGGTTTCCGCTCTTTCGTGGACGGCAATGTGGACAGTTTCGTGCATTCGGAAAAGCTGCAGCAGGAGTTTGACAGGAAGCTGAAGAATTTCCTGGAGGCGGAGCTGGCGAAGCATCACAATCTCATCCCCGGCATTATCCGGGAACGCCTGGCAGAATTCAGTGACGATGAACTGGTGGAGTTCGTGGAATCAAGGGTGCAGGATGACCTGCAGATGATACGCATCAATGGAGCCATCGTGGGCTCTTTGGTGGGGATGGGGCTCTATATCCTGGTGACCCTGGCGGAAAGGATGTGGGGACTGTGATTTGGAGCAATTGGAACAAGGCTGACAAGACGCTGCTTTTGGTGCTGGTGGTTTTCCTTTTCTGCCTGTGCCTGCATCTTTCCTATCCTGCCAGCCTCTTGGCGGACGGCATGCTGTTCTGCGCGGAAGCGGCTCTGGTGGGGGGACTGGCAGACTGGTTCGCAGTCACGGCACTCTTCGAGAAGCCCCTTGGTTTTCCTTACCACACAGCAATCCTGCCCCGGCGCAGGGATTCCTTCATCAAGTCTTCCGTGATCCTGGTGCAGAAGGAGTTCTTTTCCAAGCGGAAGATTTTCCGCCATCTGGAAAGGCTTCATCTCATGCCCATGCTGCTTGCGTGGCTGGATCATCCGGAGACCAAGGCACGCATGACAGACAGGCTGCTCGTCTACGCAAGGAATATCCTTATCCGGGAGGGGAGCGGCGAGCAGGCGGCGGTGATTGCTGAACGGTTCAAGGATACTTTGGCCAGGGTGGAGCCGGAAGACTTCTTCGGCGAGTTCGGTCGCTGGCTTTCCCGCAGCGGCAGGGATCACGAGATACTGTCCAGGCTCGCAGCCTACGGCTGCTTGCAGGTAGGGAAGCCAGAGACGAAGAAAGCCATTGAAAGATACCTGCAGGATTATGAGAAGGAGCGTACCAAGGGGGACTTTTGGAATTTGCTGGCGGCTGGTTTCCTCGAGGCTACTAATCTGGTGGACCTGGAGGAAGCAGCAGAGCTGATGCAGAAGCAGCTGCTGGCAATCCTTGAGGAGTTGGCAAGGCCGGAAAGCCAGATGCAGGAAGACTTGCTGGAACTTTTCTATGAGAAGTCCATGGTGCTGAACCTGGATCCTGCGTTCCATCAGCTGCTCCATGATCTGAAGGACAGCCTGCTGAAGGATTTGCCTTTGGAGGAAGCAGTGCAGCGCACCTTTGACCACTTGCGCGCCCACCTTGAGGAAGACCAGGCCCGCGAGGTAGACCCTTTAGCCGAGCATCTGCCAGTACTGCAGTCACGCCTGGCAGGCCTGATTGGTGAGGAGTATCAGCGCATCCTTGACCTGCTGAAGGAAGATGAGGAGCTAAGGCGCAGCGTGGGGCATTTCATCTATGATCTCATAGCGCGCTCGGCTCTTCATGCCCAGACTTTGGTGGGAGTGGTAGTGACCTCTGTGCTGTCAGGACTGACGGACAAGCAGCTCAACCATCTGGTCTATGACAAGGTGGAACCTGATCTCTTGTGGATTCGCATGAACGGCTCCATTGTGGGGGCAGGCATCGGTTTTTTGATGTTTGTGGTGATGAAGTTCGTAGAGTTGAATTGAAGCAATGAAAAATGCGGACCCTTTGGCGGGGCCCGCATCTTTTTTTGCAAGTAGTCTCAGATACCCATTTCGATATTCTTGATGATTACCGTGAGTTTTTCCATTTCCTTCTGGGTGGCATCATTGAGCCGTTCCAGTTCCTTGATAGAATCAGTGGATTTCTGGATGTGCTTGAGACCGTCAGCCAGATTGGCGTGGAGATCTTTCATCTGGCCGCTGAAGCTGGTATCGAATTCGGAAATCTTGGCTTCGAACTGGTCGTTCTCGGCCAGGATTTCATCGATCTGCTTTACATCGCCTAGCAGGGTCTTGATGGCTTCATCTGAGGTCTGGAGACTGGTCTGGGTATTCTCGGAGAGCTTCCTGACTTCCTGGGCCACCACTGAGAAGCCGCGGCCTGCTTCGCCTGCCCTGGCGGCCTCGATGGCGGCATTCAGGGCCAGCAGGTTGGTCTGGGCGGCAATCTCGTTGATCATGTTCATGACATCGTTGATCTTCTGGGCACGCTGGCTCAGAAGGTCAAGCTTCGGGGTGATCTCGCCCATGCGGTTCATGAGCATCTTGAAGAGCTTATTCTGCTCCTCAAGGCCGTTGGCCAACTGGTGGATGGCTCCCTGCAGGTTTTCGGAGTCGCTGGACATGCGCATGATGGTGTCCACAATGCCAGGCATCTTGGACTGATAGTCCCTGAACATGTTGATGAGGTTGTCCTTCAGGAGATCTGTGTGCTTCTGCCTGGAGATTTCACGATTGAAGAAGTAGGCTCGGCAGTCGGAGTAGAAGCTGGCGAATCTGTCCAGATACTCGTCATGATAGGATTCGCCGGGCAGCACATGATAGAAGAAAATGGCAGTGAGTGTTTCGTTCACATGAAGCCCCAGGATTTCACCCAGGCTGGAGAAGCCTGCCACGGGGATGTTCTCGAATTCGTCCACATGGCCGATTTCATTAGGATAGCCCAAGCGGCGCAGGATGCAGTCGTTGAGGATGCCGCCGATGGGAGTGGGCTTGCCCTGTACATAGCGCTGCAGATCGGAATGGACTGTCTGGGGCAGGGAAATCCGCTTCATGAGGTAAAGTTCCTCGCCCGTCATGATATCGCAGTAGAAATGAATGCGGTCATTGTCTTCGTCAATCTTGGAGATAGTGCGGACGAAGTAATCACCGTTTACATTGGAAGCGAAGGTGTAGTCCTGCATGGCAGCTTCCACTTCGGCAACTGTGCTCACATGGAAGTGCTCTTTCAGGGTATCTATGAAGGACTTGTCTTCTCCCGTAGTGGGATCCTGGACAGTCTCGATGTAGCGCAGGGAACTGTTGGCTGACCCCACCATGAAGGTGGTGCCGTAGGCTGGTTCCACTGCCTGGGATTTCAGCACGCCGTAGCGGTATTCTTTGCTGAGCCTCACTACCGCAATGACAGCATGATTCTCCAGGCACTCTTTGTCGTTGTAGATATAAGTGCGCCCAAGGTTCAAATCCCCGCCTGCGCTGCCGCCGATATAGGGGCAGGCCAGCTGCCCGCTGTCAAAGAGCGCCTGCACCACGAAGGATTCGCAGCTGGAAACGCCGTCGATGTAGACAAAGGCGAAAGTGTGGTTGACGGAAACGCGGAAGGGCACATGCTGCTTGGCAAACTCAGCTTTCAAGGCAGCTACGCGATCCGCTACCGTCATGGTGACTTCGCCGCGGCGCAGATCATCGTTGGGCAGGGGGATGCTGGCGATGTAGATATTCTCGATCATGCGCTTGGAAAAGGCCTGCAGCAGCACTTTGCCGCGATTGTCCGGGGCGTCCTGATAGTAGGTGTGCTTTCCTGGCACACGGCACAACTCGCCGCAAGTGGTCATGAGGATGAGCTTGGTGCCGCTTGGGAGTTCCTGCTTCACGGCATGCGCCACTTCCGGCACGGAAAGGTCCGGGGAAATGAATCCCATGACCAGGGCGGTTCCTTCTGCCAGGTTGCAGAGTTCCTTCAGCTTGGGTCCGGTCAAGTCATGGCGGTCAAGATATAGCGCCTTCATATCCTGCTGAGTCGAAGCAGCCGAGACTACTGGCCTGGCAGGTTTGGCATAGGCATTTTCTTCGGGAGCAGGTGCGGGCGCAGGGGCGGGGTCCAAATTCATGGTATTTTTATCCTTTGAGAAAAACTTGAACATTGAGCGAACACCTCTTTTATTCAAATCAAAGCTTCAGACGGCGTGATTTAGCAATATATTCACACTATGCAGTTATTATTCGTGAAAGAAATCCTAATCCCTGCTTTTTTCATAAGTTTGAGTGAATAAATTATTCAGAAAAGTGAAAGCAAATGTTTATTGCTGTTTTTACTAAAGAAACAAAAGTGCAATATAAGCATTACGCTTCAAATATATGTCTTTTAAAGATGGATTAAAATACCAAAGATGTTTATATTAAAAGAAGAAATATTACACAATTTTGTTGACAAAAGGCGTGAGTTAGGTAATAATGTATACATATTTACAACAATACACATTGAATGGACAGGGGAGTCGTGCTATAATGGTTCCTGTTGATGTGATTCCGTGGACAGTCCCTTTCTGTATGTTGGCTGTGCACAGTCCGGGAAACCTGAAGGGGAGGCCTGCTATGAAACATGTCCTGTCTGTCTTGGTGGAGAACCAGACCGGGGTGCTGGTCAGGGTTGTGAGTATGTTTTCCCGGCGGGAGTTCAACATCGACAGCTTGTCTGTTGGTGTGACGGAAACGCCGGAGTGTTCCCGCATCACCGTGGTGGTGCAGGGGGACGAGCAGCTGGTGGAGCAGATCATCAAGCAGCTGGAGAAAATGCCGGTTGTAAGAGCTGTCCAAAGGCTGGATGAAAAAACGGCAGTATGCCGCGGCATGACGATGGTGAAAGTCCATGCAGATGACCAAAATCGTCTTGATGTATTGAAAATGGCGGAGTTATTCAGAGCTCATGTGGTGGATGTGGAGTCTACTACCTTGATGTTCGAGATAACCGGCAGCGATGACAAGGTGACGGCTTTCCTGAGGCTGGTGCAGCCTTATGGCATAGCCGAAGTCATCCGTACCGGGCTCATCGCCCTGGAGCGCGGAGAACATACTATATGTGAACACTGTGAGGAGAGAGAGTACTATGGCAAAAACTTACTATGATCAGGATGTCAACTGGGAAGTCATGAACGGCAAGACCGTGGCCATCATCGGTTACGGCAGCCAGGGCCATGCTCACGCCCTGAACCTGAAGGAAAGCGGCGTGAATGTAGTTGTCGGCCTCTATGAGGGCTCCAAGTCCAAAGCTGAAGCTGAGAAGCATGGCTTGAAGGTACTGCCGGTGGCTGAGGCTGTGAAGCAGGCTGACATCACCATGATCCTGATTCCGGATGAGAAGCAGGCAGATGTCTACAAGAACGAGATTGCCCCGAACCTCAAGTCCGGCAGTGCTCTCGCCTTCGCTCATGGCTTCAACATTCACTTCCAGCAGATCGTTCCCCCCGAAGATGTGGATGTCTTCATGGTGGCTCCCAAGGGCCCTGGTCATCTGGTCCGCCGTACTTTCACCGAAGGCGGCGGCGTGCCTGTAGTTTTCGCAGCTGAGAAAGATGCTACCGGCAAGTGCTTCGACCTGGCCCTGGCTTATGCCCGCGGTATCGGCGGTACCCGTGCAGGCGCTATCCAGACTACCTTCAAGGATGAGACTGAGACTGACCTCTTCGGCGAGCAGGCTGTCCTCTGCGGCGGTGTCTGCGCTCTCATGAAGGCTGGTTTCGAGACCCTGGTGGAAGCCGGCTACAAGCCTGAGATGGCTTACTTCGAATGCTTCCATGAGATGAAGCTCATCGTCGACCTCCTCTATGAGGGCGGCATGGCCAAGATGCGCAAGTCCATTTCCGATACTGCCGAGTATGGCGACTACATGATTGGACCCCGCATCGTCACTGAGGAGACCAAGAAGGAAATGAAGAAAGTCCTCAAGGAGATCCAGGACGGTACCTTTGCCCGCAACTGGCTCCTGGAGAACCGCGCTGCCGGCCGTGCCAACTTCCTGGCACAGCGCCGCATCCATGCTGAGCATCAGATCGAGCAGGTGGGCAAGGAGCTCCGCGGCATGATGTCCTGGCTCAAGGATGGCGACGATCTGTCCAAGGACTAAGCTGAATGAAATAAAAGCCTTCCCCTATGGGGAAGGGGGACCGCCGTAGGCGGTGGATGAGGTGGCAGCGTACAAGCGGCTGAAAATGCCTTTTCGTTGAAACCTTTATAACGAGTACAAGATGTCCCCCACTTCTATAAGTGGGGGCGGCAAACTACTAACAGGCGGCGAGTTAATATCTCCCGCCTCGTTGAAACACCAAGAGGAAGATTTGTCTTCGACAAATCTGGAACAACGGTGTTATAAGGGAAAGCCTTCCCCGTTTGGGTCGGGGAAGGCTTTTCGTGAATAAGGAGGGCAAGCCTATGGGCATGAATATGAGCGAGAAGATTTTGGCCCGCCATGCAGGCCGTGATTCGGTTTCCGCAGGGGAGCTGGTGATCTGCGACTTGGACATGGTACTGGCCAATGATGTGACGGCACCCCCGTCCATCAAGGAGTTTGAGAAAATCGGGCGTCCTGTCTTCGATAAAGAGAAAATCGCCTTGGTGCCGGACCACTTCCAGCCCGCCAAGGATATCAAGTCGGCACAATTGGCGAAAGCCGTGCGTGACTTTGCTCGCAAGCATGAAATCAAGCATTACTTTGAGCAGGGCAGAGTGGGCATCGAGCATGTCATCCTGCCGGAAATGGGCATCGTAGGCCCGGGCATGCTCACCATCGGCGCTGATTCCCACACCTGCACCTACGGTGCCGTGAACGGTTTCTCCACTGGCGTGGGCACTACTGACCTGGCAGTGGCTATGGCTACGGGGAAGGCCTGGTTCAAGGTGCCTGAGGCCATCAAGGTGGAACTGACGGGCCGGAAGCCGGAAAACATCACGGGCAAGGATGTGATCCTCACCCTCATCGGCATGATTGGGGTGGATGGTGCCCTTTACAAGTCCTTGGAGTTTGCCGGGGAGGGTGTGAAGACCCTTTCCATGACGGACCGTCTGACCATTGCCAATATGGCTATTGAGGCCGGCGGCAAGAACGGCATCTTCCCCTTTGACGAAGTGACGCAGGAATATGTGGAAGGCCGGGTGCAGCAGTCCTATGAACCGGTGGCACCTGATGAGGATGCCGGCTATGTGCAGACTGTGACCATTGACCTCAGCACCCTCACCCCTGTGGTGGCCTTCCCCCATCTGCCGGGGAACACCAAGGCAGTCAAGGATATCAAGGAGCCTGTGGAGATCGACCAGGTGGTTATTGGTTCCTGCACTAACGGGCGTCTGGAGGATTTGCAGATTGCTGCCAAAGTCATGAAGGGTCACAAGGTCCATGACAGGGTGCGCTGCATTGTCATTCCCGGTAGCCAGGCCATCTACCAGCAGGCCATGCACGAGGGGCTCTTCGATATCTTCATCGAGGCTGGCGCCGTGGTGAGCTGCCCCACCTGCGGCCCCTGCCTGGGAGGCTATATGGGCATCCTGGCTCCTGGCGAGCGCTGCGTGTCCACGACTAACCGCAATTTCTTGGGCCGCATGGGTGACAAGACCAGCGAGGTGTACCTGGCCGGTCCCCAGACGGCAGCAGCCAGCGCTGTGCTGGGCCGCATTGCCGTACCTAGCGATTTGGAGGTGAAGTGAGATGGCAAAGGAAGAAATTTTTCAGGGAAAAGTCTGGCGCTATGGCGACAATATTGACACGGATATCATCATCGCTGCCCGCTACCTCAATACCTTCGACCCTCAGGAACTGGCCAAGCACTGCATGGCAGATCTGGACGAGAGCTTTGCCCAGAATGTCAAAGCCGGGGATATCATGGTAGGCGGCAGGAATTTCGGCTGCGGTTCTTCCCGCGAGCACGCTCCCGTTGCCATCAGGGCGGCAGGGGTGCCCGTGGTCATAGCGGCCAGCTTCGCCCGCATCTTCTACCGCAATGGCATCAACATCGGCCTGCCCTTGCTGGAAATCGGCGATGAGGTGGAGAAAATCAAGGCCGATGACGAGCTGACGGTGAATGTGGCTACAGGCGAGATCAAGGACCTGACTACTGGCGATGTGTTCAAGGCACACCCCCTGCCGGGCTTCGTGCAGGAAATAGCCCAGGCGGGCGGGCTCATCAATTACATCAAGAACAAATAAGGTGATAAAATGGCAAAAATCGTTGTGATACCCGGCGATGGCATCGGTGAGGAAATCACCCGCTCTGCCGTGGAAGTCCTGAAAACAGCAGACAAGAAATACAACCTGAACCTTGAGTATGAATTCCACGATGCAGGCGGCACGGCCTATGACAAGTATGGCACGCCGTTGCCGGAGGAGACACTGGCAGCCTGCAAGCAGGCTGATGCTGTCCTCTTCGGTGCCGTGGGCGGTGACAAGTGGGATAATGTGGACCCTGCCCTGCGCCCTGAGAAGGCCATCCTGGGCCTGCGCAAAGGCCTGGGGCTTTATGCCAACCTGCGTCCCGTAAAGGTGGCTGAGGCTCTGGTGGAATATTCTCCGCTGAAGCCTGAGCTGGCCAAGGGGGTAGACCTGGTCATCGTCCGTGAGCTGGTAGGCGGCATCTACTTCGGCGAGCGCTGCGAGTCTGAGATGCACGAAGGAGCAGAGCGGGCCTGGGATTTGGAGAACTACTCAGTTCCTGAGGTGGAGCGCATCGTAAAGCTGGCCTGCGAGACGGCGAAGCTGCGCCGCGGCAGGCTCACATCTGTGGACAAGGCCAATGTGCTGGCTACCTCCAGACTCTGGCGCCGCACGGCTGCTAAGGTGGCAGAAGCTTATCCTGAAGTGGAGCTGAAGAACCTCTATGTGGACAACTGCGCCATGCAGCTGGCCATCAATCCTGCCCAGTTCGATGTCATTGTCACCGGCAATCTCTTTGGTGATATTCTCTCGGATGAGGCGGCAGTGGTGGGAGGCTCCATCGGCATGCTGCCCTCCGCCTCCATCGGCACTTCCACCAGCCTCTATGAGCCCATCCACGGCAGCGCTCCGGATATAGCAGGCAAGGGCATTGCCAATCCCATGGGCACCATCCTGTCGGCGGCCATGCTCCTGCGCTATTCCCTCCATCAGGAGGAGGCTGCCAAAGCCATCGAAGGAGCCGTCGACAAGGCCTTGACGGAGGGCTATCGTACGGCAGACCTCTGGAAAGAAGGATTTAAGAAGGCCAACACCGAAGAGATAACAGAAGTAATCTCGCAGAGGGTGTGATAACGATGAAAATGACAGGAGCAAAGGCCGTGGCGGCCTGCCTGAAGGAGCAGGGGGCAGAGGTGGTCTTCGGCTACCCCGGGGGGATGATACTGCCCCTCTATGATGCTTTGTACGATGAGCAAGACATCAAGGAAGTATTGGTAACCCATGAGCAGAATGCAGCCCATGCCGCTGATGGCTATGCCAGGGCTTCGGGCAAGGTGGGTGTGTGCATCGCCACCTCCGGCCCGGGTGCTACCAATCTGGTAACGGGATTGGCTACCGCCTTCATGGATTCCATTCCTGTGGTGGCCATCACGGGGCAGGTGGATACGAGCCTTCTGGGGCGGGATGCCTTCCAGGAAACAGATATCCTGGACATCACCATGCCCATCACCAAGAGCAACTACAAGGTGAAGGACATCAAGAAGCTCATCCCCACCTTGCGGGATGCTTTCCAGCTGGCCAAGAAGGGCCGTCCTGGCCCTGTGCTGGTGGATATTCCCAGGGACCTTTTCTTTGCTGAGGTGGATTATGAGCCCCAGGCGGTGGAGGAGCATGCCCCTGGCAAGCCGGATGCGGATTTCCGCATCTGCGCCGCCGAGGCTGCCGAGGAAATCGTGAACGCTAAGCGTCCCCTGGCCATTGTGGGGGGCGGGGTGGTTTCCGCTGGCGCTGCCAAAGAAGCTGTGGCCCTGATTGAAAAATACCATCTGCCTGTGGTCAGCACCCTGATGGGGCTGGGGGCGGTGCCCGGCACCCATCCCCAGTATCTGGGCTTTGCGGGCATGCACGGCGAAAAGGCTGCCAACCACGCCATTGCGGCGGCAGATCTGGTCATTGCCATCGGCAGTCGCTTCGGTGACCGCCAGACGGGCAATCTCAAGAAGTACACCCAGGACAAGAAGTTCATCCATATAGACATAGACCCTGCTGAGATTGACAAGAATGTGGCAGGCTCTCTGGGGCTGGCTGGGGATATGAAGACCATCCTGGGCCTGCTCATGCGCCATGAGCCGCAGAGTGAGCTGCGAGAGTGGTGGCAGCAGATAGAAGGCTGGCGTCAGACTTATGAGTATGACTACCAGCACAGCCGTCTTACTGTTCCCTGGGCCATGCACCTGGTGGCCAAGTCTACCCAGGGGAAGCCCTACGCCTTTGCTACTGATGTGGGCCAGCACCAGATGTGGGCGGCCCTGCACCTGCGGCCTGAGGCTCCCCGCACCTGGCTCACCTCCGGTGGGCTTGGCACCATGGGCTTCGGCCTGCCTGCCGCCATGGGAGCGCAGCTCTACTATGGCAAGGAGCGCCGGGTCATCCATGTGGCAGGGGATGGGGGCATCAAGATGACGGGCAATGAGTTCTACACCATCGCCCGGCTGAACCTCCCCATCATCTCCATCATTGCCAATAATTCCAGCCTGGGCATGATACGCCAACTGCAGAAGGTCATGTATAATGAACGCTACATAGCCTGTGAGCTGGATTATCCCATGGATTTCGAGAAATACGCTGGCAGTTTCGGCATCAAGGCCGAGACCGTGGACACTCAGGAAGGATTTGCCGTGGCTCTGCAGGACGCCTTGCAGGACACGGAGCATCCCAGGGTCATAGTCATGAACATCTGGCGCAGTTTCGTGGAGCCGATGATCAAGGGCGGGGCCCGCATCAATGAATTTGTCGAGTTCAAATGAGATAAGCAAATGAAGCAGGGGCTGTTGCACGTAATGAAACGTGCAGCAGCCTCATTTTTATGCAAAAAGATAATCCCGGGATATTCAAACCCTGGGATTAGGTGTAGAATTTAGGTATGCTAAAACCAAATTCACAGAAAGATTATACGTCTTTAGGAGAGAATTATCAA
>SVBX01000041.1 GCA_015058655.1 Pseudoselenomonas ruminantium
CATTTCTGTTTGACTAACATCTGGCTTGAAAACAAATTGTTTTCGTTTGCATTGTTTAGTTTTCAAGGAACAACTTGGTTCTTTCGCGCCGCCTCATCGAAGCGACTTGTTTATTTTATCTTGTCTCTTTTGGTCTGTCAAGCACTTTTTCAACTTTATTTTCTTCAACTTTTTCTCTGCCAATCAAGGCTCATCTTATTGAAGGTTTCAAGTCTTGTGCTTGTCGTTTCCGTTAGCGACTTGTATTATGATACATGCATGAGAAGGGTTTGTCAACAGCTTTTTTCAATTTCTTGAAAAAAACTGTTTCCAATCTCATCCCACATACTGAAACAGCAGCACGCCGATGACACCGGGGACGCCAAAGACGCCTGCTACCAAGGCTTTGAAAATAGTAATATTCACCCCGGCTCCGAAGAGATTAACCACCCAGAGCATGACAGCACCTATGATGCTGTTGGTGACCAGCTTCCATACCAAATGCAAGGGCATGGTAACGAGCTTTGCCAGCAGGGCCAGTACGATGATGCCCACAGCGAAAGCCACAATGATTTCCAGCATTAAATTTCCCTCCGATTTTCCATTGCCTTGGACAGAGTCACTTCATCCGCATACTCCAAATCTCCCCCTACGGGCAAGCCGTGGGCTATGCGGGTGACCTTGATGCCCAGGGGTTTCAAAAGCTTGGCTATATACATGGCGGTAGCCTCTCCCTCCACATTGGGGTTGGTGGCCATGATAATTTCCTTTATGTTTTCATCTTGCAGACGACCCAAGAGCTCTTTGATGCGGATATCCCCAGGCCCCACCCCTTCCAGAGGCGAAAGGGCTCCGTGAAGCACATGGTAAAGCCCCTTGTAATCACGCATGCGCTCCATGGCTGCTACATCCTGGGGCTGCTCCACCACGCAGATGACAGAACGGTCTCTTTCCGTCGAAGCGCAGATAGCGCAAGGATTGCGGTCGCTGAGGTTGAAGCAGGTATTGCAGAAGCCGATTTTCTCTTTGGCCTCGATAATGGCTCCCGCCAGCGCCTTCGCCTCTCCCGCCTCCATATCCAGCACATGATAAGCAAGGCGCACTGCCGTTTTGGCACCAATGCCAGGCAGTGCGCGAAAATGCTCTATGAGTTTTGCAAGGGGTGCAATCTGCTCCACTTAAAACAGTCCCGGGGGCAGGCCCAGGCCAGCCGTCATCTTCTGCATTTCCGAGGCCATCATGTCATCGACTTTCTTCACGGATTCATTGAAAGCTGCGGAGATAAGATCCTGCAGCATCTCCACATCCTCCGGATCTACAGCTGCCGGAGAAATAGTCAGCGACTGAACGCGCTTCTCACCGTCCATGACAACTTTCACGGCACCGCCACCTGCAGTGACTTCCACGGTCTTGCGCTTCAGTTCCTCCTGCATTTTCTTCATGTCATTCTGCATCTTCTGGACTTTTTTCATCATACCGGCCATATTGCCCATATTGCCCATGCCACCAAACATCAGCAGACACCTCTCTTTATTAGTTCAGTTAACTCTTCTTAGACTACCAAAACCAATGTCGGTAGTCAACTATTTTCCTCTTCCACAGCTACAATATTATCGCCAAACACTTCCATTGCTTTTGCCAGAGCAGGAGACCTGTCCTCAGGCGGTATCTCCACGCGGGCAGGCTCCGCTTCCTGCGCTGCGGGCTGCTGCCTTTTTTTCGGCACAGGCGGCGGCGCAACAGGCGCATCCTCGCCTCTGGCCACCAACCGCAGGGGCCTCCCTGCCAAATTGGCCAATATGCCTTCGCACAGTGCCCTGTAGTTGCGGGAAGTCAGCGATGCCATCAGGCTGTTGCCAAAGGCTATGACGAACTGGCTCTGATTCATGCCCACGAAGCGCCCTTGCTGGAGACAGGCCAGCACCGGAGCCTTGTTCTGAGCTTTCAGCTCCTGCAAA
This sequence comes from Pseudoselenomonas ruminantium, assembly GCA_015058655.1. Classification (GTDB taxonomy): domain Bacteria; phylum Bacillota; class Negativicutes; order Selenomonadales; family Selenomonadaceae; genus Selenomonas_B; species Selenomonas_B ruminantium_C. The sequence goes on from SVBX01000041.1 coordinate 1,938, forward strand.
AGCCCCTGCCAAAGCCCAATTCCCGCATCATCTGCCGTCAAGGTACCCACCGGCTCGCCTGCAGGCACCATCGGTCGTGGCGCCGAGGGGCGCGGTGCCGTCCTTGCGCCAGATGCAACAGGCTGCGCCTGGGCCGCAGCCCCTTTGGCCAGAGCTGCCGTAACCTGCGCCAGCTTTGCCTCCAATTGGGCAAGCCTTGCTTCATCCACCGATGCAGCTGCCGCCTGCACCGTCCCCACCTGTGCCACAGCAGCTTCATGCCGGCACAAGGACAGCAATGCCACTTCCACAGTGATGCGTGGCTGGGGCGACCACTTCAGCTCTGACAAGGCTTCGTGGAGCCGGCCTATCATCTGCATGATTTTCTCCGCAGGAAATAACTTTGACTGCTCCTCCAAGGCGTCCTGTTTTTCCTCATATAGATCCATATCTTCGAGAGCGCCGGCTGCCTGATAAATCATCAGGCTCCGCAAGTGCAAAATCAGCTCCACCAAGATTTGCTTCAAATCCTGCCCTTCCTGCAGAAGTTCTGCCAGGATGGTCAGGATTTCCTGCGTCCTCCTTCCTGCCAAGGCTACTGTCAGCTTATAGATCCATTCGTGCCCCACCAGTCCGAGAATGCGACGCACCCTGTCCGCAGTCACGGTCCCCTCGGAAAGGGATGCGCACTGGTCCAGGATAGAAAGTGCGTCGCGCAGGCCACCATCAGCCTGCAAAGCAATCATAGACAGCGCCTCAGCCTCAGCTTCAAGCCCCATTTCCCTGACAATATGCGTCAGGCGCGACTCGATTTCTGCGACTGTGATGCGCCGAAAATCATACCGCTGGCAACGGGACTGAATCGTGGGCGGCACTTTATGAGCCTCCGTGGTAGCCAAGATAAAGACCACATGAGCGGGCGGCTCCTCCAAGGTTTTCAGCAGGGCGTTGAAAGCCTCAGTCGTAAGCATATGCACCTCATCGATGATGTAGACTTTATATTTGCCATCCACAGGTGCAAAGTTCACCGTCTCCCGCAAATCCCTGATTTCATCGATGCCACGATTGGAAGCAGCATCTATCTCGAAGACATCCATAGACGAACCGTCCCCGATCTTCCGGCAGGGCTCGCACTGCCCGCAAGGGTCTGGCGTCGGGCCATGCTCACAGTTCAGAGCCCTTGCCAGGATCTTGGCAGTACTGGTCTTGCCTGTGCCCCTGGGGCCAGAAAATAGATAGGCATGGCCAATGCGCCCGGAGGTGATGGCATTCGACAAGGTGCGGCTGATATGCTCCTGTCCCACCAAGTCCTTGAATGTTTCCGGCCTCCATTTGCGATATAAAGCTACATATGCCATAAAATCACCCCTAAACACAAGAAAAGCAGCCTCGCGGCTGCTCTCAATCTCTTTTTCACGTCGGACCACAGCCCCCAGGCGACCTCACGGCACAGTGAACGATCCGCTTATCGCTGCTTCCTTCCGGACCTGACGAGGTTCGCGGGGCTCCCTTGCGCGAGACCCAAACGCTATGGCCCGACCTGAAAAAGCCTTGCTCCTATAACTGGTAAAGTTAAATTTAGATATAAAAATGGCGGAGAGTGAGAGATTCGAACTCTCGGTACAGTATCACCGTACACACGCTTTCCAGGCGTGCTCCTTCAACCACTCGGACAACTCTCCACAATGCTCTACCAAAGAAGCTATTCAGTTGTTTGCTTGCGCTTGTCGCTCGCAACGATGATTATTATACGGGCTTTTGCAGGAACTGTCAACACCTTTTCTGAAAAAAGTTTTATTTTTTTTTCGCCAAGCAAAAAGGGAGCCTGCGCCCCCTTACTCTTGCTCTATGAATTCCTCTGCTGACAGCACCGCCTCAAAGCTGCCAAAGGCGGTGATTACCTTCAGGCGCAATTGTTCCTTCCCATCAGGCTGTATATTCTCTCCCGAGGCAGGCAGTCCCAATTCTGCCGTTATCTTCTCCTTGGCCAGCTGTATTGTGAAAAGGCCATTCACCACATTGAGGAATTCCTCTACGCTGTCCATGGCCAGCTCATCGATCTCAGGCAGTTCCTCCTGGCTATAGCGCTTGGCAAGCTCCAGAAATACATCATCCGTGGCAACGATGCCTGCCACGAATCCCCTGGTGCCTTCCAGCGCCTGCGAGGCGCCATGATTTGGCTCCCATGCCATTTCCGACACGGAAACAGGACTGATAACCCCTTGAGTACCTGCCATGCTTTGCAACGAGTCCAGGAGCAATTCCATGTACTCGGCATAGATTTCCAACCTGTCCTGGCAATTATTCCCCGCTGCCCGCACAACCGCTGTCCTCACAGGACGGGAATCTATCTCCACCTCATCCGAGAGATATTTTACCAGCACAGACTCATCTTCCTCTGCCTCTGCCAGTATATCCTGCATCTCATCCGTGGAAAAACCTCCGTCATTCATCAGGCACTGAGCCACATTGAAGTCAGCCATCCAGGCCCACCTTCTTCCGGATGGTTTCCACCACCTTCTGTATCTGCTCGCTCTTGTACGGCTTCTGGATGAATTCCATCGCTCCCATCTTGAGGGTAGTCATGAGTTTCTGAGGCGAACCTGCCGAGGACAGCATGACCACTGGGATTTCCGGGCTCACCTCCTTGATGACCTGCAAGGCCTCGATGCCACCTACTTCAGGCATGACGATATCAAGGAAAACACAGTCCGGCATCTGCTGCAAGACTATCTCCACGGACTCCTTGCCGTTGGCCGCCTCCAGCACCTCGCAGTCCAGCTTCTCCAACTCCGTGCGGAGCTTCTTGCGCAGAAGCTTCGAATCATCGGTAATGAGTATCCTGAGTTTCCTATCCAAAATGGCCGCCTCCCCGACTATATCTAAAGTTTGTAAAAATTCCTGTGCAAAAACCGTTTGGCTTTTATATTCGTCAAAATTCCCTGTTTTCCTCTCCCCCTGCTGCAAAAAAAGAGCCTTTCCCTCACAATTTGAAGAGAAAGGCTCTTGCAAGTTACCAGATAAACAAGCCAGTAATACCTGCCGTCAGCAGGGATACCAGGATGCCGGACAGCATCAGATAGGCCACATTGCGGGAAATCAGCTCGTTCTTGCTGTCATCCACCAGGCCCTTGAAGCAGCCGATGATCATGCCCAGGGTGCCGAAGTTGGCGAAGCTGGTGACGAAGGTGGTGAGCACGGCCTGCATATGGGGGCTGAACTCATGCATGATATCCTGCACATTCAGCATGACCACGAACTCATTGGTGATGAGCTTGGTACCCATGTACTGAGCCAGCTTGAAGGCCTCAGTCGTATCCAGGCCCATGAGCCAGGCAAAGGGGAACATGATGATACCCAGGGTATTCTCCAGCGTGAACTCAGGATGAATGAGCATCAGCAGCTTGTCAATGAGGGCTGCCAAGGCCACGAAGGCGATGACATTGGCGCAGATGATGAGAATCAGCCGCCCACCTCCCAGAATGGAGTTGCCCAGGAAGGAGAAGAAAGGCTCCCTTTCCTTGCCACCATCCGTAAGCTGGGCCACTGTATCTTCTTCCTCGGAAATTTTCACAGGGTGCAGGATATTAGTGACAATCAAGGCGTTGATGACATTCAGGGGAATAGCGGTAAGGATGAACTCAGCAGGCATCATCTTGGTGTAGATGCCCACCATGGCAGCGGTGATGCAGCTCATGGACATCATGGCCAGAGTCAGGCAGCGGTCAGCCTTCATGCGCTTCAGCTGCAGGCCGGAGACTGCCAGGGCCTCAGTGTTGCCCAGGAACATCATCTCAATGGCAAAGAAGGACTCGAATTTCGGCTGATGGGTCATCACAGCCAGAGCCTTGCCGATCCACTTGATGATGAAAGGCAGCACCCCGATATAGGTGAGGATATCGAACATAGGCACAACCAGGAGGATTGGCAGCAAAGCCGAGGTGAAGAAGTTCATCTGAGGGACATGCACCCAGTCAGGGAAAGCAAAGGCAATGCCGTCATAGGCCACGCTGACCAGCCACACAAAGGCTGCAGCCGCGCCACTGACGATCTCGCGTCCAATAGAAAATGAAGTAAGGAACCAGGCTATGAAAACATTCAGGGCTAACAGCACCCCTACGCCCCGCCAGTTGATGCGGTCGCGTTTTTTGGAAAGCAGGACGCCTACAGCCAGGAAGACCAGCACGCCCAAAACATTGATGGCAAAATACATAATCAAAAACTCCCTTTTAGTATTGGTATTATTGCAACTTAAAAGTCACAAGTCCCATTTTCTCACAATAGGACAAAGGTGTCAATCCAAGGTATGTTGCCTATGTTTACATTCCTTAGACTAACCAATGTTTTCCGTCAATTCTGTCTAAGATCCAGGCCGCCAGCAGGCGGCCCACATCTTAAAGGTCCTTTTCCGAAAAAGCGAAGGGCAGGACTTCTTCCAGAGTCGCGACCTTCTTATCACCCTTGAGATTTGCCATGATAATCCTGTTGATATGGAACTCCCCCATGACCTGGCGGCAAGCGCCACAAGGGGAGCAGGGCCCCTCTGTGTCGGCAATGAGGGCGATGGCTTCAAACTCCTTCTCCCCCTCGGACACTGCCTTGAAGATGGCGGTGCGCTCGGCGCAGTTGGTAACAGGATAGGAGGAGTTTTCTATATTGCAGCCTCCATACACATTGCCTTTCTTGGTGAGGACCGCCGCCCCTACCTTGAATTTGGAATAAGGGCTATAGGAAAACTCCCTGTATTTCTTGGCAACTTCAATCAGTTCTTCATCAGTCATTGGTATCTCTCCCTATGATTGCCTGGCCGCCCCCCTATCCCGTGAATGGCGGACGGGGGACGGCATAAACCGGCAAATATGGCAATTAATACTTCTCAACCTTGTCTTTTTCCACACGGGCATAGACCAGCGGCTCCACAGCAGGCTTCTCGCTGCCGATGACCACGGCCTCGCGGTACATGCGCTCTGCTTCCTTCAGGGACTCCTGCTTGGAAGTGTAGAGGGTCACCAGGCTCTCGCCCTTCTTCACCTCGTCACCGGGCTTCTTGTGGATGATGAGGCCAGCGGAGAAGTCGATATCGCTTTCCTTGGTCTCGCGGCCTGCGCCCAATACCACAGAGGTGACGCCTACTTCCTCTGCATTCATCTTGGTGATGAAGCCGTCCTTGTCTGCCAGCACTTCCTGAGTGTAGGGAGCCTGAGCAAACTTCGTGTAGTCGCGCAGCACGCTGTCATCGCCGCCCTGCTCTTTGACCATGGTGCAGAAAGCCTCGAAGGCGCTGCCGTCTGCAATGACCTTCTCGGCAGCCTTGCGGCACTCTTCCAGGTCATCATGCACACCGATGAGGTAGAGCATGTTGGCAGCCAGCTGCAGGCAGACTTCCGTGAGGTCCTTGGGGCCCTTGCCCTTCAGCACATCCATGGACTCCATGACTTCCAGGCTGTTGCCGATGCCGTAGCCCAGGGGAGTATCCATATCGGTGATGAGCGCCACGGTGCGGCGGCCTGCGCCCTCGCCGATAGCTACCATGGTCTGAGCCAGCTTGATGGAATCATCAAGGGTCTTCATGAAGGCGCCGCTGCCGGTCTTCACATCCAGCAGGATGCAGTCAGAGCCTGCTGCCAGCTTCTTGCTCATGATGGAAGAAGCAATGAGGGGAATGCTGTCCACGGTAGCAGTGACATCGCGGAGAGCATAGAGCTTCTTGTCGGCGGGAGCCAGGTTGCCGGACTGGCCAATCAGGCTCATGCCGCATTTATTGACGGTATCGAAGAATTCCTTGCGGTCAAGGGTGGTGCGGTAGCCCGGGATGGCTTCCAGCTTGTCCACGGTGCCGCCGGTGTGGCCCAGGCCACGGCCGCTCATCTTGGCCACCTTGCCGCCGCAGGCAGCTACGATAGGAGATACCACCAGAGTGGTCTTATCGCCCACGCCGCCGGTGGAGTGCTTGTCCACCTTCAGGCCCTCGATAGCAGAAAGGTCTATCATGTCCCCGGACTTGGCCATGTTCATGGTGAGCTCGGTGATTTCCTCATCATTCATACCCTTGAACCAAATGGCCATCAGCATGGAAGACATCTGATAGTCGGGAATCTCGCCCTTCACATAGCCTTCCACCATAAATTTTATTTCTTCATTAGTCAGTGCTTCGCCGTGCTTCTTCTTAGTAATCAGGTCATACATTCTCATGGAAATCTCTCCCTTGATAAATAATCGCATAAAGCTTGCTAAGGCATTCAGGCCACAGGCACAGCAACGCTTCACTTGAGATTTTTCCTGCGGAAAAATCTCACACATTCCGCTTATGCCATGCCTGTGCCCCTCATTTACTTCTCAATCCTGGCCAAAATGCTCTCGCCCTTGGTCTTCAGGTCTGCTCCGAACATCTCGGAGATGGTTGCACCAATCATGGCAAAGGTGGGATAAGTGCCCAGGTTCACACCCTGCTTGATATGCTGGCCATAAATCAGCAAAGGCACATACTCACGGGTGTGGTCGGTGCCGGGGGCCCCGGGGTCGCAGCCGTGGTCAGCGGTGATCATGAGCACATCATCCTCGCGCATCTTGGCCATGAACTCGCCCAGCTGCTTATCGAAGACCGTAGCAGCCTCGGCGTAGCCGTCAATGTCGCGGCGGTGGCCATAAGCCATGTCAAAGTCCACCAGGTTCACGAAGCACAGGCCTTCGAAGTCCTCGTCCATGACCTTCAGGGTCTTTTCCATGCCATCCACATTGTCCTTGTTGATGCCCAGGGAACGGCTGATGCTGCGACCGGCGAAGATATCGGAAATCTTGCCTACGCCGATGGTTTCAAGCCCCTTGCGCTGCAGGGCATCCATCATGGTGTCCCCGGTGGGATCCAGGGAGAAGTCATGGCGGCGGGAAGTGCGCTGGTAGTTGGGGAATTCGCCTACATAGGGGCGGGCAATGACCCTGCCTACGCCGTGCTCACCCTGCAGTATCTCGCGGGCAGTCTTGCAGTAGTCGTAAAGCTTCTCCACCGGCACATCAGCTTCGTTGGCAGCAATCTGGAACACGCTGTCAGCGGAGGTATAGACGATGAGGCCCCCGGTCTTTTCCTGCTCCTGGCCGTAATCGTGGATGACTGCCGTGCCGGAGTAGGGCTTATTGCAAAGAATCTTCTTGCCGAAGGCCTTCTCCAGTTTCTCGATCAGGTCAGCCGGGAAGCCATCGGGATAAGTGGGCATGGGACGCTCGGACACGATGCCGGCGATTTCCCAATGGCCCGTGGTGGTATCCTTGCCCCGGGAAAGTTCCCTCAGTCGGGCGAAACTGCCGATAGGACTCTCCACCGGCTTGCCACAGCCCACCCCATCAATATTGAAGAGGCCCAGCTTTTCCATATTCGGCGTAGCATACTTGGGAGATGCCACGATGGATGCCAGGGTGTTGCACTTCCCGTCTCCGAACTCAGCGGCGTCAGGCTCCTGGCCGATGCCGTAGCTGTCCAGCACGATGATAAAAGCACGCTTGAACTTTCTCATTTATATTACCTCCTTGCCACAGAGAATCAGATTTCGTCCTTCAGCACCTTCACAGCGGCGCTGGCGCCCAGGCGGGTGCAGCCCGCTTCAATGAACGCTTCCATTTCCTCGCGGGTGTGGATGCCGCCAGCAGCCTTCATCTGCACCTTGGGGCCGATATGCTCCTTGAAAAGCTTGATATCCTCAAGGGTGGCTCCCGCAGAGCCAAAGCCTGTGGAGGTCTTGATGAAATCCGCTCCCGCTTCCGTCACGCACTTGCAAGCGGCGATCTTTTCTTCTTCGGTGAGGAAGCAGGTCTCAACGATGACCTTCAGCACCCGCTCGCCGCAGAGCTTTTTGAGAGCCTTGATTTCCTCTGTCACATACTCGGTATCCCCTGCCTTCAAGGCGCCGATATTGATGACCATGTCGATTTCCTCGGCACCGTCAGCCAGAGCCTGGGCCGTCTCAGCGATTTTAGCCGCCGTATTGCAGTTGCCGTTGGGGAAGCCCACCACCGTAGCTGCCTTCACTGCCTCGCCATAAGTCTCCTTGATGCGGGAGATAAAGCAGGAGGGAACCATCACCGTAGCAGTGTGATAAGTCTTTGCTTCCTCACAAATCCTCTTGATTTCCTCCCAGGTCGCCGTCTGCTTCAGCAGGGTATGATCGACTTTGGCTAAAATTTCCTTTGCTTCCATATTGGGGCCTCCTTATAAATGCGCCTTGTTTCGTTGTTGGTCTTATTGTATCTTTTTTTCTCCCATATAAAAAGGACACATGTCTGAATGTGTCCAAAATGTATCATTTATTTATTTTCACAAAATTATCTCAAAGTTCTAAATTATTCCTTTTCCTCTCCCGATATTCCCTGTCCAGCATGCCCAGTATCACCAGATTCTCATAGATACCATTGGTGATGATGGTTTCCCTTATCAGCCCTTCCCTCAGCATTCCCTCGCTCTCGTAAAGGTGCAGGGCTCTGGCGTTATAGTCCTTGCAGTCCAGCCAGGCCCTGTGAAAGTTCAGTTCCTCGAAGGTAAAGGCCTTGATGAGCTTCATGGCCTCATGGCCGTAGCCCTGTCCCTTCTCCCCTATGATGAAATGCGTCCACTCCGCTTCCCTGGCCTCGGTCAGAAGCCCGCCCATCAGTATATAGCCCACAGGCGTACCATCATGTTTCTCCACGATGATATCCATGGAAGCCTTGCCCCCGGTGATGATTTTATGATGGAACTCCTCCTCGAAGGGCACGATGAACTTCAAATTCTCCGGCTCAAACTCCAGCGCCATGATGTAGGGCAGATCCCCCTCATCCGCCCTCCTGAGCCTCAGGCGCGGCCCCTCTGCCAGCATGCCCTGTATCTTTTCCTCTGGGAAGCTGTATGTCAATGTTTCCAAAACTATTCACCCTCATCTAAAAATTATTTAATGTAATCAATATCTGCATATAGTATAATAGTAGCGTTATTCTATTGCAACTAAGGAGGATTTATCATGCTAGAACTCTTGGGTATCACCGGCTGGGACGGATTCGCCGACCGTGTGATGATGCCCCTCTTGCCCCCAACTCTGGTAATGCTGGCAGCCCTTGCTGTCGGCATAGCCATCAACAAGCTCCTGAACCGCCGCCTCAACCAGCATCTGCAAGGCGAAGAAGGCACCTGGACATATCTGTTCCTCAACGCCCTCAGGGGCGTCCCCATTTCCCTCTGCCTCATCATCGGGCTTTACTGGAGCATCAGCCTCATTGACTTCATCCAGTCTTTCGTGAAGCTTTTCTCCTATATTCTCTTCACGGTTATCGTGCTTTCCATCACCCGGGTCATCGCCCGCACCGTTTCCGGCTTCGTGGATATGCAAATAGCAAAATCCAAGGACCTGCCCCGCACCACGCTGCTGAATGCCATCGTCAATGTCATCATCTATGCCATGGGCGTGCTGGTGATCCTGCAATACTACGGCATCTCCATCGCCCCCATCCTCACTGCCCTGGGCGTCGGTGGTATGGCCGTAGCCCTGGCCCTGCAGGAGACTCTGGCCAACATTTTCTCCGGCCTGCACCTCATCATCTCCAAGCAACTGCGCCTGGGGGATTATATCAAGCTCAGCACCAACGAAGAAGGGCGCGTCACGGACATCACCTGGCGCTTCACCACCATCGCTCCCGTAGGAGACGGCAATATGGTGGTCATCCCCAACCAGAAGATAGCTTCTGCCATCATCACCAACTACAGCCTGCCCCGCAAGGATATCATCATCAAGATTCCCATCGGCGTGGCCTATGGCAGCGATCTGGATCAGGTAGAGCGGGTCACCCTGGAGGTGGCTACCAAGGTCATGGAAGAAGTGGACAGGGAGCTTGACATCCCCCCCACTGTCAGATTCCACACCTTCGGCGAATCTTCTATCGACTTCAATGTCATCATGCACTCCAGCAACTTCGACCATCAGTTCCTGCTGAAGCACGAATTCATCAAGGCGCTGACCAAGAGGTACAGGGAGGAAGGCATTGAAATCCCCTTCCCCATCAGAACCATCGTGCAGGAAAACAACAACAAATAAATCAAGGGCTGACCGCCAAGGCCAGCCCTCTTTTAGTTTTCCCTGACTTGGAGTAAAATAAAAGTACATACATTCCAATAGGAGGCGCCTATGAAATTCTTTCACCTGTCAGACCTGCATATCGGTCTGAAGCTCATGAACCACGACCTGAGCCGCGACCAGGAATACATCCTCAAGCAAATCATCGAGACTGCCAAAAAAAAGCAGCCCGATGCCCTGATCATTGCCGGGGATATCTACGATAAGTCCGTCCCCTCAGCAGAGGCAGTGGCCCTTTTCGACAATTTCATCACCGAGCTTTCCCTCTTCCTGCCGAAAATGGAAATCATGCTGATTTCCGGCAATCACGACAGCGCCCAGCGGATAAATGCCTTCCGTTCCCTGCTCTGCCACCACCATCTCCACATGATTGGCCTGCCCCCTGCAGAGCCGGATGAATACATTGAAAAGGTCACCCTCTCAGACGAACACGGCCCCGTCCACTTCTACCTGCTCCCCTTCGTGAAGCCCTCCATGGTGAAGGCCATCACCGGCACCGATGAAAGCGGCAACAACCTCACCTACGATGCCGCCCTCCACGCCCTGATAGAGCGGGAGAAAATCGACAGCGCTGCCCGCAATGTGCTGGTGAGCCATCAGTTCTACCTTTCCACCGGCAAAAGCGCCGAGGAAGTTCCCCGGGCTGACTCAGAAATCGTCACCGTGGGCAATATCGACTCCGTGAATGGCGATGTGCTGGAGCTTTTCGACTATGCCGCCCTGGGGCACATCCATCAGCCCATGCAGCTGAACGGCAAGGAATGCTATCGCTACTGCGGCACACCGCTTTCCTGCTCCGTCAGCGAGGCAGGACAGGAAAAAGGCATTATCGAAGTGGAGCTTGGCCCCAAGGGAAAGGTCATTACTTCCGACATTCCCCTGAAACCTCTCCACGAGGTACGGAAACTTACAGGAAAGCTTGCAGAAGTTTTGCAGACTCCTTCTGAAGACTATGTGAGCATAACCCTGACAGACGAAAAGGACTTAGATGTCTTTGATATGCAGGACAGGCTTTCTGCCGCCTTCCCCAACCTGCTGGAAGTAAGGCGAAACGCTCGCCTCTCCGCCGATTACGAGACCAGTCTCACTCCTCAGGCCCGCCTTTCCCCCTTTGAACTATGCAAGGATTTCCTCACCGATCTGGAGCCTGAGGAAGAAGCCCTGCTGGCAGATATCATCAACAGCGTACAAGACAACAGGGAGGCCCGGCCATGAAACCTATCAAGCTGACCCTGCAGGCCTTTGGCTCCTACGGGGCAAGAACCGAGATTGACTTCAATGCCCCCAGGCAGAATCTCTTTCTCATCACCGGGGACACAGGCGCAGGCAAGACCACCATCTTCGATGCTCTGGTCTTTGCCCTCTATGGCGAAAACAGCTCCAATACCAACAAAAAAGCCAGCACCGATCTGCAGAGCCAATATATCGGCAGGGAGGTCACGCCCTTTGTGGAGCTGACCTTCAGCGAATTGAACGGCGGCCATGAAGATAAATACACCGTCCGCCGTGTGCCCCAACATCTCCGCAAGCGCCTGCGAGGCAAAGGCGAGGATATAGAAACCAAGGAGGAAGTTACCCTTACCCTGCCCGGCGGCAAGGATTTCAACGGCAAGATTGCAGAAATCAACGCCAAACTGCAGGAAATAATAGGCCTCACCAAAGAGCAGTTCATGCAAGTTGGCATGATTGCCCAAGGTGAATTCATGGAACTTTTGCGGCTGGACTCCTCCAAGAAAAAGGAAATCTTCCGCCGCCTCTTTGGCACAGAAATCTTCGATGCTATCGTAAACGAACTGCGCTCCCGCAACAGCAATATGCAAGGCGAAATGCAAAACCTCCTGCAAACCTGCCAAGGCAGGGCCGAAGACATCTGCCTGCCGGAAGATCTGCCCACGGAAAGTCCCCTGCCAGAACTGAGGGCAAAAGTGCTGGACAAGAAAGGCAAGCCCAACATAGCCGATCTGGAACTGCTGGCCAAAGAACTGGCCGCCCTGACAGAAAAACAGCAAGCGGAACTTATGGACATAGCCGCCGCCTGGTCAGACAGCACCAAGAAAAAGGAAGCTATCAGTGCCCGGCTGGCCCAGGCCCGGGAACTGGAAAAGTCCTATCAGCAGCTGGATAAATTTGCAGAGCAGGAAACCTCCAAGGAAAAAATACTGGCCAAATCAGAAGAGCAGGCTGCTGCCGCCCAGAAGGAAGAGCAATCTGCCCAAAGCGCCGCCCAGACCGCCATTGTTTCCTGCACTGCCACCCGGACAAAGGTCGAGGGCGCCCTCAGCCAGCTGACAGAACTGGCAGCGGCTCAAAAGCTGCTGGCTGACACCAAAGCGCAGCTTGAAAAGAGCAAAGAAAACCTGCAAAATGCCCAAAAAGCCCAAGCAGATTACGCCGCTCAAATAAGCGAATGGCAGCAACGGGCGGCAACACTACCGGAAATAAAAGAGAAACTGGCAAAGGTCAGAGGACAGCAAGAAAAGACCATAGACTGGGAAAACAAACGGCTGAGCCTGACCTGCCTGAAGGCAAAGTGCGCTGCCGCCCAAGAAAAAACTGCCAGCGCCCAGACAAATTATCTGGCCAAGAAAAAGCATCACCAAGAGCAGCAAGACTTATACCACAGGGAACATCAGCGCTTCCTTGATGCCCAGGCAGGCATACTTGCCCAGGACCTCAAGGAAGGATTCCCCTGCCCGGTCTGCGGTGCCACAGAGCACCCCCATCCTCACCAATTCAACGAGGAAGAACGACCTCTGGAGCGCCGTGAACTGGAGTTGCTGCAAGCCCAGGTCGCCCAACTGAACGACCTGCAAATAAAAGCCTCCAATCAGGCCCAGCGGGAAAATGCAGCCAGGCAAGCACTGGAAGAACAATTTTCCTCACAGCTTGCGGAGCTTTGCGAAGACCTCCAGCAACGGGCAAAGCTGGAAATCCCCAAGGACAATCCTCTCTCCTTCATCCAAGGCATGCTGGAAAAATGGCGGAGCCAAATCTCTGTCAAACTGCAGGACTTAACCAGCAAGGAAACGAAGCTGGAAGCTGTGCAAAAATTCCTCTCCCAAAGCGGTGAGGAGATGCAAAAACTGCAAGCAGCTGCAGACAGAGCAGTGGAAGACAGGCAAAAAGCAGAAAGCGCCGTTAAAATCCTGGAGGGAAAGATCAAAACCCTCCAAAGCCAGCAGCAGTATCCTGATGCCCAGACCGCCAAAAGAGAACTTGCCCAGGCAGAAAGTGCCAGGCAGGCTGCTCAGATAAAGCTGCAAAGCGCCCAAAAGGCCAGCCAGTCAGCCCAGGCTGCCCTGCAACAGGCCAAAACGATCATTGCTGCCATCGGCCAGGCCCCCCGCCCGGATATTGCTGCCCTGACTGCGCGCCAGCAGGAGATAAATGCCCTTTGGCAGGCACAGAATGACAAGCATCAGCATTTGCGGGATATGCTGAACCGCAATGAGAGCGTAACCAAATATCTGGCCAGAAATCTTGCTGTCCGCCAGGAAAAACTCAAGGAGGCCTCCGCTCTGGACAGCCTTTTCAATCGTCTGTCCGGCAAGGTAAGCGGCAGCCGCATGGATATAGAAACCTTCGTCCAGCGTCACTACCTGAAGCAGATTCTCTTTGCCACCAATCGCCGCTTCACTGAAATGTCCGGCGGACAGTTCGAATTGCGGCTGATAGGCATCAGCGATGCCGGGCAGGGCAAAAACCGTGGCCTGGACCTCATAGTCTATTCCACCGTCACTGGCAAGGAAAGGGATATCAAAACCCTCTCTGGCGGCGAATCTTTCATGGCAGCCCTCTCCCTGGCCCTGGGCCTCTCTGACCAGATACAGGCCAACACCTCTGCCATCAATCTGGATGTCATGTTCATAGACGAAGGCTTCGGCTCCCTGGACGACCACGCCAGAGAACAGTCTATCAAAGTGCTGAAGCGCCTTTCCGGCGGTGACAAGCTCATCGGCATCATCAGCCATGTGACAGAACTGAAGCAGGAAATAGACAATCAGCTCATAGTCACCAAGGATGAAAAAGGCAGCCATGTGCAGTGGCAGATAAGCTGAAATCAAATAGGGAGGCATCCCCACCAAAGGATGTCTCCCTATTTTTTAGTCCACTCATCAAGGATACTAGTTTTGACGTAAGTGGTAAATAATAAGGTGTATTTAAACTGTGCCTCCCATATGAGATAATTGACTAAAATCACTAACACGAA
>SVBX01000006.1 GCA_015058655.1 Pseudoselenomonas ruminantium
TATTATTTTGGAAAAAGTAAGCGCGAAGCCTTGGCATATAAGGCTTCGCGCTGTTTTGGCGTGGCAAAGTCGGGAAATGGCAAGATAAGCGTGTCTATTGTATAAATGAAGGTCTCTTGGACGAATATATGTAGTACCTTTATGGAAATCTTGATTTGTGGTATAATTCAGGCAAGAGGAAGGAGACGCTATCGATGCCACAAAAGAAAATGCCGGCAGACAGGTTACTTGGTTTCAAAAATCCACAATATGACTTGGCTGCCAAGCGAATCCTGTCGGAGCGCGCTGTAGCAGCTTACCTGTTGAAGGGGACTGTGCCGGAGTTCAAGGAAGCCAGCCTTGCAGATATTGAAGAGAAGTACATTGAGGGAGATATTCAGGTTAGTGCTGTGCCAGTTAATCCAGGCAAGACAAATACCGTGGCAGCTCCGAAGAAGATAAAAGGGCTTCGCAATGAGGTGGGAGCCCCTACAGAGGGGTGGACAACCTTTGATGTAATATTCCATGCCATCACCCCGGAAACAGGCGAACGTATACGCTTGATCATAAATATTGAGGCACAGAAGACATATTCGGAGACTGCACTGAAGTACATTCTTATGAAGCGAGCTGTGTTTTATGGCAGCAGACTTATCTCCGCACAGAAGGAGACAGAGTTCAGTGGTTCTGATTATAGCGGGGTAAAGAAGGTATACACAATCTGGATATGCATGGAGTCTCCTACGGACAGAAGCATCATCAACCACTACCGCATGACAGAACGCCACGTGGTTGGCAAATATAAGGAACCACGAGAAAATTATGACTTGCTCAATATTGTGATGGTTTACCTGGCACCGGGGCCTGTGCGAAACAGGATGCTGTCGATGTTGCAAGTGATATTCCAGGAAACACAAAAATCTGCTGAAGAGAAAAGTAAAATCCTTAGAAAGAAGTTCGATATTGAAGTTACAGCAGAGATGGAAGAGGAGTTGAGAACGATGTGCAACTTGAGCGAGGGCATTTATGAGCGCGGAGCGGAAAATAAATTGATAGAGGTAATAATGAATTTGTGGAATGCTGGAAAAGATATGGCTACCATTAAAATCGCTAGTGGTTGGACAGAAGAGCAGATTATGCGTATTGTGAACGAGTATAAGAAATGATTATTGATGGCGCATGGTGTCAGGCCATGCGTCTTTTGTATAGTAGAAGGACTTGAAGGTAATAAATTTTTGTGGCGGTGTTGGTGTTGGCAAGAGTACCATCGCCGCAGATACTTTTTTAAAGCTGAAGCGCAGGGACATAAGGTAGAATTGGTATGGGAGTATACCAAGTGGCTATGCTATTAGAATGCAACGGACACAGTACAGGATCAGCCATACCTACTCGCTGAGCAGGTACATCGGCTTAAGACGCTGGAGCGTTATGGTTAAAAGTATGAGGTCTGCGATTCGCCGTTACACCTAATTGGTGCTTTTCAAAGAAAGGCGGTTTATAATTATGAAGGTTGAACGTATAGTATTTATTAATAGGGCACCTTTTGATGCTCTTGATTTGGACTTGTCAAACAAACAAGTAATATCGTTGACGGGAATTAATGGTTCGGGGAAAACCACAATATTGTCTCATTTAGTTGATGCTTTTTATGAATTTGCTAGAAAAGGATTTCCAAATGAGTTTTCTGGGATAAAGGCGGGAAAATTATATCGTATTTCATCACAGTTATATAATAAAGTTGGGACGAGTAACTCTTTGGTATATATATCCTTTATGGTGGAAGGGAAATATGCTCATTATGTAGATTTACTAGGGAATGTAGATGAGAAAAAATTTAATGATTTAATGGGAGCTATATGGAATAATAATGATGTGGCTAGCTGGCCTATTAGGTATAGCGATATAGAACATCAGTTAAAGCATGAAAATCAATTTGCAAAATATTTGAAGATTGAAAATAACGATGCCATAAATGTATTTTCAAATAATCTTTTAACATATTTTCCTTCTTATCGTTATGAACAACCAGGATATTTAAATGACGTGTTTCAAATGGAATTGTCGTACAAATATAGTTCGAATTTTAATGGTTACCTTATTAACCCAATTGAAGTTACATCGGGATTGCCAGAACTTGCTAATTGGATGATGGATGTAGTGCTTGATAGTGAAATGTATAAGAATAATGATATTTTGCAAAAAATACAGCAGATAGTATCAAATATCCTTTTAAATAAACGTAAAGAAGCAGTAAGAATCGGCATAGGACCAAGGAATATGGGAGGCGCAAGGATACAGGTGGTTGATGAAAAAACTGGTTATACAATATATCCGACTATATTTAATATTTCTGCTGGTGAATCGGCATTATTGTGTCTATTTGGAGAATTGTTAAAACAAGCAGATAAGATAGGAAAATCAATTGAAAGTGTTGAGGGAATAGTACTTATTGATGAAATAGATAAGCATCTGCATATAATGCTGCAAAAAGAAGTGGTTCCAGCACTTATCCAAATGTTTCCTAAAGTTCAGTTTATTATTTCTACGCACTCGGCTTTTTTTAATATGGGATTAACAGACATAATGGGGGATAGATGTAGCATCTTAGATTTAGATAATTGTGGAATGGAATGTTTGGCAAATAAGAATGATGTATTTCGTGAGGCATATAATGCTATGATAGAAGAAAATAAACGCTATGTTAATTTTTGTGATTCAATAAGTGATAGATTAAAAGACATCACAAAGCCTATTGTGTATCTTGAGGGACGTACAGATGAAAAATATTTTAATAGAGCAGTTGAATTGTTTGGATATACTAATAAAATTGAATTTCAGTGGATTGGTCATTTAGATAAAAATGGAAATGAAGTATTTACAGGATCAGGAAGTCTTAGTTGTGGTATGCAGTTTATAAAAGGAAGAAATAATAAGTTTTTGCAGTTTTTCTTATTTGATTGTGATACAAAGAAACAGGAGTCGGATGATGGCAATATAGTGACGATGACTATGCCGTTTTATACCAACCATACTGTAATGAATAAAGGAATAGAAAATGCTCTAGAACTTGATGATATTGAGTTGGATGCTTTTTACGAAGAACATACAAAGAATGGTGATTATGGTAAAGTTACGACTATTAGAGAATTCAACAAAATGAAAATGTGTGATTATATATGTTCTATGGATAATACTTCACAAGAGAAAGTATTTGCGAATTTGAAACCAGTTATTGAAAAAATAATTGCTAGAGCGGAAAAACAGAGTGCAAGAGATTCAAATAGTTAAATATAGGGTATATAATCAAATGGGTTGGCAAAAGAATGTGATGTTGTGGTGGCAGAATGTATATATCACTGGGCGTGGACTATGAACTGGTCTATGCTGAAG
This sequence comes from Pseudoselenomonas ruminantium, assembly GCA_015058655.1. GTDB lineage: Bacteria > Bacillota > Negativicutes > Selenomonadales > Selenomonadaceae > Selenomonas_B > Selenomonas_B ruminantium_C. The sequence goes on from SVBX01000006.1 coordinate 3,370, forward strand.
CGTATGGCAAGGAAGCCCATATATTTTACCGCTCAGGGAGACGCAGCTTTCTGCTATGTTGTTTGGCAATGAAAAGGGCCATATCCATAGATATGCTAATGAGGCGGAGATGCTGGCACAGGTTAGGCTTATCTTATGTGGATTTATGTTTATGCTGATGACTTCCTTGTATCGTGACTTCCGGAGCAGGTTACTCAAAGATATAGGGAGTGCCTGTTACGCTCTTATGCGACAAAAAACATGTGCTTACATCGTATTATAACGAGGTACGTATCATCGGTGCCGAAGCGGATTGTAGATTTGGCGCTAATAAGTATTTGCAGGGCTGGCGATATCGTGGTAACCTTGGATTAGGTGTGGTTGCCATGTCCTTGGGGAAGAAGGGCTACGCCACACATCAGAATGCCTAGTGGTATACTGCTGAAAACATTGACCGCCTGTTGATGGAAAGATACATGACGAAAAATCTTGGTGTTCCAAGAAGAAAGCACATCTAAAAGGGGCCGCCAAGCGTACAGAATCTGATGACGAGAAATTTGAGGAGGGGCTTATCCGTTTGTTGGAGCTGACGAAGAGCATCAATGGTTTGATGTAAAATTTAGGAGGTAAGCAATATGACCATCATAAGGACAGAACTGGGAGATATCACGGCACGACACTATGCTGTCACCGTTGTTAACGCTGCCAATGAAAGCCTGCTTGGGGTCGGTGGCGCAGATGAGGCTATCCACAGAGCAGCGTGGCCAGAGCTTCTGGCTGAGTGCCGAACATTGCACGGCTGCAAGACAGGGCATGCGAAAATCACCAAGGCATATAGGCTACCATGTGACTATGTGATTCACACGGTTGGGCCAGTTTGGCATGGAGGTAGCAATGGTGAGGCGGAACTGCTGGCTGGCTGTTATCGACATTCACTGGAGCTGGCCATGGAGCATGGTATCCGCAGCGTGGCCTTTCCTTCCATATCCACAGGGGTGTATTCCTATCCTGTCCAGCAGGCTGCGGAGTTTGCCGTGCAGACGGTCAGGGCTGTGCTGGAAGAGCACCCGGAGGAGTTTGATGAAATCCTGTGGGTGCTGTTTGATAAACGGACTAAGCTGGTGTATGACGGAGCACTGCAGAAATGTTGAAGCCATCAAGAAATAGGCATAGTGGAGACGCGGCATTTATTGCGGTGTAATAATCCTTATAAATTAATATAGACAGGAGACAGGCATGGCAAAAAAGAAAAAAGAAGAAGTTTTGAATTTAGATAATGTACTATTCAAATGTCGGGACATTCTGCGGAATGCCCGTAATTCCGGGTCGTTTTTTGAGAAGCGCGACCTGATGCTGACGCTGGTGTTTTTGCGGTTTATTGGTGAGAAATTTGATGATGGTGTAGAGGCCCTCAAGGATAATCTCAGGAAACAAGGGCTTGACCCGGAAGAACCTGAAATACAGAAGGCGTTTTTTGATGACCCCTCATTTACGGATGGGACTTACAATCTGCCTAAGGAGGCACGTTGGTCTACCATCATCAATACTCCGGCTACCAAACTTAATGCAGTGCTTGATACGGCATTGAAAAGTATTTCTGATTCCAGTAATCAGTTGAAGGGGTGCATTGTTAATGGTACATTCACTGCCCGCAACCTTGGCTCGGCGGATATCAAGAAGGTAGTGGATGAAGTAGACAAAATCAGCCACAAGAAATTCGGCGAGGAGAAAGACCTTATTGGCCGTGTGTATGAGTATTTCCTGAAGGAATTTGCCGTGAATGCGACAAAAGAAGAGGGGGAGTTCTACACACCCCATGATGTGGTGCAGCTAATTGCGGCCATGATAGAGCCTTTTGATGGGACACTGTATGACCCCTGCTGCGGTTCAGGAGGCATGTTTATCCAAAGCACGGATCTCGTTCGGGCTAAAATGGGAGACATCAGCCGCATAAATGTTTACGGACAAGAAAAGGAAGCGGCCACCTGGCGGTTGGCAAAGATGAATCTGGCACTTCGTGGTATCAGTCATAATATTGGAACTATGAGCGATTCTTCCTTTACTAATGACCTACACAGGGGACTTTATTTTGATTACATCATGGCCAATCCACCATTCAATTTGAAGGGCTGGTGGAATGAAAACTTACTGCGGGATGCTCGCTGGACGGATTATGCCATCCCTCCTGCCAGCAATGCCAACTATGCCTGGATTCTCCATATCCTTCATCATATAAAGCCCCTTACCGGAGTGGCTGGGTTCTTGCTGTCTAATGGTGCATTGGCTGACTCTGATGCCAAGGAGATTCGGCAGAAACTCATTGAAAATGACAAGGTGGAAGCTATAATTATTTTGCCGCGTGACCTTTTTATCACCACGGATATCAGTGTTACCCTTTGGATTCTGAATCAGAACAAACGGGGCGGGGAATATCATGGTCGGAACCTCCGTAATCGTAGCGGAGAAATTCTTTTTATGGATTTACGTACTTGGCGGGAAAATGCGGTGAAGGGGGAAAATAAGAAAAAGGTTATGTTGGATGCTCAGCAGATAGAGCGTGCTACAGAGATATATCACCGTTGGCAGGAAGTAGGTGCTGACGGCATGAATTACGCCCATCCGGAACTTTATCGAAGCGTTTACCGCACGGAAATCGAAGCTAACGATTATAGTTTGGTGCCCTCTAACTATATTGAGTTTATAGACCATGATTTAGATATTGATTATCCAGTAGAGATGGCAAGAATTCAGGCGGAAATGAAGGCATTACTGGCACGGGAAAGAAAGAGCCAGGAGAAACTGGCAGCAGCCTTTGAGGGAATTGGATATGGAATCGAATAAGCAATATCGGCTGGGAGAGTTGATTGAACAGTCTAATGAACTAAATAATGATGGCGATTATACGGAACAACATGTTAGAGGCATTGCAAATACAAAGGAATTTATGCCTACCAAAGCTGATATAAATGGGCGTGATTTGAGTAAATTCCAGGTTGTTAAGCCCAAAGAATTTGCATTCAATCGTAGAACTACTCGAATGGGAGAAAAGATTGCTATAGGCTTTAACGAATCAGATGAAAATATTATCGTAACGGAAGACTATGTGGTTTTTAATGTTCGCGATAAAGAAGTCCTTATGCCAGAATTCTTGTTTATTTTTCTTAATCGTGGAGAATTTGACCGTTATGCTAGGTGGGATTCATGGGGAAGTGCTACAGAATTCTTTAACTGGGAAAATATGTGTGCGGTACATATCACCTTGCCTGCTATAGCTATTCAGCAAAAAGTTGTAGCAGTCTATAACGAAATGAAAGAGAACCTTGTAGCATATGAAAGTGGACTGGAAGATTTGAAGCTTACTTGTGATGGATTTATTGAGGATTTAAGGCGTAATAACGTTTCAAAGGAAATTGGTGAGTATATTGTCAGGCATGATGTTCGCAATAGTGATAATAAGATATCAAATGTTATGGGGATAAGTGTGCTTAAACAATTTCGTAAGCCCTCATCTAAGGTGGATGTGAATAATCTGTCTAATTACAAGGTGGTTAAGCCAAGACAAGTTGCTTTTGTTCAAACTACCAACAATGAAAAGGTGTTTGCGTATGCATTTAATGATTCCAATGAAGATATTGTAGTTTCTTCGGTAGATGAAGTTTTCTCCATTGATGAAGAAAGGCTTTATCCTGAATATTTATGCATGTGGTTTAATCGTACTGAATTTGATAGATATGCAAGATTTAATTCTTGGGGTACTGCAAGAGAAACTTTTGTTTGGTCTGATTTAATCAAAGTGAAGATACCTATACCTGATATACGTGTGCAGAAAAGTATTGCAGATATTTATAGCTGCTATATTGAGCGTAAGCGTATAGCAGAAGAATTACGGGAACAGCTGAAGAATATCTGTCCAATTTTACTCAGAGGGGCACTTATGGCAACGGATTGAGGTGAGAGAAATGGCTGGATTGAAGAATTACAATGGACGTTTTTGTGAATCGGATTTTGAAGATGCTTTGATATCGCTGCTAGAGCAAGAGCAGTGGACATATATGCAAGGTGACAAGATTCCTCGTAAGTCTAATCGTGAGGTACTGTATCTGGACGATCTGGAAGACTTCCTCACAAAAGTCGAGCCTAAGCTGACCAACGAAGATATCCGGCAGGTGACGGACAAGGTTCGTCTGGCAGGGGCAGAGAGTGACTTTGCCACTTTGCACCTGCTCTATGGCTGGATGGTAGATGGTGTCCAGATTTTTGCCGAAAACGGCGAGCCTCGCACGGTGCCTTTGATTGACTTTGATAATTGCCAGGAGAACAACTTCCGCGTGGTGAACCAGTTCATGGTTGAGTACACGGATAATGGACAAACTCATACCCGCCGCCCGGATGTGCTGCTGTTTGTCAATGGTATGCCTGTGTGCATTATGGAACTGAAGAATCCTGCCGACGGAAAAGCTACCATTTATGATGCCTGGGAGCAGATAAATATTCGCTACTGGCGGGATATTCCTCAGCTCCTGCATTATGCGCCGTTGGCCTGTATATCAGATGGGGTGAAGACTAGGCTGGGGACGGTACGTACGCCCTATGAGCATTTCTATGCCTGGCGGCGGGTGAATACGGAGGATGAGCTTTCTACCTCACCTTTTGATGAACTGATGACTATGGTGCAGGGGGTATACCGTCCAGAGCGTTTTCTGGAGATTTTCCGGGATTACATCTATTTCCAGGACAGCCAATACGACAGGGATGAGTTCGAGATTGTCTGCCGCTATCCCCAGTTCTTTGCGGCCCGTCTGTTGAAGGAAAGTATTATCAAGTCAGTGGAATCCGGCACGGGGAAGGGGGGCACCTACTTTGGTGCTACTGGTTGTGGCAAGACATATACCATGGCTTTCCTGGCACGGCAGCTTTCTATGCGTTGTGAGGATGTACCTGCTATTGGCTCGCCTACTATCATCATGATTGTAGACCGTGAAGAATTGCAGAAGCAGGGGGCACGTCTCTTTACCAAAAGCTCGGAGTTCCTGGGACTGGGCGAGGTCAGCGTAGTGCTTGACCGCAAGACGCTTCGGGAGGAACTTTCTGCCAGAGAAAGCGGCGGTTTCTTCATCTGCACCATCCAAAAGTTTTGTGACCGTAAAGAAGATAAAATCGGACTGCTCTCGGAGCGCAGCAATATCATCTGTTTTTCCGATGAGGCCCATCGTACGCAGATTGAGCGTGCCAAGTCAATCAAGTTTGGCAAAGATGAAAACGAGAATATGAAGGCCATGCTGTCAAAGCCCTATGCTGAAGTGTTGAAGGAAGCTTTGCCCCATGCTACCTTTGTCGGTTTTACTGGGACGCCAATTGATGCTACCTATCAGACTTTTGGCGCAGAAGTTGATCGCTACACTATGGATCAGGCGGTGGCAGACGGCATAACTGTGCCAATAAAATATCATCCCCGCATTGCCAGAGTCCTGCTGGATGGTGCAAAGGTCAAGCTTATAGAAGACTATTACAAGCAGTGTGCTGATTCTGGGGCAACGGCTGACGATATAGCCGCAAGCAAGAAGGCCATGAGTTCCATGGAGATAATTTTGGGCGAGAAGTCGCGGCTGGAGCGTCTGGCGGTGGATATTCATGACCACTATGAGAAAATGTGCGCGGGTGACCCTGAGCGTGTGCAGAAGGCCATGATTACTTGCTCTACCCGTCCAATTGCTTATGCGCTTTTGCAGATTTTCCAAGAGAAATATCCTGACTATTTTGTACCCCGCAAAGTGCCGGAAGGGACGAAGATTTCCGAAGAAGAAATGCGCAGTTTGCCTGAAGTACCCTTTATGGCCATGGTGGCAAGTGTTGGCAGCAATGATCCGGAGGATATGTATCAGTATCTGGGGGGCACGAAGAATAAGCAGCGCAATACGGAATTGGAGGAAAACTTCAAGCAGGACAAGTCTAATTTCCGTATTGTGATTGTGGTGGATATGTGGATTACCGGCTTTGATGAGCCATCCCTCACATATCTCTACAATGACAAGCCCTTGCAGCGCCACCAGTTGGTGCAGACCATCAGTCGCGTTAACCGCAAATATCCAGGCAAGAGCTTTGGCCTGGTGGTGGATTACATCGGCATAAGGGATGAGATGCGTCAAGCTCTGAAAATCTACGGTGGCACGGAGAATGTTGCGCCAACTGATGATGATGTGGAGCAAGCAAAAACGGCTTTCCGTGAGTATCTGGAAATTATCAAACGCCTGTTCGCTAACTATGATTTGAGCATTTTCCTGAATTCTGAGGCTGACCCAGTGGAGCGTTATCGCGCACTGTCTAAGGCGGCTGAATATGTGTTCACCAAAAATCAGATGCTGGAACTGGTCAGTGAGGACGGAAAGAGAAGCAGCCGTGTGAGTTTCAAGAAGTATTTCCTCACCATGACCAAGCGCATGCGGGCGGCCTTTGCTATTTGCCAGCCCTCTGGTGTGCTGGAAGAGGAAGAATCTGCCTTGGCGCAGTGTTTTGGTGCTATTGCTGGTTTTGTGCGCAAGATGAGCGGCACCACAGAGCTTGACACGGATGTGATGAACCGTCAGGTGGAAAAGATGGTGCAGGAAGCCTTGAAATATAACAAGGTGGAGAGCATTCTATCTGAAGGCGAGCAGGAAGATATTTTTGGGCCGGAGTTCACGGCAGCCCTGGCTGAAATCAAAATGCCTGCCTCCAAGCTGGAAATGTTGGTGAAGATGATGCGCAAGGGCATCACCGAGTATAAAAAGACCAATCTGGCGGCGGGCAAGAAGTATCAGGAAATGCTGGAAGAAACTATCCGCAAGTATCATGAGCGGCGCAAGAAACTCACTGAAGAAGAAGCCGGGGCTACCCAGGAAGAAGCATCTGAAGCCATCATTCGCGAAGCTACCGAACAGGCTATGAAAATCATGAAGGAAATGCAAGCTGACAGAGAGAGCTTCCGCAAGATAGACCTGACCTTTGAGGAAAAGGCATTCTATGATATCCTCATGCAGCAGCGTGAGGAAGCAAACTTTGAATACGGCGAGGACAAGGAGCAGGACGGCATTGTCATCAATGAACGCTGCCGGGAGTTGGCGAAGAAAATCAAGGAAATCATTGATATGAAATCCAGCTTTGCAGATTGGCTCAATAATCAGAATGTCCGCGACCAGCTGAAGTTTGATATCAAGATTTGTCTGGTCAAGAACGGCTACCCGCCGCAGTACAGCCCGGAGGTCTTCAAGAAAGTCATGGAGCAGGTGGAGAATTTCAAGGAGAACCATTAGAATAAAAGAATGCAAAGCAATGTGTCAATTCTTTCACCTTATGGTACAATTATCATGGTTTATGTGAGAGCATGGGGGCAGGATATTGCTCCCTTAACAAGTTGAATTATTTTATTGCAGCAAATCCGCACTACTATTGGAGGTCTTTTCCATGTCTAAGAGCATCATGCTGATGGGGACCAGTTCCCATGTAGGCAAGAGCATCATCACCACTGCCCTATGCCGTATCTTTCACCGACAGGGGATGAAAGCAGTGCCCTTCAAGGCTCAGAATATGGCCTTGAATTCTTATGTTACCAGAGAAGGGCTGGAGATGGGGCGGGCCCAGGTGGCACAGGCGGAGGCTGCCGGACTGGAGCCTGTGGTGGATATGAATCCAGTGCTTTTGAAGCCTACAGGTCATTCGTGCTCCCAAGTCATCATCAATGGCAAGCCCGTGGGCAATATGAGCGCCCGTGAATATCATACGGGCTACTCCTTGAAGGCTTTTTCTGCTGTCAAGGAAGCGCTTTTGCGTTTGCAGGAAAATTATGAAGTGCTGGTCATCGAGGGGGCGGGCAGTCCTGCCGAAGTGAATCTCAAAGCCAATGATATCGTGAATATGCGGGTGGCAAAGCATCTGAACGCCCCGGTGCTGCTGATTGCAGATATTGACCGTGGTGGTGCTCTGGCTTCTCTGGTAGGTACGCTAGAGCTCCTGGATGAGGACGAAAGGGCACTGGTCAAGGGGCTGGTCATCAACAAGTTCAGGGGAGATATAACCCTGCTGCAGCCAGCGATTGACTTCCTTGAGGAAAAGACTGGCAAGCCTGTGCTGGGAGTGGTCCCCCATATTGACGAAATGGGCATTGATGACGAGGATTCTGTCTCTTTGGAGGAAAAGCAATCCGCTCCCGCCGATGCCAAAGATAAGCTGAGGCTGGCAGTGATACAGACTCCGAAGATTTCAAACTTCACGGATTTTTCCAGCCTGGCGGCAGAACCGGATGTGGAGCTTTACTATGTGCAGGAAGCCTCCCATCTTGGCGAGCCCGATTTGATTCTCCTGCCCGGTTCCAAGAACACCACAGAGGATTTGCTGTACCTGCGTGAAAGCGGCCTGGAAAGGACTATCCAGGAGAAAGTGCAACAGGGGACTCCCCTCTGGGGTATCTGTGGCGGCTATCAGATGCTGGGGGAAAAGATAAGAGATCCCCGGCATATGGAATCTGACCATGACGAGGTGGAGGGCATGGGCCTGCTGCCCATGGTGACTACTTTTACCTCTGAGAAGCTGCTGACCCAGGTTAAGGCTTCCTGCAAAGACTTGTGCTTCGCTGATGCCCGGAAAGCTATGACCGCCGACAATATGCCAGGCTATGAAATCCATATGGGACAGACTGAATTCACCGCCGAGGTAAAGCATCCCTTTTCTATCGATTGTTCCAATGGACAAGACACTGCAGAAATCGATGGGGCTGTGAGCACTGATGGCAGAGTGTTGGGCACTTATATCCATGGCATCTTTGACCATGACAGCTTCCGACGCCAACTCCTGAATGCACTGCGCCAGAAGAAAGGCTGGGAGGCTTTGCCAGAGCAGCGCAATCAGCATCGTGACAAGGAAGCCGCCTATGACAGGCTGGCAGATATCGTAGCTCAAAGCCTTGATATGGAAAAACTGGCAGAAATCATGGCAGGAGGTGCGGACAGCTCATGTTGACGGCTATCTCAGCCTTTCTCATAGATGCCATTATCGGGGATCCTAATGGCAAATGGCATCCGGTAGTCCTGATGGGCAAGCTGATATCTTTCCTGGAACGGGCCTTTTATCGTCCTGCGGACAGCGATGGCAAGAAGTTCGCCATGGGAGCCATGCTGGTGATCATAGTGCTGCTGATATCTTACGATGTGGCAGCTGCCCTTATGCATTTTTCCTATTATCTGCCGGGCTGGGGCAGTGCCATGGCGGGGGCGCTGATCCTATCCTTCATGATTTCTCCAAAGAGCCTTGCTAAAGCCGGCAAAGGCATATGCGCCCTGTTGCTGTTGGGCAATCTTGAGGAAGCCCGCAAGAAGGTGGGATGGATAGTGGGCCGGGATACGGACAAATTAAGTGAGGCCGAGATTGCCAGGGCTACAGTGGAGACTATTGCAGAAAACACCGTGGATGGAATAATCGCCCCGCTGTTTTTCTTTGCCATTGGCGGCGTGCCATTGGCTGTGCTCTACCGGGCAGCCAATACTATGGATTCCATGATTGGCTACAAGAATGAGAAATACCTTTACTTTGGCCGGGCGGCTGCCAGGTTGGACGATGCCTTGAATCTGATTCCTGCCCGTCTGACAGGTCTGCTCTTTATCGTGAGTGCCTGGCTCTTGGGGTTTGATGCCCGCCATGCGCTGAACACTATGAAGCGGGATGCCGACAAGCATCCCAGCCCCAACGGCGGGTACGCAGAAGCTACGGTAGCAGGGGCTCTGCATATTCGGTTGGGAGGAGTCAATTCCTACTTTGGCAAAGAGAGTTTTCGCGCTTATATGGGGGATCCCATACAGGTTACGGGGCCGAAGCATATCATGGAATGCATTCGCATGATGTATACGGCTACGGTGCTTTATCTCATTGGCTTCTACATCGTATTCCAATGCTTGGGCTACAGCCTGTACTGAGGGAGGTAATTCATTGCGCTTGTTTTTCGTTGCCTTGCAATTTCTCACCAGAATACATATCGTAAAGCAGGACAGCTGGACAGCCGAGGATTTTGGGCGCTCTACCAGGTTCTTCCCTTTGGTGGGAATAGTGTTAGGCTTTATCTATGTGCTGGCTGCTGCTATCCTCTTCGATTTTCTCCCCAAGAATACCGCTGCTTCACTTATGCTGATAATCACTATAGCCATGACTGGCGGGCTGCATTACGATGGCTTCATGGATACCATGGATGGCCTTCTTTCAGCCCGCAGCCGGGATCGCATGCTGGAAATCATGAAAGATAGCAGGGTAGGTTCTTATGGAGCTTTGTCTGCCATGTGCCTGCTGCTCCTGCAGTGGTCTTTTTTGAGTGACCTGGAGGAAAGCGCTTTATTCATGGCGCTCTTTTTGATGCCTGTTATTGGCCGCATGGCCATGGTGATGGTCATTGCCGTGTTTCCTTATGCCCGTCCTCAAGGCTTGGGCAAGGCTTTTGCAGATATGGCCGATAAGAAAACAGTGCTTCTGGCAGGCGTAATCACGATCATGGCAATCTTGCCATGGGAGCCTGTGTTCATGGCCATAGCGTCACTGCTGGCAGGCTTGGCATTCGCCTGGCTTTTTGGCTATTATGGAACCAAGCAGCTGGGAGGCCTTACAGGGGACTTATACGGTGCTATAGAGCTGATGACGGAAACGGTGGTCTTGGGAACTTTTTGCCTGGAAGGGACTTTTTCTATCCTGCTCAAAGCGCTGTGAGAAATTTGAGCTGTATTTTTTGTCGTTAAGGTTTACAAGCCATGGATAGCATGGTATAATTGTACACAACTTTGGGAACTTGATTGTTTTAGAATGTGAGCGTTCTGCTGATAGATTTTTGCGTTATCTGAATTTAAGCGTTGTGGAAAGAGTGGGCTTAGGCTCACTCTTTCATATTTATGTGGAAAATTATCAGAGCAGCTCACAGATGGAGGTGGAAAGATGGCCCGCAAAGAGAATATCGAGCAGCAGGTGGAAAAAATCGTCCTGGAGCTGCTGGAGGAACAGAGCGAAATCGAGATGGTAGATGTGGAGTATGTGAAGGAACATGACTGGTACCTGCGCGTCTTCATCGACAAGGAGGGCGGCATCGAGATAGATGACTGCCAGGCTCTAAGCGAAAAGCTGGAAGAGAGGCTTGATGCGGAGGACTTCATCACGGATAGCTACATATTGGAAGTGAGTTCTCCGGGCATTGACCGGGTGCTCAGGAAGCAGCGTGATTTCCAGCGCGAGCAGGGCAAGAAGGTCGATGTGACCCTTTATGCTCCATTGGAGGGCTCCAAGGAGAAGGAAATTACAGGGGTGCTCACTGGCTTCGATGAAGAGAGCATCACCCTGGATGGAGAGCTGAAGCTGCCTTTGGAAAAGACAGCCCAGGTTCGTCTGCATATTGATTTCTAACAGATAATATGGGGCATGAAGCCCTTTGATTTAGGAGGAACATTATTTTGGCAAGAAGAGCTACTAAAGCTAAGGCGAAGGACAGCGGGCAGGAATTTCTCACTACCCTTCGTGAGTTGGGCGCAGAGCGTGGCATTGATGAGAATGTGCTTTTTGAGGCTATTGAGGCAGCCTTGATTTCTGCTTACAAGCGGAATTTTGCCTCTGCCCAGAATGTGCGCGTGACTCTCTCCCGTGAGACGGGACACTATCATGTGTACGCTATCAAGACCGTAGTGGAAGAGGCTGAGGACGAAATCACGGAGATTTCCCTGGCTCAGGCTCGTACCATCCGTCCTGAATACGAGGTGGGCGATGTTATTGAAATAGAGGTCACTCCTGCCAATTTCGGCCGCATCGCTGCCCAGACTGCCAAGCAGGTGGTGGTGCAGCGCATCCGCGAGGCTGAGCGCGGCATTATCTACGATGAGTTCCAGAGCCGTGAAAGCGATATCATGAGCGGACTGGTGCAGCGGGTGGAGAATGGCAATGTGTTCATTGACCTGGGCAAGACTGAGGCTGTGCTCACTCCCGCCGAGCAGATTCCCGGTGAAAGCTATGAGCACGGCGATCGCATCAAGGCCTTCGTGGTGGAGGTCAAGAAGACCAACAAGGGACCCCAGATTGTGGTTTCCCGCACTCATCCCGGTCTCTTGAAGCGCCTCTTTGAACTGGAAGTACCTGAGATTCAGGACGGTATCGTGGAAATCAAGTCTGTGGCCCGCGAGCCTGGCCATCGCTCCAAGATTGCCGTGTACTCCAGCGATGAGGCCGTGGACCCGGTAGGTTCCTGCGTGGGCTATCGCGGCATGCGCGTGCAGGCCGTGGTGGACGAGCTGGGCGATGAGAAAATCGACATCGTGAAATGGAACGAGGATCCTGCCAAGCTTATCGCCAACGCTCTCAGCCCAGCCAAGGTTGTCTCTGTGGCTGTGAACGAAGAGGAGAAGGTTTCCCGGGTAATCGTGCCCGATTATCAGCTTTCTCTTGCCATCGGCAAGGAGGGGCAGAACGCCCGCCTGGCTGCCAAGCTCACCGGCTGGAAAATCGACATCAAGAGCGAAAGCCAGGCCGTTGGTGAAGTATTGGACGAGAATATGAGCGAAGTCCAGGTGGAAGGCGAGGAGTCCTTTACCGCAGAGGTTGAATAAGCCATGAAGACCAAGAAACTTCCTGAAAGATTCTGTCTCGGCTGCCAGCAGAGCCTGCCCAAGAAATCCTTGGTGCGCATTGTTCGCAGCCCTGAGGGAGAATACGCTGTAGATGCCACCGGCAAGCTGCCTGGGCGTGGCGCCTATATCTGCCCTAAAGCCGAATGCTTCGAAAAAGCTCAAAAGTCCCGGGGACTGGAACGCTCCTTCAAGGGAAAGGTACCCCAGGAGGTTTATGAGCAACTGGCAGAGCAGGTCGCTTCCCTGGAGAAGTCACAAGCGGAGGCTGGGGCCTGATATGGCAATAACCAAGGAACAGCGAATCGTGAATCTTCTGAGCATGGCCCAGCGGGCGCGCCGCATCGTATCAGGTGCCTTTGCTGTGGAACAGGCTATGCAGGGGCATAAGGCAGAATTGCTGATCATGGCGGCAGATGCAGCAGAAGAATCCAGAAAAAAAATGATTACATTAGCCGATAAATATAAGGTTCCCTATGTTGAGGCTCTTGACCGCGAGATGCTCGGCTCCTGTCTGGGCAAGGAGTACCGCGCGGCAGCAGCTCTTACAGACGCTGGTTTTGCGGCGCAGCTCAAAAAGCTGATGGAGGAACCATGAGAAAATAAACGGGGGTGGATCAATGTCAAAACGCAGAGTTTTTGAATTGGCCAAGGAATTTAATACAGATAGCAAGGTTGTGCTTGATATTCTCAAGCGACATAACTATAAAGTTAATAATAATTTCAGCGGCGTAGGCGAGGCTGAGTATGAAGTAGTGAAGCAGGAAATGCAGAAGTCAGGCAAGGCTGCAGCTCCCGCCAAGAAGAAGCCGGAAAAGGACTATAGCAGCCAGGATGGGCGTGTCAAAACGGAAAAGACTAATCAGCCCAAGGAGAACGCCGCAGCGGAGAAGGCCAAGAGGCCTGCACAGGAAAAGGAAGAACGCCAGATGCATCGAGAGCAGCAGCCTGTTCATAGCGAACGCAAAAAAGAAGAGCCGAAGAAGGAAAGCCACTCTGAGCACCGTGACCACAAAGAACATAACAATCGCAATGAGCGCAATGACCGCAACGAGAAGAGCGAGCGCAGCGGAGAGCGTCAGGGGGGCGGCCGCGACCACAAGAATGATGGCAAGGGCAGCAATAACAATGGCCGTGATGGGCACAAGGGCAATGGACGCAGCGAGAAGAACGAGCGCGGCGGCCGCAAGGGCGACAAGAACGACCGCAACAATGGCAATAACGGTTTCAACAACAATGATCGCCGCGGCGGCCGCAAGAACAAAGGCAACAAGCGTGGCAGTGCCCCGCAGCCGGCACCGAAAGCGCAGATTGCCCGTCCCACCCATATCAAGGTAGGGGAGAGCATCGCAGTCAAGGACCTGGCTTCCAAGATGAGCTATACGGCTGCGGAAGTCATCAAGAAGCTCTTCATGATGGGCGTCATGGCTACCATCAACCAGGAGATTGACTATGATACGGCTGCTCTGGTGGCGGCTGAGTTTGGCGTGGCCTGCGAGGAACTGCCTCCCGAGGTTGACCCCACTCTCATTCCCGAGATTGAGGATGATCCTAAGTCCCTGAAGCTTCGTCCCCCTGTGGTGACGGTCATGGGCCATGTCGATCACGGCAAGACCTCCCTGCTGGATGCTATCCGCAACACCTCTGTGTCTACCCATGAGGCAGGCGGCATCACCCAGCACATCGGTGCTTATCAGGTCATGTGCCAGGGCAAGAAGATTGTCTTCCTGGATACTCCGGGCCATGAGGCCTTCACGGCTATGCGTGCCCGTGGTGCTCAGATTACGGATATCGCAATCCTGGTAGTGGCGGCAGATGATGGTGTCATGCCCCAGACTGTCGAGGCTATCAACCACGCCAAGTCTGCTGATGTTCCCGTCATTGTGGCTATCAACAAGATTGACAAGCCTGGTGCCAATCCGGACCGTGTGAAGCAGGAGCTCATGGAACATGGCCTGGTGCCCGAGGAATACGGTGGAGACACCATCATGGTGCCCGTTTCTGCCAAGAAGCGCATGGGCCTTGACAACCTGCTGGAAATGGTCCTGCTGGTAGCCGAGGTCAAGGAGCTCAAGGCCAATCCGAACCGTGATGCCCGCGGTGTCATTGTCGAGGCAAAACTGGACAAGGGTCGCGGCCCTGTGGCTACCGTACTGGTGCAGAATGGTACCCTGCGCATCGGCGATTCCATCGTCTGCGGCACAACCTACGGCAAGGTTCGTGCCATGGTCAACGATAGGGGCGACAATGTGAAGAAGGCCGGCCCCTCTGTGCCGGTGGAGATCCTTGGTCTTAATGATGTGCCTTCTGCCGGTGACATTCTGGCTGTGTTGGAGGAGAAACAGGCTCGCTCCATTGCAGAAGCTCGCGTAGAGCGTCAGCGCACCAAGCTTATCAAGGCCAAGAAGGTATCCCTTGATGACCTCTTCCAGCAGATTCAGGAAGGCGAGATCAAGGACCTCAACATTGTAGTCAAGGCTGATGTTCAGGGTTCTGTTGAGGCTCTCAACAGTTCGTTGCTGTCCCTTAACAAGAACGATGAAGTGCGCGTTGCCATCGTGCATTCCGGCGTTGGCGCCGTCAACGAAAGCGATGTCATGCTGGCTTCTGCTTCCAACGCCCTCATCATCGCCTTCAATGTGCGTCCCGATGCCAATGCCCGCAAGATGGCAGACAATGAGAACATCGATATCCGCACTTACCGTGTCATCTATGATGCGCTGAACGATGTGAAGGACGCCATGAGCGGCATGCTGAAGCCCAAGTACAAGGAAGTTATCCAGGGTCGTGTGGAAATCCGCAAGGTCATGAAGTTCTCCAAGGCACTGGTAGCAGGTTCCTATGTGCTGGACGGCAAGATCTTCAACAACTCCAAGATCCGCATCATTCGCGACAACATCGAGATCTTTGACGGTGAGCTGGATTCCCTGCGCCGCTTCAAGGATGAGGTCAAGGAAGTGGCCGCTGGCTACGAGTGCGGTATCTCCATCGTGGACTTCCGCGACTTCCAGGAAGGGGACATCATCGAAGCCTATACCATGGAAGAGATTGCTACTTCTATTACCGAGGCCAACAAGGCCGCTGCCAAGCGCCGTGAGGAGCAGGCTAAGGCCGCTGAGGCTGCCAAGGCAGAAAACGAAAATAAATAAGCAGTGAAATATTTGACAGGAAACGCAGGCTGGCATATAACCAGGCCCTGTCGTTTCCTGTTTCTTTATGAGGAGGTGTTTCCATGAGCCAGTTGCGAGTGGAAAAAGTACAGGAATTGATGAAACAGGAGATCAGCTCCATTATTCTGCGGGAACTAAAGGATCCCCGCATTGGTTTTGTGACGGTGACCTCTGTGGAATGCACGGGAGACCTGCGGGAAGCAAAGGTTTATGTGAGCCTCATGGGTAATGAGCAGCAGGTGAAGGACTGCTGGCAGGGCCTTCAATCCTCTCTTGGCTTTGTACGGCGTGAAATTGGCAAGCGCATCCGTCTGCGCTTCACCCCGGAAATCAGTTTCGTGGTGGATAAATCTCTGGATTACAGTGACCATATCCAGAAACTGCTCTTGAAGATCCAGGCAGAAGAAGGCACGCAGATGAATGAAGAAACAAAGGGTGAGGAAGCATGATGCTTACTCTGGAAGAAACCTTGGGACTGCTCAAGGGGGCAGAAAAAATCATCATCACTTCCCATGAGAATCCCGATGGAGATGCCATAGGCTCATCTCTGGCACTTGCCCGTTACCTGACGGTGATGGGCAAGGAAGCAATGGTCATGATAGATGATGAAATTTCCCCTGGCTTCAAAGTGCTGCCGGGAGCTGAAGAAATTGCAGCGCCGGAGGAAGGCCAGCAGTACAGTGCTGACTTGTTGGTGGTGCTGGATGCAAGCCTTGATCGGGTAGGAAAAGTGACGGAGGTTGTTTCCGCCCCCATTCTGAACATTGACCATCATCCCACTAATGATGGCAAGGCAGAAAAACTTTACCTGGACGGAAAGCGGGCTGCAACAGCAGAAATCATCTATCAGCTGCTGGAACTGGCAGAAGCAGAGCTTGACAAGGAAATGGCTATGGCTCTTTACACGGGGTTGGCCACAGATACGGGCTTTTTCCGTTTCTCCAATACTACCCCTCTGACCATGAGAGCAGCGGCGAAAATGCTGGAGGCAGGAGCAGAGCCACATGTGATTTCCGAGTCGTTGGAGCAGCGTCCTTACTCCCATGTAAAGGGGCTGGCAGATGCTATGCAGCATATTGAGCTTTGGCATGGCGGCAGGGCAGCCGGTGCATTCCTGAGCTACGAAGTCATGGAGAGCATCGAGGCCACAGAGGGCCTTATCGACATGCTCCGCGTCATTGAGGGCGTAGATATCGCTGCAGTGATGAAGTACAAGGAGGAAGGCAAGGCTCGGGTAAGCATGCGTTCCAAGGGGGTAGATGTGAGCAAGATAGCCATGCAATTTGGTGGCGGCGGCCATGTGAAGGCGGCTGGCTGCGGCATCGAAAAGCCCTTTGCCGAGGCTAAGGAAATGTTGCAAAGAGCTATAGATGAAGCCCTTGCCCCCACAGATCCTGCAGACGACAAGGGAGAAGCCGGGGAGGTGCAGTGATGGCGTTATCTGGCTTCATAAATATCCTCAAGCCTCCTGGCATGAGTTCCCACGATGTGGTGGGGTTCGTGCGCAAGGTGCTGAAGGAAAAGCGGGTAGGGCATGCAGGCACGCTTGACCCTGCGGCTGCGGGAGTGCTGCCCATAGCTATAGGTCAGGCAGCCCGGCTGATTGAGTATCTGGAAATTACGGACAAGGTATATCGAGCGGAAATATGCTTGGGAATTTCTACGGACAGCGGAGATGACACAGGAAAGGTGCTGGAGAGAAAGGCGTTCATCATGCCCGCAGATTGCACCATAGAAAATGTCCTGTCAAAATTCCGGGGATATATCAAGCAGGTTCCTCCGGCTCATTCTGCCATCAAGATTGAGGGGCGAAAAGCCTGTGATTTGATTCGTCAGGGTGTAGAGGTGGAAATTCCCACAAGGGAGGTAGTCATTCACAGACTGGAACTGTTATCTTCTTGGGACGGAGGTTTCCGCATTGAGGTGGAATGCTCCAAGGGCACTTACATTCGCAGCCTTTGCATGGACATTGGCGAAGCTATGGAAATACCTGCCCTGATGTCTTTCTTGGTACGCCAAAGAGTAGGCAGTTTCGAAATAAGGGATGCCCTGACTTTGGAAGAATTTGAAGCCATAGGAGCTGAGGCAATCCTTTCCCCGGAACCTTTTTTGCACCATCTGCCTCGCTATGATCTGCGACAGGACAGAATGAAGGCTTTCCTGAACGGACTGTCTACCACGGACAGGTTTTATAAAGGGGACGATGGGCCTTTACGGGTGTATGCCGGCGATCAATTCCTGGGCATTGGCGGCTACAATATCAAAGACCAAAGCATCAGACCCCATAAGGTCGTGCAGATAGCGAGAAATTAAGCAGGGAGAGCGAGCATCCCATGGAGATTTATAATAAACTGGCAGACTTAAAAAGCAAATATCCCAAGTTGGTGGTTGCCCTGGGCATGTTCGACGGAGTGCACATCGGCCATCAGAGCATTGTTCAGCGGGCTGTGGAACTGGCAAAGAAAATCGGGGGCAAGTCCCTGGTCTTTACCTTCAGCAATCATCCGCTGTCGGTGCTGGCGCCAGACAGGATGCCGCCTCAAATTGGCAATAATTTCCTGCGGCAGGCCAGACTGGAAGCCTTGGGGGTAGATGTGCTGATGAACATCCCTTTTACCAGGGCTTTTTCCCAGGTAAGTCCTGAAGACTTCCTGCTGCTCCTGCAGGCTCACTTTGCCCCGTGCTATGTGGTTACGGGTGCTAACTACACTTTTGGCGAGCGAGGCAGGGGAACCCAACGACTCCTATTGCGGGCAGGGAAGGACTATGGCTTTGAGGCGGAAATCTGCCCTACGGTGCTCCATGATGGCAAGCCCATCAGCAGCACGCGCATCCGGGAGTTCATCAAGGCAGGGGACCTGGAATCCGCTAATGCTTTCCTGGGGTATCCCATGACCATCATCGAACGGGTTCAGCACGGAGATAAGCGGGGCCGTCAGTTGGGATTTCCCACGGCAAATATTGCCATAGGGGAGAATCGCGCAATCCTTCCCAAAGGTGTCTATGCGGCGGTGGCTAAGTACGGCGGTGAGTCTTATGGCGCTCTGGCTAATATTGGCAACAACCCTACCTTTGAAGGGGAACGGGCTGTGCGTCTTGAGGTCAATATTCAGGACTTCAATAAAAATATCTATGACCAAATGCTGACTGTGCAATTCCTTCGGCTTCTGCGCCCGGAGAAGAAATTTGCTTCTGTGGAACAGCTGGTGAAACAGATGCACCGGGATAGGGAGAAGGCAAAAAGCATTTGGTTAGGCCACATAGGGAAATAGCGGACAGGGCGAAGCTGGATGTTGACTGAAAGCGAACTGAATGCCTGTGTCGTTTTGGCAGATAGTGACGATTGAGGAATTTATTGAAACCGAAGATATAACTCGGAGGTGATTGCATGAGCCGAAATAAATTGTATTTTGCTTCAGATTATCAGGAGGGGGCACATCCGAGGATTTTAGAGAAATTGGCAGAAACCAACCTTTGGCACAGTTCAGGATATGGGACAGATGAAATCTGCGAGTCTGCCAGAGCTCGCATACGCACAGCCTGCGGGTGTCCTCAGGCAGATGTGCATTTCCTGGTAGGGGGGACGCAGACAAACGCTACGGTGATAGATGCCTTGCTGCGTCCCTATGAAGGCGTCATTGCGCCTGACAGCGGCCATATCAGCCTGCATGAAGCAGGAGCCATAGAGGCCAGTGGACATAAGGTTTTGACTATCCCACATCAACTGGGCAAGGTAACTGCTGAGGCTGTTGAATCGTGCTGCAAAGCATATGAAGATGATTTGAACCGTGAACATATGGTTAAGCCGGGCATGGTGTATATCTCTCAGCCCACGGAGTATGGCACCCTGTATTCCCTGCAGGAGCTGAACGAGCTTAGCAGGGTTTGCAGGAGCAAGCACCTTCCCCTGTATTTAGATGGAGCCAGGCTGGCCTATGCGCTGGCTTGCAAGGATAACAATGTCACCTTGAAGGACCTGGCTCAGCTTTGCGATGTTTTTTATGTCGGTGGAACTAAATGCGGGGCTATGCTAGGAGAGGCTGTGGTCATTCCCCGGCCGGGGCTGATACCGCATTTCTTCACTATCATGAAGCAGCATGGTGCTCTGCTGGCTAAAGGCAGGATGCTGGGTATCCAGTTTGATGTGCTGTTCGAGGATGGCCTGTATGAATCAATAGGAAAGACAGCTTTGGAAGCAGCAGGCAAAATAAGAGCATGCCTTATCTCCAATGGCTTCAAGCTGGCCTTTGATTCCCCTACTAATCAGGTATTCGTTAGCTTGAGCGAAGATGAGTATGAAAAACTGAGTCAGACGGTGGAGTTCAGTTTCTGGGAGAAGGCAGCGGATGGTCGGACGATAGTGAGGTTGGCGACCAGCTGGGCTACATCTGATGAAGATGTGGAGAAATTGGTGGCTGTGCTGATGTGATTCCTCCAAAGACAAAGAGTGGCAGCTTCTATTTTTCCATCATCGTGTTTCCCTTCATAAAAATAAGACGGGGCAGTTTGCTCCGTCTTATTTTTAGTGGTCTTAAAATGCAAGTATGGCGTACTGCGGATATTCTCAGCCTGCAGCTTTTTCCCAGTGGGTATTGGTGTGAGTGCGCCAGCGGAATTTCCCATGATATTCGGGGATATTAGGATTCTGGACATAGCAAGTGTAGGCTACATATTCTCCTGCGGGAACATAGATATCGTCCACATAGTGGCGAATGCCAACATCTGACCACATTTCTTGCCCGTTATCGGCGATGAGCGTGAGATCAATCTCTGTCCATTTTACATATGCTCCCTGATCGCCTGAGTTCTCGAAGTAGCCGACAACCTCCGCCTCTCCAGGTTCGTGCAGGTAGATATGCTCAATGCTGAATTTGATATGCGGTTTTGCCTCTGCCCCCTGGGGAAGAGCAGCAGCCCAGACTATAGACAGGACAGTCAGAGCCAGTAATCGCAATGCCAGTGACCTCATAAACATGCCTCCTTTTTCATCAGATAATTCACTGAATTCTTTATGCGCTTCTCTAATCGAATTCTATCATAAGACCATGCCTGAAACAAGCCGACTCGTAAATTTATCTGTTTCGGCTAAGGCCAGATGCATGGTTCCGAAGGCATCCTGATACTCTGGCGGCAGATCATGATCGCTATTCAAGCATGCATTGTTGCCATCGCTGTAATTGAATACGATGGCAATGAATTCTGCGTTACAGAAGACCTTCTGTGTCTATCTTATCAAGAAAGAATTCAAGAAAGACACTTGTGCCGCACCAGCCGTGGGGCAGGGTGGAGGCACCGCCTTCGGCATAGACGGTGATTTTTTCATCGGTATCATAGAGAACCAGAAAGCGCAGAGAGGTTCCTAAAGCACTGTTTCGCAAGTTGCTGCCGTTTATGGCCGGGAGATTGTATTTCCTGATTATATTTTGCAGATCAAGCATCGCTTCTGCTGGCAGGTCTTTCTGAAATACCAGTGGGTTGGTGGTTCCTTGACGGTCACAGGACAGCAAGAAATGAGCCTTGTCACCCTTCCGTTCTGCTTCCAGAAGATAAACCCCGGCAGGGAGCGGAGGCAGGGCATTTCCATCTGATGATTTTGCTATGTTGCCTCTGTACTTGAATTTCAAGTAGAATTTTTTGATGTTGTCTGAGCTGATAACCTTCGGTGCATTGGGGGCGGAGAAATCAGCCAGACCTCCGCCAGTTGGCCTGTCAGAACAGCATCCCGAAGGGATAAAACTGAGCAATCCTAAAAATGCAAGCCCAAGGCACAGGCATGTTTTGTAAAGTTTCATCATCATGTTCCTTTCTTTGCTTTTGCATCAGCAACTGTGGAATGGTTCTATACAGTATATCGCATAAAATGAAGAATGTATAAGAGAAGAATTAATTGCAAATGCAGTGTTCAATGTCTTAACAATCATATTTTAATTGCTAAAAAGTCTTGATTTTTCCTTGAGTATATGTATAAAATTAAGAATAGAGGATATAACTCGGAAGAAGATGTTTCCCACCTCTATAGGTGGCGAGTTCCTTATTTACTAACAGGTGGTGAGCATATATCTCCCGCCTCGTTGAAACGCCAAGAGGAAGTTTTGCCTGCGGCAAAACTGAAACAACGGCGTTATAATTTAAAGGTGCCTTTAGTTTCACAAGGCATACCAAGAATATTCATTACAGGGAGGAATTTTTAATGGCGCGTCAAGTGAATTATGATCAGAAAATCGAGGCAATCAAGGCAAAAATTGAGACTAGGTCAGCACAACTGAGGGACCTGAAGGAAGAGTTGGCAAAGATTGAAAAGGCTGCTGCTGCTAGCAAGAATGAGGAAATTGCTAATTTCATTGTTAGCAAAGGATTGAATCCGGCAGAAGTTTTGGCAGTTCTTCAGGAGAGATTTGGTCAGAACTAAATTTTGCATAATACATGCATCGAGGGATTGCCTGTTGAAACTTTACGGTTATGACTGATTGTCATCATTGATAAGGAATAAAACAATAAGGCCAGCGTCTATTTTGAGGACGCTGGCCTTATTGTCTTTGTCGATGTTATTTCTTGCGCAACACCACGGCACTGCGGGCAGGAATGTAGATCTTCAGCCATTCCTTGCCGTCTTTGGCATACAAGGGATCAGGAATGGTAGCATGGACAACGCTGTCATCCGCCAGTCCGTTGCCGCCGTACGCAGGTGCATCTGTGTTCAGCATGACCTTGTATTTTCCTTTTGGTACCAGGAAACCGTAGTCCGGGAAGGAACGGGTGGGGGAGAAGTTGAAGATGAAGATGAGGTCGCCGCGCATATAAGCAAGCACCTGATCGCCATCATTGTGCCAGATTTCCACCACAGGCTGTTTCTGGAAGTTCTTGACAGTCTTCAAGCAGGAAAGCATGTCTCTGTCGAAGTCCCCCAGATAGTGGTAGCAGAGATTCTTGTCGTCGACCAGGTGCCACTGGCGGCGGGCATACTTATAGCTCCAGCCATTGCCTTCGCGGGGGAAGTCAATCCATTCAGGATGACCGAACTCATTGCCCATGAAGTTCAGATAGCCGCCATTGAGAGCAGAGGCGGTCACAAGGCGAATCATCTTGTGGAGGGCGATGCCCCGGTCTACCACGCCATTGCGGTCATTTTTGCTGAAATGCCAATACATGTCCGCATCGATAAGGCGGAAAATAATGGTCTTGTCACCTACCAGAGCCTGGTCATGGCTCTCGGCGTAGGAAATGGTCTTTTCATCCTGACGGCGGTTGGTGACTTCCCAGAAGATGCTGGAGGGCTTCCAGTCCTCATCTTTCTGTTCTTTGATGGTCTTGATCCAGTAATCCGGTATGTTCATGGCCAGACGATAGTCGAAGCCATAGCCGCCATCTTCGAACTTGGCAGCCAGACCGGGCATGCCGCTGACATCCTCGGCGATGGTGATGGCACCGGGCTTCACCTCATGGATGAGCTTGTTGGCCAGGGTCAGGTAGCAGATGGCGTTGTCATCCTGGTGACCGTTGAAGTAGTCGCCATAGTTCATAAAGGCTTCGCCAAGACCGTGGCTGTAATAGAGCATGGAGGTGATGCCGTCGAAGCGGAAACCGTCGAAGTGGAACTCTTCCAGCCAATATTTGCAGTTGGAAAGGAGGAAATGGAGCACATCGTCCTTGCCGTAGTCAAAGCAAAGGCTGTCCCAGGCAGGATGCTCATGGCGGTCGCCGGGATAGAAGAACTGATTGGGGTCGCCGCAGAGATTGCCAAGACCCTCTACTTCATTCTTCACGGCATGGCTGTGAACTATGTCCATGATAACTGCCAGTCCCATGCTGTGAGCGGTGTCGATGAGATCCTTCAGCTCTTCAGGGGTGCCGAAGCGGCTGCTGGGGGCAAAGAAGGAGCTGACATGGTAGCCGAAGCTGCCGTAGTAGGGATGCTCCTGGATGGCCATAATCTGCACGCAGTTATAGCCGTCTGCCTTGACTCTGGGCAGAACCTTGTCTTTGAATTCCTTGTAGCTGCCGACTTTTTCTGCATCCTGTGCCATGCCTACATGGCACTCGTAAATAAGTAGAGGGGAGGTGTCAGCCTTGAATTTTTCATCATGCCAGGTATGCTTCTTCCTGGGATTCCAGACCTGGGCAGAGAAAATCTTGGTCTGCTCGTCCTGCACCACTCGCTGTGCCCAGGCAGGGATGCGCTCGCCTTCCCCGCCACGCCAGTGAACCTTCATCTTATAAAGGTCACCGTGCTTGATCTTTCCGGCGGGGATAACAAGCTCCCAATCCCCGGTGCCGGGAATATGCTTGAGTTTATAGGCTTCGTCTTCCTGCCAGTTGTTGAAATCGCCTATCAGGTAGATAGAGAGGGCATTGGGAGCCCATTCACGGAAAACCCAGCCACGGCCCTGCTTGTGCAGGCCGTAGTAAAGATGCCCCGTAGCAAAGTCCGACAGGGAGCGCTTGCCATTCTGGGTCAGCTGGCTGATTTTCCACAGGGCATGATCATGACGCCCCCTGATAGCATGCTCGTAAGGCCTGAGCCATTCATCGTGTGCAATGATGCCAATGTCTTTGTTTTTTGCCATAAAATGCGCCGCAACAGTCCGTCCTGCCACGGCTCCATCCTCCAATCCCAAAGAAAGATTTTATCCCTTAAAAAATATTCACAAATTAATTATAACGCAAATTGTCAGTTTTTGCTATAGTTAGGAGTAACTCATAATGGAAAATTGGTGAGAGGAAACAGAGCTATTTTAGATTGGACATCGATGCTGATTTTTGGTAAAATGCTTTATTACGAGCTTACTAGTAACGAAAGGTTTTGGAGCAAGCATGGCAGACATGAAGGAAAGAAAATATTGCAAGCTGATAGTTTACGGCTGTCAGGGGAATGTCTCTGACGGTGAGCGCATGGCGGGACAGCTGAACGCTATTGGCTATGAGCGGACAGAGGACATGGAGCAGGCTGACCTCATTCTCATCAACACTTGTTGCGTGCGGGAGACAGCGGAGGACAAGGTCTACGGCAAGATTGGGGAAATCAAGGCCCTGAAGCGCAAGAAGCCGGAACTGATCTTTGGCATAGCTGGCTGCATGGCTCAGAAGGAGGGGGAGGCTCTCATAAAGCGTGCTCCCCATATCGACTTCGTGCTTGGCACCAGCAAGGTGCATTCCCTGTCCCAAACCGTGCGCCACATTGAAGCGGAGCGGGGGCATGTGGTGGATGTGAACCTCACGGAAACCGAGCTGCCGGACGAGTCTGAGGCCCCTGTGCTTCGGGATGGCAAACTATCTGCTTGGGTGCCTATCATGTATGGCTGCAATAATTTCTGTACTTACTGCATAGTGCCCTATGTGAGAGGCCGGGAGCGCAGCCGCCTGCCGGAGGATATCCTGCGGGAAGTGGAGCAGGCTGTCAAAGCCGGCTATAAGGAAGTGACTCTGCTGGGGCAGAATGTGAACTCCTATGGCAAGGATCATAAGCAAGCAGACTTTGCCGAACTACTGGCTATGGTGGACAAGGTGGAGGGCATTGAGCGGGTGCGCTTTATGACCTCTCATCCCAAGGATTTGAGCGACAAGGTGATCGAGGTTATCCGTGATGGCAAGCACCTCTGCGAGCATATCCATCTGCCGGTGCAGCATGGCAGCAATAAGATATTGAAGGCCATGAACCGGGTCTATACGGCGGAAGCCTATAAAGATTTGGTGAAGCGCATTCGCACAGCCATGCCCGAGGTGAGCCTGACCACTGACCTGATTGTGGGTTTCCCCGGTGAGACGGAGGAAGATTTTGAGGAACTCCTGACTTTCCTCAAGGAAATTCGCTATGATGCAGCCTACACCTTCATTTATTCCAAACGTTCCGGCACTCCTGCAGCGGAGATGGAAAACCAGGTACCTGAGGATGTGAAGAAGGCCAGGCTTCAGAAGCTCATGGAAGTACAGAACGAAATCAGCCTGGAGATAAATAAGTCCCTTCAGGGCAAGACCATGGAGGTCATGGTGGAAGGCCCCAGCAAGAATGATGAAACAGTCTGGATGGGGCATACCCGCAGCAATAAAATCGTGCTTTTCCCCCACGGTGAGGAAAAGGAAGGGGATTTTGTCCAAGTGAAGATAACCAGCCCCCAGACCTGGGTGCTGAAAGGTGAGGTTTGCTAAGGAGGCCACAATGGAATTTACGCCAATGATGCAGCAATACCTGGCCACGAAAGAGCAGGAGCCTGATGCCCTGCTCTTTTTCCGGTTAGGGGACTTTTACGAGATGTTCTTCGAGGATGCCAAGACTGTATCCAGGGAACTGGGCCTGACCCTCACCAGCCGCAGCGGCGACAAGGAGAACTGCCCCATGTGCGGGGTGCCTTACCATGCAGCGGAGCAATATGTGGGCAAGCTTATCGCCAAGGGCTACAAGGTGGCTATTGCCGAGCAGATTGGCGACCCAAAGGCCAAGGGGCTCACCAAGCGGGAAATCATCAAAGTGGTGACCCCGGGTACGGTGCTGTCGGACAATGCTCTGGTAAATGCCAATAACAATTACATCGCCTTGCTCCATGAGGATGCAGTCAGCGGGGATATTGTGCTGGCAGGGGCGGATATCTCCACTGGTGAATGCTTCTATGGACTTTATCAGGGGGCAAACCGGCTGCAGATGATGCTGGATGAGCTCTACCGCCTTATGATGCCTGAGTTGGTATTGGTAGGGGCCATGAGCTTTATGGAGACTCTGCAGGAGTTTGTGGAGCTCCGCATGCCAAACTGTCTCTTTACCCGTCTGCCTGAGGTTACGGAGGAGATGGAGAACATTCTGGTGCAGCATTTCGATGCTTCCCAGCGTCCCTCCCAGCAGTTGGTGAAGGAAGGGGTGGCAACGCTGCTTTCTTACCTTCATCGTACAGTAAAGACTGACCTTTCTCAGATCAGCAAGCTGACGGTACTGGATGCCACGGAAAATCTGGTGATAGACACCTATACTTTGCGAAATCTGGAAATCACCAGGAACCTCAGGGACGGGGGCAAGAAGGATACCCTGCTGGATGTAATGGATATGACCCAGACTGCCATGGGAACCCGTCTCTTGAAAAAATGGCTGGAATATCCTTTGCTCAGCATCATGAGCATCGAGGCCCGCCTTGATGCAGTGGAGGAACTGGTAAATGACATGAACCGTCGCAGGAGCCTGCGTGAAGCCTGCAAGGAGGTTTATGACTTCGAGCGTCTGCTCACCCGCATAGAAGTGGGGACAGCCAATGCCCGTGATCTTATTTCGCTGAAGGTTTCCCTGGCCTGCTTGCCCGCTATCCGCAAGTCGCTTGCAGAGGCTCAGGCAAGGCTTTTGCAACAGGGCCATGAGGGGATTGAGGAGTTCCAGCCGTTGGTGGAACTGATTGAACGGGCTATTGTGGATGAGCCGGGCTTTTCTGTCAGGGAGGGTGGCATTATCAAGGACGGCTACAATGAGGAGCTGGACGAGTACCGCCGCCTTTCCCGTGACAGCAAGTCCATGTTGCAGGAAATCGAGGAGAGGGAGAAGGCTGAGACAGGCATCAAGACTCTCAAAATCGGCTACAACAAGGTTTTTGGCTACTATATCGAGGTGCGGAAGAGCGGCACGGATATGGTGCCTGCCCACTATGTGCGCAAGCAGACTTTGGCCAATGCGGAGCGGTATATCACCGATGAGCTCAAGACCTTCGAGACCAAGATTCTGGGAGCTCAGGAAAAGATTGAGACCATCGAGTACAATCTCTTTACGGAAATACGGGAAGTAATCAAGGGCAAGTTGGCAGAGATTCAGCAGACTGCCCATGAAATTGCCGTGGTGGATGTGCTGGGGAGTCTGGCGGAGGTGGCCGCTAATTACAACTATGTGCGTCCCCGTCTGAAAAATGATGGTGTCATAGATATCAAGGATGGCCGCCATCCGCTGGTGGAGCGCATCCTCACCCGTGACCTGTTTGTCCCCAATGACACGCACCTCAGTCACGGTGACAGCGAAATCATGCTGATTACCGGGCCCAACATGGCGGGCAAGTCCACTTATATGCGTCAGGTAGCTCTGCTGACACTTATGGCTCAGATAGGCAGCTTTATCCCTGCCCGGGAGGCTTCCATTTCTCCCGTGGACAGGATTTTCACCCGCATCGGTGCCAGCGATGACCTGGTCAGTGGCCAAAGCACCTTCATGGTGGAGATGAACGAGGTGGCCCAGATCTTGAAATACGCCACTAAGGATAGTCTTGTTATCTTAGACGAGATTGGTCGTGGCACCAGCACCTTTGATGGCATGAGCATTGCCCGGGCAGTGATTGAGCATATCGAGAAGAAAGTCCACGCCAAGACCCTCTTTGCTACCCACTACCATGAATTGACGGATCTGGAAGACGACAAGATCAAGAATTTCTGCGTGGCGGTGAAGGAGCGGGGCACCCAGGTGGCCTTCCTGCGGCGCATCGTGCCGGGGGCGGCCGACAAGTCTTACGGCATCCATGTAGCCAGGCTGGCGGGGTTGCCCAAGGTGGTGACTCAGCGGGCAGAGGATATACTGTCAGAATTGGAGTCAGAGCATGGGGAAATTGTGCCCAGGACTAAGACAGCCAAGGCCGAAGACAAAGCATCAACAGAAGAGCTAATGATGCCTTCACTCTTTGCTTCCAGCTTAAGTGATAGCCTGCTGGCACTGGATGTCATGACTATGACCCCTCTTGAGGCTATGAATGAGCTATACAAGCTGCAGGAGCAGGCTAAGAAGGAGGCAGGCAGAGCATGAAGGGCGAAAGCATTATCCATGTGCTTGATGACAATACCATCAATAAGATAGCTGCCGGCGAGGTGGTGGAACGACCTGCCTCTGTGGTGAAGGAACTGGTGGAAAATGCCATGGATGCCGGAGCCACCCGCATTGAGGTGGAGGTCATGGCCGGGGGCACTAGCTTCATGCGGGTGACGGACAACGGCAAGGGCATGAGCGAGGCTGATGCCCGCATGGCTATCCAGCGTCACGCCACCAGCAAAATCAAAGAGGTCAGTGACCTCAATACCATCGGCACACTGGGCTTCCGTGGGGAGGCTCTGCCTACTATCGCTTCTGTGTCACGCTTTTCCATGCTGACTCGCCCCCAGGGGGAGGATCTTGGTACCAGGGTGGAGATCAGCGGGGGCAAGGAGCCGGAGTTTTCTGAGGCAGGTTGCAGCCTGGGCACCACCATCAAGGTGGAAGATTTGTTTTTCAATACCCCTGCCAGAAAGAAGTTTCTCAAGACCAACCACACGGAAGGGGCGCATATCAACGACTTCATTGTGAAGCTGGCCCTGTCCCGCCCGGATATTGAGTTCCACTTCATCAACAATAATAAAAAGGCGGTGGTGACTCCCGGCAAGGGGAATCTTTTTGACACCATTGGGGCTATCTACGGGCCTCAGGCGGCAGATTCCCTGCTGGCCGTGTCCTTCGAGGATGAGGAAGTGAAGATTTCCGGCTTCATCACTAAGCCCACCTTCCTCAAGAGTAGCCGTAGCTGGCAGACCTATATCGTGAACTCCCGCATCGTGCAGAACAGGGCCGTTGCCAAGGCCATAGACAATGCCTACAAGTCCCTGATACCCAAGAGCGGCTATCCCTTGGCGGTGCTGAAGATTGAGGTGCCGCAGCGCAGCATTGATGTGAATGTCCACCCCCAGAAAAGCGAGCTGAAGTTCGAGGACGAAAGCCGCATCTTCAAGGCAGTCTACAAGTCTGTCAAGGATGCTATCCGTCCCGCAGAGGTGCAGAATCTCACCCAGGTGGCGGCAGTGGTGGAAAGGCCCAAGGCCCATTTCACACCTCAGCAGGAGGCCATGGAGTTTGTGCCAGCCTCGGAGCCGCTGCAGCCAACTGTCAGCAAGAGCAGAGCCAGTTCCTCTCCCCAGGACTTTGGCAAGGCACCTGCTTGTGCGCCCAAAGAAATGCCCTGGCAGGATAAGCCGGCAATGACTATCAGCGAGGCCAGGGAACAGCTTAATAGTCGAAGTTACAATACAGCAGATTCAAAAGTTGAAAGAGTTGCAGAAGAAGTCAATGAGGTTTTAGTTGAAAATAATAAGGTGGTTTCCCATGTTTCCGTGGAAAATGCCGGTGTCAACGAGGAAACTGTCTTTGCCTTTGCGGGGGGCCTGATGCCCATCGGCCAGGTAGCCCTGACCTACATCGTAGCTCAGGATGGGGAAGGCCTTTATATCATTGACCAGCACGCCGCCCACGAGCGCATCCTCTTTGACCATCTCTGCGCTTCGGCAGACAAGATTCCCTCCCAGCAGCTGCTTCTGCACCAGGTGCTTTCCTTTGACAGCAGGGAGTATGAGATGATAGAGGAGCATCAGGAACTCTTTGGGGAACTTGGCTTTGCCTTGTCTCCCGCGGGGGACAGGGAGATGCGCCTCAGCGAGATTCCCGCGGATGTGCCTGTGGCAGAGGCGGAAGATCTCATCAGGGAAATCCTGGGAGGACTCCATGACCTGCATTCCGTTTCTGCCGCCGAGATACGCCAGCATGTACTGGCCACCACCGCCTGCCGGGCAGCCATCAAGGCAGGAGAGGTGCTGAATCTAAAGCAGATGCAGATTTTGTTGGAAGAACTGATGAATACAGCCTTTCCATATACATGTCCACATGGGCGGCCAACGATTTTGAAGTTTTCCAGTGAGGATCTTGCCAAGATGTTCAAACGCACCGGGTTTGGTTTATGAACTTAAAGGACACGAAGGAATATGGCTGAAAGTCATTGAATATTAACTTGAAGCATATCTGGGAGAGACGCATGATGGGGAAGGTTATCACTTTAGCCGAATACAGACGGTTGGGATGGATGCAGCGTGGCATTTTGCCTGTATTTTGCTGCATGCCTTCTGCAGAAGCGCAGCCTGTGTTGCTGAACCAGCGGCTGGCAAAGTTGTTGCATGATCTGCCCTATGTGATGTCGGATGATGTGGCGGAAACGCTGAGTTGATGCGCTTTTGAACTATCTGAAAGGACGCAATCAGCAAGATATAGTAGCAGATAATGTGGAAAAGTTCAAGCAGGAGTTCGATAGGTATATAGATCAGTGCGTCAGAGGCAAGGATCCAGCGAAGCTTAGGATTGTTGTAAAGTAAACAATGCGTTTGTATTGACAAACGCATTGTTATAGCATAAAATTGGGTCAAAGGAGGATGATTGTCATGGCTGCAACAGCAACAGTACAGTTTCGTCTTGAGCCGGAAAAGAAAAAAGCTGCTGAAGAGTTATTTAATGGTATGGGCCTTACTTTGACTACTGCGTTTGCTCTTTTCATACAACAATCTCTTAACTGCAACGGCTTGCCTTTTCCTGTACTTGGCAAGCAGCAGGCTGAAAATATCATGCCCAGAAACCAGGATATTGACGAGCGTATGGCTGCGTTAAGCAAAATCAACAGTTTGTGCCGCAAGGCCCCCCCTGACTTTGACTACGCCAAAGAATTAGCAGAAGCGAGGGACGTGAAGTATGAAAGTGTTCATTGACACTAACGTTATCCTTGACAGAGTTTTGTTCAGAGACGAGCCAAACTTTTCTTCTGCCAGGATATTTGAGGCTTCAGCTACAGGCAAGATAGATGGTTATATCGCTGCCTTGTCATTCTCGCATATTGCGTATATACTAGGGAAACGTTTTTCTTTGGACGAGATACGTGAAATGTATATAGGTCTATGTACGATATTCAATGTCGTTGGACTTAGCAAGTCAAATATCATCGCAGCCTCGCGAAATCGTGATTTTACTGATTTTGAGGATTGTTTGCAATACGAATGCGCTAAGAATATAGGGGCAGATTATATCGTTACTAACAACAGCAAAGATTTTACGAAATCAGGAATCAATGTATTGAGACCAGATGAGTTTATAAAAATGATGCTTATGTGAACATGGCATAAGAGTATCTGAATATTCGGCAGGCCTTGGCTGTAACAGGACCGGAAAGGTTCAGTGCTGTCGAAAAGATGCACGACAGGATATTGGGCAGCATCGAGCGGGCAGGCAGCATGGTAGAAAATGTCAACAGTCGACTTCGCCCATATATGGAAATCAAGAAGCATGTTTCTTCCCAGTTCTACAGCTTAATTCAGCTTTACCTGAACACGAAGAAGTACCGCAGGTCAAGGCTAGAATCAAGGGTGGGCCGCAGCCCGGTAAAAATACTTACCGGCAAGCAGTGGCCAGAATTTATTGAGTTGTTGGAGGAACGTGGCTTCTGGGCAGAGTAGACGGCCAAAGAAGTTGCGTAAATTTCATATACATAAGCGAAAATTCAACAGTTTTTTACACTGAATAGGTGGGGGTTGTTTTATGCTGTTTTTAGGCAATTGTTACCCCAAAATGGCTGGTTTTGAAACACGCCTGGAATGCTACCCGCGAGTTTTCGTTATGACCGTACTATAGCCAAGACCAATG
This sequence comes from Pseudoselenomonas ruminantium, assembly GCA_015058655.1. GTDB lineage: Bacteria > Bacillota > Negativicutes > Selenomonadales > Selenomonadaceae > Selenomonas_B > Selenomonas_B ruminantium_C. Next base: position 35,556 of record SVBX01000006.1, read on the forward strand.
CAGAATTCGAGGTAGAGATCTTGCTAGAGACGGTCATGAGCCATAGCAAGGGCAAGGTGGCAGAACTGGGGAATGAAAAAACAGTTAAGGAGAAAATGCAGGCGAAGACGGAAAAAGGTTAAGCAAAAATTCTTAGCAGTGTAGTGATTGATGTGGTATAGATATTATTTAAATATCAGAAATGATTCTTAAATAATAACTTTCCAAATATAACAAAAGAATCGAAAAATACACAAGTATCGCCTGTGGCAATGAAGGAGTTTGGACTTTACTGTCGAAGTAAAATTTATTATAGTAATCGGTGGTGCTTTAATGTATAATTTGAACTGTGGTTTTTATATTTATCTATAAATTTTACTTATATTTGACAATTACGCCAAGGAGTCTTTGGATATAGTCATGGAAAAGCAAGATATTGAGTTTGTTGACAGGAGTATGGCTAATGTTACGCCGAGCGAACTTAGTGAGGGAGAAAGAATTTGGCAAGTCTTGGAAACACCACGGTTTGAGTATGGATTTCGTAATGATAGCATTGAGAGGCAAAGATTTCGTGATTTGTATACCCAGATACATGGCATGTCTTGTAGTCTTGATGATGATGGACTGGCAGGAATGATTACTAGCATAGGTTTTGTCTATGCTGGTAAGGTGTATGCTATATCGGAAGCCGCTAAGCAATGGTTGAGGGGGCAGTTAGACAGTTACCGAGCCTCAGGCATCAGTATCGCTTATTATGGATCGTTATATGATAATTGTTTTGATGAGTGCACAGAAGCCAAAATTATTTCGGCGGAGATGCTGCGAGCATTACTGTCTGAACTTACTCTGAGTTATGATGTGCAGTCTGACTTTATTGCTCTTAGTGCGGGTAAGGCAACAGAATTGGAACTGTTGCAGAGTGAAATACTGCGCGTATGGGGCAATAGCCCCTTGGAGAAGCTGGATGAACTTGCGCAGCGTTTGCCACTTGTGCCACATGATAAGGTAAAATGGGCTTTGCTGAATGATGACGCGTTTGTCTGGAACGGTAGTGATACCTATGTGCTTAGTGATGCTCTGGACTTGGAAGAAGAAGAAATTGCAGATTTGGTGCATCAAATAGATGAGCACTGCTCAAAGTCAGGCCAGGTATCTCTGTTGGAGTTGCCATTGAACCAATACAGAGAAAGAAATACGGATTTCTCTGATACAGCTTTATACAGTATAGTATATGGATATGTTGCAGATAGATATGAAAGACGTGATAGAATATTGTATCCTAAAGGTGGCGGGCAAAGTATAGAGGCAGCTGTGCATGAATTTTGTTTAGGCAGGGAACGATGTACCTATGAGGAACTAAAGGATGTTGCAGTCCGTGCTACGGGTAGGGTACGCTTGTCAGAAATCGTAGATGCTGCACAGTCTATAATGGTACGCATTGATCACGATAAATATGTATCAGATAATCAAGTAAGCTTTGAATGTGATGAAATCGATTCGGTGTTGGACAGGATGGTTGGAGATGGATTCCTGGGGCTAAAGGAAATATCAGCATTTGGATTATTTCCATCATGTGGATTTGCTTGGAATCTATATCTGTTGGAAAGCTATTGCCGCAGGTTTAGCAAACGGTATATATATCGATGCAAGTCGGCCAATTCATCAAATGTTGGTGTTGTCACACTTAAAACTTGTCAGTGGAGTTATTATGAACTGATGACTCACGCTGTGGCTATGTCTAATGTTAAATTGGACAAAAAAAGTATATTTGATTTCTTGCAGGGTACGGGGTATATAGAGCGTAAAAGGTATAATCTTATAGATGATTTATTGAAAGAAGCAGATGAACTACGTAAAAGGGGTTAGTAAACTTGTATTCGTATACCTATGATGAAGAGACAGGTGGGATTCTTTTGAATTCCACACCGACGGTTTTTTCAAGAGAACCACGTCCTGTGTATGCTCCAGAGTTGGATTTATTAGGGTTCGACAAATATTGGAACTATGATGGGCAGACAGATGTGCCATATATGTGGGCTGAATCTGTGCAGTATTATTATCGAGGCAAGCCAGTAGCAAGGCTTAAAGGTGGTAATCTGTATGAGGCTCCAGAAATAATTTTGACTACAGATGCCAATGGCGTATTTGTAGAGCCAGAACCTAATGGAGGTAAGTTGCGTCCTGTAGATATTGAACGGATGGTCGAAAAGAACCGTGATATGGTTGATGTTATCGAAAATGATGCAGTTAAGAGACTGATAGCCATTTACGAAAAGTATAAACATAAGCTCGATATTTTCCATGTTGCGTTTTCAGGTGGCAAGGATAGTGCAGTTCTGCTAGAATTGGTCAAGAAGGCGCTTCCAAAGGAGAGCTTTGTGGTTATTTTTGGTGACACAGGCATGGAGTTCCCAGATACTTATGAGGCGGTTCGTCATGCTCAGGCAGAATGTGGGCAGGACGGTACGCCTTTTTATGTTTCTCGTTCGCATTTTGATCCACATGATTCCTGGAAAATATTTGGCCCGCCAGCCAGGGTGCTTCGTTGGTGTTGTAGTGTACATAAGAGTACGCCGCAAACGTTGAAACTTCGGGAAATAACAGGAAAAAATGATTATGTAGGAATGGATTTTGTAGGTGTGCGTCGCCATGAAAGTGTAACGCGCAGTAAATATCAGTATGAAAACTATAGCAAGAAGCAAAAAGGACAATACAGCTACAATGCAATTCTAGATTGGACGTCCGCAGAAGTGTGGTTATATATTTTTGCTAAGAAAATTTATGTAAACGGAGCCTATAAAAAAGGCAATTCTAGGGCGGGCTGTTTATTTTGTCCTATGAGTGGAGATCTTAGTAATTATATTCGCAGAAAGGACTATACTGAAGAAATAGATAGTTATGTAGATATGATTGAAAAAGAATATGGCAATCCAGATCCTGAAAAAGCTAGATCATATGTCGTAAATGGTGGTTGGAATGCTAGGAAAAATGGAAGAGAACTTGCCATAAAAACGGATAGGTGTCTAGAAAAGAATGATGGAGATATGCTAAATATTAAAGTTAGAAATCCTGAATCTAATTGGCAAGAATGGATTAAAACTATAGGCGTTTTTGGTATATCTGAAAAGGGGTATACAATAACATATAAGGATAAAATTTTCGACTTTTATGTTACAGAATATACCGATGAATATGTGGTATCTATCTCGTCTAAAGCTTTGAAGCAGGAACCAACATTTGGAAAATTCTTTAGACAAGTGTTTCGCAAGGCAGCATCTTGTGTTGGATGTATGGTTTGTGAAACTAACTGCCCTCATGGGTGTATAAAATTTGTAAGTGGCAAAGTCACTATAGATGGGTGCATACAATGTCATCAGTGTCATCAAATAGATAGCGGTTGTTTACTATTTCACTCAACCAGACAGCCGCAAGGTGGAGGTAAAGGAATGAAGAGCCTAAATTCGTTTGCAGATCATGCGCCTAAACCGGAGTGGTTGCAGTCTTTCTTTGAGTTAAAGGAAGAGTTTTTTGAAAATAATACGTTAGGACCTATGATGTATGATATGTTTAGACGCTTCTTGAAGGATGCAGAATTAAACAAGAAAAACCATTTTACGCCTTTTGCGGAACTTGTTTCTAATATTGGCTGGGAAACAGGGACATCTATGGGATTAATTTTGACGAATTTAGCAGCGCAAAATCCACAAATCAGGTGGTATATAAATAATTTTGAATTAGGCCAATACTACCCAAGAGCAAGGGTAGAAGAAATGTTGGTGGCGTTGGATGTAAAGCCCAAAGATGCGAAATCTATTGTCAAGGCATATAAACGCATTGTGGCTACTCCATTAGGGACTATTCTTAATTTTGGTCATGTAACAGATGAATTTGAAATTGCTAGAACTAAATGCACTATAACTGATAACCGTGTAGTCCTTTATGCCCTCTATAAGTTCGCTGAGCAGTGCAATGACTATAAGGAATTCACGCTGACTTGGTTACTGAATGATGAGGTAAAAAGAGATGGTATTAGCCCAACTCGGTTGTTCGGATTGGAGCGTGAGGAAATGAAATCAATACTGATGGGACTTACTGCGCATTATCCTGAATTCATCAACGCGACATTTACCAATGACCTTGACAAGATTTCGTTGACAGAAAAGAATTCGGCAGATGTGTTGCGTCTGTTCGAGGAGGTATGAGTATGGCAGAAACAGGAAGAGGGAACTATAGCCAATTTTTTGATGTCAATGAAGACTACTTTCCTTGTATAGATGACTCAGCTATCAAAGGCGGGGCTAGATGGGACAATACCTATCCTCATAAGACATTCGTCAAGCTGTTGAAGGCTACAGAGTTGATGCTTGGAGGGACTACGAACCGATCCCTATGGATTCATGGTGGCTATGGTACAGGAAAGTCGCAGTGTGCATATACGCTTAAAGAAATCCTGAGTGCATCGGAGGAAGAACTGCTCGCTTACTGGAATAGCTATGATGCATTGAAGAATGAGAAGGATCTATTGGATAAGCTGTGCGGTCATAGGGAGCGGGGAATTCTGACCGTATATCGTTATGCTACGGGGAGCATTCACAATATGCAGGCGTTCTTTGCAGCGGTCCAGGCCAGTGTTAGTGAGGTTATGGTCAACGATGAGCGTATCACGTATTACGGTGAGAACACGCTGAAAGATACTATTATTGCTTGGCTGGAGCAGCCTGAGCAGAGAGCGTTCTTGGATGCACTTTTGAAAAAGCCTGAGTGGATGGCCACTTTTGCGGAGGAGAATGCAGAAGAAATCCTTGCTTCGCTTAAAAGGCCTCAAGCTAATGTTGCAGAATTGATGGATAATCTTTTCAGGCTGGCAGAGAATGAAGGCATTACTGCTATGAAGCTGGATGCAGATAAGTTGAAGGCTTGGTTACGCGATGTAATCCTGAAGAACAACATCAAGATTGTCTTCTTTTGGGATGAGTTCAGCGATTTTTTTAAGAACAATAGAAACTCTTTGGGTGATTTTCAGCAGGTGGTGGCTCTTTGTCAGGAATGTCCGTTTTATATGGTGATTGTCACACATCAAACCAGTGAAATAATTGATGAGCATGATGAAGGATGGAAGGTCGTTCAGCAGCGCTTTGAACGCGTTGAGATTACACTTCCGGACAATATTGCCTTTGAACTTATTGGTCACGCTTTCAAGGATAAACCAGCAGCAAAGGCCGCCTGGAATGCTGTCGCAGATGAGCTTAATAATAGACTGCCTGATTCTAGGGCTGCAGTTATGAAAGCAATCAAGATAGGCCAACCCAATATTATCAAGGATATTATGCCTATTCATCCGATGGCGGCTTTGGTATTAAAGAATATAGCCTCGGCATTTGCCTCGAATCAGCGTAGTATGTTTGATTTTATCAAGACACAGGATGCGCAAGATACTAAGGCTTTCCAATGGTTCATTAGTAATTTCGGTCCAGATGATGATTATCCGCTGTTGACGATTGATATGTTGTGGAATTTCTTTTATGTTAGGGGCGGAGATAATCTTACGCCGGATATCCGCATGGTTCTGGATGCTTTTGCACAGCAGAGTGGCCTGCGGGACGATGAGCAACGCGTTTTGAAGGCTATCCTTATCATGCAGGCTCTAGACAAGCGTTATAGTGGAGAAATTGAGCTGCTGAAGCCGACAGAGCAGAATATCAGTTATGCTTTTGAGGGCATCACGTCTGGTCTTGATTCGGCATGTAAAAACATTGCCAAGCGGTTGGAACGCGATAATGTGTTGGTAAAAAAACCTCTGGGTAATAATAAGTATGCCTATGAGGTAGCTGTGCTTGCTGGTGATCAAGCTAAAATTAACGCGGACAAGAAATTGATTCGGCAGAATAGCTCTACAGATAAATTGGTAGAGAGCGGCAATCTGTCTGGATGCTTGTCTTTGCCACCATCACTGAAAGGACGATTCTGTCCCGATGAGCAGCAGGGCGGTTTACCTACAGCGACAAATGCCAGTTTTAAGCGTGTCATCAATAAGTTGAAGAGCGGTGGCGAGGCTTGGCAAGAAAAATCTGTGCTCGTTTTTGCCAAGGATGAAGGTGAGGCAGTAGAACTTCGCAAGAAAATCAAGGAAGCAGTAACGAATGAAGAGTATAGGGATATTTTGTTTATTGATGCAACGGAGAGCCAACTGGGCGATGATGAGTTCGATAGTTACGTAGAATTTGCAGCTATGGCAATGTATTATCAAGGAAACAACAATACGACTGCCCGCGATAATGAAACGAAGGCTAAAAATGTCCTTGCTATTACTTGGAAGAACAAAATCTATAGTGGTCCATTTACGGTCTATAGCTATGATTGTCAGGATGGCGAACGTGTTCAGGGCGGTCAGCAAGTTATCGATGCCATGAAGGCCAAGGTGCTGAAACGTTATTGTTATGTGCCAGATTTTGGAAAGGGCCTGACGGAGACGCAGTTCAAACTTACCAATTCCAAGCAGGCGGCACTTTGCGGTGCTAACCAAAAGACAAGTGGCATTATGCAGGGCGCAGAAAAAGGTACTTTAGTGGCTGTTTGGCAGAAGGATGAGTATTGGCAGCAGCCGGAAACATCTGCTGAGGGCATTTCTGAAATCAAGCGGAAGCTGAATGCTCAGATAGAAGAATTCTTCAATGCGACCGGACAAGTTGCAATTTGCGATGTGCTGGAGTTCTTGGAAGTTTCCTATGGTTATAGGCCCAGCAACTTGATGGCATTTATGACAGGGTTCCTGTTGAAAGAATATGGGGTTCCTCCTTATCGCTATACTGACCAGAACGGTACCCGTGAAGAGATGTCACCTGACAAATTAGCGGAAATGATAGATGGAGGTCTCAAACGTGGCACTCAGACATATATAGTCAAAATGACTCCCGAGGAGAAAGCTTTTTATGAAACTACAGAGAAGGCCTGGGGAATTGCACAGAATACTTTATCGTCTCCGGCCAGAGCGTCAAGTTGCGTAAAAACAGCAATGCAGCGTCTGGGCTTGCCAGTGTGGTCGTTGCAATATGTGGATAATAATGGCGTATATGATCAGGTGCGGCAGTACATTTCTTTTGTCCAGAAACATGGAGCAGAAGAGCAGCAGGCAGTCACGGATATCGGTAAAGCAGCCAAGAACGATGGAAATCTGGGAGATACGTTGCGCGGGTTGCTCACGGAGGAGAATTGCAGGCAGGGAATACTGAGTTTCTTGGAACATTTTGAAGATGGAAGATTGTTGGAACTGGCAGAAAATATAGGTGCCAGTGACAGACTGCTTGATGATGTCAAGAAATTGTTCAGCGCAGTGGAATATTCCAGTCTTTGGAATGAGGAGACAGGCAAGGAACAGATTAAGAAACTGGTGGTCGATTACACATTCGTGCAGGAAACTAATGCCATTATTGATGCTGCTGCGCATTCCAAGCGTGAAGCCAAGGGAGAATGGCGTGAAAAGCTGAAATATGTGTTGTGTTCGTGTGAACGTCTGCAGGAAACTTATCCTGAGTGGAAAGAACTGCTTGCGTCGCTTAAAAAGATGGCATTGGAACAGGATTTACTGCCGGAACAACTGCAAGATTTTGTCAGGGAACTCTCAGTGCATGCGGCAGAACTCAAGCAATATTTCTCAGAGGAAGTTCAGGCTTTTAAAAAGATTTATGTTGATTATCTTGAGAACCTGTCTAATGATGACATTGATCAGATGCGCCCAGAACTGGTCAATATTTTCGTGAAATCACGTACAGTTAGCAATAGCACAGTCAGGGATGCTGCAGATAAGGTGCGTCAGAATCAGATACGTACACAGTTGTTCCAGTTGTGGAAGAGCAAAACCGGCTCAAAGACACCGAGGGTTTGGTCAACATTGCATAAGACACCGATTCTTTCAGTTGTAAGTGATGAAGAGTATTCAGCAGCCAAGAAAGCGTTTGAAACACTGAATCGTCCATATCCGACTAAGAATGAGATGAAATCTGCCCTGGATTTCCTGGAATCAAGCTTTTCCATTGATAGATTAATGGATGAGGATGCTGTACGAAAGGGATTCATTAAGGTACTCGGTAGCTACTATAGTATTCTCGGTGATTTGGACAGGGTACGTGATGAACTGGATGAGTTAGCAATAGATGCGTATGACTGGGATCAGGATCCGCGCATAAAAGCAAAAATCAAGAAAATGGCTGAGATTGAGTACGATGCTGGCGGTAGTGATAAGGTCGTGGCTAAGATAGAGTCCATGAACAATGAAGAGCTGAAGAGATATCTGGTTGAGCAAGTACGTAATAATATAGACTTAGGTATGGAGATTCTGAACGGAGGCAAGTGATAGCTATGGATATGAGCGCTGTAGAAGCATATTTCGTATCGCCGCAGTCACATAAACCGTTTTATCTGGTAGTAGGGGATGAGGATTATAAGGATGCACTGGTAACACTGTCTAATCGTGTTACTTCTGTATTGCGTGTTAGCAATTATTGTCGTACTCCTGATCGGATACCCAATTTGGACAAGATGAAAGATGATTTGCAGACAGCTGATGTTTCCTGTGAACACAATAGGGTGTTGGTGCTGGGATTAGGGGAATACTTGGCTTTGGAGGGAGAGGAGTATGCCAAGTCATATCTTCAATCTCTGAAAGATTTCAACCTTGGTGCTGGCAAGGCGGTTTTGCTTCTACGCGGTGTGGCAGAACAAGTCAAGTCTATCATCAAAGGTGATAGGAGGCTTAAGGAGAGTGGCCGTATTGCCATAGCATCTGATACATATACTGCTATTTCTTTGCAACTTGCAAATCCAGAATTGGCCATATACGAGAAGCATGGTCTTAAGGCGATTATACATGCCATGGAGGATGGTGGTGCAGGCAAAATATGCGCTTCCACAGTAATGAATTTTACACATGCACTACTGTCAGTTAAACGTGTGAAGGATGCATACGAGGCAATCGTAAAACACATCTGGTTAGGGAAGGTAAACAAACAATATGGCACTGATGATACATGGGATAGGTTATTGGAGGAATTACGTAGAAATGGTTTTAAACTAAATCATGTTTTTGAAAAACATGATATGCGTAATTTCCAGTTGGCTTATTTGCATGATTATTTGTCTCGGGATGAATATGAGGCATGGCTCTGCTATCTATACCTTTTGCTACATAAGGAAGAATATGCCGGACAATATTTAGGACTGGTCTTGGATTCTTCCTGTGGGCTTGATGAATTTAAGAAAAATCTTATATATAGCATTGCCACCATAAGGCATACATCTCCGAAATATAAGGAATTATATAAGGAACGCAAGCGCTTGTTGTTTCAGTACACAGAGGCAGAGATGACTCCTTTTGTGTTGGAGAACAGCAGCAGAGAGGCCAGGGAAAATGTGTATGCTCTAACTGATTTGACCATGCAGGAACGCCAAGCCATAATTATCTGGATAGGAAGAAACGGGAAGCCGGATTTTCTGTCAGATGTATATCCTGATTTGGCTGACTATCTTTCTCCGTATACTTTTGACGGTGCTAGTGTAGATTCTAATCTGGCTGCGTTGTTGACCAATTATATAGAAAGCTATAAGCAACAAAAAGTGTCAAACCGCTTAGAACAATCATTTTCTGACCAAGTGGATGAGCTGGCTTTGCAGCGTATCTATAATAGGTTGCCTCATAGAGATGAATTGGTAAAAGAAAAACGCGATGATGCTACGCTTTTAGTCTGGATCGATGCGCTTGGCCTCGAATATATTGGCTTTATCTCTAGGTTTGCCAGCAATAGGGGCTTATTTATGTCCGTGCAATTAGGCAGAGCCAGTCTGCCCACAATCACCTGCAGAAATAAATCATTCTTTGAGGAGTGGCCAGAAAAAAGCAGAACCAAGGTAGAGACGCTGGATGAAGTAAAACACAAGGAAAAAGGCGGCTTTCGCTATGGTCAGGACAGGGATGCCGAAAAATATCCTGTATATCTGGCCAGGGAGCTTGATATTATTCGTGATGCATTGGAGCATATATCAACCGAACTTGTAGGTAGAAAGCATGAACGTGTTGTGATAGCCAGTGATCATGGAGCATCGCGTCTTGCAGTTCTTCATGGAAAAGAAGAAAAGTACCCAACTGATACGCAGGGAGAACATTCAGGACGATGCTGCAAGTTCTTTGAGGGATGCGATTTGAAGTTTGCGATTAAGGATGAAGAGGCTGGCTATATTACTCTGGCTGATTATGGTCGTTTCGCAGGCAGTCGCGCGGCAAACGTCGAAGTCCATGGAGGAGCAACGCTGGAAGAAGTCGTTGTACCTTTAATAACCTTATCACTTGCTGATAATAGTTTCAGCGTCAAAATCACAAATGATAATATAACAGCTGATTATAAGCGTGGTATCAAGTTTAATTTGAGTCTTAGCAAATTCAGCAACGAGAATCTTGCTTTGGGCTATGATAATCAGCGGTATCTAGCACAGCGCTTAGATGATTACAACTACGAAGTAGAGATTTCTGCTATAATCAAAGCTGGCACATATTCATTAGATGCATATCTGGGAGATAATCTTGTGGAACATCTCAGTATTGTTGTATCTGGAAAGAGTGCTATGATAAATGATGATTTTGATGATTTGTTCTAGGAGGGGTGGGCGTGAGTCCTCTTGAAAAAAAGCTTAGGGGCTACTTTGATGATATGGTCGTTTATAAAGATCTGAAGCATCAGGGAAATGTATTCTCAGCACTCAGCCTGCCATCATTTATGCGCGACTGGATTTTGAGAAAGTTCGAGGACAGAGAAGATGGCACGTTCGATGCTGACAGGTTGGTAAAATTCGTCCATAAATATCTGCCAAAGAAAGATGATTGGATTGCCATCAAGAATCGTATAGTTATAGAACGAGAAAACGTGAAGTTCCTAGCGAAAATCGCTGTAGATATTGATATAAAGACAGGCAAGGTATCATTTGCTTTACCAGATTTTGGTCTTTCATGCAAGGATACCATCATAGAAAATGATGTATGGGATACCTGCAAGGCCGATTTGGTCGGTGCCCACGAGATTTGGGGCATGGTTGAGCTTGGATATCAGTCCCCGGATGATTTTGACTGGAGCTTTAACTATGATGCTCACCAAAGCAAATCTAAGGAAAGCAAGAAGGGAAAAATCAAGCTGACGTCGTTCAAGGCGTTTTGTCCATATAGGACGGATTTGGAGTATTTTAAGGATATCAGTAAGGAATTTGAGCCCTCAGAGTGGATAGATGTACTTTTGGGAGCAGTTGATTATAATGCGTCTGGCTATCCTGATGAAGAAAAGAAATTAACTATGCTGACTCGATTGTTGCCATTTTTGGAAAAGCGCCTGAATCTAATCGAGCTTGCACCTAAGGGGACTGGTAAGTCATATCTGTTTGGCAGTGTAAGTCGTTTTGGCTGGCTATCCAGTGGCGGTGTTATGAGTCGTGCTAAAATGTTCTATGACCAGAACCGTCGCACGGAGGGCTTGGTAGCAGGGAATGACTTCATTACCTTGGATGAAGTGCAGACTATATCATTCACGGATACGGACGAGATGCGCGCTGCGCTCAAAGGATACCTACAATCCGGTAAATTCACGGTTGGCAACTACGAAGGAACAGCATATGCTGGGGTAATCCTTTGCGGCAATATCAGCAAAGAAGCCATGGATGAGGATGGCTATGGTAATATGTTCCAGGAATTGCCCAAAGTGTTCCAGGAATCTGCTCTGCTTGAACGTTTTCACGGATTCATTAAAGGATGGAATATTCCTAGGATGAATGATGATATGAAAGCCTCGGGCTGGGCACTGAATTCGGAATACTTCTGCTCAATTATGCATGATATGCGCGATGATATGAGTTACAGGGCAGTGGTGGATGCTTTGGTTGAAGTCCCACCAGGTGCTGATACAAGAGACACTGAAGCAGTGAAAAGGATAGCGACAGCATACCTGAAATTGTTATTTCCTTATGTACGCAAGTCTAGCGATATTTCCTCTGATACATTCAGGCATTATTGCCTGGATAGGGCAAGGAAGATGCGTGATACTATAGTGTATCAGTTAGGGTTACTGGACAAGGAATATAGCGGCAAGGATATCCCTGCATTCAAGGTTTGCGCAGATTATGATAAATGATGGTGATGTGATGACTGAATGCTATGTTTGTGGGAAAAAGAGACTGAGCAAAAACGAGGTAGGGCTTACCAAAAAACTTATGGGCAAGCGTAGCCAAAAATTCTATTGCCTGTCGTGCTTGGCAGAAGAACTGGAAGTCACGAAGGTAGAGTTGTTGGATAAAATCGAGGAATTCAAAGATGAGGGATGCAGGCTGTTTGAATGAAAGGGGATGGTGGTGCTGTCTTTGTTTAAAGGAATAATATCATGTGATGAATTTGAGTTTAATTTTGAATTTAGTGAAGCTAGCAAAGATGTAGATATTGCTCATCCTGAATCATGGGCGTATGAAGTCAAAAATGAAGATAATGAAACACTGGAAATGTATATGCTTAATCAGGATAATACTAATTTTTTTGATGAAGCATATGAATATGCTTTAGCTAGTCTTTCTGCAAAGGGAAAAGTACCTGTAGGTGATATAGATAATTTTCATAGTGTTATCAACGCTTATTTGAGTGGGAAATTTTCTTCGATAAAACTCAAACTCGAAATTTATGATGAAAATGATGACATTATCAAACAGACATCTCTTTTTGCTCCTAGAGAGGTTGATATCTGTTACATAAGGCCAGATGAAAACGAATTCATTGACACAGGAATGATTGCTTTTCATAGAATAGGTAAATTCTTGAAGAAGGCTAAATGGCAGTCTACTTTTGATGAACATGATAGCAAACAGATTCTTTGGTTCGGCCTGGAGGGGGAATCTCCTATTGATTGCTGGTCTATTACCAGAGAACGCATTATGGAAGACAGGGTTATTCCATTTTGGTTCCCGGATCGCGGAATGATTGATTGGAATGAGGTCTGTCCAGATTGGAATTACGCTGTTGAAACGTGGATGTTCGGTGAGTGTGGAGAAACAGAGCCAGATGGAGTGAAAAAGGCGATAGAAGATTGTCCTATAAAACTGAATTCAGAGGACACACCGGAAGTGCTGAGGAGTAAGTTTGAAGCATATTTTGAAGAGAAGAGGTCATAATAGTGATTTATGCAGATCATGCTGCGACTACCAAACTTCTTCCAGAAGCATTTGATGCCATGTTTCCGTTCTTGAACGATGAGTATGGTAATCCATCGCAGCCGTATAGACTTGGTGTACATGCTAAAAAAGCACTGGCCCAGGCTAGGGAAAATATTGCATCCTGCATAGGTGCAGAACCAGAAGAAATTTACTTTACATCTGGTGGATCAGAAAGTGATAACTGGGCAATAAAGTCTGTGTTGTTTCAAAGTAGTGAGCAGAAGAGAATCGTTACATCAACAATTGAACACCATGCTGTGTTGAACTCTTGTAGTATGATGCAGCATTTAGGCGTTCCTATAACATATTTACCTGTGGATAGTCAAGGCCTTGTGCATTTAGACCATATGGCAGATGCAATACACGAGCATACTAGCTTAGTATCTATTATGTTGGCCAATAATGAAATTGGTACAATCGAACCGATTAAAGAATTGGCCGCTTTGACTCATGATAAAAAGGCCTTATTTCATACAGATGCGGTACAGGCTGTAGGTCATATACCTATTAATGTAAAGGAATTAGATGTGGATATGCTATCTGCCTCCGCTCATAAGTTCCGTGGCCCAAAGGGTGTTGGATTCCTCTATATTAGGAAGGGAATTACATTACCTCCGTATATAAGTGGTGGAGTGCAGGAACGAGGGAAGAGAGCTGGAACTGAAAACGTTGCTGCAATTGTTGGTATGTCAGCGGCTTTAGTTCATAGCGTCAAGCATATGCGAGGACATAGCGAATGCCTGAGACAAATTGAGCAGTCATTTATATCCGCATTAACAGAGCACCAGGTTGATTTTAAGCGCAATGGCGCAAAAAATCATTTACCGGGATGTGTTAATGTCTCATTTCGTGATAGCGATGGGGAAATGTTGATGCACCGACTAGATTTGAAAGGAATCTGCATATCTACCGGTTCTGCATGTGATTCTGTAGATACAGCGATATCCCATGTTTTGCAGGCTATCAAAGTGCCTGCCGAGTATGCTGAAGGCACGATAAGAGTAACTTTTGGCGATGAAAATTCGATAGAGGATGCCGTTGCTGTTGCTAATGAATTGAGTAAGATACTTTGTTCTAATGATGGTTGATTCTGTCAGATTATGGCGTTTTCAAAATGGTGGATAAAGGACGTTAGGAGGAGGCCATGCTTACAGAGAGGTAAAAAGCGCTTGTTCGTGAAGAGAATTTTGTGCATATGTATGATAAAGAGCTAGAAATGTTTTATCAGTATCTCGACTGGGCTATGGTAGCGAAGGAGATGGGGGATGACAGCAGCAAGATGCCCATAGCATCTTTCTATAAGTCAGATGAAAAGCTGAATCTGGAGGTAGAGACTATGGTAACTTTAGAAATGACACAAGCCTTGTCAGAACTTAATCAGGCAAATTATCAAGCAGCGATGAAGTTTATTAGATATCTGCTTTCCACGCAGAGTAAGCAGGAAACGTCGGTTGTAGATACCTCCAAGCGTTTCGGTATATCTCAGGGGAACTTGCAGGTGCCAGATGATATTGATTTTTGCAATGACGAGATTGCAGATTTATTTGGAGTAAAATGATGAATATACTTTTGGATTCGCACATCCTGCTGTGGACTTTGGATGGCAGCTCACAGCTGGCAGAGAAGGGCAGAGAGCTTATTACGGACGCGCACAATGAAATCTACTACAGTGCGGCCTCTATATGGGAACTCTCCATCAAGCACCAGTTGCATCCCAAACAAATCCGCTACCCGGCGAAAATGCTGCGCGAGCTGTGCCAGCAGGCAGGCTTTACAGAAGTACCTGTACTGGTTTCGCATGTAGAAGCAATGGAGACTTTAAGCCGTCCACAAGATGCTCCTAGGCATAAAGACCCGTTCGACAAGATTTTGATTGCCCAGGCCAAGGCTACAGGCATGATGTTTTTGACACATGATGCCATGCTGCCGTATTATGACGAGTCCTGCATTATCAAGATTTGAGCAGGCAAGGTACAGCTAGCGATTAACAACCTTTCCAAAACCGGGGGAGGTTGTTTTTGATGACATTTGTCCTTTCCTTGACATCAGCCCCCTGTTTGCTACAATTGAAGCAAAGAGAATATTCCATCATGGCAGGAAGGAGTGAGGGATATGGCAGAAGAAATCAGGCGGCTGCCTGTCGGGGTGCAGAGTTTTGAGGACCTTCGAGAAGGCGGCTTTGTCTATGTGGATAAGACGAAGTATATTTATGAGCTGGCACGGAGAAGCAAGCAGTATTTCCTCAGCCGCCCCCGGCGCTTTGGCAAGAGTTTGTTCCTTTCCACCTTGAAAGCTTATTGGGAGGGGAAGAGGGAACTCTTTGAGGGGCTGGAGATTGCAGAGCTGGAAAAGGACAATGAGAAGGCTTTTGAGGCTTATCCTGTGTTTTATTTTGATTTCAACGGGCAAAATTATCAGGCTGCAGCTTTGGAAGATGTGCTGGATAAGATGCTTAGTCGATGGGAAGAGCAATACGACTGCAAGGGGCAGGGGACACTAAGCGGACGATTCCAGGACCTTTTGATTGCCGCCAGAGAAAAGACCGGCAAGAAATGTGTGGTGCTGGTGGACGAATATGACAAGCCGTTACTTGAGGTACTGGAAAACAACGAACTGGAGGAGCACAACAAGGCAGTCTTCAAGGGCTTCTTCGGTACCTTGAAAAGCTATGATGAATATCTTCAGTTCGTCTTTATCACCGGGGTTACGAAATTTAGCAAGGTGAGCATATTCAGCGACCTGAACCAGCTTAAGGACATCTCTTTGCAAAAGTCCTATAGCGCTATTTGTGGTATGACCGCAGAGGAAATCTGCAGCCATTTCCAGCCTGAGCTGACGAGGATGGCTGCAGAGCACAATCTGTCCAGGGAAGAATGTCTGCAAGAGCTGGCCAGAATGTATGACGGCTATCATTTCTCCCCTGATTCTGCTGGCATCTACAATCCATTTAGTGTGTTGAATGCCATGGATTCAGGAAATTTATCAGCTTTCTGGTTCTCAACCGGCACACCCACCTTTTTGGTGAGGCGACTAAGGAATATGCACTTCGATATGAGGCAGTTTGGAGGCCAGGATATTTATGCGGAGGAGTACGTCCTGACAGATTATCGGGGGGATAACCCCGATATCATCCCATTGCTGTACCAGACCGGATATCTCACTATCACGGGCTATGACAGGGAGGAACAACTCTACATTCTGGGCTTCCCCAATGCAGAGGTGAAGTACGGGTTCTTGAAGAGCTTGCTACCGGCTTATGCACCCACCGCTGTCACGGGCAGTGGCAAGGATGTTGTCACCTTGCGCCGCCGCATCCGGGCAGGGGATGTAGATGGCATGCTGGATGCTCTCACTGCTCTTTTTGCCAGTATCCCTTACACTACAGATGATGCACCTTTCGAGCATTATTTCCAGTCGGTGATTTATATAGTCTTCACTCTCCTGGGACAGCATACTCATTGCGAAGTCCACAGCAGCCGGGGGCGGGCGGATTGCGTGCTGGAGACAGATAAGTTTGTCTATATCTTCGAATTCAAGGTAGATAAGTCAGCCAAAGAAGCCCTGGAGCAGATTGAGGCCAAAGGGTATGCCGCACCCTTCAAGGCAGATCAGCGGCAGATCTTCAAAATCGGTGTGAACTTCGATTCAGAGGCCAGAAGCCTCTCGGAGTGGTTGGTGGGATGATATTTGCTTTGAGCATAAAGTACAATAATATCGTTTGTGATACAACAATAAGAATAAAGCTGGAATTTGACAGTCAATCGGTATACATGGTATACTCAACAAGATGACTATACAAGAATTTTTAATGGCTTGTCTGTAAGAGGTGGTTGTATTGGGGAGAGTTTTTCGAATCATTACAGTCCTGACCTTGATTATGATTTTTTTCAGCGTCACGGCCTTTGCTGCAAGGATTATTGTGAAGGAGGGCTGCCGGGGCCATGCGGTGCGCACGGTGCAGACCCTTCTGATAGAGCAGGGTTACCTGAAAGGAGAGGCTGACGGCATTGCAGGCCCTATGACGGCGGCAGCCATCAAAAAGTTCCAGAAGGATAAGGGGTTGGAAGTTGATGGCATCTGCGGCGCGGCTACTTTTGAAGTCTTGTCAGGGGGAAAGGAATATCAGGCTCCTGAGGGACATGAGGATGATTACTGCGAGACCCATGGTGACCACTTCAAACCCAAGCAGGTGGCTGTGAAGCACAAGTCCTATGAGCCGAACCCTTCGGTCTATGCCAAAGGGCGCTGTGTCTATGTGGATGCTACGGCCTACAGTGCTTTTGACCCTGGCAACAAGCCTACCACCTCCAGCGGCACTTTAGTGCGGCATGGGGTGATTGCAGTTGACCCTTCCTTCATACCCCTTGGCACCCGGGTCTTTATCCCTGGCTATGGCGAGGCGGTGGCAGAGGATATCGGCTGGGCTATCAAGGGCAATGTCATTGATGTGGCCTTCGATACACATGAGGAAGCTATGGCCTTTGGGCGACAGCATTTGGAAATCTATATTATTGATTGAATCTGACAGGCACGGCTTATGCTAAGTCGTGCTTTTCTATTTGAAAGGCAGGAGCTTATGAACGAAATGCATCCCTTAGCAGTGGTTACCACCAAGGAAAAATATTCTACCAAGGCGGTGAGGATTGCCAAAGAAACAGCGGAAAAACTTGGGCTTCCCTATGTGCCCAGAGGTAGGTTTTCTTTGCCGGAACTGCGTCAGCAGTATGGAGTGGAGAATTTCCTGGTAGTGAAAAAAGGGTTGCTTTTTCTGGAGGGGCCGGAGGAAACACTGCATTTTCACCCCAATATGGCTCATATCAGAGTGAAGAATTTGCGCTTTGGCCGGGGAGATCATCTGGTGAAAGCCTTGGATATACAGCCGGGGGACAAACTGCTGGACTGTACCCTGGGGTTGGGGGCAGATGCTATTGTGGAGAGCTTTGCGGCAGGACCGGAGGGCTCTGTGACAGGGCTGGAGTCTCAGCCTTTGATAGAGGCAGTGGTGAGCTACGGCCTGCAGAATTTTGAAGGGGACGGAGAGAAGATAACGGCGGCCATGCGGCGGGTGAAGACGGTGTGCATTGATGCCCTGACTTATTTGAAGGAGCAGCCGGATAATTCCTTTGATGCCATCTACTTTGACCCCATGTTCCGTTATCCGTTGATGGACAGTGAAAATCTCAGCCCCCTGCGTTCCCTGGCTGATGGCAGGGCGCTCACGAAGGAAACCGTGTCGGAGGCCTGCCGGGTAGCCAGGAAGCGGGTGGTCATGAAGGAAAATGCTCGCAGCCTGGAGTTTGAAAGACTGGGCTTTAAGACCATCATGGGGGGCAAGTACAGCAAGGTGCATTATGGGGTTATGATACTTTGAATTCATAAGCCAGTAAATCATTTAGACAGGAATAGGGGGAGCAGAACATGGAGATAAGGAAGACGGCATGCCCATACGATTGTCCGGATTGCTGCGGGCTGCTGGTAACGGTAGAGGAAGGTAGGGCTGTGAAGGTGGCAGGTGATCCGGAGCACCCTTTTACCCGTGGTACCCTCTGTCCCAAGATGGCTCATTATGAGCGGACGGTACATTCTCCCAAGCGTTTGACTACACCTCTGAAGCGGGTGGGTGTCAAGGGGGAGGGCAGGTTCACACCTATCAGTTGGGAGGAAGCTATAAAAACGATTGCCAGTCGCTGGCAGGAGATTATCCGCAGTGACGGGGCAGAAGCCATTTTGCCCTATTCTTATGCAGGCACTATGGGCATCTTGCAGCATGATGCCTGCCATGCCCTGTTCTATGCCTTGGGGGCTACGAGTCTTGACCGTACCCTCTGTGCCCCAGCCAAGGGACAGGGGTACAAGGCAGTGATGGGAGGCAGTCTGACTACCTCCCCCCAGGAGGCCCAAGATAGTGATTTTATCCTGCTTTGGAGCCTCAGCATGCTGGCTACGGACATTCATTTCAAGCATGATGTGGACAGGGCCAGGAAAAATGGTGCCAAGGTTCTTTGCATAGATACCTATGCCACCCAGACTGCAAGGTGGGCTGATGATTTTATCTGCATCAAGCCGGGCACAGATGGCGCACTGGCCTTGGGTATGCTGCATGTTATCGACAGGGACGGCCTGGCGGATGAAGCCTTTATCACCCGGTATGTGCAGGGCTGGCAGGAATTGAAGCAGGAGGTGCTGCCGCGCTATACGCTTGCTGAGACTGCCAGCCTTACAGGTGTTCAGGCAGAGAGAATAGAGGAACTGGCCCATGCTTTTGCCCAGGCCCGCGCCCCCTTCATCCGCCTGGGTAGCGGCCTGTCCCGTTATGGCAATGGAGCCATGACCTGCAGGCTTATCACCTGTCTGCCTGCCGCAGTGGGAACATATGGGAAAAGGGGCGGGGGGCTTCTGACCTCCTCCGGCGGCAGCAAGGCCTTTGACCGGGATATTATTCGCCGCCCGGATTGGGAGAAAAAGGGCGTGCGCCACATCAATATGATAAAACTGGGCGAGGTGCTGACAGACAAGAGCCTGCAGCCACAGGTAAAGGCGCTCTATGTGTACTCCACCAATCCTGCTTGCACGGCGCCTGAGCAAAACAAGGTCATGGAGGGGCTGGCTAGGGAGGATTTATTCACGGTAGTGCATGAGCGTTTCATGACGGATACTGCTCGCTATGCTGACATTATCCTGCCTGCCACCACTTCTCTTGAGCATGAGGATATTTACTACTCCTATGGTCACTATGTAATCCAGCGGGGGGCAAAGATCATTCCCGCTGTAGGTGAGAGCAAGTCCAACTGGGAGGTAGCACAACTGCTGGCTGAGGCGATGGGCATTCAGGGGAACTTTTTCAGTCAAAGCCAGGAGAAAATGGTAGAGCAGCTGATGGAAACTACCACCAAAGTCTGGCCCTTGCCTGTTGATAGGGCGAAACTGGCAACAGGTGAGCCGGTTGCCCTGCCCTTGCCTGAGAATTACAAGCTGGACTTCAAGACTCCCTCGGGCAAAATTGAGATTTTCAATCCAAAGCTAAAGCCTGCCTTGCTGGATTACTTCCCCCCTCATTATGCAGAAGATGAAGGTGAGTTTATCCTCATAAATTCCCCTGACCCCAGAGTCTTGGATAGTTCTTTCAACGAGAGAGAGGAACTGACAAGGGGAAATATCATGGTGTTGCAGCTTCATCCGGAAGATGCCAGGCGGCTGGGGCTGACAGAAGGAGACAGGGTAAGAGCCAAAAACCGGCAGGGAGAGGCTGTATTCACCCTCAAAGTCAGTTCCGGAGTGGCCAGAGGCACAGCTGTAAGCGAGGGGGTATGGTGGCAGGAATATACTGAAAGTGGCAACACCAATCGACTGACTTCAGCTCGTACCACGGATATGGGCGATGGCAGCACCTTTTATGATGTGCGGGTTGATTTGAAAGCAGAATAAAGGGCATACTGAAAAAGGCAGGTAGCCATTTTGGCCGTCTGCCTTTTGCTCATTTAATCAACATGATTTAAAGCTGTTGCTCCATCAGAACCATGTCAAGAGCGTTCAGCACTTCATTTATATCCTCTTCCGTAATCACCAGCGGTGGCTGGAAAGCCATGACATTGCGGCCGATGCCGTTTTTACCGATGATGAAGCCGCGGTCTTTCATGGCTTCGAGAACGCTGTCCAGTTCCTCGGGGGCGGGGCTGCCGTCTGGCTTTACGAACTCCGCTCCGTCCATCAGACCCAGGCCACGTATGTCGCCGATGATGGGATGCTTCTGCTGAAGTTCCTTCAAACCCTTGCGAAGCTGCTCGCCACGGGCGTTGGCATTTTCCATCAGCTGATGCTCTTCAATGTATTCCAGCACTGCCAGACCAGCTGTACTGGACACGGGATTGCCACCCAGGGTGGAGGCGCCGGGGCGGGTGTAGGTGTCGGCAATCTCTGCCGTGGAAATGAAGGCGGAGATGGGGGCGCCGTTGCCCAGGGCCTTGGCCATGCTCATGATGTCGGGCACCACATCGAAGTTCTCGATGGCAAACATCTTGCCTGTGCGGGCAAAGCCTGTCTGAACCTCGTCATCGATGAAGAGGGCACCGTAGTGGGAGAGGATTTCTTTAACTCTCTTAAAATAACCTTTTGGGGGCACCACAATGCCTGCATTGCCCTGTATGCTCTCGGCGATGAAGGCGGCGGGCTGGCCGGAGGTAGCGGTCTTGATGATGTCTTCAATGGCATCGGCGCAGGCCAGATTGCACTCCGGGTGCTTCTTG
The DNA here is from genome assembly GCA_015058655.1 of Pseudoselenomonas ruminantium. Taxonomy (GTDB): domain Bacteria; phylum Bacillota; class Negativicutes; order Selenomonadales; family Selenomonadaceae; genus Selenomonas_B; species Selenomonas_B ruminantium_C. The sequence goes on from SVBX01000006.1 coordinate 57,005, forward strand.
CCCAAGGGGCAGCGGTAGCAGTAGGGATTGGGGGCGAAGTTGATGCCGCCTACAGGATTGGGATCGGTGCGCCACATGCCGATGCCTGTGAGGCTCATGGTGAGCTTGGTACGGCCGTGGAGGCCGTTTTTGAGGGCTATGAATTCGCTCTTGCCTGTGTAGATCTGTGCCAGCAAGGCGGCACCCTCATTGGCTTCGGTGCCCGTGGAGCAGAAGAAGGACTTCTGCAGGTTGCCGGGGGTGACCTCGGCCAGCTTTTCGGCCAGATTTACGAAGTTTTCCGTCAGGTAGATATTGCAGACATGCTGCAGGGTGTTGACCTGCTCAGTGACTTTTTTATTGATTTCAGGATTGCAGTGGCCACAGTTGATGACGGAGACACCTGCGAAGCAGTCCAGATACTTCTTGCCCTCACTGTCGTAGAGGTATTGCATGGAGCCGCGGATGAACTGGCGGGGCTCCTTGTAGAAATGGGCCAGGCAGGGCATGATGTATTTTTTCTTCTTCTCGATGATGCCCTGGGGGCCAAGGTAAGTTTTTTCTGCCATAATACTCCTGCTTTCTTAGATAGAATCGCGGCTCTGGCGGAAACGATAGGTGCCAAGGCCAAATTCCCTGGGACTGTTTTGCTGAAGTTTTTCCAGCACATCTCCATCAAAGTGTTCCTGCCCCTGGGATAGCTTGTCAAGGCTTTCCCGGTAGGCCTTGGTCACCTGGGCTGTCAGCTCCGGGCTGTAGTCCTGTGCTTCGAGTCTGTAAGATGCTATGCCGTTGAATTTCTCCAGATAGGGATATAGGCACAAGTCCTTGGCAAAGAGAATGTGGTTGCGTCCGTACTGGTCAAGGCGTAGGCTATGCTTTTCACCTGCCTTGTCCAATAGGGCATAGCGGCGGTCGTAGACCTCCGGATTGTCCAGGAAATGGGCGTGGGGCAGGCTCATGCCCGGCAGGTCGTGGTCACAGATCATGGACTCGTAGGAGCCGTGGACGATGACCTCTATGGGAAGGGGAGAGTGCTCCACGATGGCTTTCAGCTGGGAGAAGGACAGCTCCAGGGAGGCGCAGCCTTGAGCAATGCCGTTTTCCTTAATAAACTTGGCAGACAGATGATTGAAAAGATTGAAGGAGTGGTCGGCGTAGATGGGATAGCCTGTCAACTTCTGGGCCAGCTGCAGGGAGCCCAGGTTGCTCACCATCAGGCCGTCAGGCTGTTGTGAAAGACCATTCAGAGCGTGAAAAAACTGCTCCAGCTCCCCACACTCCCTGCGGCGGGTGGTGCGGGGGGTCATAACGACAGCTTTGACGCCAGCTTTGTGGGCATAGTCTATTATTTCTTCGTATTCCTTGAGCTTCCAGGGGCGGTTGGGCCGATAGGCTTCGCCGCCGAGGTAAACGCAGTCGGCACCATTATCTATGGCAGCCTTAGCTCCCTCGGTGGAGCCTGCCCGCACTGCGAGGATACGATGGGGGGCATTTTCCGCTTCAATGGCGGCTTCCTGCTTCAGCACCTCATCCTGGAAGCCTGCTTCCTTTACGGCATTGCTGAAGAAGCGTGGTTCCCGCTCCCCGGTGAAGCCGATGTCCTGTTTGGTAGGGGAGCCAAAGGCGAAAGTAGTGGTGAAGTCCCTGGCCCTGTTTTCGTAGAGGGAACGCCAGCCTTCCTCATCTACTTCATAGCCCAGAGGGTCAGCTATATAGGCATCAATGGCCTTGCGATAGGTAGAGACAATGCGACGGATGAAGGGGGCGGGACGCATGCGGCCCTCAATCTTGAAGGAAAATACTCCCGCCTGGATGAGCTGAGGGATAGAGCGATACATGCACATGTCCTTGAGAGCCAGCTTGTAGGGACCCTCGCTGTCCTTGTCCAGCACTTCTCCTGTTTTTTCGTCTATGAGCTGATAGGGCCAGCGGCAAGGCTTCAGGCAGCGTCCCCGGTTGCCGCTCTGGCCGAAGAGGACACCGGAGTGTATGCACTGGCCGCTTTCGGAGATGCACATATCCCCGTGCATGAAGTATTCTACCTCGATGCCCGTGCGCTCACAGAAAAGACTAAGCTCGGAGAGGGTCATTTCCCTGCCAACCACAATGCGGGTAATGCCGTATTCCTTTAGCCTTTCGATGGCGTTCTCATTGTGGGTGTTCATCATGACGGAAGTGTGCAGGGGAATGGTGATGCCCATCTCATGTACCAGTTCCAATACTGCAAAATCCTGTACCAGGATGGCGTCAGGGCGGATTTCCTCCAGATAGGCCAGATATTCTTTGAGGGCAGGGATCTCCTCGTCGCTGATGAGGTTGTTGAGGGTGATGTAGAGGCGCACATCATGGGCGTGGGCGTAATCCACTGCCCGCTTCAAGGCTTCATCATCGAAGTTGAAATCGCCTTCGTGCATGCGCATATTGAAATGCTTGCCGCCCAGATACACCGCGTCGGCGCCGGCCTCCACGGCGGCTTCCAGGGCCTCCCAGGTGCCTGCAGGGGCCAAGAGCTCTACGGATTTACGATTAAGAAGCATTTATAAAACTCCCTTATAAATAAGATTTATCGCACAAAACTTATATCAGTATAGCAGGATTTTGTATTGCTAGCAATGTTTTGACAGCTTACAGCTTTTTTGATATATTTATGAAGAAATCTGACTGCACGCTGATAGTTTTGCGTTGCAGATTCGATAGAGGTGCAAGATGAAATTATCCACAAAGAGCAGATATAGCGTTACGGCTTTATATGAACTGGCTTTGCACTACGGTGAGGGAGCAGTATCGTTGAAGAATGTTGCGCAGAGTCAGGGGTTATCGGAAAATTATCTTGAACAATTGATGGTGCCTTTGAAAAAGGCTGGCATCGTAAGCAGCCTGCGTGGGGCACAGGGGGGCTACCTTTTGGCCCGCAATCCCGCCGAGATAACCATTGGGGATATCATCACTACTGTGGAAGGCCCTATAACCCTGGTAGACTGCTTGCTTGAGAGCGCAGAGTCTGCAAAGCAGCCTTGCCACAAGGCTGGTAGGTGCGTGACTCGCGGAGTTTGGGGAAGAGTGGCAGACAGCATAAATGATGTTCTCAATGGCATTACCCTTTACGACCTTTGCCATAGCAATGTATCTGAAAGCAAAACGGCGTCGCAGGCGCACTGAGAGGACTCTAAAATTTGTCAGATTGTTTGTCATGGCAAGGTGAATCATGTATAATGAAGCGAGGGCAGCCGGCAGGTCTGGCATGCATACATGTGGGAGGTCTTATGTAAATGTTAGGGGATAAGTTGCGAACTGAGCGCGAAAGACAGGGGCTTACTATCAAGGATATAGAGAAGGGCACAAGCATTCGTGCCCATTACATAGAATGCATCGAAAAGGGTGAGTATGAAAGCCTGCCGGGTGAGGTGTATACCAAAGGGTTTATCCGCAATTATGCTACATTTTTGAAGCTGGATGCAAAAGCTCTGGTGGGAGAATTCAATGAGGAAAGGCATCCGGAGGCCGTAAGGGCGGAGCAGCAAGCACAGGAAGCGGCGCAAAAAGAAGAGAAGACTTCCGAGATTACCATGGATAGTGCTTTCGGAGGGGACTTTACGGACTCTGTCAATCGTCAGAACAAAATCCTGGCAGCCGTGGTGTGCCTGTTAGTGCTTGGCGGAGCGTACTTCCTTTTTTCTTCAGGCGAAAGCCAACAGGTGGCACAGGTACCTCAGGAAACAAAGCAGGTGCAGCCAGCCGTAAAGAAATCTTCCAAGGCTGAGGTTGAGGATAAGCCTGTTGCGAATCCTGCACGGCGTGACGATGTGGAGGTTGTGGCTACCTTTGAGGACCGTTGCTGGACGCAGGTCATCGCTGATGGGAAAACACTATACGAGGGCACAATGGAAAAAGGCGAGACTATGAGCTGGAAAGCCCAGGAAACTGTCAGCATCACGGCGGGCAACGCCGGTGCCGTAGCTCTTTCTGTCAACGGCAAGGATATGGGCAAGGCAGGAGAAATCGGCCAGGTGGTGGAGAAAGTTTTCACTCCTGGCGGAGAGAAGAAGGAAGGCAGCGAAGTAGACAAGAAGGACAAGGATAAATAATGCAAGATTTTTTGCCGATCAGTAAAGAGGATATGGATAAGCGTGGCTGGGAGCAGTTGGATTTTGTGTTTGTGTCCGGGGATGCCTATGTGGATCATCCTAGCTTTGGCCCTGCCATACTCTGTCGCCTGCTGGAAAAGCACGGCTATAAGGTCGGTATCATTCCCCAGCCGGACTGGCATTCTACCAGGGATTTCACATCTCTGGGAAAACCCCGGCTGGCTTTTCTTGTTTCAGCGGGGAATATGGATTCATTGCTGAATCAGTTTACTGCTGCTAAGAGAAAGCGCAGCCAGGATGCTTATTCTCCCGGCGGTGAAGCTGGGTACAGGCCTCTTCGGGCTACGGCAGTCTATTGCCACAAGATCCGTGAGACTTATCCTGATGTGCCCCTTGTCATCGGCGGCATTGAAGCAAGCCTTAGGCGCTTTGCCCATTATGACTACTGGTCGAATGAGGTGCGTCCCTCCATGCTGGCTGAGTCCGGTGCAGATATGTTGGTCTATGGCATGGGGGAGAAGGCTCTTCTTGCCATAGCTGCTGATTTGCAGCAGGGGGTGGAGATAGGCAATATCCAAGATGTGCCAGGCACCTGTTTCAAGGTGCCTGGGTTCGATTATATCTGGGATTATCTGCCGTTGGCTTCATATGAGGAAGTGGCAAGGGACAAGAAGAAATTTGCCGAAGCCTACAAGCTGGAGTATCTGGAACAGGATGCCTTGCGAGGGAGAAAATTGGCTCAGCAGAACGGAGATATCTGTGTGGTGCAGAATCCTCCGGCATCGCCGCTTACCGAGACAGAAATGGATGAGGTGTACGACCTGCCATATTGCCGCACATGGCATCCTATCTACGACAAGGCAGGAGGAGTTCCTGCTATCAAAGAGGTGCAGTTCAGTCTGGTGAGCCAGCGTGGCTGCTTCGGAGGCTGCAACTTCTGTGCCATTATCTCCCATGAGGGTCGAGTGATACAGCGGCGCAGCCAGGAGTCAATCCTGAGGGAAGCGGAAATACTCACCAAGCTGCCTGGGTTCAAGGGCTATATCCACGATGTAGGCGGTCCCACTGCCAATTTCCGCCAGCCCTCCTGCCAGAAGCAGCTGCAGCACGGTACTTGCCGGGGCAAGGATTGCCTTTCCCCTGTGCCTTGCAGGAATCTGGAGGCTGACCATGGGGATTATCTGGAGCTTCTGCGCAAGCTCAGAGCCATACCAGGGGTGAAGAAAGTTTTTGTTCGTTCAGGTTTGCGTTTTGACTATATCATGCAGGCCAAGGACGGCATGAAGTTCCTGGAGGAGCTTTGCAAATACCATGTCAGCGGACAGCTGAAGATTGCCCCTGAGCACATCACAGACAGGGTGACATGGGTCATGGGCAAGTCAAATAAAAAGGTCTATGTGGACTTTGTGCGGAAGTTTGAAGCTGTCAACCAAAAACTGGGAAAAAAACAGTATCTGGTGCCATATTTCATGTCCAGCCACCCTGGCTCAACCCTCACGGATGCGGTAGAACTGGCAGAGTTCTTGCATGAGATGGGTTATCATCCCCAGCAGGTGCAGGATTTCATTCCTACGCCCGGGACTCTTTCCACCTGCATGTACTACACAGGGCTCCATCCCTTGACAGGGGAGCAGATTTATACAGCCAAGAGCTATGAAGAAAAACATATGCAGCGTGCCCTGATGCAGTATTGGCTGCCGGGAAATTATGAGATTGTGTGCAAGGCATTGAAGATTGTTCACAGGGAAGACTTAATAGGCTACGACAAGCATTGTCTGGTGCGCCCCCGTAAAAAACAGGGGAGCAGGGGAGATCTGAAGGACAGCAGGCAGCCAAGGCAGAATAATCATCAAAACGCAAGGAAAAAGAAGGTGCATAAATGAAGTGTCCATATTGCAAGCAGGCTGACAGCCGGGTTATCGACAGCCGTGCGGCAGACGATGGTGCTACTATACGCCGCCGCCGGGAGTGCAACGGCTGTCACAAGCGCTTCACCACCTATGAGGTGGTGGAGAAAGTGCCTCTGATGGTGGTAAAGCACGATGGCCGCCGGGAGGTATTTGACAGAAATAAGATTTTGAACGGTATTATCCGTTCCTGCGATAAGCGGGACATTTCCATGGAGCGCATTATAAGCTTTGTGAACGATGTGGAGCGGGATATTCGCAATACTATGGTGCAGGAAGTGCCTTCCAAGAAAATTGGTGAGATGATTATGGAGCGGCTGAAAGATTTTGACGAGGTGGCTTATATCCGCTTTGCCTCTGTTTACCGCCGCTTTGCGGATATCACCAACTTCCTGGAGGAGCTGAAAGATTTGCAGGAGCGCAAGAACCGCCCTCTGGATATCAGATATCATGGGCAAGATTGAAATGAGCAAGCGAGGTCAGAGAGTTTGGATTGGGCATTGAAAAAGGAATTGCAGCAGATGCTGGCAGAGGAGCAGGGATATTATCGTTACCCCCCCGGAACAAGGACGAAGTTTGCTCTGGCTTATCCCAATTCCTATTTCCTGGGCATGTCTAATCTAGGACTGCACATTATCTATGAATTGCTGAATAAGCGGGGGGATACTGCTTGCGAGCGGGTATTTTTGCCGGAGCGCAAGAAAATCCAGCAGTATGAGAACACTCGTACTCCCCTCATGAGTGTGGAATCTCAGCTGCCGTTGCTGGATTTTGAGATAATTGGCTTTGTGCTCTCCTTTGAAATGGATTATTTCAATCTGGTAAAGATGGTGGAATTGGGAAAGGTAAAGCTGCGCTCTGAGGAACGGGGGGATAAGGATCCGCTGGTGATTGCAGGTGGCCCATGTGCTACTTTCAATCCCGAACCGCTTTCTCAAGTGGTGGATGCCTTCGTCATAGGCGAGGGCGAGGTCATCATGCCGGCTCTGATGGATGCCTATCATGGGGCTAAGGCAGAGGGACTTGGCCGCAGGGAAATGCTGTTCAGACTTGCCCAGGTACCGGGGATTTATGTACCTTCTCTTTACGAGCATCGGTATGACGGAGAGGGCAGGCTGGTTGCCATTGAGCCACTGCAAGGGGCCCCGGAGAAGGTTTCCCGCCAGTGGGTGCAGGACTTGGATGAGTTTCCTGCCCATACGGTGGTGGTGACGAACAATACGGAGTTCAACTTCTATCTTATCGAGACTGCCAGAGGGTGCGGGCGGCATTGCCGCTTCTGCATGGCGGGATACTGCTTCAGACGCCCCCGCAACCGCTCTTTGGAGGTTATAAATGCAGAAGTGCAGGAGGCGCTTAAGTACCGCAAGCGCATTGGCCTCATGGGGGCGGCCATCTCCGACTACCCGGAGATAGACGAGCTTTGCCGGGACATACTGGGAGAGGGACTGTCTATGTCAGTTGCCTCCTTTCGGGCTGACTCTGTCACGGAGGAACTGGTGGCTTCACTGGCAAAGAGCGGTCTCAAGACCTTGACCATAGCCCCTGAGGCAGGCAGCGTCAGTATGCGGGCGGTGATCAACAAGGGGATTGAGGAGAAGCATATCTTCAATACCGTAGAGCTGGGGCTGAAAGCAGGCATCAAGAATTTCAAGCTTTACATCATGGTAGGGCTGCCTTTTGAGGAAGATGATGATATCGAGGCCATCGTCGATTTGGCCGGCCGTGTCAAGGACTATATGGATGAGCTAGGCAGCAAGGGTACTTTGACTCTGAGCGTCAATCCCTTTATACCCAAGCCCTTCACGCCCTTCCAATGGGAGCCTATGGCAGAGAAGAAGGATGTTGAGCAAAAGCTGAAATATCTTGAGAAATCGCTGAGGAGCCGCAAGCACATTGAAGTCAATGTGGAATCTCCCAAGGAAGCCTATGTGCAGGGCTTGCTGGCTCGGGGGGGCAGGCCAATGGGAGAAGTACTTCTGAAGGCTTGCGAAATGGGCGGCAGCAAGGCTTTCAAGCGAGCCATGAAGGAATTTGGTCTGGATGATGATGACGAACTTTACCGTCAGAGGGAAGAAGCGGAGATTTTTCCCTGGGAAAGACTGGATATGGGGTTTCGCAAGGAATACCTTTACGCAGAATTGAAGCGAGCTGAAAATTTGCAACCTACGCTCCCTTGCTTTGACAATTGCCACCGTTGCGGTGTATGCTGAGTATATTGCTATATTTTTATTGAATATACCTGGAAAAAGGATGTGCTGCTATGAGCTTTGTCCTGGAACATTTGCAAAATAATCTATGGAGCGGAAAATTCACCCATTTTCCCACAGACATAATGGTGCATGGTATCTCTGCCCGCTTGGGCGGTGTCAGCAGTAAGCCCTATGATGCCCTCAATATGGGACTTCATGTGGGAGATGACAAAGAAGCGGTGCTGGAAAATCGCAGGCGCTATCTGAATGCCTTGGAAATCAAGGCAGAAGATGTGTGCAGTCCCCAGCAGGTGCATGGCACGAAGGTGCTCAGAGTGACTGTGGGGGACAGGGGCAAGGGTGCCCTTGACTACGAAAGCGCCATTGCCGAAACAGATGCTCTGATTACCAATGCTCTTGGTGTCCCGCTGATGCTTTGTTTTGCCGACTGCGTGCCTTTGCTTTTTCTTGACCCTGAAAAGGGTGCTATCGGCCTGGCTCATGCAGGCTGGAAGGGGACTGTGGCCCGCATTGGTGTAAAAACCGTGGAAGCCATGGCCAAAAACTTCGGTACAGACCCAGGCAAACTGCTGGTAGGCATTGGGCCTTCCATAGGTGTAGAATGCTTCGATATTGGTGAGGAAGTTGCTCGGAAATTCCGGGAGGCTTTCCCTGCTTATCATGATAAGATACTCTCCCGTCAGGAGGGCAAAGACCACGCCGACCTTTGGGCAGCCAACCGGCTACAACTGATAGAAGCCGGAGTGGCGGCAGAGAATGTCCAGTGCGCTGATACCTGCACCAGCTGCCAGCACAAGTGGTATTTCTCCTATCGTGCAGATGGTGGTGAGACCGGGCGCTTGGCAGCAGTGATGATGCTGAAGAAATACTGAGGGGGAACCTGGCTTGATAAAGGAAAACTATCAAAGGGTCCTGGCAGCTATTGACGAAGCCAGGTCAAGGCGGACAGTGGTTCCCAAAGAACTGCCCGTAAAGCTCATAGCAGTTACCAAGAACCATGATGTGGCAGCCATGCGGGAGGCTATAGATGCTGGGGCTTCTGATATCGGGGAAAACCGCATTCAGGAAGCGAAGGCCAAGTTTGAGATGCTTGACAGGCAGGTTACCCGCCACTTGATAGGTCATCTTCAGACCAACAAGGCAAGACAGGCAGTGAAGTATTTTGACTTGATTCATTCTGTGGACAGCTTGCATTTGGCTGAAGCCTTGGAGAAGGAAGCGGAAAAACAGGGCAAGCTGCAAGATATTCTCCTGCAGGTGAACCTGGCCAGGGAAGAAAGCAAGTCAGGCTTGGAAAAAGAGCAATTGTTGGAGGTTTTCAAGCAGGTAGATGCGTTCTTGCATCTGCGCATCAGAGGGCTTATGTGCATGGCGCCCAACTATGAGGATGTGGAGATGTGCCGGCCGCTTTTTCGGGAAATGCATGGAATTTACCAGCAGGTAAAGGGGATGCCCTGGCACAGGGCTAAGGTTGAGTATTTGTCCATGGGCATGTCCCATGATTATGAAATAGCTGTGGAGGAAGGGGCCAACATCGTACGCGTTGGTACAGCCATCTTCGGGCTACGGCAATACTAGGGGAGTGAAGGATATGAATATCTTTGACAAAGTTTGTGGAAAAATGGGACTTATGGACCCGGAAGATGAAAAGGAAGAGCTGGAGGAATACTTCGAGGAAGATGAGAAGAAGCCCAGCTTTATGAAAGCGGATGAGGGAAGCAAGATGGATCAGCATAATGAAGGCAATAGCAATGTAGTGGATTTCCACAGCGCTGCTTCTGCCAGAGAAAGTGCAGCGGCAGCTATCAAAGTGAAGGTGGTCGTCATAGAGCCAAAGTCCTTTGACGATGCACAGCAGGTGGCCAACAACCTCAGAGAGAAGAAACCTGTGGTCATAAATTTCGAGCATACTGAAGGGGAGGCTGCCAAGCGCATCATTGACTTCATCAGTGGTACTACTTACGCCTTGAATGGCGAGATCAAGAAGGTGGGGCACAATGTCTTCCTATGCGCTCCCAGCAATGTAAATGTTAGCTATACAGAAGAGGAAAAGAAGGTATCTGCTGAGATGCCCTGGCTGAAGAAATAAGGGGCGATGGAGATGCTGGAAAATGTGAAGCTTGGCTTTATTGGCGGCGGTGCCATGGCAGAGGCCATCACTGCGGGTTTGGTCGGAAATAATGTCATTCCAGGGAGCAATATCTTTATTTCTGACCACAAAGCTGACCGCTGTGAGGAACTTGCTGAAAAATACGGAGTTCAGGCTAAGGTGGGGGCTGATTTTCTGCCTAAGGTGGATTTTTTGATACTAGCGGTAAAACCTCAGGCTGCCAGCAAGGCCTTGGCGGAAATCAAAGGTGAGCTGACCAGGGAGACAGTGCTTGTTTCTATTGTAGCAGGTTTGACGCTTGAATCCCTGCAGGATTCTTTGGGTGAGCGTCCCCTGGTGAGGGTCATGCCCAATACACCGCTGGCCGTAGGGGCAGGGATGACAGCCTTTGCTGTGAACGATTCAGTAGATGAATCTGCCCGCGCCGCTGTGCAGGAAATTTTTTCTTCCAGTGGTGAAACTGTGCAGGTGAAGGAAGAACAGCTTGACGCAGTGACAGGGCTTTCCGGTAGCGGGCCTGCCTATGGCTTCCTGGTAATCGATGCATTGGCAGATGGAGGGGTGGCAGCAGGGCTCAAGAGGGCAGATGCCATCAAGCTGGCAGCTCAAACCATGCTAGGAGCAGCTCAGATGGTGCTGAAGACCGGCAATCATCCAGATGTGCTCAGGGATCAGGTTACCAGCCCTGCTGGTACTACCATCGAAGGAGTAAGAGTTCTGGAAAAGAATGGCCTGAGGAGCAGCCTTATTGAGGCTGTTGTCGCTGCTGCGGAAAAATCCAGGTCCTTAGGCAAGAAGTGAAAGCACTGCGGTAGGTTTTGATTATGGCAAAGAATACAGAACAAAAGGAAAAACTCATACGCTTCTACAAGGGGACTGAGGGAGAAGAAGTTGCCGTGAAGCTGGTTGATATGGCAGAGCAGGTGCAACGCAGCCAGAAGTTCCGTCTCAGCGGTTTTCTTGATCCCTTTGGACAGGAGATTGCCGAGACGGTGGCAGTCAATTATGCTAATCTCAAAGTGGATTTCGAAGGCGGCTATCAGGGTGCGGAACGCTGTCGGGCAATCTTTGTCCATGAAGACTTCCCTGGTACTCCTGGCGGCTTTGATATTGACTGTGTAGAGGCTGGATGGAATGGGCAGTTTGCCAGGCTTTCTCATAGAGATGTATTGGGAGCGCTTATGAGTCTTGGCATTGAGCGGGACAGATTCGGAGATTTGCTGGTGTCCAGTGATACGGTCAAGATTGTCTGTGACAGCAAGATAGCAGAATATCTGATGCAGGAACTTACGCAGATTGGCCCTGTGGGGGTGGAGTGCAAGCAGGCTTCCCTCGATACCATTGTCCCCAAGGAGGAGCGGTGCAAGGAAATCAGCGCCACTGTGGCTTCCCTCAGAGTCGATGCAGTAGCTGCTTCCGGCTTCGGCTTTTCCCGCAGCCGGGCAGCCTCAGATATTGCAGCTGACAAGATGAAGATAAACTGGCAACCAGTGAAAAATGCCTCCCAGATTGTGAAAGAGGGGGATGTGCTCTCCATGCGGGGCAGGGGGCGGCTGGAAATAGCTGAAATCCGTGGCACTACGAAAAAAGGGCGCATTGCCCTAACTTTGAAACGATATTTTTGATCCTGATTTGATTGTGATAGGAGATAATGATTTTGCTTACACCAATGGATATACACAACAAGGAATTCAAGCGCAGTTTCCGTGGCTACAATGAGGATGAAATCGATGAGTTTTTGGATCAAGTGGTAAATGACTATGAAAAACTCTTCCGGGATAATGACAAGCTGAAAGAGGAAGTGGCTCGCCTTCAGAAAGATGCGGAAAGCTACAAGGAAAGAGAAAAGAGCATTAACGATACCCTGCTGCTGGCCCAAAAGACTGCCCAGGAGGTTACGGACAACGCCAGGCAGACTGCAGCGGATATGAAAGAAAATGCTGCCAAGGAATGCGAGAATATGCGCAATGAGGCGTCTGTGGAAGCTAAGAAGCAGATTGAAGAGGCGGCTAATAAAGTGCGGGCTATTGTGGCAGAGTATGACAGATTGGTGCGGGATAAAAACAAGTTCCTGCGCAAGGTGAAGCTGACCATGGAATCCGAGCTGGCTGTGTTGAATCAAACCTTGACAGAGCTTCCTAACCCTGAGGCTGAGTCGAAAAAGGATCCGAGAACGGTCGAGGTGACTCCTCAGGAGCGTGAATCTCTTGGACAGGTTTCCAGCGAAGAAGAACCAAAGATTGATTCCCAGACGGATAATAAGGCAGAGAATCAGGAAGAAAACCAGGGGGCCTGACCTAAGTGGCGGCAACATTTTTGTTTTTCGGCATATTGGTGCTGGACCAGCTGGTGAAAGGGCTTATTCAGATAAGCTACCTGCCAGGTGAGTCCACTCCGCTTATTGACGGAGTATTCCATATTACTTATGTGCTGAATCCTGGGGCGGCTTTTGGTTTGCTGGAAAATCAGACTTGGTTTTTCATATTGGCGGCTGTAGTTATCATTTTGGCTTTCATTCGCTTTTATCCCCAACTTAGGCGTGAATGTGGTTTCCTGCACTATGGATGCGTGGCCATGGTGGCAGGGGCAGTGGGAAATCTCATTGACCGCATAAAGACAGGGTTAGTGGTGGATTTTTTGGATTTTCGCATCTGGCCCGTCTTCAATCTGGCGGATATTGCCATCGTGCTGGGGGCAGCCAGTATGGTTTATGCCATCCTTTTCAAGATTCGGGAGGATGATGAGAGCTGATGTCAGAAAAAATTTTTTATGTGGCAGATAGGGATGAAGAAAGGCTGGATGTATTCCTGGTGAGGCAGCAGCCGGAACTTTCCCGTGCTCATGTGCAGAAGCTTATTGCTTCCGGGGATGTGGTAGCAGCTGGAAAGATCAGAAAAGCCAATTTCAAGTTGAAGGCGGGGATGCAGGTAGCATTTGTCCTGCCTGAAGCAGAACCTATCGAGGTGAAGCCGGAAGATATTCCCTTGGATATCCTTTATGAGGATGGAGATATCATTGTCATCAACAAGGCCAGAGGAATGGTGGTGCATCCTGCTGCAGGCGTGAACAGCGGCACTTTGGTAAATGCCCTGCTATTTCACTGCCATGACCTTTCCGGCATCAATGGGGAAATTCGTCCGGGAATTGTTCATCGTTTGGATAAGGACACCTCAGGCGTGATGGTAGCGGCCAAGAATGATAAGGCCCATCTGAATCTTGCAGAGCAGATCAGCACAAAATCTGCCCAGCGCAGCTATCTGGCGATTGTGCATGGCAATATCAAAGAAGAAGCTGGCATTATCCGCGGGGATATAGGCCGTCATCCGACTGACAGGAAGCGTATGGCCATTGTTCGGGAAAATGGCAAGCCGGCGGTAACTCACTTCAAGGTAATGGAGCGTTTTGGAGAGTATACTCTGGTGGAATGTCAGCTGGAAACAGGTCGCACTCATCAGATCAGGGTCCATATGACCAGCATTGGTCATCCACTGGTCAATGATCCCAAATACGGCAGCCGCAAGACACCTTTCGGCATCAAGGGGCAGGCGCTGCACTCAAGGCAGCTGACCTTGCAGCATCCTGTCACAGGAGAACAGCTTACATTTGAGGCACCTTTGCCAGAGGATATGGGAAAAATCCTTTCAGCGTTGAGAAACCGCAGATAATGACATATTGATACGGGGAAATGAATCAGGAGGGATACTATGCCACAGTTTGCTGAAAAGGCAGTTCTTATGGATGGTGAAGCCATGAGGCGTTCACTGGTGAGGATTTCTCATGAAATCGTGGAGAAGAATAAGGGCGTGGAGAATATTGTCCTGGTAGGTATTCGCACTAGAGGCGTGCCCATTGCCGAACGGCTGGCAGATGCTATCGAAAAGATTGAGGGTACCCGTCCTCCCGTGGGTGTGTTGGATATTACTCTCTACCGTGATGATCTATCTACCCTGGCTTATCAGCCGGTAGTGCGCACCACGGAGCTGCCAGTGGATATCTCTGGCAAGATTGTAGTTCTGGTGGACGATGTGCTCTATACGGGGCGTACCATCAGAGCAGCCCTTGATGCGGTTATAGATATGGGACGGCCAACTACCATTCAGTTGGCAGTGCTTATTGACAGAGGTCATAGGGAACTTCCCATCAGGGCTGACTTCGTAGGCAAGAATGTGCCTACCTCATCCCATGAAGTAGTCAGCGTGCAGCTTGATACCATTGATGGCGAGGAAAAAGTGGTTATCAAAGAAAAGATGGAGGATTAAAAAGATGCACCCCCTAAAGAGTCTTTCCTTTTGGGGGTGTTTTGCGTTATAATCGTAGTTAGAATGTATTAGCGTCAGGTCTGTTAACGGCGTTGGATAAGAGGAGGAAACTTATTTCATGAAGAGCACGAAACCAATTTATACCATCGGGCATCGCAATCCTGATACGGATTCCATTTGTTCGGCTATCGGCTATGCACATCTCAAGCAGGCTCTGGGGGAAAATGTGGTGGCTGCCCGCGCGGGCAAGATCAACGCGGAGACTAAGTATGCCTTGGAGCATTTCCAGGTTGAGCAGCCCCTTCTGCTTACGGATCTTTATCCACGGGTCAAGGATATCACCATCGACTGCAAGATCGTAGTGAAGCAGCATGATACCCTGCGCCATCTGGGGGAGGTTATGCGGGAGCATGATTTGAAGTCTGTGCCCGTCACGGACAGCAAGGGCGTACTGGTGGGGATCGTTACCGTCAGTGACCTGGCTCAGCGCTATTTCCAGGAACTTGGCATGCAGAATCTTGCCAATATGCGGGTGCGTTACCGCGACATTATCCAGGCTACGGACAGCCAGGTACTGGTATCCGGTGAAGAGGGCGAGTTCATCAAGGGCAATGTGCGCATTGCCGCCGGCAGCCTCAACACCATCAAGAGCGTTATCAAGCCGCATGACATAGTGCTCATTGGTGACCGCCATGATGAGACTATCATCGACTGCGTTAAGCAGGGGATTGCCTGCCTGATTGTCACTGGCAATGGCCGCGTATCTGCTGATGTTATTGAGGAAGCAGAAGAACGCCATGTATTCGTGCTGTCCACTCCGTATGATACCTATACTGTAGCCCGCCTCATCAATCAGTGCGTGCCCATCCGCCGCATCATGCATGAAAATCCCGTTTGCTTCAAGCCCATGGATCTGTTGTCCGACATCAAGGGGGCTATGGAGGAAAATAACTACCGCAATTACCCTGTGGTGGAAAATGGTCATATCGTAGGCCTTGTGAGCCGTGACCGTCTCATGGTTTCCGAGCGTGAGCGCGTCATCCTGGTGGATCACAATGAGCGTGGCCAGGCCGTAGAGGGCATCGAAGAAGCCAAGATCATGGAAATCATCGACCACCATCGTCTTGGCGGCATACAGACCAGCGAGCCTATTTATACCCATGCAGAGCCTGTGGGCTGCACTGCCACCATTGTGGCCAATATGCATTGGCACAGGGACATCGACATTCCGGCTTCCATTGCAGGTCTGTTGCTGTCTGCCATCATTTCCGACACAGTGCTCTTCAAGTCTCCTACCTGCACGGAGTACGATAAGATGACTGCCAAGCGTCTGGCTGAGATTGCCGGTGTGGATATCAACGAGTACGGCCTGGCCATGCTGAAGGCCGGTTCCGGCATCGGTGACATGACTCCCTCTGAGATTGCCAAGAACGATTTGAAGGAGTTCCGCATTGGTGACTATCGCATCATTGTCAGTCAGATTTCTGTCATGGACGAGAAAGAAGTCCTGGATCTGGAGCCTGAGCTTATCGAGGCCATGGGGCATATCTGCGAGAAGGAAGGCTTCGACATGAGCCTGGTGATGGTCACCAACATTTTGGAAGAGGCTACCACGCTCCTGTACGCAGGTTCTCCCAAAACACTCATTGGGGAGGCTTTCCACAAAGATGCCAGCGGCACCCACATTTACCTGCCCGGGGTCATGAGCCGCAAGAAGCAGATTATCCCGCCCCTTTCCGAGGCAGTGAAGCGCATCAAGCAGTAAGATTCAGAAGTTGATATTGAAATCGGCTCACTCCCAGCAAACAGGGGGTGGGCCGATTTTCACCCTTTTAGAAGTATTTTGCAAGGCCAACAAATTAGGAGGATACATTGGATATTTTCAGCGGACTTAATCCGGCACAGAAACAGGCAGTAGAACATATGGAAGGGCCTCTCCTCATCATGGCGGGAGCCGGCTCAGGCAAGACCAAGGTGCTTACCTGCAAGGTGGCAAACCTTTTAGCCCATAATGTGGCGCCCTACAGCATTCTGGCCATCACCTTCACCAACAAGGCAGCTACGGAAATGCGTGAGCGTGTGGATCGTATGATAGGCGAAGCGGCCAAGGATGTGTGGCTCAGTACCTTCCACTCTTTCTGCGCCCGTTTCCTGCGCCGTGAGATTGAAGCCACGGGGCTGTATAAGAAGAACTTCGTCATTTACGATACCTCTGATAGCCAGGCAGTCATCAAGAACGCTTTGAAAAAGTTGAACCTGGATGAGAAGCAGTATGCTCCTAACAGTGTGCTGAATGCTATTTCCAATGCCAAGAACCAGCTTTTAGGACCCAAGGCCATGGCTCGGGATGCAGGCAGCTTTTTCGAGCAGAAGGTGGCAGAGGTCTATGAAATCTATGCTCAGGAACTTAGGAACAACAATGCTCTGGACTTTGACGATCTGCTGATGGTGACGGTACTCCTCTTGGAGCAGCATGAGGAAGTCCGCATCAAGTACCAGCGTCGCTTCAAGTATATACTGGTGGACGAGTATCAGGACACCAACGGCGCTCAGTACCAACTGACCAAGATCCTGGCTGCTGCCCACCACAATCTTTGCGTAGTGGGCGATGCCGACCAATCCATCTATGGCTGGCGCGGGGCTGATATCCGCAACATCATGGACTTTGAGAAGGACTATCCCGAGGCAAAGACCATCAAGCTGGAGCAGAACTATCGCTCCACCAAGAACATTCTGGCGGCAGCCAATGCGGTGATTGAGCATAATATCAACCGCAAGCCTAAGAAACTCTGGACGGAGAACGCCACGGGAGAAAAGCTCACCTGGTATCAGGGCATGGACGAGCGTGACGAGGCAAATTTCATCGTCACTACCATCCGCAAGCAGCAGACTATCTTCAATGCTTCCCTAGGGGATATGGCCATTCTCTACCGCACCAACGCCCAGTCCCGTGTGCTGGAGGAAACTTTCATGAGGAGCGGTATTGCCTACACCATGGTGGGGGGGCTGAAGTTCTACGACCGCAAGGAAATCAAGGACATTCTGGCTTACTTGAGGGTTATCTATAATCCGCTTGATACAGTCAGCCTTATGCGCATCATCAATGTGCCTAAGCGAGGACTGGGGGCGTCCTCTATGGCCAAGCTGAATGAATATGCAGATGAAAATGGGCTTACTCTCTTTGATGTGATTTCCAACCCTGATTTGCTGGGGACCATCCCAGGCATTACGGCCCGTGTGAAGAAGCCCTTGGAAATTTTCTCGTCCTTTATCTTCAAGTACATGGGCCTGCAATCCAATCTGAAGGTTTCCGACCTCATTGACAAGGTATTGAAGGAATCGGGCTATATCAAGGAACTGGAGGAAGAAAAGAAGCCGGAGAACGAGTCCAGGCTGGAAAACCTCAAGGAATTCATCGGCGTGGCCAAGGACTTCGAGAAGGAGGAGGAAAATCCGACTTTGGAAGCCTTCCTTTCCCAGCTGGCTTTGGTCTCTGATATTGACAACGCAGATATAGAGGATGATAGGGTTACGCTTATGACCCTGCATTCTGCCAAGGGGCTGGAGTTCCCCATTGTCTTTATGGTAGGCATGGAGGAGGGGCTTTTCCCGCATTCCCGCACCCTTATGGAGCCTGCAGAAATCGAGGAGGAGCGTCGCACCTGCTATGTTGGCATCACCCGCGCCCAGCGGAAGCTCTACCTCACCAATGCACAAAAGCGCACCATCTACGGCCGTCAGAGTGTCTATCCGCCTTCTCGGTTCCTCAGTGAGATTCCCGAGGAATATCTGGAAAAACTGATACCCAGGGTAAATGCCTATGGCTTTGCTAATGCCAATAACTACGGTGCTCAGCAGCGTTCTGGCCTTATGACCTTTCAGCCTTCTGCCAGCCAGATGGGCAGGGGGATGAAGGGCGGTGGCCAGCCTCAGTCTGCCCTTCAGGCCATGAGTGCCCTGCGGAGCCGTAACACGGGAACTGCGCAGCCGGCAGGCAATACTGCTATCCGCCCCGATACCAGTGTTGAATGGAAAGTGGGGGATAGGGCCCGTCACGGCAAGTGGGGCATAGGCACCGTGGTTTCTGTCAAGGGAGAGGGGGAGGAAGTGGAGCTCAAGATCGCTTTCCCCGATCAGGGCGTGAAAGGCCTGATGCAGAAGTATGCACCCATAACCAAGGTGTAATCCATAGACAGGAGGTTGCAACATGCCAGAAGCCATACCAACGGATATCAAGGTCGTCAAGGCAGAACTTGCCGACCTGCGGAAGAAGATTCGCTACCACAATAACCGCTATTACAACGAAGATAATCCGGAAATTACAGATTACGAGTATGACCAGTTGATGCTTCGTCTGAAAAAACTGGAGGGAGCCTATCCTGAGCTCATTACCCAGAACTCTCCCACTCAGATGGTGGGAGGAGAGGCTCGCCGCAGCGCGGGAGTATTGGTGAAGCATGATGTGCCCATGCTGTCCCTGCAGGATGTGTTCTCCAAGGAAGAAATCTGCAGCTTTGTAGAAAATTTGCAAAGGGAACTGGAAAATCCTGAGTTCGTGGTGGAGGAAAAAATTGATGGCCTGTCCTTGGCTCTGCGCTATGAAAATGGGGATTTGGCTCTGGCCGTTACCCGTGGTGACGGACTGGTGCAGGGAGAGGATGTGACTGCCAATGCCCGGGTCATCAAGGATGTGAAGCAGAAACTGAAAGAGCCGTTGCCCTACTTTGAGATTCGCGGGGAGGTCTATATGGAGAAGGCCGCCTTCGAAGCGGTGAATGACAGACAGGAGCTCTTAGGCCTGAAGCCTTTTGCCAATCCCAGGAACTGTGCGGCAGGGACGCTTCGCCAATTGGACAGCCGCATTACCAAGGAGCGCAAGTTGTCTATGTTTGTCTTCAACCTGCAGAAGGCTGAGGGCATGGAGTTTGCCACCCATACTGAGGCTTATGCCTTTATGAAGAAACAAGGCATCAAGGTTATACACAGTTATACGGTTTGCCACACTGCAGAAGAAGTCTGGCGGGCCATTGAGGCTATAGGAGAAAGCCGGGGCAGCCTGCCTTATGACATAGATGGTGCGGTGGTGAAGCTCAATGATCTCGCTGATCGCGATAAGCTGGGGGCCACCTCCAAGGTCCCTCGCTGGGCAATTGCTTACAAGTACCCCCCTGAGGAAAAGGAAACTGTAGTGCGAAGCATTGAGCTTTCTGTGGGGCGCACTGGCCGCATAACTCCCACAGCGGTCTTCGACCCTGTACGCCTTTGCGGTACCAAGGTGGAACGGGCAACCCTGCATAATCAGGACTTCATCGATAGCCTGGATGTGCGAATAGGTGACACGGTGAAGGTTTACAAGTCCGGGGAAATTATCCCCAAGGTCAAGGAAGTAGTGAAGGAAAAGCGTCCTGCAGGGACGCAGCCTTTCTCTATTGGCAATAAGTGCCCTGTCTGTGGCAGCGAGGCTGTGAGGGAGGCAGATACCGCTGACATCAAGTGTCAGAATCCGTCCTGCCCTGCTCAGCTTGAGAATCACATCTTGAACTTTGTAGGCAGGAATGCCATGGATATAAAGGGCTTGGGAGAAGCGGCTGTCAGAGGGCTGATTGCTGAAGGGTATCTCAGAAACATTGCTGACATTTATCACTTGTGCGAGTACAGAGATGAATTGATTGCCAAGGGATTGGTGGGCAAGGAGAAAAACACTGATAAACTCCTTGCGGCTATAGAGGAAAGCAAGAAGAATGATCCTCAGCGCCTGGTCACAGGCTTAGGCATATCTGGCATAGGCCGTGCAGCAGCCAGGGAATTGATGGCAGCTTTCGGTTCAGTTACGAAATTGATGGAAGCCAGTGAGGAAGAATTGCTGGCTGTGCCGGATATGGGAGAAATCAGTGCGAAGGCGATACTATCCTTTGGCAGGGATGAAAGTAACCGTGCCATGCTGAGGAATCTGGAAGAAGCAGGAGTCAATTTCGTGCAGGAACGATCAGTTCTGACAGGGACGGAATTCGCGGACCAGACTTTCGTTATCACAGGCACCCTTCCTACCCTCGGTCGCAAGGAGTGCGCGGAGCTGATTGAAAGCCACGGTGGCAAGGTAACCGGGTCCGTGTCAAAGAAAACCAGCTATCTGGTGGCAGGTGAAGCTGCTGGCAGCAAGCTGACAAAAGCTCAGGAACTTGGCATAGCTGTAATCACGGAAGAAAAACTAAGGCAGATGCTGAAATAAGGCGCCTCAGAGAGACGAAAGTCTCTCTTTTTCTTTTTTAGGAAGGAGTTGTAGTAAAAAAAAAAGAATGTTAGCAGTAAAAGGAGGGCGTCGCCATGCCAATCGAAGAAACAGCGTTCCGAATTCTTATAAACCGAGCAACAGCAGAAGCAAGAGGGGGCCTGAACAGCGAACAAGGGGCCGGTTCTCCAGTGGTCAAGCTGGCAGATGTGCTCTTGGAGCGTTCTATCGAGCGAAGGGCCAGCGACCTGCATTTAGAGCCTCAGGCAAACTGCATGCGGATACGCTATAGGGTGGATGGCCTTTTGCAGATAGATGAAAATATTCTGCCGCAAGATTTGATGGTCGTTCTTACAGCCCGTTTCAAAGTTATGGCAGGTATGGATACAGCCAAGCATCAGTGTCCCCAGGATGGGCATATAGAGTTTGCTTGTGAAGGGCGGCAAATCGATATACGGGTATCAGTATTGCCATCCATACACGGCGAATTGATGGTGCTGAGGTTCATGAACATAGATGAGAGGTTATTGGAGATTGATGAACTCGGTTTTTCTTCTGAAAACAAGGCCTTGTTCAAGAGCATTATTGAGAAACCCTCAGGGCTGGTAATCTTGAGCGGGCCCGTGAATAGTGGGAAAAGCACATCCCTTTATGCGGCTTTGCAAGCTTTGAACAAGCCGGAAAGCAATATTGTCACCCTGGAAAATCCAGTAGAACGAGTGGTTCCGGGGGTTAATCAGGTTGAAATAAATCCCAAGGGTGGACTTGATTATATCACAGGCTTGAAAGCCCTTCTGCGCCAGGATATTACAGCGGTAATGGTTGGGGAAGTGCGCGGCGAAGATGTGAGCAATTACATCGTCAGGATTGCCCTTACTGGGCACCTGATTATGACCACATTGCATACAGAAAATGCTGTGGGTGTCATTTTTCGTCTGAGAGAAATGCAAATACCTCCTTATATGATAGCGGCAACCCTTACAGGAGTGGTGGCTCAACGCCTGGTACGAAAGTGCTGTTCGCATTGTCAAGAAGAATATGAAGTGCAAGAGAATTCGTCAGAGAAGCAAATGCTCGGAGAATATTGGCATAGAGGCTTGCGTCTCAAACGAAGCTGTGGCTGTGCACATTGTCATGGAACAGGCTATAACGGTCGTCTGGCTCTTCAGGAAGTCTTTGTGGTTACCTCGGGTGTTCGAGAGGCCATCTTGCAGGGCGTAGATAGACAACGCCTGCAAGAATTGGTAGAAAGAGAGGGCATGCGGACTCTTTGGCAGGATGGAATAGACAAAGTGATGGAGGGAAAAACGACTCTTTCTGAGCTGAAGCGGGTGCTATAGTTTTCTTATCTGTCAGGGCAAAAGAGCTTTATGCAGGCAGGAATATGGCCGTATCAGTCGAATAATTCCTGTATTATGAGTGACGCCGTCAGTGGAGGTGTTTGACCTTATGGGAAAGTTCAAGATGATTGCTATATTGGTACTTATCATAGGTATTACTACGCCTTTAGGAATTTTGGCTATACAGCATTACCAGGAGACCAAGTCCATAGTAGCTGAGAGACAGGAAAAGGAAATGCAGGAAAAACTGGCGGCCATAGAAGCCAAGGAGCAACAGGAAATAGCGGAGAGAAAAGCTCACTGGGCAGAGCAGGAGGCCAAAACCTTGAAGTCAGGCATCAAGGATGATAATCCTAATGAAGCTATTCGAGGATTGATTATGCAAATGGAAGAAAAATCCCTTGACAGCGGTGGCAGGGTGTATTACTATTCCAAACCGACGGATTTAGGAGTGTTTATTCAGCCTTATGTGGTGCATAATGGTGGTAAAGATGCCCAGCTTTGGGTTTTCGTGTGCCGCATAGGACAGGAACGGGTGAACTTCACGGGGGTGGATTTGCAGCTGTCTGATGAGAAGGAATTTTCCATTAAGGCCAGGTCTGAGGTGAAAGAGCTTCCTGACGGCGATGGCGTGATACAGTTTTTCAATCAAGCCGTAGATAAAAATGATGAGGATGCCTTGCGTTATATGGGATCATCTGGAGTTGGCAAGATTTTTTTGCCAATTTCTGGCTCTTTGAATGATGACCGCTATCTTAATGCTTACGAATGCAACAGGGTACAGGATATGCTAGATCTTTATGATATCCTGAGGGGGAAAAAACAAACCTGAACTGCTGCAGGATGTTTAGTATTTCCCACGCGGCGCAAGAGAATAATTGACATAAAAAGCTCATTGCCATACCATAGATTACAATGAGCTTTTTATGTGCTTGGAGAGGGGGAGAGCAATGCAATATGCGTGTTTAGATATTGGTGGTACGGCCATCAAATATGCAATGATGAAGGAAACAGGGCAAATATTGACCCAAGGACAGATTCTGACTCAGATTGAAAGGGATGGCAGTGAAGATATCCCCAGAAAAATAGCATCTATAGTGCGTGATTTGCAAAAGGCATGTGGCAAGGCTGAGGGGGTAGCTGTTTGCTCGCCTGGTATGATTGATGCAGAAAAAGGGGAAGTCATTTATGCAGGAGCAACTTTTCCCGGCTATAGCGGCATGAAGCTGCGTGAAAAAATTGAAGCATTGACCCATCTGCCCTGCACTGTGGAAAATGATGTGAATGCTGCTGGTCTGGGGGAAAGCTGGCTGGGTGCGGGGAAAGATGCTAAAAGCGTATTTTGTGTCTTCGTTGGCACAGGCATAGGCGGTGCACTTGTACTGGAGGGAAAGTTGGTTCATGGGGCTTCTGCTGCAGCGGGAGAAATCGGCTATCTTCCCTTTGCCAGCGGTACTTTTGAGCAACTGGCAAGTACATCGGCGTTGCTTCGTCATACTGGTATTGCAACAGGAGAGGAGGTTTTCAAGCGAGTTGCAGCAGGTGATAATGAGGCAATGGCTGCATTGGAAGAAATGGCAAAGAAGATTGCACATGGTCTGGCTGATATATGCTGTGTTGTTAATCCGGAAGTGCTGATTATGGGTGGTGCGGTGATGGCGCAACGGGATTTTTTTGAACCGCGCCTCAATAAGTACCTGACAGAGCTGCTACCCGCGGCGTTGCTGACCAATACACGCATTGCCTTTGCAGAGTTGGGGACAGCTTCAGGCTTTACAGGAGCTTTGCGGCATTTCCTGCAGAAGAACGGCTTGACTTGAACATATGTGAGACTGAGCAGTGTGATGCAGGTGGATTTCACGGAGCGCCTTTTCATCATAGTGTTTTATGCTGTCCAAAGAATGAAGCATCGCTATTTAGAGCGGCGCTTCATTCTTTTGTCTTGGAAGGGTACGGAAATGTACGATAAATGACCATCGTAGAGAATAGTTAAGACATTAAATGCTTAGGGGTTTATGGACAGATTTGCGTATAGATGGTATACTAATTAACTAGCGATTTCATAGCTTACAAATCCTTATATGGGGGTAGATTCGTTTGAAGTACATGAGTGGCAATGAGCTGCGTGAGGCATATCTGCAGTTCTTTTCCGAGAAAAAAGGCCATCTGCGCCTGCCTAGTTTTTCCCTGATTCCTCAGGATGACCCGACGCTTCTTCTGATTGGTGCCGGCATGGCTCCCTTGAAGCCCTTTTTCACAGGCAAGATGAAGCCGCCCCGCACCCGGGTGACAACTAGCCAGCGTTGCGTGCGTACCGGTGATATTGAAAATGTGGGACGCACCGCCCGTCATCAGACTTACTTTGAGATGCTGGGAAACTTCTCCTTTGGCGATTATTTCAAGGGCGAGGCTATTCCCTGGGCTTGGGAATTCCTGACGGAAGTGGTGGAACTGCCTAAGGACAAGCTTTGGGTGACAGTTTACCCCGACGACGATGAGGCTATTGAGATTTGGAAGTCACAGCCTGGCTTTCCCCAGGATCACATCGTGAAGATGGAAGACAATTTCTGGGAAATCGGCCCCGGTCCCTGCGGCCCGGACTCCGAGATTTACATCGACCTGGGGGAGGAGCGCGGCTGCGGCTCGCCTGATTGCGCTGTAGGCTGCGATTGCGACAGGTATCTGGAAATCTGGAACCTGGTGTTTACCCAGTATGATCGGACTGAGGATGGAGAGTACAAGCCCCTGGCCCATAAGAACATCGATACAGGCTGCGGCCTGGAGCGCCTGGCTTCCGTGGTGCAGAACAAGAAGACCAACTTCGAGACTGACCTGCTGTTCCCCATTATCGAGTACGCTTCCAAGGTTTCCGGGGTGAAGTATGGCGAGGATGAGGCCAAGGATATTTCTCTGAAGGTCATTGCCGACCATGCCCGTTCCATGGCCATCATGATCATGGACGGCATCCTGCCTTCCAATGAGGGACGCGGCTATGTGCTGCGTCGCATCCTGCGTCGTGCCATCCGTCATGGCCGCATGCTGGGCATTAAAGACAAGTTCCTGGAAGGTGCGGTGCAGGCCGTGGTTGACATCTACGGCGAGGCCAGCGATTTCAGCGAGCTGGTGGCCAAGCAGGATTATATCAAGAAAGTCATCAGCCTGGAGGAAGACCGCTTTGCCGCTACCCTGGCACAGGGCATGGCACTTCTCACAGAAGAAATTGAGAAGGTGAAGGCTGACAAGAAGGAGGAACTGGCTGGGAAAGTTGGTTTCCGCCTCTATGATACCTACGGCTTCCCTTGGGAGCTGACGGAAGAAATCCTTCATGAGCAGGGGTTGAAGCTGGATAAGGAAGGCTTCGACAAGGCTATGGAGGAACAGCGCACCCGCGCCCGCAGCGCCCGTGCCGAGAACCAGCGCGTGGCTGTGCCTGACCTTTCCAAGCTGGATACCAGCAAGCTGGTGGTAGATGAGACTGCCATCGAGGGCAAGGTGGTTGCCATCTGGAAGGACGGCGTGCTGGTGGACGAGCTGCAGGATGGCGAAGAAGCTGGCATCATTCTCGACAAGACTCCCTTCTACGCAGAAGGTGGCGGACAGGTGGGCGATGAGGGCCTGCTGATTTCCGAGTTTGGCCGCGTACGCGCTGAGAATGCAAAAAGGCTGCCGGATGGCACTGTCTATCATGTGGCTTATGTCGAAGAAGGCCAGCTGAAGGTTGGCGAGACCGTGAAGATTGAGGTGGATAAGTCCCGCAAGCTGGCTTCTGCCCGCAATCATACGGCTACCCATCTCCTGCAAGCTGCCTTGAAGCAGGTGGTGGGAGACCAGGTAAATCAGGCAGGTTCCTCGGTAACGCCTGACAGATTGCGCTTTGACTTCACTAATTTCGAGCCTGTCAGCGCCCAGCAGCTGGCTGATGTGGAAGAACTGGTGAATAAGGAAATACTCAAGGGGCAGGATGTGGAGATTGCCCACAAGAGCCTTGAGGAGGCCAAGAAGGACGGCGCCATGGCGCTCTTTGGCGAGAAGTATGGCGATGTGGTGCGCGTGGTCAGTGTTCCAGGCTTCTCCATGGAACTGTGCGGTGGTTCCCATGTGAAGAATGTGGGCCAGATTGGCATGTTTAAGATCGTCAGCGAGACTGGCGTGGCTTCCGGCGTGCGCCGCATCGAGGCCATCACCGGCCAGGCTGCCCTCGAGCATGCCAATGGCAAGCTGAATCTGCTGGCCCAGGCGGCTGCCAAGCTCAAGACTAGCGAGGAAGAAGTGCCCGCGCAGCTTGATAAGCTGCTTGCCGAGCAGAAGGAGATGCAGGCACAACTGGCGAAGGTGGCTGAGATGCGCGAGAAGGCTTCTGCACAGAAGCTCCTGACAGGCATCAGGGAAATTGGCGGCGTGAATTATGTTGCTGGCATGGCCCAGGCCGAAGGCATGGACGAACTGCGCAGCGTGGCTGACCTTGCCTGCAGCAAGGTGGAGCGCGCCGTAGTTGTGCTGGGGGCTGTGAATGGCGATAAGGTGAATCTGGTGGTGAAGGCCTCCAAGGAAGCCGTGGAAAAAGGCATTCACGCTGGCAAGATCATCAAGGAAGCTGCCAAAGTGGTTGGCGGTGGTGGCGGCGGACGCCCCGACATGGCTCAGGCCGGTGGCAAGGATGCAGAAGCTTTGCCCAAGGCTTTCGAGAAGGCTGGAGAGATTGTTAAGTCTCAGCTTGGTCTGCAATAAGATTTTGTTGGCGAAGTCCTCCCTTATGGGAGGGCTTTTTGCCCATAGGAAGGAGGGTCTTTAGTGGCAGAAGAAAAATTCATAGCAAAGACAGATGAAGAAGACCTTACAGAAAAGGCCCAATATCTGCTGAAATACAGTGTTCTTGGCTTGATACTTTTGGCGATGCTCTGTGCGGGAGTTATGTACTTCCTGCACAGCGGCAAGAGCACCATGACTGTTTACGATGCCAAGATTGAAAGCCAGCTGGTGGGGGTAAAGTCCAAGGCTGCTGGCAAAGTCACGGAAATATTGGTGGAAGACGGTGCCCATGTGGAGGCCGGACAGGTCATTGCCAAGGTGGCGGTGAATGTCACTGAAGAAGATATCAAGCAGTTAGAGCAGACGGTGGCGTTGTCGGAGAGGAATCTGGAGCAGCTGAAGCAGGGACAGACTGTCACCGTACCGAACTACGAAGCTGCTGCCAGCAGCTATAATCCTGCAGCTCAACAGAATCTGGCCAGTGCTGCCGCCCGCATGCAGCGCATGAATGAGCTTTTTGAGATGGGAGCTATCAGCGCTGTAAAGCGCGATGAGGCCGCAGCAGAATATGCCGCGGCTCAAGCAGCAGCTTCTCAGAGCAGCGCACCTGCTGTAAGCTACCGTACCATGACTCAGCCAACTGATCCTAAGATTATCGAGCAGGCTGAGCTGCAGCTGAAACAGGCTCAGGCAGCGCTGAATAATGCCAGAAAAGATTCTCAGGCTACGGAAATTGTGGCTCCTGTGGCGGGGACGCTTTATTATACTGATGTTAAAGCGGATAGTGAGGTAAAGCCAGGGCAGACTATCGTCCGTATCGGTGATGCTGGAAATCTCTGGCTGGAGGCCCGTCTTACTGCTGACCAGCTGGAAAAAGTAAGACTGGGACAGTATGCCAGCTACGAGGTAGAAGGGCATGATTTATCCGGTACAGTTCAAGAAATCCAAGACAATAATGCTGATGGCCAGGAGTCTGCACAAAATACCGAGCCACAGGTAGAAAAAGAGGGGGCAGATGGCAAGCAGATAGTAAAGATATCCGTGCCAGTCAATTTGTCCTTTGACCTAAGGCCAGGTATGAAAGCATCCGTAAGATTTGCCTTAGATTCATAATTAAAAGAGGATTGATTTCCACAAATGCTGGAAACCAATCCTCTTTTTTCATCATATGTCCAAATCGGCAGTCACCTGATAGTAATCGCAGGCATGAGAAGTGTAGTTCTTCACATTGGCCTTGGAAATCATGCTCATCTTCAGGAAGGAGCAGAAGACGAAGGCGTGGTCATCGAGAATAATCTGCTGCATTTCCAGGGCCAGCTGGGCGCGTTTTTCCGGATTGAATTCGTGACTGAGCTGGGCTGCTAGTTCATCCAGCTTGGCGTTGTTGTATTTGCCCTGATTCTTGGTGGCGCTTGAGGTGGCAAAGACGGTGAACCAATATTCAGGGTCACCCGTAGGAGCCTGGACATTGGCCATGGCGTAGACATCCCAGGCCTTGGGGTCCTTTACTACCTGGTTATTGTCAGCGGTGTTGTTGATATCTACTTCCATGCCGATATCCTTGAGGGTGGCCTGGGCAGATTCTGCCAGCAGGGGAAGTTCCTGACGGCTTGGGTAGGTGAGCCATTTCACGACGAGTTTCTTGCCGTTCTTCTCTCTGATACCGTCTCCATCAGTGTCTGTCCAGCCCGCATTTTCCAGTACCTTTTTGGCTCCATCCGGGTCAAATTCCTCGGCCTTCACTTTGTCGCCGCCAAAGGCAGGCCCGGCAGGAAAGACACCGTTGGCAGGGAAGCCATTGCCATCCAAAAGCTTATTGACAAAGTTTTCTTTGTCGATGCCCATGGAAATGGCCTTACGCACAGCAGGATCGGCGCAGACGGAGTCCGGATCGAAATTCATCTTGCCGAAGAAGCAGCGTGAGGTGGAAATCTGGGAGATAGTGTACTTGTCATTGCGGAACAGGGGATAGCTTTCGTAAGCCATGCCGTAGGCAGCCTGTACTTCCCCGGACTGGAGTGCATTGGCGAGGGTATTGCCATCGGTGATGGTGCGGATGGTTATCTTATCCAGTTTTGGTGTGCCGCCCCAGTAGTTCTCGTTTTTCTTGAGAGTCAAGTGGTCATCGGTTTTCATGTCCGTGGCTATGTAGGGGCCGGTGCCTGCCACCAGGCCATTTTCAAAGCCTGCGTCCACATCGATGATGCAGCCGTAGGGGTCGCCCAGATAATTCAGCAGGGCGGGCTTGGGCTCGGTGGTCTTGATGATGAGTTCCATGCCATTTGCCTCCATGGAGGCAATCTTCAGATCCTGTGCTGCCCGCTTGTTGTTGGCAACCAGATGCTCGAAGCACTGCTTGACAGCTGCGGCATCAAGTTTGCGGCCAGAGGAAAAGGTTACATTATCCCGCAGGGTGAACTTCCAGGTGAGCTCATCCAGATTTTCCCACTTGACAGCCAGCCAGGGCTGGATTTCCATGTTATCCGTATACTTGATAAGCGTTTCGCCAACACCGTAGCGAATGCAGGCCCAGCCGGCATAGGCATTGTGGGGATTGACATCAGGCTCTTCATTGGAGCTGTTGAAGGTGGTGTCGCCGATGGTGAGCACCTTCTGCCCTCCTGTGCTGGCGGCCTTATCGTTGCCGCAACCTGTCATGACGCCAAGGCTCAGGCAGACACCCAGAGCCAGGGCTGTAAGTTTTTGCCATTTTTTCAAAAGAATCCCTTCCTTTCGAATGATAAATAGATAACACAAATATCACAAGACGCTGTCGATAAGCTTCTTGGTATATGCTTCTTTTGGTGATTGTATGACTTCATCTGGAGTGCCTGTCTCTACAATCCTGCCCTTGTGCATGACTATCACCCTGTCACAGAAATCCTGCACTAAAGCTATGTCATGACAAATGAAGAGATAAGCCATATTGCGCTCTTTTTGAATGTGCTGCAAGAGTTTCAGAATATCCGCCTGCACAGTCACATCAAGGGCAGAGGTGGCTTCGTCCAGGATAAGGAGCCTGGGTTCTATGGCCAAGGCTCTGGCGATGGCGGCTCTTTGGCATTGCCCGCCGCTGACTTCATGAGGATAGCGGTGGGCAAATTCCCTGCTAAGTCCGCAGAGGGAGAGAAGCTTCTGGCATTCTGCAAGAGCGGCTTCTTTTTCCAGGCCGTGGTTCAGCAGGCTTTCCATAATGCCGTCTCCAAGGGTCAGGCGAGGGTCGAAGCTCTCAATAGGGCTTTGGAACACCATCTGCATTTTTTTGTAAGCTTCTTTGAGTTTCGTCCCTTTGGCATGGGTAATGTCTTCACCATCCAGATAAATTTTTCCGCTGCTGGTTTCCAGCAATCGGGTAACTAGTCTGGCTACCGTGGTCTTGCCGCTGCCGCTTTCGCCTATAAGGGCAAGCTTCTCGCCTGCTTTCAGTGTGAAGCTGACATCGTCTGCTGCCCAAAAATCTCCTTTGTCTTTGTCGGGGAAAACCTTGCTCAGGTGTTCTACGCGCAGTATTTCAGACAAAACTTCACCTCCTCAGTTTGGGCATGGCTGCCAGAAGTTTTTTGGTGTAAGGGGAGGAGGGGGACTTCATGATGGAAGAAGTCATGCCCTGCTCTACAGCTTCTCCTTGGTGCATGACCAGCATCTTGTCCGCCATGGCCTTTACCACCCCCATATTATGAGTCACCAGAATAATGGCGGTGCCAAAGACTTCTCTGGCTAGCAGCATCTCCTCAATGACTTGTTTTTGTACCGTCACATCCAGGGCGGAGGTGGGTTCATCGGCCAGCAGAAGTTTTGGACGCAGGAGCATGGCTGCCGCCACAGCTACACGCTGCTGCATGCCGCCGGATAGCTCAAAGGGATAGCTGCCTATAATCCTCTTGGGACTGTCAAAGCCAAACTTGGCAAGAAGCTCGCAGGCATGCTGCTCATTTTCCTGCTTGTCAAGATAGCCATGAGCTTCCATCATTTCCTGTAGCTGCTCTCCAACCCGGCGGATGGGGCAGAAGCTGCCTCCTGCATGTTGGAAAATCATGCCGATTTCGGAGCCGGAAATTCTCCGCATTTCCTTCTGGGAGAGGTCGGGCAGATCCTGCCCCTTGTAATAGATATCCCCTCTGGTCACCAGCCCATCCCTGCCCAGCAGTTTGAGGGCGGCCCGCAGGAGGCTTGATTTGCCGCTGCCGCTTTCGCCCACGATGCCCATAATCTCACCCTCATTTAGGGAAAAATTTATATTGTGAACGATGCGCTGGCCCTTGTAGCTGATATCTACTTGTTCGTAGCGAATGAGTTCTGACATATCTACCTCCTGTTCTTGGGGTCAAGGTAATCTCTCACTGTGTCCCCCAGGAGATTGAAGATCATCACGGAAAGGAAGATGGCAAAGCCGGGTGCAAGGGTCACCCAGGGCTGGGTGGGGAGAAGATTTCTGGTATCGCTCATCATGCTGCCCCATTCCGGAATGGGCGGTTTGGCGCCCAGCCCTAAGAAAGACAGGCCCGCCAGTTCCATCATCATGGTCCCTATATCCAGCATGGCGGTGACGAGAATCGGCCCCGTGATGTTGGGCAGGATATGCGTCCTGATGAGTTTTATGGGGCCGCTGCCTGCCATTTTTGCTGCCTGGATAAAAGGCATGGATTCTATAGCCAGGGTCTGGCTGCGGGCCAGACGGGCATATTTGGGCCAGCTGATGGCAGCCAGGGCAAAAATGGCATTATGCACGCCGCCCCCCAGCACAGCCGCTACTGCTAGGGCAAAGACCAGTCCGGGAAAGGCCAGGAACATATCCGCTGTGCGCATGAGCACTGTGTCAAAGGTCTTGCCGACTCTGGCGCAGATAATGCCCACAAGGCTGCCAAAGGTGGCGATGAATCCCACCAGCAGCAAGGTAGAAAAGATGCTGGTCTTGCTGCCGGCGATAACCCGGGAAAGCATATCTCGTCCATAGCGGTCTGTTCCCAATAAATGTTCAGAAGATGGAGGAGCCTTAGCTAGTGATAAATCCTGCAGGTAGGGATCATAGGGAGTTAGATAGTCGCTGAAAAAGGAGCAAAGGATGAGCAGCAAGGCCAGTCCACCGAAGATATATAGTTTTTGGTTCAGACGGTTGGTCTGTATTTCTTGCAACCTTATGGTGGGTTCTTTTTTTATGTTCATTTGGAACTTACCCCCAGGCGGATGCGTGGATCCAGGTGATGATAGAGCAGATCTGCCACGAGATTTACCCCCACATAGATAAGGGCCATCCACATGACATATGCCTGTATGACAGGATAATCCCGCATATTGATGGCATCCACCGCCATCTTGCCTACGCCGTCCCACATGAAGATGCTCTCAATTATGGCTGTGCCGCCTAGCAGGCTGCCGATGGAGAGTGCCAGCAGGGTCATGATGGTGAGCATGGAAGCCTTCATGACATTCTTCCAGAGAATAACCCTTTCGCTGATGCCTCTTGCTCTGGCTCCCTGCACATAATCCTTGTTCAGCTCCTCAAGAACAGCAGAGCGCACCTGGCGCAGATACTTGGCAGACATGGCAATGGAGAGGGTCATGGTGGGCATGAGGGCACTTTCAAAGTCCACGCCTCCGGAAATAACGGGCAATATTCCCAGTTGTATGCCCAAAAACTCCATCAGCAGCATGGCGACAAAAAAATTGGGCATGGCATTGCCCATGAAGCTCAAGAAGCGCAAAAAAAGATCTGTGGGCTTGTCATGGCGCACAGCAGCCAGTATGCCACAGGGCAGAGAAATAACTGCAGTCAGCAGGACGGACAAGGCTGTCAGCATAAGAGTGGCAGGAAGTTTTCTCAGAAAAGCGGAGAGCACTTCTTCTCCCGTCACATAGCTTATGCCCATATTGCCGTGGAGCATATTCCAAAGCCAATTCAAATACTGCTGGAAGAAAGGCAGGTCTAGCCCCAGCTTGGCTTTGCGTTCGTTTATAATCTCCTGCGCTACCTCCACGCCACGGTTGCTATACATCTCCGTCACCGCATCGCTGCCTGCCAGATACATGAGCAGGAAGGACAGGAAGGTTATGCCAAAGAGGATGGGAATCAGCTGCAGGAATCGTTGCAGAGTATAATGCAATGCAATGAGCCTCCTTTGCTATGATATACAAGCATAGCATACAAGAGATTTGGGCAGAATTTAAGCCCCCTAAGGGGATAATCCCTCAGGGGGCTTATTTATTCTTCGTGATGTCCCATCAAAGGCTGGAATACCTCTGGTTGTTGGCGGGCCTGTTCTTCTTGCTGGCGCAGGCGTGCGCTGTGGCGTTCTGCCTGGTCGATGAATTGGGCTTGGGAGTTGAAGGGTTGCTGGCCCCGGCGGTCTTGGCGGACGAAAGTATCATCCCGGAGCAACCTGCCCTTGATATTGTCTGCCCACATATCGTCGAAAATCTTATATAGCCTTTCTCTGAGATCGTCCTGCTGTATGGGGAACAGAAGTTCCACCCGGCGGTTTAGATTGCGGGTCATCATATCGGCGGAGGAAAGATAAATATCTTCCATGCCTTCGTTGTAAAAGTAGTAGATGCGGCTGTGCTCCAGAAATCTGCCTACAATGGAATGCACCTCGATGTGGTCGCTGACTCCGGGAATATCTGTGCGCAGACAGCATATGCCGCGGACAATCAGCTGGATGCTTACGCCGGCAGCTGAAGCTTCATAGAGCCTGGAGATGACATCCGGGTCAGAAAGGGAGTTCATTTTCATGCGGATTTTAGCCGGGCGTCCGCTTTGGGCGGCAGACATTTCTCTTTCTATTTTTTTGTAGATAAAGGAGCGTATGCCTCCGGGAGAGATATGCAGTTTGTGGAAATAGGGTGGGCGGGAATAGCCGGAGAGCATATTGAAGAGGTTGGTCGCGTCCACGCCCATAGCTCTGTCACATGTAAGGAGCCCCATATCCGTGTAGAAGTGGGCGGTAACATCGTTGTAGTTGCCGGTGCCCAGGTGAAGATAGCGCCGTATGCCGTCATCGTCGCGGCGAATCACCAAGGCAATCTTGGAGTGGGTCTTGAGCCCCACCAGCCCATAGATGACATGGCAGCCGGTCTTTTCCAGCTGCTTTGCCCAGCGTACATTATTCTGCTCGTCAAAGCGGGCTTTTACTTCCACTAACACTGTTACCTGCTTGCCATGCTGGGCGGCTTTGCCTAAATATTGAATGACAGGGGAACTGGCTGATACGCGGTAGAGCGTCATTTTGATAGCCAGTACTTTGTCATCATTGGCTGCCTGGTGGATGAAGTTGATGACGGAAGAAAAAGAATCGTAAGGGTGGTGCAGAAGAAAATCCTGTTGCCTTATGGCATCGAACATATTGCCATGTACGGAAAGCTCGGTGCTTTCTTTAGCCTTTGGCATCTGGAGCTGAAGGCGATGGAAACTGGAAAAAGGCTTGTAACGCAAATCTTCGTGTCCTTCGACGGCCCCAGGCAGTTTCTTTAGAAAGGTGAGGTCTATGGGGCCGTTGATACGATACACCATGGATTCTGGCACTTGCAATGTTTTTATCAGATGGTCAGCTAATTCCTCATCCATATTGCTTTCTACTTCCAGGCGCATAACGGAGCCGTGTTCTCTTTCTCTCAGCTGTGTCTGGACTGCTCTTAACAAGTCAGAAGTGTCTTGCTCTGCAACATCCATATCCATATCTCTTATAACCCGGTAGGTACTGGCATTATCTACTTGGTAACCATGGAAAAGGTTGATGAGGAATTCACGGATGATGTCTTCTAAAAGGATGAAATCATTAGAGGCATCAGGAAGCCTGAGGAAACGGGGGAAAAGTTCCGGTACCCGCAGGGTAGCGAAGGCAGATGTGCCATTTTCTTCATCTGTCAGGTGAAGGGCGATATTGAGGGAGTTGTTCTGCAGAAAAGGGAAGGGGCGGGATGAATCATCTGCCATGGGGGTCAGTACGGGATAAAGCTCATCATTATAGTAACGGCGCAAGAACTCATATTGATGCTCGCTGAGGTCAGATACCTTCAATATGTGTATGTTTTCCTTGGCCAGCTGCGGCACCAGCGAGCGATTGTAGGTGGAATAACGCTTTTCTACCGCTTGATGCTCTCGAATATTTATTTCCTTTATCTGGTCGATGGGGGTAAGACCTGCCAGGTCAAGAGAATCTATGTTGACCGCGTCAAGCTTGATGAGGGAAGCTACGCGAACCATAAAAAACTCGTCCACATTGCTTTGCGAGATGCCCAGGAAGTTAAGCCTCTCCAGCAGGGGATTTTCCGGGTCTCTGGCTTCTTCTAATACACGGTCGTTGAAGTCCAGCCAGCTCAGCTCTCTGTTTGTATAGTACTTGGTATTCTTGAAATCTATC
This sequence comes from Pseudoselenomonas ruminantium, assembly GCA_015058655.1. Classification (GTDB taxonomy): domain Bacteria; phylum Bacillota; class Negativicutes; order Selenomonadales; family Selenomonadaceae; genus Selenomonas_B; species Selenomonas_B ruminantium_C. Next base: position 92,236 of record SVBX01000006.1, read on the forward strand.
TTGCTTTTGGACTTGGTCATGCGTCAGTCCTCCTTTGCTTCAGGTGAGGCTTGATACCATAGAGTTCATTGAACAGTTGTGATTTGCGATTGAAAGCCCATTTCTCCAGAGAAAGATCCTGGGGAGAAAAGGCCGTTATAGTCAACTGGTCATTTTTCAAGGAAACAGTCAGTTTTTCTATTTTTTGCTGATGGGAATCGTCCAAGGCATCTGCCAGCCGCAATATGGCTACCAGTTTGGCAATAGTCATCTGGATGTCCGGGGCCAGGTTATGATAGTGCAACTGGTCCGGCCTTGGAGATTCTGTGCTATGATAACGGGCTATTTCCGATACGATCGTATTTTCTTGATCAGATAGGCCGATTAGAGGATTGGCTTCCATGATGTAGGCGCTATGATGGTAGTGGTTATGCTGGCTTATGGCGTTGCCGATATCGGAAATAGTAGCGGCAATGCTGAGGAGGAGCCGCTCTCGATTTCCCTGCCTATGCAGTTTTTTAAGCTGATCGAAGATGTGCAGGGCAAATTTCCTCACTAGATTGCGGTGAGCCCCTTCCCTGATATAAAGTTGAGCTATATTCTCAGCTGAAGTTTGGGTGATGACTCCATAATCCTTGTGGGTAAAGCCAAAATCTGCTCCGGCCTGGATGGCCAGCCCATCCATGATGTTCAGCCGTGTGAGATAGATTTGCTGAGCCTGCGTGTAGCTTAACAGACGCCTGGCAATGAGGAAGCCTGGTAAGATGCGCCCGGATAAGCTTTCCTCGACTTGAAAGTGCTCGCAAAGATATTGACTGGATGCCTCGCCTGCTTGCTTCAGTTCTTGACTGAATACAGAGTGGGGGATTTCTGTCAATCGTTGGTTAAGGGGAAGATAGAGGCTGTTGAGCGCAGCGAAATCCTGAAGGATAAGGCAGGTTCCAGATACTTCGCCTTCCAGTTCGGATTTCAGATAATCCAATTTGCTGGAAATATAATCGTCCAATACTTCATTTGGGTCGTTGGCGGAGTTTCGAAGAGCCTGGGAAAGATGATCCAGTTCCAAGTACCCCAGCCCAATATTCCAGGCTTGCACAAATTCCCCCTGACTGAATTTGAAGAGGGTTACTGCTGCCGAACCCATGTAGAGCAGATACACAGTGCGTCCAGCAAAGCTGTTGAAGGCCTTGGTATGTCCTATAAGGGATAATGCGCGGAAGTAGTTTATCTGGCTGGTGTTTAGCCAGTTTACGCATACTCCTGAACGCAAAAGAAGCTGTTCAGACAAATACCTGGCTTTCATGTCGTTGATGAGCTGCTGGCTGGCCCAGAACTTATAGGCCTTTACCCCATAATCTGCCATCAATTGCAGAAATCCGGTGAGAGAAAAGACAATTTTCCCTATTTCATTCTGATAGATTTCTGATTTGTCTGTTGTCTGCACAAAATTGGCCGAAGATACGCGTTCTATGAGTTCATGGGTCTTTAAATTTACTATCATGAGTTCCACTCGGGTTGTGCTCATGTAAATGATGCCGAATAATTTTTTTCCTGCCATGGACCTCTGACCTTTCTGCTTTCATAGGAATACATACAAGTATATTATAGCGCAATTGTGGAAATTTTTCCTCATAATTCTTTATCGAATTTTTCTGTAATATTTCGGAAAATGTGTATATATCTGTTTTTAGTGAGAGAAATGCAGGAAGATATATTGCACTTTCTGTTCATGGATGTTACAATTTCATGTGTGGAATACATTCTGATAGAACATTAGTGCTTTCGCATTGTATTTGAGGTTGATGAAAGAGGCGATTTACTTGAAGTATAACAGCACCAGGGGAAAGACAGAGGTTTGTGATTCGGCTCAGGCTATTATTCAGGGATTGGCAGCAGACGGAGGACTGTTCGTGCCGGAGTCTTTCCCAGAGTGTTCCTTGAAGGATATCGAAGCGTTGATTCCTCTTAGCTATGAGGAACGGGCAGTGCGCATTCTGTCCTTGTTCCTGACGGATTACAGTAGAGAGGAATTGTCAAATTGTGTCAGCCTTGCCTATGGTGCTGGAAAATTTGATGCGGACGAGCGCGTGCCTGTGAAATCTGTTGGCGATTTCCATGTACTGGAACTATGGCATGGCCCTACGAGTGCATTCAAGGATATGGCCTTGCAGTTGTTGCCGCGCCTTTTGTGCACCGCTCTTCCAAAGTGTCAGGTAAAGGATACGATACTTATTCTGGTGGCCACATCAGGGGATACTGGCAAGGCGGCATTAGAGGGCTTTGCTGATGTCGACCAGACAAAGATCATGGTTTTCTATCCCCAGGATGGTGTCAGCCGTATCCAGCAGTTGCAAATGCTCACGCAACAAGGAAAAAATGTGCGGGTCATGGCAGTAAAAGGGAACTTTGACGATGCTCAAAGCGGCGTCAAAGCAATCTTTGGCAATCGGGAGTTTGCCAAAGAGTTGGGAGCATCTGGTGTGCGTCTTTCTTCAGCTAACTCTATCAACTGGGGGCGGCTGGTGCCTCAGATAGTTTACTATTTCAGTGCTTATGCCGACCTTATGGCAGAGGGAACAATCAAGGCAGGGGAGAAAATCAATTTCACTGTTCCCACCGGTAACTTTGGTGACATACTGGCTGCTTATTATGCCAAACGCATGGGTTTGCCGGTGCATAGGCTGATTTGCGCTTCCAATGCCAACAATGTGTTGACGGAATTCTTGCGTACTGGAGTTTATGATAGAAGAAGAGATTTCTTCAAGACCATCACGCCTTCTATGGATATCCTTATTTCCAGCAACTTGGAGCGGTTGCTTTATCATGTCACGGAAAGCACCGATAAGGTGTCTGGATGGATGAAGGAGCTGGGCGAACAAGGAATGTATAAGGTGGACGGCGAAACTCTGAAATCCATACAGGAAATCTTCTGGGCCGATTGGGTCAACGATGCTGAGACAAAAGAAGAGATCGATGCAGTTTATCGTGCGCATGATTATGTCATGGATACCCACACATCTGTGGCGGCCATGGTAGCAGACAAGTACAAAAAATCTCATCAGGAAGACAATTGCCCTATGGTAGTAGTTTCTACTGCCAGCCCATACAAATTCAATGGAAGCGTGCTGGAAGCTCTGGGGGTAGATACGAAAGGCATGGAAGAATTCGCCATGTTGGATAGATTGCACGAGATCAGCGGTCAGGAGATTCCAAGTGGATTGGCAAAGCTTAGGACTGCCAAGGTATTGCATGAAGGAACCTGCGAGGCAGATCATATGAAGAGGACTGTGTTTGATTTTGCCTTAGCAAGATAATACGCACGAAGGAGAGCTACATTTGTATAGCTCTCCTTCGTTGTTTTGAGGCAAGGGCATTATCGATTGGACAGGCCAAGCCTTGCCAACATGCGTATATCTTCTTCGATGGTGGTGCCAGATGTTGTCAGCATATTGCCAGTAATGGATGCAGAAGCGCCGTGCAGAAAAGCAGTGGCACCGTTTTCTGGCAACAATTTTCTGCCAGCAGCAAGACGGATATTGGCAGTGGGATTGACAAAACGGAAAAGGGCTATGGTACGCAGGATTTGATCGCTGTCAAGTGGCTTTTGTTTTTCCAGAGGAGTGCCAGGAATGGGCATGAGAGCATTGATGGGTATGGATTCAATGCCCAATGCCTGTAATTCAAAGGCCATGTCCAATCGATCCTGCCAGTCCTCGCCCATGCCGATGATGCCGCCGGAGCAAACTCGAAGACCTTCTTCCTGAGCAATCTTGATGGTTCTTATACGGTCGTCATAGGTGTGTGTCGTGCAAATTTGGGGGAAGAAGCGACTGGATGTCTCTATGTTGTGGTGATAGCTGGTGACACCAGCCTTTCGCAGGCGGCGGAACTGTTCCCTGGTAATAATACCGTGAGAGGCGCAGAGCTCGATGGAAAGAGTGTCACGCATTTTTTCGTAAGCAGCTATAGCATGCTCAAATTCTTCACCGGCCAGAGCCCGCCCTGAGGTGACAATGGCAAATCGGTTGACGCCGGCCTTTTCATTGGCTTTAGCATTGGCTATAATCTCTTCAGCCGTCAGAAACGGATATTCATCTATGCCAGTATGATGGCAGGCAGCTTGGGCACAGTATCTGCAGTTTTCACTGCAACGCCCGCTGCGTCCATTGATGATGGTGCAAAGATCTATATGATTGCCGCAGAAAGCTCGTTGTATCTTACCGGCAGCTTCCTGCAGTTCATCTATAGGGGCAGTGAGAAGGTAGGAAGTGTCATCTTGTGGTTCCAGTCTCTTTCCTTGAATGATTTCATCAGCTAGGGTATTTAAGTTACAGTTTTTCATAAGTATGCACCTCAGATAAATGAATTCATAAATATTATAAATGTGAGAGTTTTTGCTGTCAACTAATTACTATTATGAAGTTTACATTTGCGCAATATTAGATGGACAAATTTTTATGAAGGTGATACAATGTTAAAAGAACATATGTGCGTAATACCATGAAAGGATGTTCACATTGCAAAAGAAGAATAAAACCTCGGCTGAACGGCAGGAACAAATATATGAGTACTTGAAGGAGTTTCATAGGGATCATGGCTATCCTCCATCTGTCAGGGAAATTGGTGCGGCTGTGGGGTTGAAATCGGCATCTACCGTACATGGATATTTGCGTTGCTTGGAAGAGCGTGGCCTTATAGAGCGTCAGCCTGATAAGAGACGGGCTTTGGACATTGTGGGAGAAAAGGACAGGCAAGATTTTGTAAGAGTACCATTAGTTGGTACGGTAGCTGCCGGCGTACCCATACTGGCAGAACAAAATGTTGAAGATGTATATGAGCTGCCAAAGCGCATGGTGCATAATTCTGAGGATGTATTCATGTTGCGTGTCCACGGCGACAGCATGATCAACATAGGCATCTATGAGGATGACCTTGTCATAGTTCGTCAGCAGTCTGATGCCAGCAACGGGGATATTGTGGTGGCTCTGGTAGATGGGGAAAGCGCTACAGTCAAGAGGTATTTCCTGGAAGCTGATTGTGTGAGACTGCAGCCGGAAAATGATGCCATGGAGCCGTTTTATGAACGCGATGTGCGTATTCTTGGCAAGGTAATAGGCGTTTATCGTCAGATGTGAGACATGAGTCATGTCAAGGGCAGCACGCTGAACCTGGTTAGGGCCAGCGTGTTGCCTTATTTTATTTAGAGGTCAGTCAGCTTGATTGACAAATGTTTACAGTGCTGTAAAATGTTACTATATGAGGTATCGTTATGTAGAAAAGCAGGTGAATATTTCTTTTGCAGCAGGCTTTAGAAAAAATCGTATATTTTCAAGACAGAGCGGAAGCCTATGCCCTATTGGGAGCACAGGACGACTTCTTGCAAATGCTGACGGATGAGTTTGACTGCCAGATTGTAAGCCGGGGAGACAGGCTGGAAATTTTGGGTGAGGCTGAAGAAGTACAGGGAGCAGCACATGTCATGGAGGAGATTCAGTATCTCTACCGTCAAGGTATTGCTATCACTAGCCATGAGGTGCGTTACAGCATCATGATGGTGCGGCGCGGCGAAGACAAAAAACTCCATGATATGTTCGGTGAGACTATTCTGGTGACAGCCCGGGGCAAGCAGGTGCGACCGAAGACTTTGGGACAGAGGCTTTATCTGGAGACAATCAGAAAGAATTCAGTGACGCTGGGCATTGGTCCGGCAGGCACTGGCAAGACTTATCTGGCAGTAGTGATGGCAGTTGCTTCCTTGCGTAACAAGGAGGTTAAGCGCATTATCCTCACCCGCCCTGCCGTGGAGGCCGGAGAAAGACTGGGGTTTCTGCCGGGCGATTTGCAAGATAAAGTTGATCCATATCTGCGCCCTTTGTATGATGCCCTGCAGGATATATTGGGAATGGATGCTTACCAGAAACTGATGGCTCGTGGAACTATAGAGATTGCACCCTTGGCGTATATGCGAGGGCGTACCCTTTCCGATGCTTTTGTGATACTTGACGAAGCGCAGAATACTACTCCCAGCCAGATGAAGATGTTTCTTACCCGCCTGGGGTTCGGTTCGCGCATGGTAGTGACAGGCGATCTCAGCCAGGTAGATTTGCCGCGTGGTATCAGTTCTGGATTAAGGGAAGCCAGCAAAGTGCTTGAAGGTGTAAAAGGTATCGGCATTGTGCGTATGGCTCCGGTGGATGTGATACGCCATGATGTGGTAGCTCGTATCGTGGAAGCCTATGGCAATTATGAGGCGAAAAAGAAAAGCAAAGAGCAGATTTTAGAAAAGCAGGAAAAGTGAATGGATGTAATAATAAGCAATTATCCGGAAGAACTGTCCTTTCCAGACGAAATAGAGTCTTATGTCAAGGCTGCGGTGGAAATGGTAGGCAAGCTTTACGGAGTGGAAAACGGAGAGGTCAGTGTGACCCTGACTAACAATGCCTACATACACACATTGAATAAAGAGTACAGGGGCATAGACAGGCCAACTGATGTGCTTTCCTTTGCCCTCAATGAAAGCGAAGAGCCGGAGATGGTAGATGGTCCGGAGGTAAATGTGCTTGGAGACTTGATTATCTCTGTGGAGCGTGCGGAGGAGCAGGCGGCGGACTACGGCCATAGCCTGCGGCGGGAAGTTGCCTTCCTCACGGTACACGGCATGCTCCATCTTTTGGGGTATGATCATATGGAAGACGAGGAGCGTGAAGAGATGGAAGCAGAACAGCGCTTTGTCATGGAAAAGCTTGGCATCTCTCGCGAAGTATAAGGATCAATATGATTGTTGCAAGTATTGAAGGTTGAGGAGTCACTATGGAAGAGTCAAACAAAAATAAGCACAAGTCTGGCTTTATTGCTGTGATTGGACGCCCTAATGTGGGCAAGTCCACTTTGATCAACACCCTTATTGGCCAAAAAATTGCCATCATGAGCGATAAGCCTCAGACGACAAGGAATCGCATCCTTTGCATTTTGACGGAACCCGATGCGCAGATAGTTTTCCTTGACACTCCTGGCATACACAAGCCCAAGCACAAATTGGGTGAGTATATGGTGAAGTCTGCCGAAGGGACATTGAAGGAGGTAGACGCGATTTTCTTTGTGGTGGATGCCACGGAGAAGATGGGGCCTGGAGAGTATTATATCTTGGAAAGATTGCAGGCCACTCATAGGCCTGTCGTATTAGTGGTGAACAAGCTGGATCTCATTGAAAAGGAACAGGCGCTGCCTATCATCTCACATTACACGGAAAAATACCAGTTTGCAGGGGTTGTGCCTATATCTGCCAAGGAAGAGACTAATTTGGATGGGCTCTTGACTGAGGCAAAGAAATACTTGCCGGAAGGTCCTCAGTACTATCCTGATGATATGGTAACCGATCAGCCTGAGCGCTTGATTGTGGCAGAACTTATCCGTGAGAAGGTTCTGCACCTGACCCATGACGAGGTTCCCCATGCCATCGCTGTAGAAACAGATGAAATGGCAACTCGTCCTAACGATGATGTTTATATTCGTGCTACCATCTATGTGGAAAGAGATTCACAGAAGGGGATCATAATTGGTGCAAAAGGCGCAATGCTCAAGGAGATTGGCGCTCTTGCCCGTGCGGATATTGAAACTTTGCTTGGTTCCAGGGTGTTCCTTGACCTCTGGGTGAAGGTCAAGAAGGATTGGCGCAACCGTACCGGAGTCTTGCATAACTTTGGTTTCGGAGGCAGGGATAATGCCTGATACCAATGAGCAGAGATCATCGCTATCCAAGGTGGTATCACGCCGCTTCATAAATGGCTTGATACTATTGGTGCCTCTGGCTATAACCATATTTGTAGTGCTTGAAACGCTGCACTTCACAGAAGGTGTGCTGGGGAAGCATTTGCCCTTTTATTTTCCAGGGCTGGGTATTATAACACTGGTACTTTTTGTCTACTTTACAGGCTGGCTTTCTTCTTACTGGCTTACCAAACGGTTCATTGGCTATGGAGAGTGGGTATTGGGAAAGATTCCTGTGGTCAAATTCATTTACAACTCCGTAAAGCATCTGTCCACAGCTGTTTTCGAATCTAACAACATGTTTGAGCATGTGGTCCTGGTTCCCTTCCATCAGTCCAAGGCTTTAGGGTTTATCATGGCAGATGTGCCACAAACCCTGAAGGCAGAACTTGGGGATGATTATGTTTGTGTGTTTGTGCCATGGAGTCTGAATATGACTTCAGGGACAAATCTGTTTGTGCCGAAAAAGGATGTCATATACCTGGATATAAGCAGCGAGTCGGCCTTGCAATACATGCTGACAGCAGGGGCAGTTATGCCCAGAAAGGCAAGAAATGGCTCTTTACCAGACTGAGGCAGTGGTTATTGGTGCCCGCAATTGGGGTGAGGCAGATAAGATGATGACTTTTTTCACCAGAGAACGGGGGCTGGTGGAAGCAGTGGCTTTTGGCTGCAGGCGCCCCAGGAGTCCTCTGGCGGCAGGCATGCAGCTTTTTTCATATTTAGAGTTGCAATTAGCGGAAGGAAGACGCCTCGACACAGTTAAGCAAATACAGCTGAAATGCCGCTATAAAAAACTAAGCGAAGATTTATCCGTCATGGCTTATGGTGCCTTGGTGGCAGAAGTGCTGCGGGAGTTCATGCCTGCCGGAGTGCCTGAACCAAAATTATTTGCAACTTTGTTGGAAATCTTGACGGCTTTCGAGAGTCGCAATCCAAGGGTGACAGCCTTGGCGGCTATTCTGCAGATTCTGGAATTCACGGGCTTGCAGCTTCGTTATGAGCAGTGCATCCATTGCGGCAAGCCTATAGTGGACAGTGGGGGATTGAGTCTAAAGGAAGGCGGTGCCCTTTGCAAAAACTGCGGGGAAGAGGGGCTTATTCCTTTTTCAGAGGACCTTCGCAGGACTATATTAGCTTTGCGTGATTTTGACTGGGAGGAGACAGACGCATTGAAATTACAGGGCAGGTTCATCATGCAGGCTGAACGAATCACACTTAACCATCTGCGCAACCTGTTAGGGCATAATCTGAAAGCAATGGAATTCATAAATCAGATTTGACGAATGAAAAGATAGACTGAGATGGATGAAAGAGCATTTTCTCAGTCCTCTTTTTATTCAATCTGACGGGAAATGAAAAAGCCTCTAACTATCCTTCGTTTATTTAAGGGTAGTTAGAGGTTAAATTATTTCCTATCAGCCAAAGGTCAGCTGTCCTTTGGGACCTATGGCGCAGATATCTGTCTTGGAGTCGCTGGTGAAGCTTGAGCTGTGGTCGAAGTAGAAGCCGTTGGGATTGGTGAGGAAATTCCAGTATTCCTGCACGGCGGGGGATACGGCTATGGTGTGGCGGAAGGAGTAAGGCAAGGTCTCAAGGTAGTTGATGGAATGGCTGCCAATCTGTACTGCCAGGGTCTTTCTGAAGCTGGTGCCAGGCTCAAGGCCATCTATGTAGAGGTAGTTTTTGCCGTCTTCCATATGAATGAGCACAGGTTTCAGATTCTCAAGGGGAACAGGAATCGCTTCTTCAATGCCATTTACTTTTACATATAAAGCCTCCTTGGTGGAACGGAGGCTGATTACATCCCGCTGGTCGTTGTTCTTAAGGGAAGTGACGATGGGATGGTAGTCTATGAAGGGCTGGGCATAGGCGGCGGGAGTGTTGCAATAGGTGCTATGGAAAAGTGCTGGCTTTTCATTGAATAGGATTGTGGCAGTCAGCAGTCCATCGGCATAGGATGCGATTTCGTAGGGATTGAAATAGAAAGTAATTCCTTGCGGGTCAAGTGTCCAGTCAATAGTTCCCTCTGCAATGCGTTGGGCGATGGTTCTTTCCAGATGTTCGAAGGTGTTTTGAGGATAGTCACGGCGAAGACGCTCGCAGATGGCTTCGGCAAGGGCGGCCTGATCGGTGATGACCGTTTCCAGAGGCAGTTCCGTGCCGGTGACAGTATTGAGGTTCACGCCATGCCAAGCGTACATGCCATGCACGCCACTGCCACCAGTGTAAGAGTATTGCAGGAAACTCACTGCCATGGTATCGGCTCGGCGCATAAGTATATCAGTATCGTACTCAAAAGGATGGTAATATTCTGGACTTTCCTGACGGTAGCCTGCTGCTTCTTTTTTCATACGAGCGCGGGTCCTCTGAGCATATTGCCATTCCTTCTGGTTGATTTTCTCAATGGTTTGAGTGAGCAGCGGGTAGGCTGCGCGAATCTCCTCATTCACGCCAAGACCTGCAAAGCTCATGTGGAAAAGTTGGTATTCTCCCTGCTCATCCCTGTCCATGTCGTTATATTGATTAACCTGCTTGAAGAAACCTCCGATGGCACGGGGAGCAGCATCAACATTGGCGATATAAGCCAATGTGAAGCAGACCGTCCAAAGGAAGCTGGCAACTACTAGCATTATTTTCTTCATGTTTGTCCCTCCTGTTGATGAATTGATCAGGCATTACAGCACCTGGATTGCACATTCGTCACGGAAAGGAAAAATCCTTTATATGGGAAGAGATATTCCGATAAAGTCTGGTTGACATTCATGCATCTATTATGATAGAATTCCGCCGTAAGATAGATTTGTTATTGCTTTGCGAAAATTGCATATCCAAGGGAGCTCGCAGACGGGCTGAGAGGAAACTGTGCGTTTCGACCTTTGACCTGATTTGGATAATGCCAACGTAGGGAGGAATAGCTGCAACGAATGTCCTGCATCAGGTTTCGTTGCAGCTTTTTTTGTGTAATCTTCGTGAAGAGCATTGGCAGTAGGAGGTAATGATCATGCTGGACTTTGGACTCATCCTTGACAATGTACGCAAAAAAACACCCCTGATACACAACATCACCAACTATGTCACAGTCAACGACTGTGCCAATATCCTGCTGGCTTGTGGCGCCTCGCCCATCATGTCCGATGATGCGGATGAGGTTGAGGAAATCACTTCCATCTGCGGCGGATTGAACATCAATATCGGTACGCTGAATAGGAACACCATTCCTTCCATGTTGTTGGCTGGCAAGCGAGCCAACGAGCTAGGGCATCCCGTGCTGTTGGATCCTGTGGGGGCAGGGGCTTCGAAACTGCGCACGGAGACTGCCTGCCGGCTCATCGATGAGTTGGAACTGGCCGTCATACGCGGCAATGCCTCAGAGATAAAGACTTTGGCCGTGGGGACAGGCAGCACGAAAGGCGTGGATGCTGACGAAAAGGACCAGGCCACGGTTGATAATATAGAGCGCATCATCGACGAAGCCAGGGAGTTCTCCTTCGGTACTGGCGCAGTGATTGCTATTACTGGTGCCACTGATATAATTGTCCATGGCAGGCAGGCTTGCCTTGTTTCCAACGGCCACCCCTTGATGAGCAGGGTCACCGGTACAGGCTGCATGCTCTCCGCTTTGCTTGCGGCTTTTGTGACGGCCAATAAGGAACGGCTCTTTGAAGCCGTATGTGCCGCCGTCATTGCCATGGGAGTTTGCGGAGAAATTGCCCAGCGTCGACTCTCTTCCCTGGATGGAAATAGCAGTTATCGCAATTACATTATCGATGCGGTATATAATCTGACCGCAGAGCAGCTGCAAGGAGGGGCAAAGTATGAGATGCGCTAAGGAATGGCTTCCTCTCTATGCTGTTACAGACAGAAGCTGGCTGGATGGCAGGACTTTTCATGAAGTGGCAGAGGCTGCTCTGAGAGGGGGCGTCACTTGTCTGCAATTGCGGGAAAAAGAACTGGAACATGAGAGTTTCCTGAGGGAAGCCATTTCCCTCAAGGGACTCTGCGACAAGTATCAGGTGCCGCTTATCATCGACGATGAGGTGGGAATAGCCATAGAAAGTCGGGCTGCTGGCGTCCATATAGGGCAGCAGGATGAACCGGCAGCTGAGGTTCGGCGCCGCCTTGGTCCGAATATGTTGCTTGGTGTCTCAGCCCAGACGGTGGAGCAGGCAGTCAAAGCAGAACGGGAGGGGGCAGACTACCTGGGAGTAGGGGCCGTATTTCCCACCGGCACCAAACTTGATGCGGAGGATGTGAGCTATGACACTCTGAAGGAAATCTGCGAGGCGGTTTCCATCCCTGTGGTAGCCATAGGCGGCATCAAGGAGGATAATCTGGCGTTGCTTTCAGGCAGCGGCATCGACGGGGTAGCCGTGGTAAGTTCCATCTTCGCTGCTCCTGAGGCAGAGACGGCGGCCAGGGCACTGCGCGCAGTGGTGCGGATAGAATTGGGAGTGTGAGCCATGAAAAAAGTATTGACCATTGCTGGCAGCGACTCCGGGGGCGGTGCTGGTATCCAGGCTGATATCAAGACCATGACCATGAACGGTGTCTTCGCCATGAGCGCCATCACGGCTTTGACTGCACAGAATACTGTGGGTGTGCAGGGCATCTTTGAGGTGCCGCCGGAATTCCTGGCCCGGCAGTTGGACAGCATTTTCACGGATTTGCGGCCGGAGGCGGTGAAGATAGGCATGGTTTCTTCTGCACCTTTGATTGAAACAATTGCGGAGCGTCTGGCCTTTTACAAGGCAGAAAAAATTGTGGTGGATCCCGTCATGGTGGCCACTAGCGGGGCAAAGCTCATAGAGGGAAAAGCGGTGGAGGCCTTGACTTCACATCTCTTTCCCCTTGCTGACATATTGACACCCAATATCCCTGAGGCAGAAGTGCTCTGGGGAAATAGCATTGAGACAGTGCAGGATATGGAGGAAGCCGCCGGAATTATTGGGGAGAAATTCGGCACAGCTGTGCTGCTCAAAGGCGGGCATGCGGTAAATGATGCTAATGACCTGCTATATAGCAAGGGGCAGCTTGAATGGTTCCACGGTAAACGCATTGACACTCCAAACACCCACGGCACAGGTTGTACCCTGTCCTCGGCTATCGCTTCCAATTTGGCCAAGGGATTCAATATGGAAGAATCAGTGAGGCTTGCCAAAGCATATATTTCTGGAGCTCTGGCTGCTGGACTGGATTTAGGAGCTGGGAGCGGCCCCATGGCACATAATTTTGCTTTGACGGGTTATTTTGCTTAGGAGGTCCATAGAATCGCTGCTGTGGCGAATAAGTGTCACGCTTTTAGGCAGTTCTGTATCGCTCTCTCCGAATCTTTCATGGATTCTGTGAGCTCAAAGCGATTCACCACATTGCCCTGCCTGCAAGGAATTTGGTGAAATTCCACTTGATATCAGAGTTTTCCTTGTAATTCTAATCCCTTGCACGAAGAAAAAGGCTCATATCCATGCCTTAGAATAGGCAGGATGTTAATCAATAGCATCGTTGAGAAAGAAGTTTATGAAGTATAAAAATATCAATGGCTATTGGTGCGGGCTGGCCTTTGTGGTTCAGATGCCACAGGTTCGTGAGGTGCGCTCCAACATTGAGACTCATCCCGCCTTTGGTGTTGCATGGCGGGAGGAATACATAGCCAAATGGCGGCCGTACTGCTAATGCGGCCGTTTTTTGGTGCATGACAATTGTCAGCGGCGCTGGATTCTGATAGCTGATGATGTTGGAACGATGCCACGCGAGGGTGCCGGTTAACATCAGTTGTTGAACAGGCTGTCAGTGATTTTAGTAGTGTAAGGATGCACATGTTTTTGTATTGCTTGATTGACCATCTGATTCATGCACCAGCGGAAGGCTTTTGCGGTGCGAAGTTCTGGTTCTTTGAAGTGGTTGCCTTGATTCCATTCCAGCGTGCTGGAGACTGATGGAATCTCTTGCAATATCTGGTATTGTTCTATAATGCAGCGGTCAACGATCGATATTATCGGGTTCTTGGTCTTGGCTTCCTTATCTCCAAGGCTCAGATAGATGGCATCTGCCTGCAGGCGGTTCTTCCGGGCGTAATCCAGCCAGCCTGGGAACCAGACGGAAGGGGAGGCTGCTGCTATGGCGTTGAAAGCGTCGGTATTGCAAGCAGCCCAGAGGGCAAAGAGTCCGGCCAAGGAATAACCTCCAATGATGACAGGGACATCTTCAGAAATGAGGAGATGCTGGCGAAGGTACGGGAGCAGCTGTTTCAAAATGAAGTCTAGTGTCGTTGATGCTCCTTGGCCGAAGGGGGCATTCCTAAACACAGGAGGAGCCTCCCAAGGGGAAAGTTCGCGGTTCCAGTCATTGATCTGAAAAGCTGCATAAAGAAACGGTGGACAGGGAGATGCCGAGAGAAATGCAAGCTCCTGTTCCAGAGTGCATGTTTCCTGCTCGTTTATAGGGTGGATAAGAAGACAGGCAGGCGATTCACTGGCGAAAGCAAAACATTTCCTGCTGTGCAGAGAAAATGTCTCAATGTTCATGTTGGTCTCCTTTCTGATGAAAACTGTGAAGGAAATATTCAGTTACAAGTGGAATTATTTAACAGAAAATGGTACCTACAGTGTGGGGATGTTTTTGGGGTATTGCCCGTTATTGGTCACAGAGGGCAGATAACTACGGCAATGTCATCGAGATATGTTCCAAGGGTTGGCAGCAGAAGAAAAGCAAGTGGGCGGAAAATAAAATGGAAATTTAGAAGGGAGAGGTGAGAACTTATGAGTTTCTTGCAGAGCGTGAAAGGAAAGCTCATCGTATCGTGTCAGGCTCTGCCTGACGAGCCGTTGCACAGCTCATTCATCATGGGGCGTATGGCACTTGCCGCCAAAGAGGGGGGAGCTGTGGCTATAAGAGCACAGAGTAGTGCCGATATCAATGAAATCAAGGCGGTAACAGGTCTGCCAGTCATAGGACTGATAAAAAGGAATTATGATGATTCACCTATTTATATAACACCTACTCTGGTTGAAGTAGAAGACTTGCTCTCTACTGATTGTGAAATGATTGCTCTGGATATGACTGACAGGAAAAGGCCAGGGAATGAGAAAGCTGAAACTCTGGTGGAACGCATTCATGAGGCGGGAAGAATGGTGCTGGCAGATATTTCTACTTATGAAGAAGGCGTGAAGGCATCAGCTATAGGTGCTGATGCCATATCTACAACTCTTTCAGGGTATACGCCATATTCTCCTCAGATAACAGGCCCTGATGTGGATCTGGTCAGAAAGCTATCCCGAGATTTGGAGATACCAGTTTTTGCCGAGGGGCGAATAAATGTGCCTGAGGATATAAAGGCGGTGATGGAAGTGGGGGCCTACGCTCCTATTGTTGGTTCGGCGATAACCAGGCCGCAGTTGATTACAGCTAAATTTGCAAAAGCTATCCAAGGATAATGTTGCGGTAGTTGGACATGGGGAATACCTGCAGGTCGGGGGAAATATAGGTATGAAAAGTAATGTCTGCATAATGATGGAGGTGATTGATAATGGGGAAGATTGACGAGTTGGCAGGTATTATGGACACCAGTTCGCGTATTGTATTCTTTGGCGGCGCAGGTATGTCCACAGAGTCGGGAATACCGGACTTTCGTAGTGCTGACGGCATATACAACCAAAAGCTTGAACGGAAATTCAGCCCGGAAGAAATGGTGTCCCACACTTTTCTTCTCAGACATCCAAATGAGTTCTTTGAGTTCCTTTTCGATAAGATGATATTTCTCGAGGCTGAGCCCAATGCAGGGCATTATGCTTTGGCCGATTTGGAAAAAAGAGGAAAGCTGCTGGCAGTGGTCACGCAAAATATAGATGGCCTTCATCAAGCAGCAGACAGTAAGAATGTGTGCGAACTGCATGGCTCGCTTATGCACTGGTATTGCATGGGTTGCGGCAGGCGCTACACATTGGAATATGCCCTGCAAAACAAGCCTGTTCCCGCTTGCAAAGACTGTGGAGGTATAGTGCGACCAGATGTAGTTTTATATGAAGAAGCACTCAATGAAGTGGTAATCGAAGCCGCTGTAAAGGCGATTCGCAAGGCCGATACGCTTATCGTGGGTGGGACTTCGCTAGCGGTGTATCCGGCAGCGGGTCTATTGGATTATTTTCGTGGCGATAACTTGGTTGTTATCAATAAAACTGCCACTAAAGCCGATATGGGCGCCAATTTGGTCATTCGGGAACCGATAGGCAAGGTGCTGAGTGGAGTGGGTAGGAAAATAATGCCTTGAAGGATACATTCGCTGGGCTGCAGGCATATAGGCCAAACTGAATGCTTAGAGATTTCGAGGTGATGGTATATGTGCAATTGTATAGATTGGCAGAGCTTTATAGGCAAGGCTATAGAAAAAGAGGCCTCGGATATACACATGACAGTAGGGCAAAAGCCGCATATGCGATGCCAGGGGGTGCTGAGTGCCATGGATGCTGACTCGCTGACAGAGAGCTTCATGGTAGATTTGTGCGAGGTCATTCTGAATGAAAACCAACGGGAACGGCTGACAAGGGAAAGGGATATTGACCTTTCATGGACCTATTCCGGGCGGCGGTTTCGCATCAATGCCTACTATCAGCAGGGCTTCCCCGCCTTGGCAATCCGCTTGCTGCCGGAGCGGATTCCGAGCCTGGCGGAGTTGGGGGCGCCCAGGGCGTGGCAGAAATTGAAAGATGTGGATCACGGGCTGATATTGGTGACTGGCAGGACTGGGAGCGGCAAGACTACGACCATGGCGGCCTTTATCGAGGAACTGAATCGGGAGAAATCGTATCATATCGTCACCTTGGAAGATCCCGTTGAATATGTTTTTGAAGCTAAACAATGTTTCTTCAGTCAAAGGGAGCTGGGAAAGGATTTTGAGGACTTTGCTCAAGCTCTGCGAAGTACATTGAGGGAAGTGCCGGATGTAATAATGGTAGGTGAGATTCGTGATGCCATGAGCATGAAGACAGCTATGATGGCAGCTGAATCTGGCATTTTGGTGTTGGCCTCCCTGCATACTTCTTCTGTAGAGGAAACTTCTTTGAGGGTTGAAGGCATGTTTCCTATGGCAGAACATGAAATTATAAGGGCGCAGTTCGCCGATGTGTTGGCAGGGATTATATCTCAAAAGCTCATACCAGGAACAAAACAGAACAGAGTAAATCTTAGCGAAGTTTTGCTGAAGGATTATGCTGCAAGCAATATAATCAGACAAGGGAAGTATGCACAGTTGACATCTGTCATGCTAAGCCACCAGCAGGATGGGATGCAGACCAGAGAAAAAGCCCTGGATGATTTGTTACAAGCTAATGCTATCAGTAGGGATACCTGGAACTATTACCATGGTTAATGGAAAGGGGAAGAAAATTGGGGATATTTCACTACAGAGGAAGGAATCGTCACGGAGAATTATTTACAGGAGAGATACACGCAGAGAATATCCATGAAGCAGCTCTGCAAATAAGAAGTCGTGGCCTTTGGGTGGTAGGCCTTGATGAGGAAGTGCTGCAACCCCCGTTGATTGATAGAATTAAAGATTTTTTCTTACAGGATATAAACATACCTGGCTTTTCTAATAGCTTGGGAAAAGAAACAGAAGTAATGATTCTTTCACAGCTTGCTTCGCTTATCCAGGCTGGCCTGCCTTTGCAGCAGGCGCTTTGTGCCATGGAAAAGTATGGTGAGGATGATGTTTGTCAGAAATTGAAGAAACAGTTGGAACATGATGTATCTAGTGGCAGGCAACTATGGGAAGCTATGGGACGCTATCCTGAAGTTTTCTCAGAAACGGTGAGAACTTGTATTAAAGCTGGTGAAAACAGTGGCTCTCTAGGAGAGATATTGTTGCAACTTTCTTTACAATCGAGGAAAAGTCTCAAGGTCAGAGAGCGGCTGAAATCTGCGCTTTTATACCCTGCTATTTTGTTAACCTTGATGGTGCTTTCTATGTTTGTGGTGGCAGTTTTCATTTTGCCAACATTTGTTAATTTGTTAGGCAATATTCATGGAGAATTGCCGCTTGCTACAGTCGTACTTTTAACAGTAGCTGACTTTCTTAGCGATATATGGGGAAAACTTATAGTTTTTATTGCATTTTTAGCAGTTCCTCTTTTAGTAGTAACAGTAATGAAAAAACCTTGCTGTAGATTACAGTTGGATAAAATAATGTTAGCGGTGCCTGCTTTAGGCAAATTAGGAATGCATTCAGAGTGGTTGCAGGTTTTTGGGACTCTGGGGGTATTATTAAGAAGCGGCATCAAATTGGTGGATGGTTTGCATATGGTAATACAAGTGCCTTGCAACACATATATAAAGAAGTGTTTGGAAAAAATATATATTCAGGTCAAACAGGGAAGAACACTTACGGAGTCTCTGGCAATATGCAAATATATCCCTTGGCAGGCAAGGGAATTGCTGGCGGCTGGAGAGCAGGTCGGACGGTTGGAAGAAATGTTATTTGAAACCGCAGATATCTGTCAGGATGAGGCTGAACAGGAATCTGCAAGATTGTTGGTGTTAGTGGAACCTTTTTTGACTTTGATATTGGGGACAGTGCTTTTATTTTTAGTTATGGCTATCATTATGCCTGTGCTTAATGTGATGGATGTTTTGTTATAGGTCTAAAACTCTAAAATAAGACAAAAGGACGGAGATGTGTCTTCGTCCTTTTGTCTTGAAAAGGATTGTTAATTTTTTTGAAGAGCAGCTTTCAGCTTCTTATATCTACGGGTATAATAAGGCCCGTTTTGAGCTTCGCGATGGTCGAAGCCATATGCCCTGCGGCTTATGGCCAGTATAGGAGGAGCCTGAATGCGTTTTGCTACAGCCATGCCGGTGAAGAGATTCCACCAGCGTTCCAGGTCGGTGATAAATTCATCTGCTGTGGGAAAGTATGTGTTTACCAGACCCTTTTCGCAGCCAAGCTCTTCTTCTAGTCGACCCTCGTTGTACCAGGTAAGAATGTCTTCCGGAGTGGCTTTATGCCACCGCTCTACGAAGGAACGGAATAGATAGTCGTGGTAGGGATATTTTATGGGATCCCCTTTGCCTTCGTCTACATTCTGGGCACTGGATAGTTCGGCGCTTGGTACGATATCGATAATGCCCTGGGGAATGGCCTCTTTGTGGAAAATCTCATCGTTAAGATAGTAGGCCAGTGCGTAGATCTGATGTTTCCAAAGATCAGCAAGAGCTGCCAGGAAACCAGATTGGTCTCCGTAGAGAGTGGAATAGCCCACGGTGGTTTCTGCTTTGTTAGCATTGCAGGTAAAGCCACCACCGAAGGCTGCAGCAGCTCCAGCCAGGATTCTGGCACTGCGGTCACGAGCCTGAATGTTTTCTGCTACGAAGGAGGAAACTTTCAGATGGCTTTCTGTACCGTCTTTGAGAAAGGTCAAGGGGGCGTGTTCCAATTGCTCTATGGTATGGTCAACAGAATGCTGGATGGGGACTACCATGTAATGGCAACCTAAGTTCTTGGCCAACTGTGCAGACAGGCCTTTGGTGGTTTCTGAATTGTAGACACTAGGCATATTTACAAGGAGCACTTTGTCTGGCCCGATTATTTCAGTATATAGGGCAGCGGCAACGGCAGAGTCAATGCCGCCAGAAATGCCGATGACTACGCGTTCCATGCGTATGTTTTGGAGAAAGTGGCTGATACCGTATTTCAAAGCCCTGTGTATCTGGGCAATGTCAGATAGATCTTCTTCCTTCTTGGATAGCAGGGACGGTATTTCGGAGAAATCCAGCAGATTGAGCTTTTCTTCATAGGCAGGTGCCATGGAAATGACCTGTCCTTGCGCATTATAGGCGGTGCTGGCTCCGTCAAAAGTGTAAATTGTCTTGCCGTTGTTTTGCAGGCCGATAGCGTTGACATAGAAAAGAGGTGCCTTGTTTTCCTGTGCCTGCTTACCAAAGACCACATTGCGACGATGGTTCTTGCCCAGTGTGTAAGGAGAAGCGGAGATGTTTACAAGGAAATCAACTTTTTCCCCATTGGTGAGCTCTGCAAGGGGGGTGATTTCATAGTTATCGCTCCACCCATCTTCGCATAGCAGGCAACCAACTTGATAGTCTCTTCCCTGAATCTTCAGGCTGACGGGGGAAAGCAATTTGCCTGGCGTTGTGCCGAGTTCTCTGGCCAATTTCTGAAGGCTGAAGAAGTGGCGTGTATCGTCAAATTCCCTGTAATTGGGCATTAAGGTTTTGATGATAAAAGGGTAGGGCATGCTGCCAGGCTGTACGAGTTGGCCGTCCTGGGCAATGAAGAGGGCGTTGTACTTGCGGACGCGTCCATCATTGTTCTTTTTCTCCCAGTCTACAGCGATATTGCCAAAAATGACCGTGAGTTCTTTGCCTTTTGTTGCATTTATGATGTCTTGCCCGTAACCTTCGCAGTCTGAGAGAAAAGAGGATTGCTCCCAGGTGTCTCCCAAAAGGTACCCTGGCACAGACATTTCCGGAAATATGACGAGGTCTGCTTTTTTTTCTTGGGCAGCATCCATCATCTGGAGAATTTTCTTGGTATTCAGGTCGGGGCGCCCTGGAATGACTTCCATCTGGGCCATGGCGATTTTCGGCACAAAAAACACTCCTTATGTAAAATAATGCTATAATAGAGCATATTAGGTAAATGAAGTAATTGATTTTGAAAGACTTGGTGAAAAAATGGGGAAGAAAAAACAACAAAAAACTAATGCGGCTCGTATTCTGGACAGGTTGGGCATAGACTATGAGCTTAAGGATTATGAGGTGGATGAGTCTGACCTCTCTGCCGTCCATGTGGCAGCTTCTGTAGGCATGCCAATCGAGCAGGTTTATAAAACCTTGGTGGTGAGGGGAGACAGAAATGGAATAATGATGGCAGTCATCCAGGGCGACCTAGAGCTGGATCTGAAATCTTTAGCGTCTGCCTCTGGTAACAAGCGAGCAGAAATGGTCCACTTAAAAGAGGTATTTGCTCTGACAGGCTATATCAGAGGAGGATGCTCACCGTTGGGAGCCAAAAAGGATTATCCTGTCTATCTTGATGAGCGGGCCATGGAGCAGGACAGCATTGCTATCAGTGCTGGCAAGCGAGGGGAACAGATTATACTTGAGCCCACAGACCTTGTGAAAGCCGCTTCAGCAACGATTGCTAATATTGCCAGATAAAAGCTGCACTTTTAAGTTTACTATCTTGGAGAAGTCATGTCGAGTTGTTTTTGATTTTAAGGCGCTTTTACATCAGACATAAACAACTTGACATAGAGTGTGGACATAATATACAATACTTTTGGATTAAATAGGTGGAGGCGGTTGATTTTGCTTAAAGTTTTGGTAAATGGTGCCTGTGGGCGCATGGGGCAGATGGTCGTAAAGACTGTATTAGCTGATGAAGAAATGGAACTAGTGGGAGCTGTGGACATCAAAGCGCACCAGGACATAGGAGAAGCAATTGGTGCTGGCAAGTGTGGTGTAGCTGTCAGCACGGATCTAGAAACAGCTTTAAAGGAGTCCAGGGCTGAGGTCATGATTGACTTTACCCGTCCTGATGTGGTTTTTGGCAATGTCATGATGGCACTGAAGAATCATGTATCGCCAGTAGTGGGAACTACCGGCCTTAGCAAGGCTCAGCAGGAAGAAATCAGGCAGGCAGCAGAAAAGGAGAACACCCCTGCTTTCATTGCTCCGAATTTCGCTATCGGCGCAGTACTTCTGATGATGCTTTCTGCACAGGCGGCCAAGTATATGCCGGAGGTGGAGATTATTGAACTCCATCATGACAAGAAACTGGATGCACCTTCAGGCACAGCAGTGCAGACGGCCAACATGATTGCTGAAGTGAGAAAAGCACATATTCAGGGCAATCCTGATGAGAAAGAGAAGGAAGGCTTTGAGGGAGCCCGTGGCGCAGATTTTGATGGGATGCGAGTGCATAGTGTGCGTCTGCCGGGATATGTTGCCAGTCAGGAGGTCATCTTCGGTGGTTTGGGGCAGACACTGACTATTCGTCATGACACCACCAGCCGTGAGTCGTTCATGCCTGGTGTAGCTCTGGCAGCCAAAAGGGTCAGGGGGCTCAAGGGGCTTACCATAGGCCTGGACAAACTGCTTTAAACAGGGATTTTTCCAATGTCAATTTAGGGGAGGATTACAGCATGAAGAAATACAATGTAGCAATCTTAGGCGCTACCGGTGCAGTGGGCAAGGAGTTTTTGAATCTGATCGAAGAACGCAATTTTCCTTTTGCAGAGCTCAAGATGCTGGCATCTAAGCGTTCTGCCGGCAAAGTGATAAATTTCATGGGCAAAGACTATACCGTTGAAGAAGCTACAGCAGATTCTTTCAAGGATGTGGATATTGCACTCTTTGCAGGCGGCGCCGCAAGCCAGGAGTTTGCTCCCGCTGCTGTAAAGGCCGGTG
Source organism: Pseudoselenomonas ruminantium (assembly GCA_015058655.1). Taxonomy (GTDB): domain Bacteria; phylum Bacillota; class Negativicutes; order Selenomonadales; family Selenomonadaceae; genus Selenomonas_B; species Selenomonas_B ruminantium_C. The sequence goes on from SVBX01000006.1 coordinate 114,403, forward strand.
CTGTGGTTATTGATAATTCCAGTGCTTTCCGCATGGATCCCGAGGTGCCGCTGGTGGTGCCCGAGGTGAATCCTGAGGATATTGGCAAGCACAAGGGCATCATTGCTAATCCGAACTGCACTACGGCAATCCTTCTGATGGCATTGAAGCCTCTCCATGATATTGGCCATGTGAAGCGTCTCATTATCTCTACCTATCAGGCAGCCTCTGGTGCAGGCAAGGAGGGCATGGAAGAGCTGGAGATTGAGTCTCAGCAGCTAGCCAAAGGTGAAGCTACAGAGCCTAAAATCTTCCCTGTGGGTAAACTGCCGAAGCACTACCAGCTGGCCTTCAATGCTATTCCGCAGGTAGATGTTTTCCTTGAGAATGGCTATACCAAGGAAGAGATGAAGATGGTCAATGAGACCCGCAAGATCCTGCACGAACCTGAGATGCCTGTGACAGCTACTACTGTGCGTATTCCCGTCTATCGCAGCCATGCAGAGTCCATCACGGTAGAATTTGATAAAAAGGTTACTTTGGAGGCTGCCAGGGAAGCCATTGATAAATTCCCGGGGGTTATTCTGCGTGACAACACAGCAGAGCAGGTTTATCCCATGCCTTTGGAAACCTCCGGCAAGAATGATGTGGAGGTAGGCCGTCTGCGCTATGATGAGTCTGTGGGAAATGGCCTGAACTTCTGGGTATGTGGTGATCAGATTCGCAAGGGAGCAGCTCTCAACGCTTTGCAGATAGCCGAATATATGATTGAGCATGATATGGTTAAATAATATTGGTTCCGGAACTTGATGTGCAACGCATGCAGGGGCCGCGTCTTAAAGACGCGGCTCTTTTCTTTTGCTGCTCATTTTTCCCAGTTGCTAAGGAACCTCCTATGGGATAAAATAGAGGCACAGTTTTTGTCAGAAAGGAAGGTATCGGCATGCAGAAGTACAGGATAGTGCCCAGGCAGGAGAATATGCTTTGGGAACTGGTTCAGGGAATGAGGCTTGAGCCTGAACAACGCGAGCTTTTCAAGAACAGCTCCATTCAGCATGTCGAGGTATCGGAAGGCGGCTGGGAGATTGTCATTATTGCACAAAGCCTGATACCCGAAAAACTTCTCAATGAAGCTTCTATGCACATTGCCGAGAAGTGCCAGCTTAAAGAGGTCATTTTCTACCAGGAGGTAGTGAATCTTGAAGATGAGCTGAACAAGATTTGGGCAAAGATAATCAACATGGCAGCTGATGGCAATGCTACTGTATTCCAGCTTTTGAAGCGTTCCAAGCATAATGTTGATGGCAGCCGTGTGGTGCTTGATGTGCCTGGAGAACTTGCTGGGGAAATCATGCGGGCCCATGCTGTGACGCAGGTGATGAGCAAGGCTATTAGGAAAATGCTGGGATTTTCCTGTCATGTCATTTGCAACGCCAGTGATGAGGTGCTGCCTGACATAGAGGTAGACTGTGCCTTTAATACGCCTGATTATGTACGGGCGGTAAGGAACGAGCGACAGGATGCTGTGCAGGAGGGTGCTTCGAGCTACAGCCAGCCGGTTAAGCCTGCTACGCCTGCACCAAAAACTAGTCAGGAGAAAAAAGAGGTAACAGCCCCCAAGTCGGCTCCAGCCAGGAAAGACATTCAGAAGCCCATGGTTATTCAGGGTACAGGCAAGCTTATCTTTGGACGCGGGGTTATGGGGGAAGCCATGCCTATCGCCGAGTTGGAGGGCGAGAGCAAAAATGTCATTCTTGAGGGCACCTTGTTGTCTCTCAAGACCAGGGAGTTCAAGACAGGCACAAAGATGCTGACATTTGCCTTGGCCGACAATACCAACGGCATCAGTTGCAAAAAATTCTTCAAAAATAAAAAGGGTGGAAATGAAGAAGAGGATTTCGACCAGATTGCAGCTTCTCTCAAGGATGGCATGGAAGTGCGTGTCCGTGGTTCTGTCAGGTTTGATACCTACATGAATGAGTATGCTCTCTTTGTGGACAGCCTGGCGAAGAAAGATAAAGCTAAAAGGGAAGACCATGCCGAGGTGAAACGGGTGGAACTGCACGCTCACACGACCATGAGCAGCATGGATGCAGTGGTATCAGTGAAGGACCTCATCAAGACAGCTGCTTCTTGGGGCTGGCCTGCCATTGCCGTTACCGACCATGGCGTGGTGCAGGCTTTCCCAGATGCGGCCAAGACCGTGAAGGAAAACAAGCTTGATATCAAAGTTATCTATGGTATGGAAGGGTATCTGGTAGGGGGAGACTTTGAGCAGAAGCGAGCCAACCACATCATCTTGCTGGCTAAAAATCCAAATGGTTTGCGTAACCTTTATCAGCTGGTGTCCCTGTCTCATTTGAAGTACTTTCACCGCCAGCCCAGGCTGCCCAAGGCGATTATCCAGGAATATCGTGAAGGTCTTATCATAGGCTCGGCCTGCGAGGCGGGCGAACTTATCAGAGCTATTGTGGCGGGCAACAACGATGATGAGCTGATGGAAATCGTAGAGTTTTATGACTACCTGGAAATCCAGCCCATCCATAACAATGACTTTTTGAAGCGTAAGGCTGAATTTATCAATGTTAATACTGATGATGATTTGCGCAGGATAAATCTTAAGGTGGCAGAACTAGCCAAAAAGGCTGGGAAAATGTTGGTGGCCACCTGCGATGTGCATTTCCTGAATCCAGAGGACTCCCTCTACCGCGCCATACTCATGAAGGGCAAGGGCTTTGACGATGCAGAAATGCAGCCTCCCCTGTACTTGCGTACTACCGAGGAAATGCTGGAGGAATTTTCCTATCTGGGAGAGGAATTGGCCTATGAGGCTGTGGTGGAAAATCCCAGAAAGATCAGCGAGATGATAGAGAAATTCAAACCTATACCTGATGACCTATACTCTCCTATGATTCCGGGAGCAGATGAAGAAATCCGCTCTATGTCCTATAACAAAGCAAAGTATATGTACGGGGATAATCTGCCGGAAATAGTTGAGGCCCGTCTTCAGCAGGAGTTGAAACCCATTATTGGCCATGGTTTTTCCGTGCTTTATCTCATTGCCCAGCGTTTGGTAAAAAAATCCAATGATGATGGCTATTTGGTCGGTTCGCGTGGCTCGGTGGGCTCTTCCTTCATCGCCACCATGACAGGCATTACAGAGGTTAATCCTTTGCCGCCGCATTATCGTTGCCCTCATTGCCAGTACAGCCATTTCATCAACGATGGTTCCGTGGGGTGTGGCTATGACTTGCCGGACAAAGAGTGCCCTGTATGTGGCACAAGGCTCTTGAAGGATGGTCATGATATTCCTTTTGCAGTTTTCCTTGGTTTTGATGGAGACAAGGTGCCTGATATCGACTTGAACTTCTCTGGTGTCTATCAGCCTGTGGCACATAAATATACGGAGATTCTCTTTGGCAAGGATAATGTTTATAAGGCCGGTTCTATCCAGACTGTGGCAGATAAGACAGCTTTTGGCTATGTGAAAAAATTCTTCGAAGAAAAAGGAGAGCGAAAACATATTGCCTATATAGATCGTCTGGCTAAGGGCTGCATGGGAGTCAAGAGTACCACTGGCCAGCATCCAGCTGGCATCATGGTAGTGCCTCGCAATATGGATGTGCATTTTTTCACGCCTATACAGCATCCGGCCAATGATATGAATTGCGGTATCATCACCACCCACTTTGACTATCATTCCATCAGCAGCCGTCTGGTCAAGCTGGATATACTGGGACACGATGACCCTACAGTTATAAAAATGCTGGAAGATTTGACAAATCGTGATCCCAAGACCATTCCTTTTGATGATCCAGCCACTATGTCTCTCTTCAATTGCACAGATGCGTTGGGGGTAACCGCTGAAGAATTGGGGGCTACTTCAGGAACATTTGGTATTCCTGAGTTCCGCACGCCATTCACCCGTCAAATGATTGACGATACCCATCCGGATTGTTTCTCTGATTTGGTTCGCATCTCAGGCTTCTCTCATGGTACTGATGTGTGGCTGGGCAATGCGCAGGATCTTATACGCAGCGGACAGTGCACGCTGAAGAACGCTATTTCTGCCCGCGATGACATTATGATGTATCTGATACATAGTGGTGTAGACCCCTTGCTTTCCTTCAAAACGATGGAAAAAGTAAGAAAAGGCAAGGGCATAGCTGAAGATGTGGTGGAGAAGCTTCGGGCAGGAGGAATCCCGGAGTGGTATATTGAATCCTGTCAGAAAATAAAATATCTCTTTCCACGCGCTCATGCCACAGCGTATGTCATGATGGCTTACCGCATCGCATTTTGCAAGGTGCATTATCCGTTGGCTTACTACGCAGCGTACTTCTCCATCCGTGCAGATGAATTTGACGCCAATGTTGTGTCAAAGGGACAAGATGTGGTGAAGCAGCATATCGAGGAGCTGGAGAACATTGCCAAAGAACAGAAATTAGATGCTAAGCAGAACGCCACTCTTATTGTCTTGCAGCTAGCCTGGGAACTTTACCTCCGTGGCTTTGATTGTCATTTGGTGGATATTTACAGAAGCGATGCAGAAAAATTCATCATAGAAGGTGATTCCTTGTTGCCTCCATTGTCATCATTATCAGGTATGGGAATCAAAGCTGCCCAAAGCATTGTGGAAGCCAGGAAAAATGGTGTCTTTACTTCCATAGAGGATCTTCGTCGTCGTTCTGGTATTTCCAAAACAAATATTGAAATACTACGGGACCATGGATGCCTGGCAGGCATGAGCGAAAGCGACCAGGTTTCCCTGTTCGGCTGAAAATTGCATATGAAAAAGGCTTGCTTCCCAAAATAAGGAGAGCGAGCCTTTTTCGTATGCAATCAAATTTCAGACAGAAAGCTGTGCGTCCAGCAACTGGTAATCAGTCAGATCGGTGATGAGGGGGGTAACGGAAATAAATCCTTGTTCTGTGGCGTAAATGTCAGTGGCTTCGCTTTTGTCAGCGTCGTAGATTTCACCTGCCACGGAATAGAAGATGCGTCCTTCGCGTTCCTCACGGATGAAGGCATTCAGATAATCTCTGCGGCCCTGACGGCTGAAGAGAAATTCCGGCTTGCGTCCGAGAAAGGATTTTGGGAAGTTGATATTGTAGAGGAATGGGGAAGTGGCTTCTGCCATGGTCTTTTCAAGGTAAGCTTTGAAGATGACAGCAGCCTCATCAGCCATTATCTCGCTGTGGGCATCGAGGGAGATGGCAAAAGAGGGGATATCGTGGAGGAAGCCTTCACGGGCAGCGCCTACGGTGCCGGAATAGAGGATATCGGTAGCAAGGTTGGCCCCGTAGTTGATGCCGGACAGCACCACATCTATCTGCTTGTCCTTGCCAAGTTCTTCCAGATAGAGCTTGACTCCGTCTACAGGAGTGCCAGCTACACCCCAGGCTTCTATGCCATAGCGCTCTTGCAGTCGTTTGTTTTCCACCAGTTCCATGTTGTCGCCGATGGTCAGGGCGTGGGACATGCCGCTCTGCTGATGCAGGGGGGCGGAGACGATAACTTCGTGATCTTTATGCAGGGCCTTGGCCAGTGCTTCTAGTCCCTTGGCCTCAACTCCGTCATCATTGCCTATGAGAATGCGCAAAAGGATAACCTCCTTGAAGATTTCATATTGGGATAATACTATACTAGCATACCCGTAATAATATGTGAATTAGTTATTGACATGAAAAACGCCATAATGTAGACTTGTATTATTGTTTGAAAAAGAGAGGGTAAGACCCGCTATCTTATAGGAGGCATATTAACAAGAATGAGCACGAATGAAAAACTCAGGAACATTGCCATCATAGCCCATGTCGACCACGGCAAGACCACTCTGGTGGATGCCATGCTGAAGCAGAGCCATGTTTTCCGCTCCAACGAGAAGGTGGAGGAGCGTGTCATGGACTCCGGCGACATCGAGCGTGAGCGTGGCATTACTATCCTGTCCAAGAACACGGCTGTCATGTACAACGACATCAAAATCAACATTGTTGATACCCCGGGCCATGCTGATTTCGGTGGCGAGGTGGAGCGTGTCCTGAACATGGTGGACGGCGTGCTCCTTCTGGTAGATGCTTTCGAGGGCCCCATGCCCCAGACCAAGTATGTGCTCCGCAAGGCATTGGAGCAGGGGCTGAAGCCCATCGTGGTTATCAACAAGATTGACAAGCCAAATCAGCGTGTGGATGATGTCTATGATGAGGTACTTGAGCTCTTCATGGAACTGGATGCCGACGATGAGCAGTTGGATTTCCCTGTCATCTATGCCACTGCCCGTGATGGTATCGCCAAGTACAACATGGACGATGATAATGACAACCTTGAGCCTTTGATGGAAACCATAATCAAAGAGATTCCCTGCCCCCAGGGCAATGCGGATGCTCCCTTGCAGATGATGATCACTACTCTGGAAGCTGATGCTTTTGTTGGCCGTGTGGCCATTGGCCGTATCATCCGCGGCAAGGCCAAGGTGAATCAGAATGTGGTCATCACCAATGGAGACCAGGAATATAAGGCCAAGATCGGCAAGGTCTTCACCTATCAGGGACTACAGCGTGTGGAGACTCAGGAAGCTGGCATGGGCGAGATTGTGGCCCTTACCGGCCTTGGCGATGTGAGCATCGGTTACACCGTGGCTGACGCCGAGAACCCTGAGGCTCTGCCTACTATCAATATTGACGAACCTACCCTTTCCATGACCTTCGGTGTCAACACCAGCCCCTTTGCTGGTCGTGAGGGACAGTTCGTCACCTCCCGTCACCTGCGTGACCGTCTCTTCAAGGAAGTGGAGACCAATGTGGCCATGCGTGTGGAGGAGACTGACTCTGCTGATGTATTCAAGGTTTCCGGTCGTGGCGAGCTTCATCTCTCCATCCTCATCGAGCAGATGCGCCGTGAGGGGTATGAACTGCAGGTTGGCAAGCCGGAGGTTGTGTACAAGACTATTAACGGTCAGCTCTGCGAGCCTATCGAGAACCTCACAGTGGAGGTTCCCCAAGAGTATATGGGCACTGTCATGGAGGCCCTGGGCACCCGCAAGGCTGAGCTCTCCAATATGAGCGAAACGGCAGGCTACATGCGCCTTGAGTTCACCATCCCTGCCCGTGGTCTGATTGGTTTCCGTTCTGAACTACTCACTAGCACTAAGGGCAACGGCATCATGAACCATGTGTTCCATGGCTATGCGCCTTACAAGGGCGATATCCCGGGCCGTACCCGTGGCTCCCTGGTGGCTTTTGAACAGGGCGAGACTACCGGCTATGGTATCTTCACCTTGCAGGATCGCGGTACCATGTTCATCTCCCCAGGCGAGAATGTCTACGAGGGAATGATTGTAGGTGAGAATTCCCGCGAGATGGATATCGATATCAACCCTTGTAAGAAGAAGAATGTTTCCAATATGCGTACTTCGTCCTCCGATGAGGCTATCCGTCTGGTGCCGCCCCGTATCCTTTCTTTGGAGCAAGCTCTTGAGTACATTAACAAGGACGAGCTGGTGGAGGTCACTCCTGAGCATGTGCGTCTGCGTAAGGCTATTCTTGACCGCACCATTCGTGGCAGAGCTGCCAAGAATGCTCGCAAGTAAGTGCTAGACAAGTAAATCTGAAAAAATCCTGATGAAAAGCAATTTTCAGCAGGATTTTTTTTGCTTTTTACGAATAACTATGGTATCATATAGAAGAGTTTATAAGTGAGCTTATGGTTTGATTTCGAGCATTAGCAGTAATCATATAAAATGCTGTAGAGACAAGATCTTTGGAAGGGCGAGATGGCAATGAGTGCATGGGCTATTATGCAGAAGAAGTTTGATGGACTGGTAAATATCCTTATGCCTCCTGAGACTTATGTTGAGGACGAGGTACAGGAAGAAGAGGAAGTAAAGGGCAGTGTTGAAGAAAAAGTTCAGCAGCCTGTTCAGCAGAGCACCCGCAAAGTAGTCAATGGTGCTCCTGCTTATAGTGGGGAAAGTGCGACCGTGATGAGCCGTTATGAAAAGGCTGCTGCTCGTACCCGCGAAGAACGGCCTAAGCTTACGGTGCACACTACCAAGGTTCCCAATCTCAAGGTTCGGATTTATGCACCTATGAATTTCGATCAAGTAACTACAATTGCTGATGACTTGAAAGCAGGCAAGGCTGTTGTAGTGAATTATGAACGCATTGAGGCGGAAGAACAGCGCCGTATCTGTGATTTCGTCAATGGTGCCTGCTATGTCCTTGATGGTTGTGCTAAGCGCATTTCAGATCAGATTGTTCTTTATGTTCCTGAGGGTGTGGATGTGGATGAAGTCATGTCCTTGGCGCTGCCCTATTGATTATCATTTTGTTCTTGTCAGGCAGTCTCATGTGGGCTGCCTGTTTTTATATTGGTTTGGAGGTTTCAAAATGGCTAAAAAAAATGAAATACTTGAAAGCGTGCTTGATGAATTCAAAAAACTGGCAGCTATTCCCCGCCAGTCTGGTCATGAGCAGGCGGTCAGCGATTTTTTGAAAAAATACCTTACTGATGCCGGTTTTGCTGTTCAGCAGGACGAAGTGAATAACATCATTGCAGATGCTCCGGCAACACCTGGTTTTGAAAAAGCTCCGCTTACCATTATTCAAGGACATATGGATATGGTCTGCGTGGCTGAGGAAGGCCGTGCTTTTGATCCTCAGAGAGATGCCATTAAGTTAGTACGCGATGAAAAATATCTGAAGGCTGAAGGAACCAGCCTGGGGGCAGATGATGGAATTGGCGTGGCTGAAGGTATTTATGTGCTGAAAAATGCCAAGGAACATGGTCCCTTGCGCCTCATTGTTACTGTGGACGAAGAGAGGGGAATGACGGGCGCTATTAACCTTGATGAAAAATATTTGAAGGAGGCATCCTTCCTCATTAATTGTGATTCTGAAAACTGGGATGAGCTAACCGTGGGTTGCGCAGGCAGCGTTAATCTTGATTTCTCCCGTCAGCTAAGGAGAGTTGAGGCTACTGGCAGCACAGCTTGGAATATTTCTGTTGGAGGACTTCTTGGAGGACATTCCGGAGAGCGCATTGGCGACGGCAGAGGCAATGCTATCCGTACATTGGCCTTGGCTCTCCAGGCTTTGCAGGAAAAAGGCGTTGTCGAAATTGCTGATTTCAGTGGAGGCAAGGCCCGAAATGCTATTCCCGATAGCGCTAGTGCGCTGGTGTTCACCGATGTGACTGAGGCAGATATCAAAGCAGTGCTCGCAGCTGAGGCTGAACGGTTCGCTAAGATTTATGGGGCTGTTGATCCCTCGGCCAGATTCCATATGAATAAAACAGAGGCGCATATTAAGGTGCTGACTGCAGGTGATACCAAGCGCCTTCTGACTTTGCTTACTACGCTTCATACTGGTGTCTTTGCCATGTCAACTGTCATCCCTGGACTGGTGGAAACTTCTGCCAACTTGGGGGTAGTGGAAATGACTGAAGAAGAAGTATCCATACAGTATTTTCCGCGTTCTGCCGTAGATCAGAAACTGGATGAATTCCGTTTCTTTGCCAAGGAAATGGCGGAGCTTACAGGCTTCACTGCTAATATTGGCACCCAGTCCCCAGGGTGGAAAGAGAATAAGGATAGCCGTCTGGCCAAGATTATGACAGAAATCTTTGAGACTCAGAATGGTCAGAAGATGAAGGTAGAGACCATCCATGCTGGCCTTGAGTGTGGTTGGCATTTCCGCAAGAATCCTCAGTTGGACATGGTATCCATCGGCGTTACAACTGCGGATATCCACAGCCCCAAGGAAAGGCTTGAACTTGCCACTGTAGAGCCGCAGGTCATGCTTATCATGGAAGCTTTGAAGAAGATTGCTGCCTTGAAGTAATTGAAAAAGCATAGAGATAAGGTGCTGCTTGTATTGGCAGCACCTTATCTCTATGGAAAGATTTATCTTGTTGTTCTTTTATAGACACCTATGGTCAAGGCGTTGACCGTAGGGATTGTGTCCCCCAGCTTCCTGAAAAGGGCGGCAGCTGCCACAGACAGGAACAGAGTTGTGCAGTAGAAGGCTATAGCAAGCGCTGCAGTCATGATGTGGCCGCTTTTTTGAAGAGCTAGTGCTAGATAGCCTATAAAGAAGGGATGCACCAGATAAGCAAAATATGAATGCTTGCCCAAGATGTGCAATATGCTTTTCAGCCAGTCAGGATAATTGTTATATGTAAAAATCGTGAAGAAGAACAAGGAAGCGCATATTGTGTAGGCAATGCCTGCGGGACAAAGCTGGTGGGCGGTGTTTATGGCTTCAAGCTGTGTATAGCTTTGGGTTCCGATAAGATGGTAATAGTAGGCCAATAATGAGAACATACTTACGAAAAAACTGGATGTTATCAGCATGCGTCTTTTTTTCATAAAAGACATGAATCCCTCTATATGCACTGCCAGCCAGCCACCAAGAACAAAGATGAATACATAGTGCATGACCCAGTAGTTAAGCCTGTACATGAAAAATGGCTTGAGCAGAGAATCATCGGGAAGGCTATAAACAAAAAGGTTAAGAGGTACAGAGAAGCTAGACCAGTAATCGAACATTACCTGAATGCCCAATAGGAAAAGCAGCCAAAGCATATCGATTTTTTTAACTATTTTTATCCATATGGGCATCAGCAGGTAGAACCAGAGCAAAAGTACCAGGAAATAAAGCTGATACTTAGCAACGCCGAAGAACAGTATGCCAAAGAAATAAAAGGGGCTTGGTAGCCCGGAACCGTAAAGCCAACTGTCATGGAGCAGATAAAAGACAGACCAGACCAGATAGGGAACCAGCACGGTCTGCCAGCGCTTCTTGAGGAATTGCTTGTAATTCCAATTGTCCATGTCAAGGTTGTAGAAGAGTCCAAAGGCAGAAATGAAAAAGAAAATAGGCACGCTGAAGCGGGTAAAAATTTCAAAAAGAGCCGTCAGATGGGCATTGGCTGAAGGATTGCCTATATACTGCGAGCCCACATGTATGCCGATAACTCCCATCATGGAAATGCCTCGTATGTATTCGATAGCGGGTAGGCGGGGCTTTGTCTTAGTAAGTGTAGAATCAGTTTTTTGCATGAGACACAGACTCCAATCTAATTATGATACCTAATGATTTTATCATAATTTGGTCAGATAAGGAATAAATGCAGATAAATAGCTTCACTAGAAGGGGGTTGTGGTGTAGAATATAGTTAACATGTATACATGTGAGCTGACCAAGGCGGGGAGGCGGGCAGGTATATGATTTTAATATTATCTATGGTTGCAAGGAAGGATTACACAGTAACTTAATTAGAAGATGGGAGCTGCATAATTATGATGGCACTTAACTTCCAGGCATCTAAGCATAAGAAGATGCTGATGGAACGCACCAAGACATGTACTGTTCGCCTTGGTGATGTGAGCAACCTCTATCCTGAAGGGGCAGTAGTCTGGATTACTGTCGGCAAGAAGGGAGAACCTAAGCATAAACTATACTCCGCTTATCTCGACAAGGTCAGAGTCAAGACCATGGGGACTTTGACTTCAAATGATTTAGGCCATCAAAATCCAGAGATAAACTCCAGAGAAGAACTTATCGCTGACTTCGAGCGTATCTACAAGCGTCGTATTTTGCCCGAAGATACGGTGACGGTGATTTATTTCACAGAGGTACATGAGGATATGTGATTTGCCCTTGATTCATAAGGGGTGGCATGGCCTAGCTTGCCTGCTGACCTTACTGTGGTGAAACATCATATCTGGTGGTTGCTAGGAGAGGCGCAGCACTTTGTCTGCGTCTCTTTTATGTGTTCATTCAATAAAAATAGCAATGAGATGACATATTCCTTAGATTTTAGATAATATGCAGACAAATAGAAATATACTACATACAATTATTGACATCTATGGAAAAATAAGTTATTATGATAACCGTGAGTTAAATTGATTGAAAATGTGAAATTTATCCCACAAATTAAAATTTCCTATAGTCCAAATGAAAGAGGTTGATTGTCAATGGCAAGCATCGATCTGAGTCAGTATGGGATCACGGGTGTGAAGGAAATTCTCCACAACCCTTCTTATGAAGTGCTTTTTGAGGAAGAGACCAAAGAAGGTCTCACTGGTTTTGACAAGGGCCAGCTTACCGAGCTGGGTGCAGTGAATGTTATGACTGGTGTCTACACTGGCCGTTCTCCTAAGGATAAGTTCATTGTCATGGACGAGAATTCCAAGGATACCGTTTGGTGGACTTCCGATGAATATAAGAACGACAACCATCCTGCTTCTCAGGAAGCCTGGGCTGCAGTGAAGGAGATTGCCAAGAAAGAGCTCTCTGACAAGAAGCTCTATGTAGTCGATGCCTTCTGCGGTGCCAACAAGGATACCCGCATGGCTGTCCGCTTCATCATGGAAGTGGCTTGGCAGGCGCATTTCGTCACCAACATGTTCATCAAGCCCTCTGCTGAGGAGCTGGAGAACTTCAAGCCTGACTTTGTGGTTTACAACGCTTCCAAGGCCAAGGTTGAGAACTACAAGGAACTGGGCCTGAACTCCGAAACTGCTGTGGTGTTCAACATCACCAGCAAGGAGCAGGTCATCATCAACACCTGGTACGGCGGCGAGATGAAGAAGGGCATGTTCTCCATGATGAACTACTTCCTGCCGCTGAAGGGCATTGCTGCTATGCACTGCTCTGCCAACACTGACAAAGAGGGCAAGGATACTGCTATCTTCTTCGGTCTCTCCGGCACTGGCAAGACTACCCTTTCCACCGACCCGAAGCGTCTCCTCATCGGCGATGATGAGCATGGTTGGGATGATGAGGGCGTCTTCAACTTCGAGGGCGGTTGCTATGCCAAGGTCATCAACCTGGACAAAGAGTCTGAGCCGGACATCTACAACGCCATCAAGCGCAACGCTCTCCTGGAGAACGTCACTGTTGACGAGAACGGCAAGATTGATTTCGCTGACAAGACGGTCACGGAGAACACCCGTGTATCCTATCCTATCGACCATATCAATGGCATCGTGAAGGGCAAGGTCAACGACCGCAGCGCAGCTCCTGCCGCCAAGAGCGTTATCTTCCTTTCCGCTGATGCTTTCGGCGTGCTGCCTCCGGTTTCCATCCTGACTCCGGAGCAGACCCAGTACTACTTCCTCTCCGGCTTCACCGCCAAGCTGGCAGGCACGGAGCGCGGCATCACTGAGCCCACCCCGACCTTCTCTGCTTGCTTCGGCCAGGCCTTCCTTGAGCTCCATCCCACCAAGTACGCCAAGGAACTGGTGAAGAAGATGGAAGCCAATGGCACTAAGGCTTATCTGGTGAACACCGGCTGGAACGGCACCGGCAAACGCATCTCCATAAAGGATACCCGTGGTATCATCGATGCTATCCACAGCGGCGCTATCAAGAATGCTCCCACCAAGAAGATTCCGTACTTCAATCTCGAAGTTCCCACGGAGCTGGAGGGCGTGGATTCTAAGGTCCTCGATCCTCGCGACACTTATGCAGATCCTGCTGAGTGGGAGAAGAAGGCCAAAGATTTGGCTAGCCGCTTCATCAATAATTTCCATAAGTATGAGGGCAATGAGGCAGGCAAGGCTTTGGTCGCTGCTGGCCCGAAGCTCTAAGCTGAATACGATTTTTAGGAAGAGTCCCTTTTGGGACTCTTTTTTTTGCTACTGTTGTTCTGTATAATGGATATAGAACAAAACAACGGAAGTGAGATATGATGCTTTTATCCGATTCGGTGAAATATATCAAGGGCGTGGGCCCCAAGAAGGCGGAAGCGTTGGGAAAATTGGGTATAAATACCGTTTATGACCTTCTGACCTACTATCCCCGCACTTACGAAGACCAGAGTGTAGTGACGCCCATTGCAGAACTGCGGCCCGGGGAGCATGTGGCGGTGCTGGGCACTATCATGAATTTGCAGGAAAAACAGGGGGGGCGCCGTGGGCTTTCCATATTGACTGCCATGATAGGGGACGGCACGGGCTTTCTTTCCGTCACCTGGTTCAATCAGAAATTCCTCAAGAATAAGCTCAAGCCCGGCAAAAGGCTCTTTGTAACAGGCAAAGCCTCCTATGCCTATGGAGGACGGGGGCAGTTTGCCATGAGTCAGCTCCATTCTTTCGAGGTGTTGGAGACGGAGGAAGAGGTGGAGCACCTTTGCGGTATTCTGCCCGTCTATCCCGCTACGGAAAAGCTGAACCAGAAGTTCTTCCGCAAGATTATGAGCATCTTGCTGGAGGAAGAATTACCTCAAATGGAACTGCCTGAATTGATACCAGCTGGGATAAGCAGGCGTTGCCAGCTGATGCCCAGGCGAGAGGCATTGGTAGCCATTCATTTCCCGGCAGACTTGCTCAAACTGAAAGAAGCAAGGAACAGGCTAGCCTTTGAGGAGCTTTATCTTATCCAGTGCGGCTTGATGCTGCTGAAGAAGAAAAGCAAGCAGGAGGGAAAGGGCATCAGGCACCTTTCCAACAGCAGGCAGGTGAAGTCCTTAAGGGAAAGACTTCCCTTTCAGCTGACAGATGATCAGCAGAAAGCTTGGCGGGATATCTGCAAGGATATGGAAAGCCCTCTGCCCATGCGGCGGCTGGTGCAGGGAGATGTGGGTTCCGGCAAGACGGTGATAGCCATGCTGGCTCTTGTGAAGACCGTGGAGAACGGCTTTCAAGGGGCCATGATGGCTCCGACGGAGATATTGGCAGAACAACACTATGAAGGCTTTGTCAAACAGCTTGCACCTTTGGAAATAAAGGTGGGTTTCCTCTCGGGCAGGCTCACTAAAAAGAAGAGAGTGGAAATGTATGCGGCTATTGCCGCTGGGGATTATGATATCGTAGTGGGCACTCATGCTCTGATACAGGAGGGGGTTGCTTTTGCCCGGTTGGGACTGGTGGTGACAGACGAGCAGCACCGTTTCGGCATTGACCAGCGGGCGGCACTAGAAAAAAAGGGGACTTTGACACCTGATGTATTGGTTATGACCGCTACTCCCATACCTCGCACTATGACCCTGACGGTGTACGGCGACCTTGATGTTTCCTTGATCAAGCAATTGCCGCCCGGGCGTCAGCCTATTCGCACTTTCGTGCGCCAGCCAGACAGGCGTGAGCTGATTTACCGATATGTGCGAACTCAGCTGGAGGAGGGGCGGCAAGCTTATGTGGTGTGCCCCTTGATTGAAGGGAACGAGGACAGTGACCTTCCCTCGGCAGAGGAAGTCTATGACGAGCTGCGCTATGGCATTTTTTACGGCCTTTCCTGCGGCTTGGTGCATGGGCGCATGAAGGCGGCAGAGAAGGAGCAGGTCATGCAGGACTTCTACGATAACAAGGTGAAGCTGCTGGTCTCTACTACGGTCATTGAAGTGGGGGTGAATGTGCCTAATGCCAGCATGATGGTCATTGAGCACGCGGACCGCTTCGGCCTGGCCCAGCTTCATCAGTTGCGGGGCCGCATCGGACGCGGTCCCTACAAGTCATATTGCATACTTGTTTCTGAGGGCAAGACGGAAAATGCCAGAGAGAGGCTTGAAATCATGGAGAGCACCACGGACGGTTTCCAATTAGCGGAGGAAGACCTGCGGCTACGCGGGCCGGGGCAGTTCTTCGGTTGCATGCAGCACGGCCTGCCTGATCTAAAGATTGCTGATGTGTTGGGGGATATGGATATACTGCTGAAAGCCAGAGAGGCGGCGACAGCCACTTTGGAGAATCAGGAGGACATGGATTTCGTGCTGCCGGTGTTGGCAGTTCAGTACAGGGAGAAGTTTGCCCGCATTATCGAAATGTAAGGGAATAAATGTTCTAAAAACTAGACAAGCGAACATAAGTATGGTAAAATAGCAATAGAACATAAGTACTGATTATCAAAGGAGATATGTCTGTTATGGATGCTATGCTTATCAGCTTGTTTATATTGTCTTTTTATATGTTGCTAAAATTAGGAGTGAGGCTCCTCCATATTAGCATCTATATGTTAGTTCGCAAGCAACGAAAAGTCACGGGAAGTTGTAGCAGAAAAATGTCCTATGAAAAGATACCTGAGGACAACAAGCAAAAAAAAGCATCTTCCCGACTTTGCCACGAAATCAAAAATCTCGCATCAAAAAAAGCAAGGAATTTCAAAGGTTTTCCTTGCTTTTTTAG
>SVBX01000042.1 GCA_015058655.1 Pseudoselenomonas ruminantium
ACACTAAGAGCCTGGCCACTAAATACAGCCAGGCTCATTTTATTTATGGTAACACCGAATGGTTTACCGCTTACCCTAAATAGAACCGTTGCCGAATTTCCCTTCTTTCCAAAACAATTTCCTGAGCCATCGACGCAAAAGACCTCGAAACCTTATCTCACAGGTATTCGAGGTCTTTCTTCATTATATGCCTGTTTCACAAAAGAGAAGGATTTTCAAAGGGAAACAACTTCCTTCATCGCCATGAGGCCATGCTTATTTCCGTGCAGCGCTTCCGCCTGTCCAGCTTTTATGATTTTTGCACAAGGTCTGAACGCCAAGGCACGAACTTATCGTAGTTCAGCCCAAACTGCCCCAACACTTTGCCCACAATATGGTCTATCTGCTTTTCCACCGTGTCTGCTCCGTTGTAAAATGTCAGCATAGGTGGCACGATCGTGCAGCCATAGTCGGCCGCTTCCTTCAGATTTTTCAGGTGTATACGGGACAGGGGCATTTCCCTCGGTACCAGCACCAGTCTGCGCCCTTCTTTCATGCACACATCTGCAGCCCTGAGCAGCAAATTATCTGCATAGCCGGAAACGATCCCTGCTACAGTCTTCATGCTGCAAGGGGCAATAATCATGCCGTCAGTGTCATAAGAGCCGCTTGCTATATTAGCGGCAAGGTTGCTATTATCATATGCCACATCAGCCAAAGAAGCAAACTGCTCGTACTTCAATTCAGTTTCCCAATTCAAAGTCTCCCTTGCCCCATTTGTCATGACAAGTTGCACTTCCACCTGATGGAACTCTCTCAGGGCTTGCAAGATACGATAACCTAAAAGGGAGCCGCTGGCTCCCGAAATACCAAGAATCAAACGCATAAAATCGGTCTTCTCCATTCAGCTGAGGTAAGGATTATGCATATGCTCCCAGCCCACGGTAGTAGACGGGCCATGGCCTGGATAGACCTTAGTCGCCTCTGGCAGGCACAGGATCTTTTCCTTGAGGCTGCTTATCAGGCTATCAAGGGAGCCACCTGGTAAGTCACAGCGTCCTATTTCCTCTGCAAAAAGCGAATCCCCGGAAAAGAGGGCACCTGCTTTTTCTGAGTAAAAGCAGCACCCCCCAGGAGTGTGCCCCGGCGTGTGAATAACCTTGAAACTATAATTTCCGCAAGGAAACACCGCCCCCTCCCGGAATACCTTATCCGCAGGCTTTCCCTCCATGCGGCCTCCTGCCATGAAGGCGAAGAGATTCTGACGGCTGTCTGTCAGCATAGCAGAGTCATCCCCATGGATGTGCACAGGCACCTTCAACTTGTGCCTAAGTTCCTCCACTGCACCAATATGGTCCCAATGCCCATGGGTGAGCAGGATTGCTTCCACTTCTACCTTCTCTTCTCGTATAAGGGAAAGAATCTTCTCCCCCTCATTGCCTGGATCTATGAGCAATCCCTGACGACTTTCTTCATCAAAGACCACATAGCAGTTCTCCTCAATCGGTGCCGTAGGTATAGTATGAACTTTCAGAGCCACTTACTCTCCTCCTTTGCCTGTCCCGCCTATCTTGCGAGTGACGCTGTATACATCTTTCACGCGCCGCAGGCGAGTCATAATCTGGCCTACCTGACTGGAATTCTTCACATCAAGTCCCAGTATCACCGTAGAAGTCTTGTTGTTGCGATTAGGATTGGCATTGACGCTGCGGATATTCATGCGCATTTCCGAAGGCACTGCCAAGAGTTCGGCTAGCATGCCACTGCGGTCATTGCAGATGATTTCCAGCTCAACGGTGTATTCCTTGTCAAGGCCAATATCCCAAGCCACTTCAATCATACGGGAAAAATCAGCATCATTCATGACATTGGGACAATCAGAGCGATGCACGGATACTCCTCGGCCGCGGGTGATGTAACCAGTTATGGGATCTCCAGGTATGGGGCTGCAGCACCGAGCCAGGCGCACCAAGAGGCCGCTCTCTCCTTCCACCAACACGCCATGGCTCGACTTCTTGCGCCTGTCTCCGCCACCTGATGGCTGTTTCAGCTCGGAAAGAAGCTTTGACACATCGGGAGAAGTTGCCTCCTGCACATCTTTTTTGTAAAGCTCGATGAGCTTCATCATAATGCCGTGAAGGGCAACCCCACCATATCCCAAGGCTGCCAAAAGATCATCTTCCGTAAGGATATTGAGCTTCTGCGCCACCTGTTCCAAACGGTCTTCCTTCATGAGCTCCTTGGGCGCATACCCCAACCGCTTGGCTTCGTCTTTCAACATCTCCCGGCCCCGCTCGATATTCTCTTCCCGCTTCTCCTTCTTGAAGAAGGTGCGAATCTTGCTGCGAGTCTCGGAAGAGGCCACGATATTCAGCCAATCACGGCTAGGACCTCCATTAGCTTTGTTAGTAAGCACAGAGACAATATCGCCATTGCGCAGTTTGGTTTCCAACGGCACAAGCTTGCCATTGATTTTCGCGCCCACGCAGTGATGCCCCACCTCAGTGTGGATGCGGTAGGCAAAATCTATGGGGATGGAACCTTTGGGCAGGTCGATGACATCGCCCTTCGGAGTAAAGACGAACACTTCATCGGAGAAGATATCCACCTTCATGGCTTCAAAATACTCCTTGGGGTCGGTGTACTCCTGCTGAAGATTCACCATCTGTCTGAGCCATGACATCTTCTGGTCAGTCTCGCTGCCGGCTCCCACGCTCTTGCCCGTTTCCTTGTATTTCCAGTGCGCTGCCACACCGAACTCCGACACCTGATGCATGGCGAAGGTGCGAATCTGGATTTCCAGCGGATAGCCACGGGTCATCACCGTAGTGTGCAGTGATTGGTAACCATTGGACTTGGGCATGGCTACATAGTCCTTGAAGCGGCCCGGGATAGGCTTCCACATGGCGTGGATGACTCCCAGCACGCCGTAGCAGTCCTTGACGCTCTCCACCAGCACGCGCACGGCTGACAGGTCATAAATCTCGCTGATGTCCTTCTTGTCCCGCTTCATCTTCTTGTAGATGCTGTAGAAATGCTTGGCCCTGCCGCTGATATCAGCCTTGATATTGCTCTCTGCCAGCTTTTCCTTGATCTGCTCGATGGAATCATCGATGAAAGTCTGGCGCTCCTTGCGCTTCTGCTTGACGCTCTCCACCAAATCGTAATAGGTCTCGGGGTCAAGATAGCGCAGGCAGAGATCTTCCAGTTCCCACTTCACATTGGAAATGCCCAGGCGATTGGCCAGGGGCGCATATATTTCGATAGTCTCCTTGGCAATGCGCTTCTGCTTGTCTTCCCGCATATACTTGAGGGTACGCATATTGTGCAGGCGATCCGCCAATTTTATCATGATGACCCGGATATCCTTGGCCATGGCCAAAAACATCTTACGGTAGTTCTCCAGCTGCACCTCTTCCTTGGACTTGTACTGGATGCGGCCCAGCTTGGTCACGCCGTCAATGAGCATGGCCACTTCTTCCCCGAACATCTCCTGCATCTGCTCGTTGGTGTAGATTGTGTCCTCCACCACATCATGGAGCAAGGCAGCGCTGACCGTCTCATAGTCCAGATGCAATTCCGTCAGGATCTGGGCCACATGCAGGGGATGAATGATGTATGCCTCCCCGGACACGCGGGTCTGTCCCCTGTGAGCAGACTCGGCCAGTTCATAGGCTCGCTGGATGAGGTCAATATCCGCCTGGGGTTGGTACTCCTGGACAGAGGCAATGATGCTCTCTATGGTTACGGGTTTCTTCCCTTTGTCGTTCATCCTCGCTCACTCCTCTCAGCGGTGTCGCCTGTAGGTAGGGGAAGCGTCCAATTCCATCTTCCCTGCCACCGGGGGCAGATAGTAGTGCGCCCCTTCCAGGTCCTGATGCAGTAGCTCCAGCTCCTGGAAAATACGCAGAGCCTTCCCTAAAGTGTAGAGGGAGACATGCTCTCCCCCAGCGCTGAAACTAGCTGCCAGTTCCTCTGCACTGTAGGGAATCTTGCCCTGCTGTTTTTGTATGCCCATAAGATAGCGGTAAATGCCTGCCAAAGTCTCCCGCTCCGGGAATACCCGTTCCTTCCGGGAAGGAGACAGCGACTCCACGATGCACTGGAGGCTCCTGCGGCCGTTCCACTCATTGATGTCCGGGGTGTAGATCATGTCCAGTTCCTCGGCATTCACAATAGGCGCCAACTCGCTGTGGCGCCAGTAAAGGGCCGTGACGGGCTGGCCTGCTGAGCCCACCTGGAACTTCAGATGCTCCCGCTGCTTGCCCATGGCCTGGGCCTCCGTAGCCCTGATTTCCCGGCAACCGAAGGCGGGCTTGGGATTGCCCATGCCATAAGGCTCCAAGAGGGAAAGTTCCTCTATCATCTGGAAGGTCACCTCATGGGGCATCATCTCAAATTCCACCGTGACTTTGGGCACATAGTCTGCCGCGCTTAAAGTCTCGCCTGCGTAATCCTGCAGCGCCCTGCGAAAATCATCTATCTTCTCTTCCCTGACGGAAAGCCCTGCCGCCATCTCGTGGCCACCAAACTGCATGAGCTCATCCTTGCAAGCCGTGAGCGCTTCGTACATATGCAGCCCCTCGATGCTGCGGCAGGAGCCCTTGCAGACCCCGTCCTCCTGGATGGAAAGCACCACCGTAGGCTTGTAGTACGCCTCTACAAGCCGGGAAGCCACGATGCCGATGACTCCGGGGTTCCACCCTTTGCCAGCCACCACGATGGCCTGCATGTCCTCAGGCTCCACTTCGCCTGCCTGCAATTCCGCCTCAGCGGCAGCCAGTATCTCCGACTCGATGGCCTGACGCTCCCCGTTAAGGCTGTCCAGTTCCTGGGCCAGCCTTTCCGCTTCGTCAATATCCCTGGACAGCAACAGCCGCACACCGTCCAGGCCGCTACCCAGCCGCCCTGCAGCGTTCAAGCGCGGCGCCAGCATAAAGCCGATATGACCAGCAGTGATTTCCTTGTCCGTGAGCCCTGCCACTTCTACCAGTGCCCGCACCCCCAGGAAATCCGACTCCTGCAGCTTCACGAGTCCCGCTTTCACAATCTTGCGGTTCTCCCCCACCAGGGGAACGATATCCGCCACGGTGCCCAGGGCCGCCAGTTCCAGATCACCTGCAAACTCTTCCCCCTTCAACTTCTGCCAGAGTCCCTGGCAGAGCTTGAAGGCCACGCCGACACCTGCCAGATTCTTGTCCGGATAGGGGCAGTCTGACCGATGGGGATTGACCACCGCCAAAGCAGGAGGCAGGTTCTCACCAGGCAGATGATGGTCGGTAATGACAATGTCCAGCAACCCTCCCATGGACCTCACATCTTCCACGGAGGCAATGCCGCAATCAACGGAGACCAGTAGTCCCGCCCCACTTTCGGCAATGCTTTCCAACGCCTTCAAGTTGAAACCATAGCCTTCCTTCTTCCTGTCGGGGATATAGTATGAAGTCAAGGCACCCAAGGCGCGGAGATTGTGCACCAAAAGGGCAGTAGCAGTCATGCCGTCCACATCGTAGTCGCCGTAGACCACAATTTTCTCTCTTTTCTTGATAGCACGCTCTATGCGCTCCACAGCTGCCTCCATATCCTTCATCAGGAAAGGGTCATGGAAGGGCATCTCCTCAGGATGCAGGAACTCCTGTGCTTCCTCCGGAGTCCTGAAGCCACGATGCCAAAGGGCCTGAGCAGTGAGTTCCGTCACATCCAGCTCCCGTGCTAGCTTCTTGGCTTCCGGGGCTGCCTCATATCTTTTCCATTCTTTCAGCATATCTTACTCCTAAATTTTTCTTTATCATTGCAGAATTCGATAGAATTTCTTAAAATCCTTTTCTTTCCATAGGCTGAAGCCTCGTGAGTTTCAGCTTATGGAAAAAAAGGAGCCCGCCCTCAAGGGCATGGGCTCCGCGGATAATTGTCATTTAGCCTCGGCAGGCTGAGCCACACGCTTCCTGTCAGCCCGATTGCGCAGGGTAATCCAGATGGGGCTGGCAATGAAGATGGAAGAATAGCAGCCGGAAGCAAAACCCACCAGCAGGGCAAAGGCAAAGTCCTTGGTGGTCTCGCCGCCGAAGAAGTAGAGCGCCGCCGTGGTGAACATGACCGTGAACACCGTATAAAGGGAACGGGTCAGGGTCTGGTAGACGGAAGTATTCACCAAATGGTTCACATCTCCGCCCCTGCGGAAGTGCAGGCGCAGATTCTCACGGATGCGGTCGAAGATGACGATGGTATCGTTGATGGAATAACCGACGATGGTCAAGAGCGCCGCAATGAAAGAAGAATCAATCTGGCGCTGGGTGAAGGAGAATACCGCCAGCACGATGAGGATATCGTGCACCAGGGCCAGCACCGCCGCAATGCCGAAGCGGAATTCGAAGCGGTAGGCCACATAGGCGATGATGAGGGCCCAGGATACCACCAGAGCCAGCACAGCGTTGGTGATGAGCTCGCCACCGATGGTAGCCCCCACCTTCTCCTCACGCATCACCGTATAGGAGCCAACCTGCTCCTTGATGCTGGCCATGACGGCCTTGCGCTCCTCTTCCTCCATATCAGAGGTACGGACCATGACATTCTCACCTTCGGTGACGCCGCTCTCAGCTCCGGAAAGCTGGATAGTGCTGCCTTCTAAGCCAAAGGGAGTCAGGCTCTGACGCACCTGGGCGATGGTCACAGGCTGGTCAAATTTCAGATCAATGATGGTACCACCGGTGAAGTCGATACCGAAGTTGAAGCCCCTCACAGCCATGCAGAAGAGGCCGGGAATGATGACAAGGGCAGAGATGAGGAACCAGATTTTCCTATGCCCTGCAATATCAAACTTAGGCATTGGCAGTATCCTCCTTCTGTCCGGGACGCTTATCCATAAGCATATAGCCGTTGGCGCCGTAGGCATTGGCATTGGTGGAAATCTTGGCATCAATCATTAGCTTCAGCATATAGCGGGTCAAGGTAATGGCCGTAAACATAGACAGCAGGGTACCCAGTCCCAGAGTGATAGCAAAGCCGCGAATGGTACCTGTCCCCAGGAAGAACAATACCATAGCTGCAATGATGGTAGTAATATTGGAGTCAAAAATAGTGGTAAAGGCACGCTCAAACCCGGCCTGCATGGACAGGCGCAGAGTCTTGCCGTTCAGCCTATACTCCTCTTTGAAATGCTCGAAAATCAGCACGTTGGCATCCACCGCCATACCGATGGAGAGGATGATACCTGCTACACCAGGCAGGGTGAGGGTGGCATCCAAAAGGTAAAGCAATCCCAAGAGCATCAGGGTATAAGCCATCAGGGCAATGTCGGCGATAAAACCGGACAAGCGGTAAAAGAGAATCATGAATACCAGCACAGCTCCCAAACCAACGGCAAAAGCGAAAGCAGACTTATCCTTGGAATCCTGTCCCAGGGAGGGGCCCACGGTACGGGTCTCGATGATGTTCACCTTCACAGGCAGGGCACCACTGCGGAGCACCACAGCCAGATTCTGAGCTTCCTCCAGGGTCTTTTGGCCGGTGATCTCAGCCTTGCCCCCCAGGATAGGCTCACGGACGTTGGGCGCCGTCAGCACTTCGCCGTCCAACAGGATGGCAATGGTACGGCCCACATTCTTCGTGGTAAGGTCGGCAAACTTCTTGGCACCCTCATCGGAGAAGGTCAGGTTGACCACATTCTGCCCCGTCTGCTGGTTCGTAGCAGCCTGGGCATCCTGCAGGTCGGTGCCGTTCAGCACCGTGTTGCCCTCCTCGTCCTTGAACTCCAGCATGGCGGTCTTGCCGATGGTCTTGATGGCCGCATCCGGGTCATTGACGCCGGGCAGTTCGATGATGACCCGGCGCTCACCCTCACGCTGAATGATGGGCTCCGTAAGGCCCAGGGCATTGACGCGCTTTTCCATGATGGTAACCACGCGGTTCATGGCATCATCATTTACCTGGGCAACTTCTGTGTCCTCAGCCTCCAGCACCACATGGGTGCCGCCCTGGAGGTCAAGGCCCTGGCGGATAGAGAAGGCCAGGGGCTTCACGAAAGCCAGGAACAGCGCCACAATCAATACGACGCAGCCCAATAGCTTCATAAGGCTTTCTTTCTGCAAAAGATTCAATCCCTTCTATTTTTCTTAGGCCGTAGCCCTGCGAGAAGCATGCTCCCGCTGATAGTTTTCGATGAACTCAATGACCTTCTGCCTCACGGCCTCAGCATCAAGCTCATCTGTCTGTATGTAAAGGTCCGCATGGGCCTTGGCATCAGCCAGTCTCTTATGCTGGGTCACCAGGCGATCCTCCCCCCAGTACACCAGCCGCCGCTTGTGAATGGCCGGCAGGGTGGCATCAATCATGACCACCAGGTCAGGATTTTTCTTCGCCCAAAAATTGTGCACACAAGAATGCTCCTGAGCCACATTATAGGCATCGTAACCTGCCTCCCGCAACCCCGCCACCAGGGTGGTCTTGCCACTGGCACACACTCCCACAATAGCAATCTTCATATCCGGCACCCCTTTCATAGGAACTGGCAATAAATAAATTTTAAGATAGGACGCAGGATAAATCTTCACAGGCTAGGCGGAGGAAGGAGGCATAGTGGTGCTATGCCGACTGATGACAACGACGCGTATGGAGATTTAGACAAGTCAAATCTAAAATTTATTTATGAACAGTTCCATAAGCTCCCACAGGAGCAAATCAATAAGGATAGGTCACTTCCAACTGCTCAATTTTCGGCTCATTGGGAGAGCCCTCCGTGATGCCCATGACCACCACGGTCATATCGTCCGAGGCCTTCTCTTGGTCAAGAGAAAGGGCATAGTCCATAATGCTCTTGGCAATATAGGCAGCATCCTCAGGCCCATTCTTTCTGACGATTTCCAGGATTTTCTCAAAATCTGCGCACTTGCCGGTGCGCTTGCGGCCTGCATGCTCAATGCCGTCAGTGTAGCTCACCACCACCAGCCCCGGTGTCAGGGGAATCTCATACATGAGCGGCTTCATGTGGCGGTTCACCCCTATAGGGCTCACATCCTCATCATACACCGTCTCATAATCCTCAGTCTTCACGATGACGGGACAGTTGGAATTCCGGCTGATCACCAAAGTTTCAGTGTCAAGGTCTGCACTGAGGACAGTCAAGGTGCAGGATACCTTCTTGTCCTTCATAGCATAGAGATAATCATGCACAGCCCTGGCCACGGCTCCATCTCTGGCCCCGTCGGAAATCAGGGACACCGCCTTGTTCACCACCCAACTGCTGGTGTGATGAGCCGCCAGGCCATTTCCCTGGCCATCGGCGATAATGGCAGAGATGCCCCCATGGGGACGTTCTGCAATATCGCAGCTGTCACCGCAGACGCCAGTGGCGTATTTTGCGGTTTTGGCAAGTCCAATCTTTACTTCCATAAAAATCACCTTATCTGCCTTAATGGCAATTTATGAAGCGGGTCTCGGTAATGATGGCCTCCACCCGCTGATCATGCATTTCCACGGGAATCTCCGGCACTAGCTGGCAGTCAAAGCAAAGAGCTACGCGATGGGCCTGTGGCGCTCTTTCCGATAGGAAACGGTCGTAAAAGCCTGCCCCCATGCCCAAGCGGGAGCCATCCAATCCAAAGGCTACCCCCGGCACTACAACCAAATCCAGCAGTCCAGGAGAAAGGAATTCCCTTTTCTCCTCTCCTACAGTGAGAATGCCATAGGCGCCTTCAACCAGCGAATCCATATCGTGAAGCTTTACCGCCGCCATGAGCCCCTTGGAAATAACATAGGGCAAAGCCACAGTCTTGCCCTGAGACAAGCTGTGCTTCAGCAGAGGAGTCAGCTGTACTTCCTCAGCCATAGGACAATAGGCCATGACAGAAGACGCTTGCCGGTAAATCTCCAATTCAAAGAGCTTTGCCAGCATGGCTGCGGAAGCCTTTTGCCTGTAGGCAGTTGCAAGGTTCTGACGAGCCCTGCGCACAGCTTCGCGAAGTGCCCTCTTGCCCACCGACATCACTGATTGCCCCGAGGATTGTAATTCTCCAGGAACTCTGCCCTAAAGGCAGGGAACCTGTCCTCCAGGATGGCTGTGCGCATGCGCCGCACGAACTCCTCCAGGAAGTAGAGGTTATGCAGTGATAAGAGCCGCAGGCCGAAAATCTCCCCTGCCCTCACCAGATGACGGATATAGGCACGGGTGTAGCCACTGCGGCAGGCATAGCAACCGCAGCCCTCCTCCAATACATTGTGGTCATGGGTAAAGGTGGAATTCTTCATCACCAGACGCCCGTGCCAGGTCATGGCCATGCCATTGCGTGCCACCCGGGTGGGGTACACACAGTCGAACATGTCAATACCCCGGGCCACGCCCTCCACCAGATGGTCGGGAGTACCCACACCCATGAGGTAGCGGGCCTTGTTCTGGGGCAGGTGAGCCGTGGAATACTCCAGCATCTCATACATGAGTTCCTTTGGTTCACCTACAGAAAGCCCGCCTACAGCATAGCCTGGGAAGTCTAAAGCCGTCATTTCCTTGGCATGCCACTCTCTGAGATCCTTGTACATACCACCCTGCACAATGCCAAACAACCCCTGATTGGGAGCCGTCATAGCCGCCTGGCAGCGCTTGGCCCACCTGAGGGTACGCTCCGTGGAGCGCTTGGCATAGTCATAGTCCGCAGGATACGGCACGCACTCATCAAAGGCCATGACAATGTCAGACCCCAGACACATCTGCACCTCCATGGACACCTCGGGAGAGAGGAACTTCTTGGAGCCGTCCAGATGAGAGCGGAAGGTCACGCCTTCCTCCGTAATTTTCCTGAGCTCCCCCAGACTAAAGACCTGGAATCCGCCGCTATCTGTCAGGATAGCACCATCCCAGTGCATGAACTTGTGCAGTCCCCCTGCCTCTTTCACCAGTTCCATGCCGGGGCGCAGAAACAAGTGATAGGTGTTGGAAAGGATAATCCCTGCCCCTAAATCCTTCAGTTCCTCCGGAGAAACACCCTTCACCGTAGCCTGAGTGCCTACAGGCATGAAGATAGGCGTAGGGAAAGAGCCGTGAGGAGTATGTATAATGCCAGCTCTGGCCCCGGTAGTCTCATCCTGCTTGATGAGCTCATAGGTTATCGCAGCCAAATAAAAACCTCCAATTGTCGTATGAAATTGATACAACCACATTTTTCCCCTGTCTTTGACCGTTTGAGGGGTTGCAAATGTCTCTTAAAATTACCGAGGGGGTTGCATGCCGTTTGCAAGTACCGTGAAGCCTTGCTACTACTGAGTTCCGGGCATTTTGTCGGCACGCCCCGAAATGATATCGCCGGGCACACCTTGTCTCGTTTGCAACCCCCTACTAACTCACATAACAATCATTTTACCATAAAATAAGAAAGGAAGACAAGAAAATTGGCACGGGACTTTGCCCGTGCCAACTGTTACCCTATCTTAATTTCCGTGCCGTCCTTAAATATGACGCTGATATCTTCCTTGCTGTATACGGTCATGAAGTTTACCAGCGTTCCCCATAGGCCTTCATCAAACTCCGTCAGCCTAACCGGGGGTTTTCTTTATACAAAAAGTCCATCGCGGTAAAAACCGCAGTGGACAGCAATCATATTAACAATACATGTCATTGCTTCACACTCTGCACCAGATTGTAAAGGCCGCGAACAGATGTCATAATTGAATTCCATGTTACATCACAAGCATAGGAGAATTTCTTTTGATAAGCCGCCCAGAGTTTCACCAAATTCATATCAGCTTCAACCTCATCAAGAGCAGCAACCGCATCGGCCAGATATTTCTCCGTATTTCTTTTCCGAGCCGTTGCAGTAAGTGCTGCACTGAGATCAGCTGGAACAATAGTTTGACCGTAAAGCTGGCTTAACATGTGCAAATCGTAGAAATCCCTCATTCGCGTGTTGGTTATCGAACGGGATACCACCGTTTCCAGCTTCTCTGCCAGAACAGTTTCCAGATTGTACGCCCAAATATCAATGGATCGCTCCTCCAACATCAGCTTGAATCTGTACCGTACCTCACGGGGCGTAATTGCATCGCCGGTTGAGATATCAATTTTAAGCGGTGTCCTTACGCCATCAAACCTGGTTTCCATACTTACACGTATGCCAGGATATTCAGCTTCATCCATAATCTCCGAGATTCGCTTGACCTGAAATTCCACGCCATCATCCATTGGCACTGAAACAATAGCAGCGATCATTTTCTCTACATCCTCAACATTGACATTGATGCCTTTTATGGTGCCGTCAAGATCCATAGTTGCGCGGGACTCAAGACCAATCATTGCCGCTACCAGCATTCCGCCCTTGAGAATGAATTTGTCACGATACTCTGAAACTGAAATGCGTTCCAAGAATCGCTCCATCATGTAGTTCCTCATCAAAACTTGCGCATCTGCCGATTTGCTTTTGGCGAGATTGCGAATCCGATCTTTAAGCTGCCAAGCTGTCTTTATCATAAAAGTACCTCCAAGTACTGTCGTAAAATTTTTTCTACATGAAACATCTTTGCATCTCGCATCAGCTTACGCAAATCTTTCTCCCTGCTCCTTGCATACTGCTTGAGTGCATCTTGAAATGTCTGCATTTCAATGCTGCTGCGGCTACGAATCAGGTCGCAGATGGTGCGCTCTGCATCATAGACAGGGACAGCATTACCAAAGGGTGTATCCATCGTGATAAGTCCTACATCATGCAGTTCTTTTTTGATGGTATAGACTTTGATTCCATCAGCCTTCAGGCTGGCAGGATTATAGCCTGTTTTTACAGTGATCGAATATGGACTTGGTTCCCGGTCAGTCAGGTCATGGAAGAACAATGCGCTTTCGTGAGAGAATACGGCCTGACTGCAGCGCAGGTGCAGCATATACATGCCATCTGTCCAGGCATCAGGCGAAACATAGATTCCATGTGCTGCCTGCTCTATACCACGCTGTCTGGCATAGGCGTAAAAAGATGTTTTTGTGATTCCATTTTCTAGAACTTGAGCAGTTTTAACAATCCCATTATTTCTCTCAAAAAGTAAATCGAGCTTTTCTGATGTTTTCACGCTATCACTCCCTTCCTGCTAATATCATAACTCAAATTAGCAAAAAAGTAAATGCTTCATTATGACGACAAACTGCTTTGCAGACTATTTTACACACCCTGCAAATGGGGCATCATACTGTACTAACGGAGTCCCACATTTTGCAACCCCCTCTACCCTAAAAGCTACAAATCCAAGCATATATCCCTTCACCCCACCGGCCTTATGCTACTTCCTAATAACACAAAAGGGGCTGTTGCATGAGTGAAAAATCACTTATGCACAGCCCCTTGGCTTTTTCCAGTTGAGAATATCTTATTTTTAGAGCAAAATATAGGAATTTTGAGCGCAAGACACCAGACGGTCTGAAAATCGTCTTTTTTTCTTGCGCTCTTTGATTTTTTTAAGCAGCGTTATCCACAGGGATTCGGTGTCGGTTGAGCTTTCCTGCCTGTATTTTGCAATGCAGCTTTTGAATGTTATAAGCCATAGCCAGCAGCATCGTTTCCACAAGGACATTTTTGTTACCACGGGTTAAGAATCGGCGGAAGCTCATATCCGCTTTTACCATGGCAAAGGAGCCCTCTGCCTGAATGCTGCGATTTATCCGCAACTGGATGCCTTCCGGCGAGGTTATCCGTTCCAGATCTTCCTGCCGTTGGCGTTGGAACCGTTTGGATACTTTTATATTCTTGGTTCGCTCTTCCAGCGGAGTCTTGCAGTGATTTCCGTGTATACACTGGCTTTTTACCGGACAGTCCTTGCAATTTTCGCAGCTGTAATGGGTTATCTTGCTTTGAAATCCAGTTTTACTTTTGCGGTTAAATTCTTTGGCTACAGTCAGCTTCCTGCCCTGGGCACAGAGATAGGCATCCTCGTTGGCCAGATAGGTCATGTTTTCCCTGCGGCCAATGTCCTGTTTCCATTTTCTGCTCTTACTCTTCTCATAGTTGCTGGGCTTGATAAAGGATCGCTGTTGGTGTGTTTCAAGATAAAGGTAGTTTTCCTCGCTTTCATAGCCAGAATCTGCCACAACATTACGGTAACACTTGTGGGTATAGCGTTCCATTTCCTGTAAAAAGGGAATAAGGGTTGTTGTGTCCGTTGGCTGCGGCCCTACCGTGGCCCAGGTAACGAATTCGGAATCTGTGCCGTACTGGATGTTATAAGCAGGCTTTAACTGACCGTTTTTCATGGCATCTTCTTTCATCCGCATAAAGGTAGCGTCTGTGTCTGTTTTGGCAAAACTGTTGCGGTTTCCCATGATGTGCAGGTATTTGTTGTATTTTTTAAGCCGGGCGATGAACTCGTCCAGTTGTTCCATGGTTTTCTGTAGGTTGGTTTTGCGTTTCCCGATTCCATGGACAAACTGTATTCCCTGTGCTTTCTGCCGGGCTTTCAATTTGCGGCGCAGCTTCTTTAGCTGATGCAGGTGAATTTCTTTGCCATGAGATAGGGAAACAGAAAATTCTTCCTTGGCTTTGTCCACGAAGTCCGGCAACTTTTCCATAAGCTTTGCCTGATTCTTCTGGACAGATTTTTTCCAGACAAACTTGTACTTATTGGCAACGGATTCGATTTTTGTTCCATCGATGAAAATATCCTGCAGGGAAATAGCCCCCATATCTTCCAGCATAAAGTCCATATGGGCAAATAGCTCCTTAATACAGAAAGCCAGATGCTTGGAACGAAACCGGGCTATGGTGGTATAGTCAGGGGCAGGCTTGCCCTCCAGCAGGTACATGAAATTGATATCCCGCTTGCAAGCAAGTTCTATCCTGCGAGAACTGAAAATACGATTCATCCCCGCATAGACAACGATGGCCAACATCTGCCTTGGCGACGCCAAATTTCGCTCTATCCGCTGATAGGTCCTTTCCAGTGCCGTAATATCCATACCTCCAATACAATGGCGAAGCAGGCGGACAGGGTCATCTTTGCCAATCTGAAATTCAAGATTAAAAGGAAGAAATACTTGATAACTCCCTTCAAAAGACATATAATCTTTCTGAGAATTTGGCTTTGTCATAACTAAATTCTACACCTAATCCCGTGGCATTCAAGCCCCGGGATTATATTTTTGTACATGAAAAAGGGCTGCTGCACGTCATATTACGTGCAACAGCCCCTTCACACTCTATATTCTTGTATCAATTCGGCTATGAAGTTGTCCAATTGTCGTATGAAATTGATACAACCACATTTTTCACCGTTTGAGGGGTTGCAAATTCCCCCAGGGGGTTGCATGCCGTTTGCAAGTACCGTGAAGCCTTGCCACTACTGAGTTTCGGGCATTTTGTCGGCACGCCCCGAAATGATATCGCCGGGCACACCTTGTCTCGTTTGCAACCCCCTACTAACTCACGCAACGATCATTTTACCATAAAATAAGAAAGGAAGACAATCAGAACCACCCGTCCAACGGGTGGTTTGCTCGCCCCTATAAGGGGTTAATACAGGCCAGCGTCTCAAGGCG
>SVBX01000007.1 GCA_015058655.1 Pseudoselenomonas ruminantium
TCATATTATTTTGGAAAAAGTAAGCGCGAAGCCTTGGCATATAAGGCTTCGCGCTGTTTTGGCGTGGCAAAGTCGGGGCACCCATCATGGCGTTTATGGCGAAGGATATAGCAAATATTTTTCCTGCTGCCACTCCAAAACCGCCTCCTTTCTGGTATAATTAAAGAAAGATAACTTTCAGCAACATAAAAGGGGGTTAAGTAAATGATGACTATCACTTTTTTGTTAGTCCTGTTACTCGGTGCATTCATTCTTGGCTGTGTTGCCGGTTTCGTTTATTCACTTATCCGCCTATTGTTTAGATGCTTAAAAAATGCTTGAGGTTCCCCGCCCTTCCGGCGGGGCTTTTTTATTGCCTATTTTTTCGCCGCTTTCAGCACTTCCATCCATTCCCCAAACTCCCTCAGGGTTTGGCTTTGCCAGAATTCCATGCTGCCAGCCTCTCGCAGGGCGAAGATTATCTTCCTGAGCTTTTGGGGAGGAGGTTCCTCCCTTTCAAGCCCAGCGATATTTTCAGGACATATTATCCTTCGCCATTCATCACCCTGGCGGCCGAAGACGATAATAAAAAATTCAGTACCCTGCCGGTGATTTCCGTAAACTCAGGAATGGGAAGGGCCTGAACTTCCTTGAAGTCCACGCCAAGGGCGCGGGCTGCCAATCTTGCCCGGAAGCCTGCGCTGTAGGTAATGTCCGGGGTTGCATCTGCCTTCATCCGGCAGGCCCTCTCTGCATCCATGAAAGCCTGGGCATTAAGTTCTCCCAACTTTGCCTCCAAGTCAGAAAAATCCAGGGTTTTCTTCTCTTCTTTTGCTTCTTCTGCTGCCATATTTTCCTCCTATCACAAGCCAAGGTCAGACTTAACGCTGGCAAGGTAATCCACGCCATCCACAAAACAGATGTAGTTGAGCTTGTCGATTTCCAACACCACTTTACCAGCGATAGTCTCCTTGATGTAGATGATCTCAAGGGTAGACTTCGTGTCGGTGTGGTCAGCAGGCTTGAAGCTGCCGGAATCGCCCTTTTTGGGAAGGGTGCGCACATTGATTTTGATAGCCTCGCTCTTGATTTCGCCGGTACCTGCATCATAAAGCTCACTGGAACCTCTGATTTCAAGGTCATGGGCCTTCATTGCCAGCAGCTTGGTGGTGTCCTCGTTGAGTGTGCGCCAGTTGATTTCCAGCTCCATGCTGGAAGTTTGCCCAGGGGTGGGCATTTCAATTTCACCGCCGACGCCCGCCCCGGAGAGGATAGCGGTCATATACTCGATGGTGGGCAGGGTGATGTCTGCCATGCCCAGCTTGCGGCCACCTGCGATAAATACCTCAAAGTTAATGAGTTTGTCGCGTACAGGGTTAATGTTTCCCATTGCTTACTCCTTTCATCAAGAGAACAGAGTGGAAATGTAATCCGGGTCATACTCCTGCACAAAGTTAATCTCACGGGCAGGAGAAGGCGGCGTGATGTATACGTGGAAGTAGATAATGCCATCCATCAGGCCGGTGGTGGTGTTTTCGTCCTCGCGGAATTCTACACGCCCGCCCAAGAGGGCGCCTTTGGCCGTGAGGCCATTCAGCCAGATGTTGGCGCTATCCACGATGCTCTCAATGAGCCGCTTGTTCATGGGGTCATCAATCTTAGACCAGAAGGTCGTGATCAGTGTGTTGCCGATCCAGTTATTCATGCGGCGGATGGGAATGAAGTTGTCCTTCACATCCGTGTTGCTGGGGTAAGCCACGGTGCGATTGCCCCAGGTCTTCCAGCCGCCAATGAAATTCAAAGCTGTGACAATTCCCTGCCCATTCAAGTAGGCAGCCTGGGCATTGTTCAGGTAGATTTCCGTACCGTCTTTCAGGCAGGCACCATTAGCTTGCAGAGACTTGTTAGACGGGGAATAATAGGGGATATCATCATGCTGGCTGTCAGTGTAGTTCATGACAGAGGCCAGCTGGGTGGACAAGTGGAAAACTTCGTCCCCCTGCTTCAGCAATGGCCAACAAAGCACACAATCCTTATCGCTGCCAATGTTGGTATTCTTCCACTCGCTGGCTGCAGTGTAGCTCTTGACGGTATCCGTGGGCACATCGCAAATAGAAATTGCGTTGAAATGACCGCAGATGTTGTGCTCCTTGGCTTTCATTACTGCCGATACATTGACATTCTGAGACCATTTGGGGGCAATGATGATGCCTGGAACAAGGCCAAAGCGGGGATAGATTTCATCAATCAGCTCCAGGCCTTCTGCCTTGTTGTTCACATTGTCGATACCGCCGATAATGTCTGCTGCCGTTACGGTTTCCGGGGTCAGCTTGGTGTAAGACACATACACCTTGTCAGCGCTTGCGATAGAGCCATCTGCCAAAGCTGTGACCACCAGATTGCCTTCATCGTCATGGGCTACCGTGTAGTCGGTATCCTCCACCAGTGCCTCACCATCGGTGGCAGCGTATACTTTGACGCCAGCCAGCAGGGCAGGCTGCTTGATTGTACCCACCTTGTCGGTCAGGCTGCACTCTTCCTGTTTCACATCAGTTTTGTGGCTTTCCTTGTCCAGCACATTCACAAAAACCACCGGGGCCATGTTGAAAAGCGCAAACTGAGACTTCATAACCTCACAGAGGGTGTACTTGTCCCACTCATCGGAATAGCCGAAGGCAGCTACTGCCTCAGCATAGCTATAGCAAAGTACCGGGGTGTTGACTTCTGCCGGGTCACTTGCCAGATGTACCGGGGCTGTGCCAAAAGCAACAATCAAGCCGCTGTCAGTCTGGGTCATAGGCACCAGCGAAGTGGGTACCTCGCCGGTGTAAATGCCATGCTTATATGCCATGTTGTTCTCCTTTCTCTTACCGCTTCATTTCGGTGTATGCCAGGTTGATAGGCGTACCCTTCTTTTGAAGGTCAGCCATTGCCCGGGTTACTTCTGTTACAGGAACAAAAAGGCGGCCAATGGTGCTGAATTCCCCCTGCAGAGTAGAAATCAGCTCAGCCGGCTTCTGTTTGTAAACCGTGTTGGTTTTCAGCCCCTTAGAGAGAACATTGGGGCCAAGGTACATGACAGGCACCGCCGGTGCCTGGGCCGTGGTCTTCACGGCTTCTTTGGTCTCCTGCTTTTTGCTCATTTGATGTATTCCTCCGTTATCTTGTACCAGTCTGCATCCATGTGCTGATCCGGCTGGGCCACCTGGTACCTCAAGGTAGCATAACCAAACCAGAAGGGAACGGGCTGGGCCTCGATGGTTTCAAACTTCGTTGGCAAGATAAGCCGAAAGCGCTTGTCAAGCAGCCGAAAAATAAGGAGGCGCTGCCTCACTCGCTCCATAATAGAAAGCAAGTCTTGCCACGCCCCCGGCCCTCTGCCGTCTGCCCCTTCGCCATCCGCCCCCTGCCCGTCTTCGCCGTAGACACCAAAGGTTAAGCCTATGACAGCCTCTGAGCCGTCTTCCGAATCCTCGGTGCCTTGCCAGCTTACAATCACAAGCGGGTAATATGTATCGTCTTGAAAGTCTTCATCGGGGATGTGCTGAGTGTAGACAGATACCGCCTTATCCTCCTGCCCCTCAGCCTTCATCTTGTAGTCTTTGACGGCTTCTTTGATTTCTGCCGTCACGGCCTGCACTAATCTTGCCGGGGTCATCTTCTATAGCCCATAAGGAAGGCTCTCACCTCTCTATCTAACTCCTTACTCAACCGCTCCTGTGCTTTGGTTTCTACAAACTCACGCACAGAAGGGCTTTCTAACATTTGCGGCGTAGACGGGCCGGACAGTTTGGCTATGGGAAGGCTGCTGTTTCCAGCCGTCCTTCTCATAACGCCTACATGGCCGGACTTCATCTTTGCCAGGAAAGCATGGGCTATGGTGCCGCCCTGCCCTTTCACTACCTGGCTGTAAAGATATTGCCCCTTAGGTGGTCTCCGTTTGGGCACCGCTGTGGGCTTATGCTTGAAATAGGCCAGGTCGTTCACCCGCCCCCGTGAAGTCAGCATAGCGCCGCCACCTGTGAAAGACACCTTCATGGTTCTGGTGATGTAGGTGGGCTTGATGGTATAGCGTTCCTTGGCCTTCTGGGTTGCGTCCTTTTTAGCTCCCCGGATACTTTTGCGGATTGCCGTATTGGCCGCCTTCTGAGCCGCCCCCGGCAGCCCCCGCAATAATTCTTGAGCCTTTGCGATTTCGCTGGCATCTATTTCAATCATGCAAATGCGCCGCCTCTCATGCGATAAGCACCCAGTTCGATGGTCAGCATGCCCATGTCATTGGCGCATTTATCCACCACATAGCGCTTGCCATCCACACGGAACGGCGTGCCCTCTGTGGGTATCTTGGCAAGGTCAGAAGCGGCCACACATACGGTGATGTAGTCACCATGCAGGCCTTCCGGGGTGCGTTTGCCCCCCTGCAAACCTGCTTTGCGGTCATCAGTTGCCCAGCCGGACACCACACAGACACATTCCCGCCCTTCGAGAGTGTGGGTTTCCCCAAACTCGTTTGGATTGAGGAAAACGGCAGAAATGTCTGCCGCCACCATGTCCTTGAAAGACATCAGCCCAGCCGTACAGTTACGGCAGTTCCTGCAGATGCCTTGGCGGTGATTGCATGGCCTGCAAAGGTGTTGTTAGTAGCCGTGCCGGTGATAACACTATTGGTGCCATCCCAGTAAACCTTCTGGCCCACCTTGATAGCCGCCCCCGTGGCGGCAGGGAGGATATAAGCGCCGGTGAGCGTCACGGTACCGGTGCCGCCGGCAGGAATATCTTCCAGCGCTATGCCCACCTTATCTTCCAGGGGAACAACATCCATGTATTCCACTGCATCTGCAGCGGTGAAGTCGATGTTATCGCCCTTCTGCACAAAAACTGCTTTTGCCATGTTCTAGCCTCCTTTAGCTAATGGTGCTCTTCTGAATGCCACGGAAATCAAGCAGGTTCACGCCTACATCGTAGTAAATGCGCCACTTAATGCCCAAGGTGTCGAACTGCACGGCGCTCTCCATGATGGGGGTCTCGTTGCCGTTCAAGCTGGTGACTTCGATAGTGGGTACCAGCCCCGGCGCAGCTGCCATGTAGAAAACATTGTCAGCGGAAAGCTCCGGGTCTGCAATCACAGACAGCTTGTTGGCGAAGGGGTTCACGGTGGCATTGCTCTTGGACGGGTCAACCACAGAGTTGATGAGCTGGGCCGCCTCTACTTCCAAATCCACAGGGACAATCAGATAAGCGGGCTGGATGTTGAGGAATGCCTTGCCAGCAATGTTCTTCTGCTTGGCCATAGCCGCCTTGATTTTGCCCAGCCCGGCCACAGTGAGGCCCTGGGTCTGCAGGTTGCCGTGGCTTGCGTGGAAAAGCGCCGCCCCCTCAATGGTGGGGTTATCTGCCAGGATGGAGTAGACCATCTTGTTAACCATACGGCGGCAGGCAGCACCATGGATGGACGGCAGGGCCTTGAGTGCGCCCATATCGTCGTTGATGATAGCCTTACGGGTAAGGGAGAAGGACTTGCCATAGGTAGCCACGCCGGCGGTCACAGAGGTTTCCTTGATTTCGTCATGCTTGAATTCGCCGCTCTCACCGATTTTCTCCAGCTCCCCGGCTTCGCTCAGGCGGTAGCGGGTGGCCTGCTTGAAGTCAGAGTTGCTGCCCTTGGCAGTCCAGAGCTGATAGGTCGTAGATGCTTCCTGATAAGCCTGGGCCATGGACTTGTTCGCCACGTTGGACAGGATACCAGGGAAAGCGCCAGTGCCGGTCAAGGCTTCACGGATGAGGGTTTCATCATCCATGTTGCGGGTGCTTGCGTTCTTCTCACGCTCGATGCACTCCGCTGCAAGGCGCATCATGCGCTTGCCACGGAATTCGTCAGCACCGGCGGCAGGCTTTTCAATGCCCAGGCCCGCCCTCATAGCCAGGCCATCAATGGCAGCGGCGCGGAACTTGTCCATTTCGTCTGCCTTCACATTCACCTGCTGAGGCTTGCGCTGCTGGGCCAGCTGCTCAAGCACAGCGGCGCGGGCAGCCTCAACGGTGGTGCCATCTTCGATGAATTTGGCAGAATCCACATCAAACTGACGGCAAAGGCTGTCAATTTCTTTGACACGCTGACGCTCTGCCTGTACGGCAGCAGCCTTCACTTCTGCCTCGTTCACCTGAGGTACAGCCTCGGTCTCCGGCTCTGCCTGGGCGGTGTTCTTGTTCTCGTCCATTTTCACATCTCCATTTCTTTCTTCATTGTCGGTGTTCTCTAAACTTCTTCCTACGCCTACGGTGGGGTCAGCAGGTATGGAAACGATCGAAAGCTCATAGGGTGTCCATGCAGTAGCAATGTAGCAAGGGCCTTCAAAACGCCCATTTTGGCTCTTTTTGCCTTCCAGCACTTCCTCCCACGAATCAACCCGATAGCCCACAGACACGCCCTTGAGGGTGCCGTTCTTGACTTTCTGATAGATTTTTTCGCTTTCATCGTCTTCATCAAACTGAACCACCGCCCTCAGCTTGTGCTCTCCCTCATCCAGCTCCACAGAAAGGATTTTCCCCATAACTTTGTCGCTGTCATGGTTGAAAAGCATCACGCCAATTTCCTGCAGGCGGGCCAGGTCAATGGCATCTGCTTCATGCAGCAGGATTTCCGTGCCAAACCAGCGCCTATAAGGTTCTTCACTGGACAAGGAGAGGTCAAAGGTGCGGCTCTCCTGTTCCTCCCCCGCCTCACGGCAGGAGATTTCCCCGTGAAAATCACGGGTCAGCGGCTCATTCTTGTTCCTCGTTCTCGTTTTCGGTTCCATCTTCTTCCTCCTGTTCTTCTCCCTTGCCGTCTCCATCGCCGCCCCCGGCAGCATCCGCATGGTTCTGGGCTGCCGCCTGTACGGTAATGGGCGTATGAATAGACAAGGTGAGGCCCAAAGCCTCTGCCGTGTCCTTCTCAAGGGCCATTTGCTCTAATTGTTCGCGCCAATCATAGCCACGCTCAGCACACCACTGTGAAAGTGTTTTGCCGCCATTCTGCAGGGCCATGATATCTGCATTTACTTCTTTGCTGGGGTCAATCCACGCCCAGCCTGGGGATACCCACTCGCAGGCCTGATATTTTTCCTTGTTCTGGTAATAATCAGGGATGTTCAGCAGGCCTGCCATGACACACAAATCCATCCATTCCCGATAGATGGGGGCGCAAAGGTGCTCTGCAAGGTAGTTCTGTATAGGCTCAAAGGTCTTTCGGTCTTCAAGCATGCCCTGCCTTGCGCTTGAGAAGCTGGCTTTGTCGAAGTCGCGGCTCATAAGCTCATAGCTCATGCCCAGGCCTGCCCCTGCCAGGCGCTCCTGTATGGCCACGTAATCCTTCGCGTTGGCTATGCCACGGGAAGGATTTGCGGTCTCTACCTTTTCCCCCGGTGCCAGGTACTTGATCATACCAGGGCGCAAGGATTGCAGTTTCTTGCCCTCCGGGTCTTTCGTGTTGCCGATGCGGCCAATCTTTCCCGGTGCGCCATCCTGAGTGGTGATGAACACAGAGAAGCAGGCGGCTATTCTGGCAGCCACAGTCTCAGCATCAAGATAATCCTGTGTATCCTTGAGCCGCTTGATGATGGGGGCCAGGTCGGAAACGCCGCGAATCTGATCCGGCTGCTTCCGTGTCCACAGATGGATTATCTGCCCTGCCGGTACCCTGTCCGGGTCATACTGGATATATCCATCAGGGCTTTTCCTGTCTATCCAGTAAGCCAGGGGCTTCAAATGGTCATCCAGCTCAATACCTGAACGGATTACATTGCCCGTCTTCGGGGCTGTAATCAGGTACTGACTGAGCAAATCAGACTTGATAACCTGCAGCCGCAAGGGGAATTTTCCCCGGCGGTTCACGGTTTTCTTGACGAATATCTCCCCATCAACTACTTTCCGGCGCAGGAGCATAGCCTGCAGCTCTGAAAAAGTCTGCTGGCCGGTGATATCGCAGTTTTCAGCGCGGCACCACTCAGCCCAAAGGGCCTCTATCTGCTTGTTGAGCTCATCATCCCCGGTGCGAGCCTGGGGCTTGATGCCTGTACCTACAACATTGCGGACAATGCCACCGATAGCCGCCCCCGCAATATCGCTGTTATCTTCCAGGTAGCGGGCACGGGCCTTGATGAGGTCGCGCTGGGTTTTGTCGGTGTTTTCCGTGTCGGTATTCACCGGCATCCAGCCGTCATTGAAGCGGGATATCTCCCCGGCCTCATAGCTTCTGAGGCTTTCGGCATAAAATGCCCGCTGGCAGGCCCATTGCGGTGAAATAAAAGCTATAGCTTTCTCAAGAATGTTCATAACCGACCCAGTTCAGCGAAATACACCCCGCCGTCTTCCAGGCGGGCAATGCTGGCCTTGATTTCAGTCTCTCTCTTGTAGAGCGTAGCCAGGTCAGCCTTCGCCAATCTCCTGTTAGCTATCTGGTATTCTTGAGCGCCGCTTTCAATCGCCGCAATAGCCGCCCTCACATTGGACAGCTGGCCCCTCAAAATCTCCAATTCCTCCAAACTGTTCACCCCCTTTCATGGGCAATAGAAAAAGCCGCCCTCTCAGGCGGCCTCATAGCCATTTTCCTTTCACTCCCAGCCAGTCCTGGGTTTCTTCTTCGTCCTGTTCTTCCTCTGCGTCTTCATCCGGCTCTATGAGATACCTCACGCCGATGATTTCTGCCGCCAGGGCATTGTTTGTCTCGCAGTCTAAGAGGTGGTTGGCCGCATGGCTGCTGATTTTCTCCCAGCCTATGGAGATACGGCCTTTCTTATCCTTGTGCTCCACCCTCTGCTCACTGCAGATCTGGTCGCAGTATTCCCGGTCAATGTCCCGGTAAACATTCCAGCTGCCATGTGCGCCGGGGTCTATGCTCATACGGGATGCTATGAAATTCTTCAACTGGTCGGTGTCCATTGTATAGAGCCTTAGGCCGAAGCTGGACACGCTTTTGTCAAGAATCGTGACATTGTAGCGGGATTTCAGCGGGCTGCTGGCACCTTTAGTGGGTACCAGTACATCAGCATGATGGGCACAGAAAGCATAGACTTCATCCGTGTTGTAGCCTGAATCCATGCAGGCAAGGTTGATGTTATGGATTTCGCCATTTACATCAGGGTAATTCCTGTCCAGCATGACTTCCAAATCCGCCCAGGTTTCCAGTCTGCCATAGTCTACCAGCCAGCTAGTGAGGTGTGGCCCCCAGGCTCTGACAGAATACCAGAAGTGATCCAGCTGCACATCAATGCCAGCCGTGAGGATCTGAGCTTCAGCGGGCATGGTGCCACGCTCATAGGGCAGTTGCTTCTCCATGACTACATCAGACTGGAGACGGCTGGATTTGTCCACCCACGGCTCTGCCAGCCAGGAGTTTATGAAGTTCATGAGCAGGGCAGGTTCATCCTTGCTGGCAAGGAACTTGGCCGCCACATCTCCGAAGGTCAGCCACGGGGAATAGATGCTGTTGAGATGGAAAGCTACCTTGGCAGCCCGCCCACTCTTTTTCTTCTCCCCCCGCCATTCCCCGGCCCGCAGCATGGCGGGCTTGTGGCGGTCATCTATGCTTTCATGGCAACATTTGCACTCATAGTAGGCCATGGCCTTGGCTTCGTTTTCATCCGCCCCCTCCGGCCACTTGATCTGCCCGAATTCAAGCACCTGAGTTTCCCCGCAATGGGGGCAGGGCACGAAATACTTATACTGCACATCAGCATTGAGCCAGCCCTGCCAGATGTTGCCGGTTTTGAGCGTAGGGGTAGACACTCTCACAATCTTGAAATTGTAAAAGGTCTTGGTACGCTCTGCCGCCAGCTCCATGGGGCCTGCTTCCGCCCCCGCCCACTTCGGAAATTTGTCGATTTCGTCGAAGAAGATATAGCGCACAGGGCGGCTGGAAAGGTCTGATGGGCTGTTTGCCCCTGTAAGGGCAATATACATGCTGTCAAAAGCCAGCTCCAAATCCTTGCTTTCCCGCTCTTTGAAGTGCTGGGCCAGGTCTGGGCTGAGCTGGATGAGCGGCTGCAGGCGCTTTTCTGATGTGAATTTTGCCAGTTTCTCAGACGGATAGACAATCATCATTGGCCCAGGGTCTTGAGCAATGGCATAGCCTATCATGTTTTGTTCTGCTGAGGTCTTCCCCAGCTGCGAGCCAGCACAAAAGGTAATGTCGTGAATGAATCCATCGTTGAAAGCGTCCATCACCTGCTTGAGGTACGGGGTCTTGCTGGTACGCCAATGGCCGGGGGCGGCGCTATCCAGTTCTGAGAGTATGCGGTATTTATCAGCCCACTCTGAGACGGTCAGCTTTTCCGGCGGTTTCAGCACCGTGAGGGCGTTCATTATCCACTCAGGATATTCCAGCTCATTTCTTCGCTTTTTTCTTTGCCCTGCCACGGTACAGCCTCCCCTCTGACAGCTCCTGCAGTGCATCTGCTATGCGTTTGTCAACACCTTTTTTAGCGATTGTCACCACATCAGCATCCAGCGCGGCCAAATCTGACGCGACATTGTGCCCGATTGCCAGCAGGGATTTTTTCAAATTTGCCAGCAGACGGGCAAGTTCGCCTTGAACCACGGCGGCGGGAATGTATTCCGTCTTTGTGACACCCAGCTTGATTTTTTCCTGGGCGGCCTTGGCCTCCTTCAAATCCGCTTCTGCCTTGAGTTTGCGGGTTTCCGGGCTCTCGGTATTCTTGCCCGTGTACCGCCATTCCATGATTGCTTTAATATCCCATTTGCCCCGGCCTGCTTTGGGAGCGCCCTTTTTCTGCCAGCTTGACAAAGTTTCCCTGGAAATCTGGAAGAACTGGCAGGTGTCAGCGGTGCTGAAAATGAATTTTCTTTCTTCTGTTTCGCGCGCGTGCGAATCCTTCTCATCTGTCACCCTGCCGGCACCTCCCTCCTTTGTCAGTTTGTCAACCTGTTTTTTTCGTTCCCACGCAGAAAAGGCCCGCGACTCGCAGACCCGTGTGGCCGATGGCCCCCAGGAGTACCTACTGGCACCGGGGGCTACTTGATTGGTTTTGAGTGGTCAGCTTTATATTTGCCGCCACGCTTTGAGCACCGCGCTTTGTACGACGGCCTCATGAGTTCAGCGGCCTTGTGTCTGTCACAGCAAGTGTCACAGCGCTTGCGCTGAATGTATATACTCTCACTCTTGCAAAGCCCACAGTCATGATAGATGCAGGCTTGATTGCTGCAATGTACTATCATGCCATCACCTGCAGCTCTACTTTGCCAAAAGAAAAAGGCGCAGATTTCAAGGTCTGCGCCTTTCTCAATATCCTTAGGGAGTGGATCAGTGCTTTCGAATGGTCGCACTTTTTCCAGCTCCTAGTATATCACGTTATTTTGCACCGATAAATTGCATCTTTTTTTCACGGTTAAATTGCATCTGCCCCATAGAGAACAAGGCTCATTTGCCATATCAGTCTTTTGCGGTTTCGCCAGACGGTGCTTTTCTCACAGTGAATTGCCTCTGCCACAGCCTCCTGCGTCTGATGCTCGAAGTATGTCATAGGTATCACCTGAAAGTATGGGTCAGTTTTGATGTAATCCAAGGCTACGTCCATTTCCTTGACATCGGCAGCATCCCTATGGAGTTTTTCTGTCAGGGCAAATATCTTTTCCCGCCGCAGTTCTTCCAGGTCGCGCTCCGGTGA
The DNA here is from genome assembly GCA_015058655.1 of Pseudoselenomonas ruminantium. Classification (GTDB taxonomy): domain Bacteria; phylum Bacillota; class Negativicutes; order Selenomonadales; family Selenomonadaceae; genus Selenomonas_B; species Selenomonas_B ruminantium_C. The sequence continues at coordinate 11,643 of SVBX01000007.1, forward strand.
CATTCCGCTATTGGTCTGGTACATGATGATATCGGCACTCCTGCCCATATCCTCACGGCGGATGTCTTCGATATCCTTCTGGTAGCGGGCTATGTTCCCTTTGAGGGTAGTATAGGCTCTCAGCCTTCGTTCAGTCTCCTGGTAGGGCTTTCTGTTTTCCTTGCGTCCGGCAGACATAACCTTCCTGCCCACCTGTTCGACGGTCTTTGCAATCTGCTGTAAATCCTTTTCCGATAATGCCATTTCAATTCCTCCGATACACTCCCTAGATGGCAGGCTATTCCCCCAGTAGTGCCGTCGGTCAAATCCGCACCCGGTTGCGGTTTCTGTATTCGGCTGCGCGTTTGCGCCGCCCCCTGGCCAGAATGTGCCGCAAGGGCTGGATCCGCATTGAAAGTCTCTTTGGTAATAATTCTACTATTATATGTAGCATTTGTCGAACTGTCTGCCTCGCTTTCTGCTTATTTATTCATCGGGATAGGTGACGGTGGTATTGGATTCATGGCAGTATTTGCACCTCACGTATGTCCACCGCTCATGGATATCGGCTTCATAATCTGCCCCGCAATTGTGGCAGGTTACTTCGCCCCGCTTCCAGCCGTCTGAGCGCTCCCTTCTTTTATATGGAGGAATTGGCCGCCTGGTTTCTTCGTTCTCTTCCTCCTCCGGGGCCTCAAGGTCATCGCTGGAAATAGCCGCCACCTTCTGCAAATCCACTTCCCATAGCCCGCCCCCAGGCAGGTTACAAGCAAAAACAGGCGGGCTACTGTGCCGGAACTTTGCTGCCAGTTGTTTGGCCACATATTTATCGAGCCTGGGGCTCTGCATCGGCAGGCCCGGTATGGAGATATTCACCGTGATGGTGTCTGCCTCTGTCTCCTGGGCCTCCGGCGTGGCGGTTTCCTCTGTCATGGGCCGCAGGAGTGAGATCGCCTTGATGCAGGATTCTTTATGCTGTTTATTGAGATTATTCCTCTCAGACAATGCCCGCAGGTCGTGTATTATCGCATTGATTTCTTCAATCGTCATTCTGCATTCTCCTTATAAACTTTTTTATCCCCGCGGCCTCAGTCTTTCCTACTGGGGTCGAGATTCCATCTTTATGGACAAAGATTTTATAGCCCTTTTCTATGACTTTGGGGCTGATGAATTGCGTCTGATTGGTTCTAATGTAGGCTTTGCGCATATTGATGGCCTCGTTGACTTCCCAAAATCTCACCAGGCCGTCTAAGGGCATGCCATTTACATAAATGTGAATTTCTCCCTTCATACTCCTACCTCCATACTGCTATTCTCCGCTTTCATTCTTACTGGTGGCGTAGGCCATCATCAGCCGCATGCTGGCATTTATCAGGTGAGGTTCGCTCCTGTCTCCCATCCGATAGAGATTGATGTGCCGCATGGCGCGGGCCAAGTGTTCATCCGTGGGGATAGTCTTCCAGGTTTCTCCGGGATGCTTCACCGCCCCCGCCGTCAGGCCTGTGGCAATTTCATCCAGCCAGGGAGCCGAAAGGTACCTGTATTCATTGCTTTCGCTGTCCTGTGGGAATGTTTTCCCCATTTCCATTTCTAAAACCATTACTCATCATCCTCCATTGTTGCATCTAATATTATGCACATTATCTTGTAAAAATCTTCTTGAGTTATCCCTTCTTTCAATGCCTGCAGTTCCCACCATACTACTAAAAGTTGGAACAGATGCACCACGTACTTTTTATCTCCTTCAAAATCCAAATATCCCTCATTGTTTTCGTCTGCACAAAGAATTAGGCTTGCTGGAAATGTTTCTTTTAATTTTGCATTTGCTCTTTGTATTTTTCCCAGATTAGATTCAAATTCTTTATCCGAAGTCATAAATGCCTCTTTGCTATTCATTTTTGTCTTCCTCCAATATATCCAGCTTCCCAGACAGTACCAGGAGCACCGCTTCACAGATGATAGTGAACTTCACACGCTCCAGATTGTCCCAGGATAAATCCTTCTCGTTATACTTGCCTTTCCCGTTGGGCCTTTTCTGCCCAGCGGTTTTCTGCATGGTCATTTGACATAAGTCATGGACGGCTTCTTTCAGCAGAGTTATATCCGCCTTTTGCCCATGCCCCGGCTGCAGGAATGACATTATGGCTAATTCCGTAAATCCCTTCATGCCCTGGGTCTGCTCCATCATGGTGTATCCTCCCATGGCTTATCACATACAGGGCACCTGCTGCCGCTCATGTCTCTTTCGTGCCCACAAACTGGGCAATCACCATCATGACTACCACCGTTATACCCCATAATCTCCACAGTTAAGCATTCTTCTGCAGATACCCATTCATCAGCAGTGAAATTGATACAGGTCACACCGAAAAAATCGTCAATCTTATCTTGCAGACGATTGTCGATTATGAAGTTATGAATTTCTGCCAAAGTAGGCTGACGCTGGCTGCCTGTGAAGTAATAGTGTGCCCGATTCTTCTGGTCATATTCCATAGACCAGCTGATTTTATTTTTCGCCATAATCAACTCTCCCGTTCGCACGATTTCTGTTGTGTTCGCACGATTTTCCCGCATGAACACTAGGCCCACGCGGGTTTTCGTACGATTTTCGAAGGATTTAAAGCCAGCCATTCTGCCTGCCGATGAATGTCAGCAGCTCTATGATATCTTCTCCCAGGGTATCATCTACCATGAGCATTTCCCATTCGTCTTTAGTCATCTTCTGAACCAAGTCCAGTAGTTCTTCTTTTGCCGTCATGCTTCCCGCCCCCTGGCTGCCACTTTTATATCGTTGATGATTTCTGTGGTGTGGTCTGCATACCAGATTTTTATGATGGATCCCTTGCTGTTCATCCAGCCCATCATGCGGATGATTCTTTTACTTTTGTATGTCATGGCTATTCTCCTTTCGCTCAATGTTCCCGCTTCGTCATTGCCAACCGCTCCGGCGTGGCGTTCCAGTTTTCAATCTTCATCCTGTTTTCCCGCTTTTCTTCCAAGCGTGACCACCAGCCAGACACCATGCAGGCCCCCAGCAGCATACAGGCCACAATCACCGCACCGGCAGCAGCCACGCCAAGGAAAAACCACTGTATTGCACCAAGTTCAAACATCTTCTTCACACTCCTTAGGCTTAGAATGGTATTACCAGATTCATTTCTTTTTATTGCCTCCCCTGAGAATTTTTCCAATCAACATCACGATAGAAAAGCCAATGATTGAGGTCAGAAGTCCTGCCAACATTGGCAAAACACAATCCATAGCCGCCCCCTCCTTATCCAGCCTGCTGGGCTTTGAGCATGGCCACATACTGCCCATAGCTGAGGCCATGCGCCCTGGCTTCCCTTGCCAACTTGTCTAAACGAGCCATTGACCTGTCACGCCGGGCCGCTTCCTCTATCATTACCGCCTTGTTGTACGCCTCTCTGTCGCTGTCGATTATTCTCCGGCAGTCAGGGCACCGTTTGGCGCGGCTGTACTTGCTGGTGACAATGAACTTCGCCCCGCATAGCGTGCAAGTCACTTCTCTTTCATGAGGCTGTTCCATGCTATCCCTCCATCAATCGGCAGCTTCTTCCGGGGTTTCGTGGACTTCTCCATCTGATTCCCACATATTTTCCTTGTCGTACTCCACATTGTTCATCAAAGCCCACTGCCTTGCCCATTCTTCCAGGTCAATACCCGCTTCCAGATAGCTATAAGGACAATTGGTGGCTTTGGTGTTGACAACTTCCACGCCATACTTTCTGAACACCTCGCGGATGAGGCACTTCTTCCAGGCTTTCTTGTGGCACTTGGCGCAGGTTTTGGGGATAAAGCCGGCATACAGCTTCTCGAAATCATCAGCCGTGAGGCAGATGCTCCCTGCCATATCCTGCACTATCTTGTAATACTTCTGGGCCTTGTCGTTTGGCACAAAGATGATATCCATATGGTGGATGTGTCGGGTGAAGTCCTTGGCCGCGTCCAAATCCAGGAAATCATAGCGGCGCTTGAGGGCTTTCATGCCCCAGGTTCTGCAGGTGCGAAGGTATTTCAAAAACTCTGCATCCACGCCTTTGGCTTTCTGGTAATCTGCTATCACCTGATCCAGCACATCCACAAGCAGCATGATTCTTGTGAGGCTGACTTTCTCCGGCTTTGAAAGGTATCTGTTCATGGCTATTTCTCCTTTTTGGTTATAGCGGGTCTTCGATTGGCGAAGATTTCCCGCCCAGGCATTTATAATCCAGGAAGTGAATGACCATGTCGGCCTCCACTTCATAGGTATCCAATTCTTTGGCGGTGGCGTATTTATGCCCGAAGATTTCCTTCATCAGGCTCCACACCATCCATGGCAACATGAAATACTTGAGGTCAAACCCGGTGCCAAGTCCGCAGCAGACAAAGGCAGCCGCCCCCGCCCGTGAGTATTTTTCCAGCATGGCGGCCTGCTTATCGGTCACAGCATCCTGCTTTATCATGTCCGACTGGGTGTATTTCGCTTCTATGGCGATAAGACGGCCTCCCTTCAGGTAGCCAATGAAGTCAGGCTGGGCCTTGGCGGTGAATTGCACCTCTGCCCGCCCCCTGGCGCGGTTCATGTTCTTTACCACACGGAAGGGCTCACTCTCTTTATGGAGTACCAGGCGGCCCTCTCGCTCATACTTCATGGCGGCTCCCATGATCATGTCTTCCATGAGGTGCCCCTGAGTGTTGTTCACCCGGCTGATATAGCTCCTGTCAGTTATTCTTGGTGCCATGCAAATCCTCCATCAATCTCCGGCGGAATTCTTCTCGGCTCATGGTGCGGCGCGGTTTCGTTCTCTGCCACGGGTAGGGTATCCGTTCACTTCTGTGGTAATACCTGGTAGGGCTTTGACTGACATTGAACCGCGCTATCACTCTCTGAATCCTCATACCGTCTCCCCCTTATATGCCTTTCAAAAGTTCCCTGTGTTTGGCAATGAGCTTCTTTCTCAGATGCTTGCGGATGGGGAAAGCTCCTCCTGTCAGCTCCATGCGCTCAAGGTTGTTGTAGTATCGCAGGTAATGGTCTGAGATTCTGATGGACTTGCCGCATGTCCAAGGGTTGCACCCTTTCCACTCCCCCATGCTGTCACACCACGACATATTGAGGCAGTTCCAGCAGCACAGTTTCCTTGCTTTGTGGTTTGTTCTGCAGATGTTTGCCCGGCAATAGTATTTAGTCACAGCTATTCCTCCTTTGTGGATAACTCTGTGGATAACACAGCTTTTCTTGTGGATAATCATGTGGATAACTTTCTTTTTCTGTGGATAACTCTACCCATCACGCTCAAAGACAGCGTGCTGGTAGGGGTAGCCGTCTATGGTGTAGCCATTGAAGGATAGAGCTTTTACCACATGATAGCCTTTCGGGGCCTTGATTTCGTCCCGGTAGGTTTCCGCCTTGGTTATCTGTTTCTTGACTGTCCTGGTGCGGATGAGGTTCTTGCTGGGGCATATGCGGGAACGCTTTGACTTGAGTTCTTTTATTTCTGCATCCAGCTTCTTGACATCCAGCCCGGCCTTCATAGCCTTTGCCTTCTCGTTCAGCTTGGTGGTCAGGGTGTCTTCTTTGGTCATGTAGGCGGCCAGCCTGGTTGCATCCATAGCCGCTCCTTCGTAGGGTTTGAAATGGCAATCCCCCAGCCCCCAGGCCTTTTCCAGCTCCTGCTTCATCCGGGGGAATGGTACTCCCGGCAGGAAAGGGATTATTATGTGGCCATGGAGACGGCCCCGGCCCACTAGGTTCTCATGTACTGCTATGTACTTGAATTCTTGCCCATGCTTTCTGTAAAAATCCCTCAGAGTGCGGGTCATCTTCCCATATTGCCGTTTGAATTCCTCCACCCCCACCTTCTCCTCAAGTGTGAATGTCACCCACCAGTCACCGGGCTTGAAGTTGTCCATTACAAGGCGGCTCAGATGCTCCGTCCTGTGTCTCAGATTTATCTTCTCCTGGATTTCAGAGGTGCTACCCCCTACTCTGGGCCGTCTCTTCTCCTTGACGAATGGATTCTTAGGCATCACCTTCAAAGAGTGGTACTTGTCCACTATGAGGATACTCTTATCATGGGATTGCCATGTTTTCTTCATGTAGGCCATAGCTGTTTCTCCATCTCTTTTTGCCCTGAGGATCCCTTGATTTCTGCATACTCATACAGGATTTATGTCGAAATACTAATCCTTTAAGCAAGCCCGTGAAACGGTGTTTCCCACCGTCTCACGGATATGCTGTTTTATGCTTCTTTCACCAGGGCGGTCATGACTTCCATCAGCTGCTTCATGGCCGCCTTGTATTTCGTCTTTAGGTCTTCGGGCATTTCGTCCACGGTGTCGATCATGGAGTTGAATTCAGCCTTGGCATTTTCAAAATGGCGAGCAAAGGCTTTCTCCTCCGGGGTTTTCTCCGGCGGTGCCGGGGGTGCGGCCTGCTGGGCGTTCTTGAGGTCTTCCAGTTCCTTCTCTAGGGCTTTGATGCGTCCGGCGCGGGCAGCAGTCTCTACCTGCAGGCGCTTCAGTTCCTCGTTCTCTGTGCCCTCCTGGGCTTCTTTGAGCGCCTTTATCTGCTCCTCGTATTTGTCGCGCTCCTCACAAAGTTTACGCTGGGCCTCTACTGCATCATCTTGGGAATCTTTGGAATTGCGCTTTTCGATTTCAAGCGAAGTCTGCAAGGTTTCGTTTTCATGCTTGAGCTTTTCCAATTCGTCGTTACCTGCTGCCATGTCTGCTTTCAGCTTGGACAGTTTTTCCTTGAGCTTTTCTGCCCGCTGAACGGCTTTATTGGCGGTGTCTTTGAGGTCGTCACATTCAGCACGCCATTCCATTATGTCGCTCCTTGCCTGATCACGCTCCTTGATGGCCTGCTCCAGCTCCCGCTTTGACATGGAGGGCAGCTCTTCTTTGTGCTCATTCATGAATTCGATGCAGTCATCTTCATCTTTAATGCTCATGAGTGCGAACATCTGGGAGCGACTGAGCTGGGCCACCAGTTCGGGATCTATCTGGGGGCCGAAAAGTTTCTGCTCTGTGCCGCCGAATCGCTCATAGGCCGCCATGAGCATCTGGGCGGTGCGCTCAGAGTAATCCACGGCAGTCTTGAGCCACTGGCCCCACATACCGTGAGCTACAGTAGCCTTTGCTTGGGTCAGGCGCTTGCCAATTTCCAGGACGGCGTTCTGGACTACCACCTTGGTCTGCACTTGGATTGTTCTGATTTCCGTGGCCAGACGGGCCAGTTTCTGCTCATCCGTTTCGGCCACTTCGGGGATATTTTCGGCCACTTTTGTTATCATAGTGGCATTTTCCGTATTCATTTCGGCCATTTCTGTACTCATTAGGCTGTCCTCCTATGTCTTTCTATCTTGGCTTCTTTGAATTTCTGCACAAATTCTGCCGCCGCTGGGGGCAGGTCTTTGTTGAACTTTGCCCTGGCCTGCACGATGCTCAGGCCGTCCCGGCTGATTTCCATGGTGCCGATGCGCTCCTTGAGGTTTTCTGCTGAACGGATAAATACCACGATGGTCATGCCCTTGGCCACCCTGTCTACATAGGTGCCTACGCATGAGTGCATAGCTATGCCTTCGTCCACCAACTCTTCCAGCTTCTTAGGCACATAAATGGTCATGCCATCAGCTTCAAATGAATACCGCTGCAGAATTCTCTTGCGAAGTTTCTTGTATTCGTGGTTCTTGCTCTTGGCATCCCGCTTTTCTTTCAGGCTCTGCTTGCGGCGTTCTTCTTCCCTTTGCAGCTCCTGGAGTTGATGAAATTCACGAATCAAGTTGTCGTGAGCCTCCATCAAATCACGGGGCAAGAGGGCAGCCTTTTCCCTCATATCCATGTTCAACCTCTTGCAGTAGCTTAGGTAATCTGTATAGAGGTCTATGGTGATAGTACAGTCTGGATGTTTCTGCCGTTGGCGCTCAATGTATTTTATTAGGCGGTCAGGGCTTATAAGGCCCTGTATCTGCTGTATGCTGTAGGAGGTAATCCTCACCTCGTCGATTATAGGCAAGGTTATCTGGGTGTTGCCCATAGCCCTCAGCTTCTGCCACACGGCAAAAAGACTGTACGGGCCAACTCTCGCCCCTGTAGACTGTCTGAGCCAAGCCTTCTCGCCCTTGGTGAGATTGTAGCGGAATAGCTTCTTGATGGTCTTGCCGCGCCAATTTAGCAGGCCGCCCCCTGTCTTGCCCAGCTCTGTAATTGAATAGAGCCAGTCCTGTGTGATTACTCCCAGCTTTGCCAGCGTTTCCGTAGCAAAAGGATATTTAGCTAAGTAGGCAAACAATCTTACATAAGCCCCTATATTCCCCGCATTGAGGAAGACATCCCTTATTTCATCCCAGACATAACGAAAAGGTGTCTCTGCCACAGCATCGTCTATGCTGTCGTTGCTCAATGCTAAAGTCATGCGGTTACAGCCATATGTACCGATATATACACCGAAGCGATTATTGACGCCGCGGCTCACAGTCCATTGGTCAATACCACCGCAGGGATATAGGGCGTTCATCTTCCAATTGTTAACGGGCCTCACTTGCACCGCCCCCTGGCCGTGGACGAATACATAGTAGCTGTCTACTACCAAATAAGGCTCGATATTCCACGGCAGCTGCATCTCCCCAAAGCGGTCTTCCTCTCCCCACCTGTACTCCATGTAGATGGCCCTGGCCGTGATGGTGTCTTCCGGGGATTTGACGGATTTGGTATAGACATACATGAGCACCTTGTCTACCAGATTTTTATACCCCCGCCAGGTGTGAATAATATCCCCTTCTTCCCCACAGTAGGGGCAGGTTATCCTCTTTCTGTGGTGGGATTTGTCCAGTGTCACGAATTCCTTGCAATGGCTGCACCAGGCATAGTATCGGGCATCCGGGTCATCTACAAAGAAATGCGTGGGCACTTCGTCCCGCACCAGCTCCACCGTCTCCAAATCTTGTTCCAAAGGCAGGAAGTGTTCCAGCACTTCTGGAACATCCTGAGGAACATTACGCCCGTTCATAAGCCCAGGTCCTCAAGGTTGAGGGTGACGGCCTTTTTCGGTTTGGCTGCCGGTGCGGATGCAGGGGCAGGCGGTGCAACCGGCGGCAAATCCGCAGCCGGTTGCGTATTCGCAGGGCGAAACTTCGCCGCTTCCTGCTGCATGCAGAAATAGGCGAAGCCGCCCTCTACCACGCCGATGGGGTCTTCATGGGCATAGTATTTCAGTATCTGCTCCATGGCTTGCAGGGGGCCAATCAAGATAGAATTTTTCGCACCTCTGTTTTTATTGGCGTATTCCCTCATGGCTTCCAGCGCTCCCCCAAGCGTCTTGCCCTCAGCCATGAGAAGCGGGGCTGCTGTCTCCGGGGCGTATTCCAGCCAGGCCAGGCAGATGGCTCCCACCTGGCCCACAGGGCTGTCTATGTTCTCAATCTGCTTTTCGATGTGCTCTCTCGCACTCTCTATGTTGGCCATTGTAAAATCTCCTTTACCCAAAAGTATCAAAAGGTTTATACCACCTTGAGCCGCCGCCCCCGCTGGATTTTCTCCGGGATGGCGTATTCTTCGCGGGGTTTCCCCGGTGCTCTGTTTCTCTCATTTTCCAGCCAGTCTATGAAGTCAGCTTTCATGCAGCGGATGGACTTGCCATTGACACCGCCCCCGAAGCTCTTGATTTTCCCCGCCCTGAACATTTCATAGACGGTGGTGGGCCTCATCCTGAGAAAAGTGGCTATTTCCTTGGCGGTCAGAATGTCTGGCAGGTCTGCCAGCATGCCCCACTTGCGCCGGTTCGCTTCGCGCTCTGCTTCCCTGGCTCTCAGGGCCTCGTTTTCTTCGCCCTGTTTCCTCACCAGTTCCGCCGCCTTTTCAAGCAATGTGGCCAAATCGGTATAGGTTTCCATTCTGTTCCCCTCCTTATGGTCGCTTACGCCGTGGCGCTTTTGTAATCCATGGGCGTAGCGGTGAGGATGGCACCTGCCAGCCTCAGAATGGTGGCCTCGCCGCCCATCTTGCGGATTGCCTCGACAATCCGCATGGTCTCAAGGCGGGCCTGTTCGTTCTTCAGCGCCTGCTTCAGCGCATCTTCCGTGGATACATACATCAGTTTTCGCCTCCTTCTTCATCTGGCTCTGCTTCCTGCTCAAGGTCAAGCGACTGCTGAGCACGCTTGCCCTCTGCATACATGATGATTTCGTCGCTAAGAAGTTTGGCCAGGGCGCTGTACTTCTCAGCCCAGTTGTTTGCCGTTTCCAAGGTGTAGTCATCCATCCGTATTGACATCTCAGGTGATTCGAATGAGAAGTCAAGGCCATTGCCAAGTGTCAAGCTGACACCTAAGGCAAAATGTGGCAGGCCGCCATCTTTCGGATATTTGAAAGTTGCCCCGGCTATGGTCATGTACTGTATCCCATCACGCGGGATGAGGCACAAGTGAGGAATAAACTCTCCAAAATCTGCCAGCGTGTCCTCTAACTCAGGGCGGGGAAGATCCCTGCTCTTGCATTGCCTTTCCTCTCCACTGAATTCTTCCCATCTGACTGTGTAAACCCGTGTGCCGTCCGATTTTTCCCGTATCGACACACCTAAAGCCTTTTTTGCCATAGGCCCCCTCCTTTCTTCCGGCAGGAACGCCCTGCCCTGTGTCGAATACCTCCAGTGGAGGTGCTAATATTGATTACAAAATATGACTATGAGCTGCTATGCTTCATAGATTCCCATGAGTATCCTGCTAAAGAGGATATTGCCCAGGCTTTTGGCCGTGGTTATCAGGCCAGGCTGGGCAAACTTGAGAAAATGAAGGCTGTCAAGGAGCCATTCATTCCAGATGGCAAAGGTGATTTTGTCCTTGCCCCTGGCTATGCCATCACCGATGAGGGCTACATGCTCATGCAGGACTACAGCTACAATGTGGCATTCTCACTGGCAAGGCTATGGGAGGAACGCTATTGGAAGCTGGCTCCCATAATTATCTCAATCGTTGCCCTCATCAAATCCTTCTGGCCCGAAATCTCTACCCTTTGGCAAACGCTGCGATAAGTGCCAGACAGGATAGCACAAGTGCCACAAAATCCAGCGGGTTCTTGCTATAGTACCTATAGCCACTTTTGAAAAACTCTATCAACTCCGCCCCCTCCTTTCTTCCGGCGCACTATTCCGACAGGAACGTCCTACCCTTTGTCGAATACCTCCTTGTTTGGAAAGGAGGTGATTTTCATGGCTGAAATGTGTTCTGGGGATATTGTTTACTGTCTGAAAACCGATAATCCCAACCGCCCTCTTGTGCTTACCCATTATGAAGATGGTACTGTTGGCGTGGATTGCCTTTTTCTGAAATGCCCCTTCTTAGAGAAGTGTCAGCTCTCTAAGAATCCTGTGGTTCGTGACTATCTTTCCCGTTTGAATCTCTAGGGTCACAGAAGTTTTCATATTTGGGCTTGTAATACCAGCACCACGGTTCTGGCAGTTCCGGCACGATTCCCGTTTCAAGGTCTAGGTTGCATTGTACCCGCAATGTAACCTGGGCCACTCTTTTTTCCATGGAATTCATTTCCACCTTGAATGCCGTCACCCGTGGGACACGCCTGCCGTCTATGTAGACTTCTGCAATAGGCCCCTCTGTCTTAATCCTGAGGTTTGCCAGGGGTTCTTCCTTCATCCGCCCCCTCCTTTCTTCCGGCGCACTATTCTTAGAATAGTGGTATAATGCCCCGTTAGGGGCATTGCGTTACGCTTAACGGCGTTTTAATCCATTTAGCGTAATTTTTATATATAATATATTACACTAAACGGAATATGTCAACATTTTCTTCTTGCACTTTTCCGTTAAGTGGAATAATATTGTATGTAAGGAGGTGAAAAATTTTGGAAAAAAATTTTATAAACACCCAAATAAAGGCTCTTCGCAAGGCCAAAAAGCTAAATCAGGCCGAATTTGGTGAATGCATTGGATTGAAAACAAGCGCCGTCAGTAAAATGGAGCAGGAAGGAAGCACCGTCACTGAACAAAACATCCAGATGATCTGTCAGCGCTTCAATGTTCGCCGCGCATGGCTGGTGGATGGCGAAGGGGAAATGTTCGATTCCCCGGAAAATTCCCTGTTTGCCAGCTTCGCCAAGGAGTACAAGCTCACCCCGGCAGAGCAGAACGCGGCCCGCTTCCTGCTCACGCTCTCATCAGAGGAACGGCAGCAGATGCTCAAGTATGTCACCATGCTGGCCGATGCCATCAATGTCGGTGCCCAGGATGCAGCCAAGATTGATGCAGAGGTGGAGGCATACCGGCAGGAACTGGAAGCAGAACAGGCAGCCCCTAAAGGGAAGTTACATCGCTCAGAGGATACAGACGGAATCATTGCATAAGAAAAAGGCCCCCGCTACCCAAAGCAGGGGCCTTTGCTACAGTATGCGATTTTCCTGGCACCAAAAAAGGCCGCCCACAACCATAGGCGGCCCTTTTGAAAGAAGAGTTGATCCTTTTCGGCAGTAATCCTATTGCAAGGCCCCGGCGGGAAGGGATATCCACCGGGGCGCTTGCTAAACCCTCTAACCTCTGGGTATGGAGAAATAGCCTATTGATATTATAGCCCTTTCTCCCTGCCCTGTCCCGATTTCAAGAAAAAATTTCAGAGGTGATTATCATGGCTCATTTCCGCAAGCGTGGCAATAGCTGGTATTTCATCGCACAGGGCGGGATAAATCCCAAAACTGGAAAGTACATCCAAATCCAGCGTGGCGGGTTCAAGACAAAGAAGGAGGCCCAGGCGGCGGCAGCAGAGGCCCAGCTGTCTGTGGACAGCAATTCCTTTGTGGCCAATAGCGCCGTCACCTTCAAGGACTTTGCCGCCGAATGGCTAAAGAGCTACGCCTTGAATGTGAAGAAAAGCTCCGTGCGGATCCGGCAGCATCAGGTTTCCCTCATGTGCGAGGTGCTGGGGCAGATTCCCCTGCAAGCCATCAATCCCAGGGTATACCAAAAGGCCCTGGACACTCTCATCAGAAGCGGCTTTTCTGCCAATACCATTTCCGGGGCGCATACTGCCGCCCGCATGGTATTCAAGCGGGCCTGTGAATTCTATGTCCTAAAAGACGATCCTTCCCGCTTTGCCCGCCCTCCCCGCCGGCAGTCAAGAAGCATCCAGCAGATTGATAGCGTCCCCCATTATCTGGAAAAAGGCCAGCTCCAAGGTTTCCTCAAGGCCGCCCAGGATAACGGCCTTGCCGGTGACTATGCTCTCTTCATGCTCCTGTCGTATACAGGCATGAGGGTAGGTGAGCTCCTGGCCCTCACCTGGCAGGACATAGACATGAAGGCGGGCACCATCAGCATTTCCAAAACTCTCTACATGCCCGACAATAACGCCGGGCATTATGAGCTGGTGCCGCCCAAGACGGTTTCCGGCTATCGGGTGATAGATGTGCCCCCGGAAGTGATAGCCGCCCTCCGTGATTGGCGCAAGGATTACGCCTTGGAGAAAATGCGCTGGGGCAATGATTGGCATAGTGACTATGACTTTGTTTTCCCTGCCACCAATCGCCACGGCTACCCACGCACCCAGAAGCTCATCCAGCTGCGCATAAACCGCCTGCTGAAGTTCTGCCCCCTGCCCGTGAAGGTCACGCCGCATGTCTTCCGGCACACTCATATTTCCCTGCTGGCAGCCGCCGGGGTGCCCCTCCATGAGATAATGGACAGGGTGGGCCAGACAGACGATGAAACCACCAAGCGGGTTTATCTCCATGTCACCCAACACAGGAAGAAAGAGGCCAGCCGCCTCTTCAGCAACTTCATGCAGTCAGCCGAAAATGAATAAACATGCAGAAAAAAGGCACCGCGCGAAACGGTGCCTTAAATTTTCTTGAAAAAATTCTTGCCAAAATCTTGCCAAATGGCTTTCTAATCTTCGTCAGCCCTTATGTGGCAAGGCTTTCCAGCCTTTATTACATCATGCCCGGCATGCCGCCGCCCATGCCGGGAGCGGGAGCCGGAGCTTCCTTCTCGGGCTTGTCAGCCACCAGGGTCTCGGTGGTGAGAACCATAGCAGCGATGGAAGCAGCGTTCTGGAGAGCGGAGCGGGTGACCTTGGCAGGATCCACGATACCGGCTGCAATCATGTCAACATAAGTGTTGTCCACTGCGTTGAAGCCAATGCCGTCGCCAGCCTTCTTCACATTCTCCACTACCACGGAGCCCTCGAGGCCTGCGTTGTCAGCAATCTGGCGCACAGGCTCCTCAATGGCGCGGCGAACGATGTTCACGCCCACCTTCACATCGCCCTCGCACTCGACTTTGTCAAGAGCAGGCAGAATGTCGATGAAGGTGGTGCCGCCGCCTGCTACGATGCCTTCCTCGCGGGCAGCGCGGGTAGCATTGAGGGCATCCTCGATGCGATACTTCTTGTCCTTCATCTCAACTTCGGTAGCAGCGCCAATCTCAATGACAGCTACGCCGCCAGCCAGCTTGGCAAGGCGCTCCTGGAGCTTCTCCTTATCGAAGTCAGAAGTGGTGGTTTCGATCTGCTTCTTGATCTGGTCAACGCGAGCCTTGATGGCAGCCTTGTCGCCATAACCATCCACGATAGTGGTGTTGTCCTTAGTGGAACGAACCTGGTTGGCACGACCGAGATCCTCGAGGGTTACGCTGTCCAGCTTGCGGCCCAGCTCCTCGCTGATGACCTGGCCGCCGGTGAGGATAGCGATGTCCTCCAGCATGGCCTTGCGGCGGTCACCGAAGCCGGGAGCCTTCACAGCCAGAGCCTTGAAGGTGCCGCGGAGCTTGTTCACCACGATGGTAGCAAGAGCTTCGCCGTCCAAATCCTCGGAGATGACCATGAGCTGCTTGCCCTGCTTCACAACCTGCTCCAGGATGGGCAGGATGTCCGCGATAGCGGAAATCTTGCGGTCGGTGATGAGGATGTACGGATCATCCAAGACTGCTTCCATCTTGTCCGTATCAGTAACCATATACGGGGAGATGTAGCCACGGTCGAACTGCATGCCCTCAACCACCTTGAGGTTGGTATCCATGGACTTGGACTCCTCGACGGTTATGACACCATCCTGGCCCACTTTCTCCATGGCATCAGCAATCAGCTGGCCAACTTCCTCATCAGCGGAGGAGATGGTAGCAACCTGTGCGGTAGCAGCCTTGCTCTCGATAGGCTTTGCCTTGGCCTGGATTTCCTCTACCAGAGCCTTCACAGCCTTCTCGATGCCCTTCTTCACGATCATGGGGTTGGCACCAGCAACCACATTGCGCATGCCCTCATGGATCATAGCCTGAGCCAGCAGGGTAGCAGTAGTAGTACCGTCACCAGCGATATCGTTGGTCTTGGTAGCGACTTCCTTCACCAGCTGAGCGCCCATGTTCTCGAAGGGATCCTCGAGCTCGATGTCACGGGCAATGGTGACACCATCATTGGTGATGGTAGGAGCGCCGAACTTCTTGTCCAGCACCACATTGCGACCCTTGGGTCCAAGGGTAACCTTTACGGCGTTAGCCAGTGCATCAACGCCACGGCCAAGGGCGCGGCGTGCTTCTTCGTCAAACAAAATCTGCTTTGCCATTCATATTACCTCCATTTTAGGTTCGATTTCTCAAAGTACAGCTAATATATCGCTCTCGCGGATGACCAGATAATCCTTGTCATCAACCTTGACCTCGGTACCGGAATATTTAGAGAAGAGGATGTCGTCGCCAACCTTGACTTCCATCTCAGCGCGCTGGCCATTGTCCAGAAGCTTGCCTGCGCCTACAGCCACTACCTTGCCCTTCTGGGGCTTCTCCTTGGCCGTATCCGGCAACACAATGCCGCTGGCAGTCTTGACATCGCCCTCGGAAACTTCAATGACAACTCTTTCGCCCAATGGCTTAATCATATTTATCTTCCTCCCATATAGAAATATACAAGATTCAATCTGTTAGCACTCACTGGAGTCGAGTGCTAATCACAGGTATTATGATAACGCTTGAACATCAAAAAGTCAATAAGTAAAATAAAAAAGTCAAAAAAACAAAGGCATCCAATCCTGCACCAGGTCAGAATTAGATGCCTTTGCCAAATCTCGTCTGTTAATTCGCAAGTGGCGCAGGCATAGCAACGCTTCACTTGAGATTTTTCCTGCGGAAAAATTTCACACGTTACGCTTATGCTATGCCTGCGCCACTTGCTTACTGAGCTTCAACTAGAGCGCGGTGGAAAACTCCACTAGAACGCCCTATATCAAATATATAAACTTACACCTTGCCGCCTGTGGCCTTGATGATAGCCTCTGCCACAGACTTCACCGTCAAACGCTTGTACATGGCATAGCGCTGGATGCGGCGGTGGGCTTCCTGCTCGCTCATATGATGCTTCTTCATGAGGATGCCCTTGGCTTGGTCAAGGATTTTCCTGAGGGCCAGCAGATCGCGCAGTTCCTCTGCTTCCTGACGGAGGCCTTCGGCCTCTTGCCACCTGGCGGTTGCTATGGCAAGGGCCGTGAGGATTTCCTCATCCTCCGCCCCCTCGGACAGGCAGCCGTAAATGCCCAGCGCAGCCAGTCCGGGCGTTGCCTTCCCCAGTACCAGGACTGGGAACAGCTTCGCCAGCTTGGCGATATTGGCTGTATCTGCCAATTCCGCCCCCAGATGCACCAGCACCACCCCCGGCCTGCTTTCCTTTGCCAAGGTCTCAGCTACATCAAGATTCCCCGACTCTCCGGCCAACTCGAAACCAGCCTTCTTGAAAAGGCTCTTATATCGGAGCCTCAGACGGTACTCCGATTCAATCAGCAAAACCTTGGGCATTTCCTGGGGCATGTGCTCATCCCTGTCCTTTACTGTAGAAACTGCTGCATATCATCTCTTATCTCAATTTATTTATCGGTAAGCGTAAGCCCTGGTACGGCGTTCAGATAATGGTCGCTGAAAAGCCCCGCCTGTGCCTGATAGTAGCCACGGCAGGCGATCATGGCGGCGTTGTCAGTGCAGAGGATCTTGCTGGGATAGGAGAACTTCACGCCCCTCCTGCCTGCTTCTTCTCTGAGCCTTGCCTCCAGGCCGCTGTTGGCAGCCACGCCGCCTGCCAGCACCAGGGTGTTTCTGCCTGCTTCCGCCACGGCTTCGAAGGCCTTGTGGGTCAGCACCTCGATGACAGAATGCTGGAAAGAAGCAGCAATGTCTGCCTTGTTCAGCTCATGGCCCTTCATCTTCTCGCTGTTGATGTAGTTCAGCACCGCTGACTTCAGGCCGCTGAAGCTGAACTCATAGTTGCCCTTTTCCTCCAAAGCCCGAGGGAAGTCAATAGCCAGAGGATTTCCCTCCTTGGCCAGGGCATCAATGCGGGGGCCGCCTGGATAGGGCAGGCCCATGACCCGGGCAATCTTGTCGAAGGCCTCTCCTGCCGCATCGTCGCGGGTCTGGCCCATCATGCGGAACTCATTGTAGCCCCGCACATCCACCAGGGCCGTATGTCCCCCGGATACCACCAGAGCCATGAAAGGCGGCTCTAATTCCCTATCCGACAGGAAGTTGGCAAAGATATGCCCTTCCAGATGATTCACGCCGACGAGAGGCACCTCCAGAGCATAGGCCAGGGATTTGCCTGCCGACACTCCCACCAGTAGAGCCCCCACCAGTCCGGGGCCGTAGGTGACTGCCACCTGGTCGATATCCCCCAGGTCTACGCCTGCTTCCCGTATGGCCTCGTCAATGACGGGCATGATATTCACGATATGCTTGCGGGAGGCAATCTCCGGCACCACTCCGCCGAATTTCTGATGAATGGGTATCTGGGTGGAAATGATATTGGAAAGGATCTCCCGCCCCCCTCTGAGCACCGCTGCCGAAGTCTCATCGCAGCTAGACTCAATCCCCAGGGTCAGGATTTCCTTCTGGTCTTTCTTTTCAGTCAAGTCTAAAGCTCCTATCAGTACATCAAATCTTCGTGTTCCACATGATGATGGCATCTTCCCCGTTGTCCTGATAATAACGGGGACGGCGCCCAGCTTCCTTGAAGCCGTAATTCCTATACAGGGCCAGCGCGGGTTCATTAGAGGGACGCACCTCCAATGTAAGGGCAGTGACTCCCTTCTCCTTCACTCGTCTTATGAGCTCTGCCATCATCTCGGTGCCCACATGGCGGCCACGATAAGCCGGTGCTACCGCCACATTGGTAATCTGGGCCTCTTCAAAGGAAATCCAGCAACCAACATAGCCTATGACCTGCTTCTCTTCAGGAGCCTCTTCATCTATAGCCAGGAGATACAGGGTATGTTCATTGGCAGCTTCCCGCCAAAATGATTCCCTGGACCAGGGCATGGCAAAACAGGCCTTCTCCACGGTTTCCACTGCAGCTGCATCCTCTGGCACCATTTCGCGAAAGTTTACATTCATGCTTCTGCAGCCTTCCCCTCTGCCGCCTCAGGGTGACGCTTCTCCCAAAGCACCTCCGCCTCGCTGCGGCGGATATAGACAGGCTCCATATCCATCACATTGCCAACTTCGCCTGCAGCCAGCTTCCTGAGCCCCACCTGCGCCACGCAGGCTGCTCGGGGCATGACTAAATGCGGCGGTGCCAGGGCAACATTTTCCGGCAATTCCAGCTTGCCAGCAATTTTCTTTGGCACCACATCGCCCAGCAGCACCACAGGTCCATTCATTTCACTGCAGGAAGCTGCCACTTCCCGCAGTCCAGCCACGGTTATCTCATCCATGGCCTCCATATGTCCTTCCTGGAAGCAAAAGCTCTGGCGATAAGCGTTGCCCTTCTGCGCATCGAGCAGAGTCATGACACGCACTCCCGGCACCGGATAATGCCAGGCCAGCGCCTCAAGCGTAGGCACTCCGATGAGGGGCAGCTTCAAGGCATAGCAAATGGCCTTGGCTGCAGCCAAACCGATACGAAGTCCCGTAAAGGAGCCAGGTCCAAGGCTTACAGCCAGACCATCCAAATCTTCTTTTTCCACATTTGCCATCTTAAGCACCTGCTCAATATGGGGGAGCAGTGTTTCAGAATGGGTCAGGCGGGCCTGCATGGTAAGTTCTGCAAAGAGCCGCGTCTCAGAGGCCACAGCCACGCTTGAAACCTGGGTGGCTGTATCAATGGCCAGAACTACTGACAAAGGTCTCCAACTCCTTCAAAAAATCCTTGTTTTCTTCGCCGATAGAAGAAAAGGTGAGCCTGCGGCCCGTCTCACTGAGCCGTTCTATGGACACTTCCACATAATCGTCGGGCATTGACTCCGGGAACTTGTCAGGCCACTCAATGACTACAATGCCCTCAGGCTCCTCCAAATATTCGTAAAAGCCGATTTCCTCAAGCTCCTCTTCCGATTCCAGACGGTAGAGGTCGAAATGGTAAATAGGGCAGATGCCCTCATATATGTTCATCAAATTGAAGGTGGGGCTGGTGACTTCTCCCTCTACC
Organism: Pseudoselenomonas ruminantium; assembly: GCA_015058655.1. Lineage (GTDB taxonomy): Bacteria > Bacillota > Negativicutes > Selenomonadales > Selenomonadaceae > Selenomonas_B > Selenomonas_B ruminantium_C. The sequence goes on from SVBX01000007.1 coordinate 31,022, forward strand.
CCCAAAGTCCTTGCCAGACTCTGGACAAAAAGGGTCTTGCCTGCGCCTAAATCACCCTCCAAGCACAGCACGGTTCCCTCGCGAATCTTCTGGCCCAGCTTATCAGCTAGGTCAGCAGTTTCCTCAGGGGAATTGGTTGTACATGTAAACATAACTTTTTATCTCTCCTATTTTGATAGACAGTGAAATCAGTCTCCATTCAACTTTACATTATAACGCAAACAAGCGTACTTCGCCATAGGAGAAATACACCTATTTGCATTCAGGCAGCGCAAAGGCAAAAATTCAAGGCTGATTCCCGTAAAGTCCCTGCTCTATTTTTCTGGCGGTGGCAGTTGCAGCCAGCCCGCCCTGGCTGGTTTCCCGCAGAGATTTTGGCATCGCTCTGCCAATTTCATCCATAGCTTCTATGACCTCATCCACGGGAATAACTGACTTCACACCTGAAAGGGCCATATCTGCCGCCAACATGGCCTCCACCACCGCAAAACCATTTCTCTTGACACATGGCACTTCCACCAGGCCGGCCACGGGGTCACAGACAAGTCCCAAAAGATTCTTGAGGGACAAAGCGACAGCCTCTCCTACTTCCTCAGGTGTGCCACCGGCAACCTCCACCAGGGCGCCGGCAGCCATAGCCGCCGCTGTGCCGCACTCTGCCTGACAGCCGCCAGAAGCTCCTGCAATAGAAGCATTCTGGTCAACAATCATGCCAATGCCAGCCGCAGTAAACAGAGACAGAACCAATTTTTCTTCAGACACACCTCTTTCTCTGGCAGCATAAAGGGCTGCAGGGACAATCCCGCAGGAACCGGCAGTGGGACAGGCCACAATGCGGCCCATGACCGCATTCACCTCGTTCACGCCAACAGCAGCAGCAACAGCCCGCAAGGCCGATTGTCCCAAGTATGGGGCACAGCTCTTTTCCCCGCTGTAGAGAAAAATTTTCCTTGCATCTCCACCAGTGAGGCCGCTGAGTGATTTCTCCTTATTGTTCATTCCTCTTGCAATAGACTCCTGCATGACTTGCCAGCTTGCAGCCATTTCCTTCACAAGGTCCTCCCGTCTGCGCAAGCTGGTGTGCATTTCCCTGGCAATGACTATTTCATGTATGGGCAGGTCCTTTTCCTTTGCCAAGGAAACAAGCTCTGCCATATTATTAAAATTTACCATAAATCTCTCCTGCTCACACAGCTGGCACAGACCGAGCCATTGATACATCCGGTACCTGCCCGCATTCTTCCACGACCTCCGCTGTTGGTTCATCATCCAGTTCCATGATCATCATGGCGGTTTCCCCCCGGCTCTGTCGGGACACTCTCATGAAGGCAATATTCACCTCATAACGGGAGAGGATCCTGGTCACCTGCGTGATGACCCCGGGCCTGTCACGGTGGATAGTCAAAAGGACCGGATACTGGCCGCTCAGCTCCACTTCATAGCCATCAATGTTGGATATGAGGATATTGCCGCCCCCTACAGAGGCCCCTCTTACCCTTGCTACCCTGCCGGTTTCCCCCACCAGGTAGATGACAGCAGTATTAGGATGCGCCTCTCTCAGCTCCACCTGCTTGAAAACATAGGACAAGCCGCCTTCCTCTGCCATTTCCAGCGCCTCCCGAAGTCGCATGTCATCCGGCTCCATGCCCATGATCCCGGCCAGGAGCGCCTTGTCTGTGCCATGCCCCTTGTATGTTTTGGCAAAGGAGCCGTGCAGATTGATCTCTGCCCTCACAGGCCTTTCTCCTAAGATTTTCCGCGCCATGAGCCCCAGCCTTGCCGCTCCTGCCGTATGGGAGCTGGAGGGACCTATCATCACCGGTCCCACAATATCAAAGACACCATGCATAAAATCACCTCACGAAAAAAAGAGGACTGACAATCAGCCCCCTCCTATTCTCTTATGCAGAACAATCACTTGATCAGCCCATGATTCCTCAATGCCTTTTCCAGCTGAGCCTCATGAGCAGGCTCCATCTCGCAGAGAGGCATCCTGAGCGGACCGGCATTCCAGCCCATCTTGCGCATAGCCACCTTGACGGGAATGGGATTCACCTCGCAGAAAAGAGCATCGATGAGATCCGCATACTCGATCTGGAGCTTGGCAGACTCCTCCACCTTGCCGTCAAAATAAAGCTGGCACATATCGTGAGCAACCTGCGGTGCCACATTGGAGAGCACAGAGATGACCCCCTGTCCCCCAAGGGAAAGAATGGGCACAATCTGATCATCGTTGCCGGAGTAGACCACCAGATCATCCCCGCAGGCAGCCCTGAGGCGGAGGATCTTGGAGAGGTCGCCGTTTGCCTCTTTCACCGCCACGATATTGGGGTGCTTGGCAAGTTCTGCATAGGTAGCAGTCTGGATGGACACCCCCGTACGAGAAGGCACATCGTAAAGCACGATGGGGATATTCACGCTATCCGCAATCATGGTATAGTGGCGGATCAGTCCCTGCTGAGTGCACTTGTTATAATAAGGCGTCACTACCAGCAGGGCGTCTGCCCCTACTTCCTCTGCGTATTTAGAAAACTCGATAGCCACCCTTGTCTCATTCGAGCCCGTGCCGGCTATGACAGGCACACGCCCCCTGGTATGCTCCACAGCGAATTTGATAGCCTCTTTGTGCTCTTCATTGGACATGGTAGCCGATTCGCCAGTGGTGCCGGTGATAACGATGGCATCCGTATGATTCTCAATCTGGTCATCGATGATGCGGCCCAGTTCTTCGAAATTAATGCCATCCTCAGTATAAGGAGTGATAATCGCTACGCCTGCGCCTCTAAAAATCGGTTTCTTCATAAGGGGAAGCCTCCTCGCAAATCCACATCTGACCTAATATCCATTAAGTGTAATTATGTCATGCAGCACCAGCAAAGTCAACGCAAGAAACTGCACAGTTTTTGGAAAATCCTGCTCTAAGGCACATCAGAGAGCAGGCACTACTGCACCAAAAAGCTTTCTGTTATCCTTGATTTTCTGCTCACCGCCGAAGACACAGAGCACATTCTCCTTCATGCAAGCGCGCACAAGCGGCGCCAAGGCCTTGATATCCTCCTGGCGCGTAGTCAGGATTTCCGTACGCATCTGCTGCCTGTCAATGTAGGAAATGCCCCGCAGATAACAGTTATCCGCCATCTCGCCCTTCATCTGAGGGGTAAGAGGAGTATCCACGCCGCTGATAGTGCCGATAATGGCCTTGGTCATCTCCCTGTCAGAGACAGCGAAGCCAGCCAGATAATCCGCCGTGCCGTCAAAGACCTCCAGTGTCTCCTTGAGGTTCGGATCGCGGTAGGAACCGAAACTCATCATGCCATTGCGGTTAAAGCTGGTGAGAGCCCCGTAAGCACCGCCCTGCACGCGGATCTTCGTCCAGAAATAATCGTAGCGCAACAGTGTTTCCAGCACCCGCATGGCTCCCGTATACTTGTAGCCAAGCTTTATGAAATTAGCGCCCTTGGCAACATACTGCACCCGGCTGGAAGAAGTCATCCCCTCATTGCGATTTGAAAGCTTCCAACGATAGCGCTGCTTGGTGAAGTTCAGGCGGGAAAGAGACTGACGCAGAGGTGCGAAGGCGGCCTCAAAATTCCTGTATTCCTCCTGAGGTACGGTGATGCTCACCAGCAAGTCCTTCTGGTTGAATACCTGGCGCAACACTTCCCCGAAAATTTCCGGCAGCTTGGCAAACTTATCATCAAAATCCGCCAGGAATTCCTTCACGAAATGATAGAACGGCAGTCCGCCCTGATCAGCGTATGCTCCCGCAGGCGTGAGATATGCGGCGATGCGTCCTGCCACCACCTGATGGGCAGAGCGCTGGAGGCTCATTTCTATTTCCGTCTGAATCTGCAGCAAAAGTTCCTTGATGCGCTTGGCATCCGTGAAAACGCTGCGGGTGAGGATCTCCTGCAAAAGCTGGCAAAGATGCGGCAGTTTCTTAACCAGAGCCTTGGCCTTGACACGGAACTTAGGCAGGCAGGAATCCGGCTCCCCTTTGCGGGTATAAGACACCACATCATAGCTGATGCCCCCCGTGTGGAGGTTTTTGAGATTGGCCAGCTCTGCATAAGAATGTTCCGCCGTATCCACTTCGCCGATGAGCTCCGCCAAAAGGTAAAGATACGGCAGATGCTCCTGGGATACGCAGCTGGCATCGAAATACAGATTCAGATAGCCAATGCCGTGTGTCTCCACCTTGCTGTGAAGCACCTTCGTACCCATGAGTTCCTTTTCCACCACTGGCAGCTCATAAGCCTCCTTGCGGATATCCTCCACATCCAGCACAGGAATGGAAGCCAAGGCTTCAGGGCTGTCCTCTGACTGCTGGCGCTCCTTGAGCGCCTTGCAGGCCTCGATCAGATTTTCTATTTCCTGCTCGGAAAGAGCAGCCTTCTTCTCTGCCAAGAGCTTTTCCTGCGCAGCTTCTCTTTCGGCAGCCAAGGTCTTGCTGGGAGAAAGGATCACCATGGTCTTATGGGTATTGTTCAGGAAGCACTTCTTGATAAGGTCTTCGAAATAATTTCCTTTCAGCCCTTCTTTCATGCGGGCCAATAAGTTTTCATAATAAAGGGCATCCTCCGGCTTCCCCTCATAGAGCCAGGTCTTCATGGCAGCGATGCCATAAATAAGGCCCTTGGGAGCCGAGCCAAAATCAGCTTCGCGCAGACGGAATTCCAAAAGGTTGATGGAAGCTTCCAGGAGTGTCTTGTCAAGGCCCTCCTCCGAAAGTTTCTTCAAGGTATCCATAGTCAGCTGGTAGAACTTGTCTGCCCTGTCAGCCTCGGAATTGGCTACTACGATGCTGAGATATGGCTGCATCACGCTCTCTTCGTAGCTGGAATCTACATCGCTGCCCAGCTCAGCATCTATCAAGGCTTTGCGCAAGGGAGCCGCAGGAGTCTTGAGCAGCGCGTGGTTAAGGATCTCCAAGCCCATGACAGTCTCTGTGTCAAGAGCATCCCCCATAAGCCAGTTCAGCGAAAGGAAAGTCTTTTCCTCCGTGCCTTCCTCCGTCCCCACAGGATAAAATTCCGTGCAGCGCTTCATTTCCGTGAAGGGAACTTGTCTATCGATACGAGACGGCACCGGGATGCGGTCAAAATGGGAAAGGTATTCCCTGTCGAGATAGGCCAGTTTCTCCTCGATATCCATATCACCGTAAAGGTAAATATAGCTATTGGAAGGATGATAATACTTGCCATGGAATTCCTTGAACATCTCCTGAGTAAGCTCCGGAATATGCTCCGGGTCGCCGCCTGACTCCCAACCATAGGTGGTATCAGGGTACAGCGAGCTCATTATGCGGCTTTCCAGCAAATCATCCGGCGAAGACAAGGCGCCTTTCATTTCATTGTAAACCACGCCGCTGTAGCGCAAGGGTTCCTCGGGGGCTTCGATCTCATAGTGCCAGCCCTCCTGCATGAGCACCTGGGGATTTTCCCTCATCTGAGGATAGAAAACCGCATCCAAGTAGACATCCATAAGGTTCTGGAAATCCTTGTCATTGCGGCTGGCCACAGGATAAATAGTCTTATCCGGATAGGTCATGGCATTCAAAAAGGTATTGAGAGAGCCCTTCACCAACTCCACAAAAGGTTCCTTCAGAGGATACTTCCTGGAGCCGCAAAGCACCGAATGCTCCACTATATGCGCAACGCCTGTGTCATCCGTAGGCGGAGTGCGAAAAGCAATGGAAAACACCTCGTTATCATCGTCATTCTGCAAGAAAAACAGCCGTGCACCGCTCTTCTCATGCTCAAAGACCAAGGCCTCGGAGCTAACTTCTTCTATAGAAGATTTTCTCAGCAGCCTGAAACCGCTTACCACATCATTTATATTCAAAGAAATGACCTCCCTGCATTTATTTCAGTCGTCCTCTGTCATTATAACATATCCCGTGAAAACTCGAAACCTTCCCGCAAAATCGCAGGGCAATGAAAAAACCCGCCAGACCAAGTCTGACGGGTTTTCGTAAATCTCTCTGCAACGAATAATCAGCGCTTCGAGAACTGAGAGGCCTTGCGCGCCTTCTTGAGGCCGTACTTGCGACGCTCTTTCTCGCGGGGATCGCGAGTGACGAAGCCAGCCTTCTTCAGAGCCGGACGGAGCTCGGCGTCCATCTCCATGAGCGCACGGGTGATGCCGTGACGGATGGCGCCTGCCTGGCCGGACACGCCACCGCCAGCAACATTGGCGATGACATCGTACTTGTCAACAGTCTCAGTGAGGTTCAGGGGCTGACGAACGATGAGTTCGAGAGTCTTGAGACCGAAATATTCTTCCATGCTACGACCGTTGATCGTAACCTTGCCCTCGCCTGGAACCAGACGAACACGGGCAACAGAGGATTTCCTGCGGCCGGTGCCGTAGTAGCTTACTTGTGCCATGTAATATGTTCCTCCCTATCCAGATTAGCGAATGTTCAGCTCGAGCTTCTCGGGCTTCTGAGCTGCATGCGGATGCTCGCTGCCAGCGTAAACGCTGAGCTTGCGGTACATCTGAGCGCCGAGACGGTTATGAGGCAGCATGCCCTTGATAGCATGCTCCAGAACGCGCTCCGGGAAACGCTCCAGCATGTGGCCAGCCTGGGTGAAGGTAGTGCCACCCTGGTAGCCGGAATGACGGAAATAAGTCTTGTTGATGAGCTTCTTTCCAGTGAACTTTACTTTCTCTGCATTGATGACGATGACATAATCACCAGTATCAACATGCGGAGTAAAAGTCGGTTTATTTTTACCGCGAAGAACTTTTGCGACTTCGGCTGCGAGGCGACCGACAGTCTGGCCTTCAGCGTCTACAACATACCATTTACGCTCGATATTGGATGCGTTTGCCATAAACGTTGTCTTCATGCGATTTCCCCCCTATTGGTTTTCAAATATCATTTCGATTGCGCTGCCTGAGCAACTGGCCTCCGGGGCTAATGGAAACCCTTGCCTTGACATCACATAGAACTATTCTATAGAAAAAGCCCTGGCCCGTCAAGAGTTTTTTTATTTTCCCGGCAACTTTTTTATTCCAGGCAGGAAGATGTCCTAAGGCACTCAGGACAGTGGCATGGCAGCGCTTCACTTGCTTAATCCTTTTGGGATGCAGATGATATGGCCTGCAGCTCATCTTTATCGAACTTATATTTCTCTCCGCAAAAGTGGCACACCACCTCAGCCTGACCATCTTCTATCAAGCTGTCAAGGTCCTTCTTATCAAGGCCTGCCAGCACACCGCCGATACGCTCCTTGGAGCAGTGGCAGCGAAAAGCCAAATCCGTGGTAGAAAGGTAGCTGATTTCAAAGCCCTCCAGCAGTTCTTCGATGATGCCCCTGGCATCAAGGCCACGCTCCACCATCTTGGAAACGGATCTCACCTTCTTCAGGTTCTCCTCCAGACGGTCAATGACCTCATCGCTGGCACCGGGCAGGGGCTGGATGATGAAGCCTCCGGCCCCTATGCACTTGAAATCCTTGTCCACCAGCACTCCCAAGCCCACAGAGGAAGGAGTCTGTTCAGATACATAGAGATATTTCATCAGGTCATCGGCAATCTCGCCATCTGTAATCTCGCAGCTGCCGGACACCGGCTCCTTCAGCCCCGTGAAGCGGGTGACAGTGACCAGGCCGCTATTGCCTACGCCGCCCCCCACATCGATCTTGCCCAAGCTGTTCAAAGGCAGGTTCACATGGGGCTCTCCCACATAGCCCCGCACATAGCCCTCAGGAGTGGCATCTGCCGTCACGGTGCCCAAAGGGCCGCCGCCGCTGAACTTGATGGTGAGGGCTTCTTCATTCTTCAGATTCGCCGCCATAAGCAGTGCTCCTGTCATGGTGCGGCCCAGAGCCGCTGCCGCCACCGGATAGCAGTCATGGCGCCTGATGGCTTCATTCACCAGATCCGTAGTCACTGCCGCATAGATCCGCACATCCTCTGCGGTGGCTTTCACCAAATGGTCTTTCATACTTTCCTCCATAAATTAAAGGGACACATGACGAATTTCACCGCCATGCGCCCAGATATTGCCTTCAATAAATCAGAATTCCAATTCCTGCAGGACTTCGTCCGTATCCAGATCATAGATGCGGATGCCTGCCTCGTCCATCACCGCTGCCGTCTGGCGACCGTCCTCCCGCTTGGAGAGAGCCGCCGAGCCGGGATTGAGGAAGATGGTCTGGCCCCGCTTTTCCAGCACCGTGATATGCACATGGCCGCTGATGAACACATCAGCTTTCAGATGAGCCGCCATCTTGTCCTTTTCCTCATCAGACATGACACTGTCGCCATGGGTGACGATGATGCGCCTGCCCTCCTGCACCACATAAGCATAGGGAGCCTGCACCGGCAGTTCAAGGCAGCTGGCATCCACAGAGGAATCGCAGTTGCCCTTGGCGATGATTACGGGCACGGGACATGCGTTTATACGCTGCACCAGCCCTGCAGGGTTATAATCCTCCTTCATGGGATTGCGGGGGCCGTGGTAGAGCACATCCCCGGCATGGAGGATCAGATCCGCATCATGGAAATGCTTGTCAAAGGCCTTGGCCCAGGCCCCTTCATGGCCGTGGGTATCGCTGATAATGCCTATCTTCATGGAATTGCCTCCTAAACACACAGTCCACAGGACATTTTAGCCAATCTTCTTCAAGAGGTTGGCCATCTCCATGGCAGCCATGGCGCTGTCGGAACCCTTGTTGCCAGCCTTGGTGCCGGCCCGCTCGATAGCCTGCTCGATATTCTCAGTGGTGACCACGCCGAAGATAGTGGGAACGCCTGTATTCATGCCCACCTGGGCCACGCCCTTGGAAACCTCGTTGCACACATAGTCGTAGTGGGTCGTGGAACCGCGAATGACAGCCCCCAGGCAGATGACAGCATCGTACTTGCCGCTCTCAGCCATCTTCTTGGCTACCACAGGGATTTCAAAAGCCCCCGGCACCCAGGCCACATCCACATCTTCATCAGCAGTCTCATGGCGGTGCAGGGTATCCAGCGCCCCGCCCAGGAGCTTGGAAGTGATGAACTCGTTGAAGCGGGCCACCACGATGCCGAATTTCAAGCCTTTGCCAGTGATATAGCCTTCCAGTACATTTGCCATTTGCTTTTCCTCCTTATTTATCTTCCAAAGTTTCCTCAGACAGCTTATGCCCCATTTTGACCTTCTTAACTGTCAGGTAGCGCTTGTCGAACTTGTTGGCCTTGACCTGCAGGGGCACACGCTCCACAATCTCCAGCCCGTAGCCCTCCAGTCCTGCCCGCTTGGCGGGGTTATTGGTCATGAGGCGGATGCTGGTGAGGCCCAGGTCAGAGAGAATCTGGGCGCCGATGCCGTAGTCACGGAGATCCGGGGCAAAGCCCAGCTCCACATTGGCCTCCACCGTATCAGCGCCCTTGTCCTGCAGGGCATAGGCCCGCATCTTGTTTGCCAGACCAATGCCGCGGCCCTCCTGGCGCATGTAGAGCACAACACCCTCGCCTTCGGCCTCGATTTTCTTCAAGGCCAGTTCCAGCTGCTCGCCGCAGTCGCAACGCATGGAGCCCAGGGCATCACCCGTCAGGCACTCGGAATGGACGCGCACCAGCACATCTTTCTTGCCTGCCACCTCACCTTTCACAATGGCCAGATGGCACTTGCCGTCCAGCTTGCTCTCATAGGACTTGATGCGGAAATGACCGAACTTGCTGGGGAAGTCCACATCAGCCACCCGCTGGATAAAGGTCTCCGTGCGCTTACGGTACTCAATCAGGGCCTTGACGGTGATGATGTTCAGCCCGTGCTCTGCCGCAAACTCAATCAGGCGCGGCGTACGCATCATGTGCCCATCATCGTCCATAATCTCCACGCAGAGACCGGCAGGATAGAAACCTGCCAGCCGCGCCAAATCCACCGTGGCCTCTGTATGGCCAGCCCGGCGCAGCACGCCCCCCTCCACGGCCCGCAGAGGGAACACATGGCCCGGGCGGCGGAAGCTGGAAGCCTTCGCCTTGGGATCCAGCAGCTTCTTGATAGTCTGGCAGCGCTCAAAAGCGGAAATGCCCGTATCCGTATCGAAAGCATCAATGGAAACCGTAAAGGCGGTCTCGTGGTTATCAGTATTGTTCACCACCATCTGGCCGATATTCAGCTCATCAAGGCGTTGACCATCGATAGGTGTGCAGATAAGGCCTTTGGCGAATTTCGCCATGAAGTTGATGTCCTCGGGGGTCACGGTAGCGGCAGCCACAATGAGGTCGCCCTCGTTCTCCCTGTCCTCGTCATCCACCACCACTACCATCTTGCCATGCTTGATATCCTCGATGGCCTGTTCCACTGTAGCAAACTTATCCTTGTAATCAGCAGCCTGTTCAGACATGTTTTTAGGCTCCTTTCCTATCCATAAATATCAAAATCCGTTCTGCAATAGAAACTCACGGGTAAGGCCGCCTGGCTTTTCACTTGCTTCCCTGCCCCGCATGAGCTTTTCCACATACTTGCCCAGCACATCCGTCTCTATGTTGATGGGGCTGCCCTTCTGCTTGGCACGCAAATTGGTCACCTCACGGGTATGGGGAATCAGGCTCACGGTGAAATCCTTCTCCGTCACCGCCGCCACCGTCAGGCTGATGCCATCCAAGGCCACAGACCCCTTCTCCACGATATAATGAAGGATTTCTGGTGCCGCCTGCACCTTCAGCAGGACAGCATTGCCCTCATTTGCAAAGGACTCCACTTCCCCTGTGCCATCTATATGGCCGCTGACGATATGCCCCCCCAGACGGCTGGAGAGGGTCAGGGCCCGCTCCAGATTCACAGGGCTGCCCTTTTTCAGTTCCCGCAGGGCCGTGCGCCTGATAGTCTCAGGCATCACATCAGCAGTGAAGTGCTTCCTGTCAAAGCTGGTGACTGTCAGGCAGATGCCATTGACGGCAATGCTGTCCCCCAGCTGCGCATCCTCCAGCACTTTGGAGGCCAAGATGGAAATGCGGCCTGAGCCGATGCTGTCTACCCTGCCCAATTCTTCGATAATGCCAGTAAACAACCTTCCCACCTCAGCTTTCTTCATCCAACTTCAGCCACAGGGGCATATTTTCCTTCTTCACATAACCTGTCAGCAGTACATCCGGGCCGAGAGTCTCTGCCGAAAGCCTGGTGAGCTCCACGGCCTCGTCCAGCGTTGCAAATCCCTCTCCCTCCACGGGAGTCTTGGCCGCCCTGCCACCAATCAGCTTGGGCGCCACGAAGGCGTAAACCTTGTCCGCCAAACCTGCCTGCAACAGGGAAAAGTTCACCGTGCCGCCCCCCTCTACGAAAACAGAGGTGATTTCCCGCTCTCCTAGCTTTTTCAGCAAAAGCTGCATATCCACCCGGGGGCCCGCACCAGCTGTGACAATCTCTGCACCGGCAGATTTCAGGGCTTCCACCCGTTCCTTCGGCGCTGCTTCCGTCACCGCTATGATAGTTGGGGCTGCCCCATCCGTCACTACCCTGGCCGTCACGGGCGTGCGGGCCATGCTGTCTGCAATGATGCGCGCAGGATTCCTGCCCGTGCCCTCCGGCAGCCTGGCCGTCAGGCTGGGGTCATCAGCCAGCACCGTGCCTATGCCTGCCAATATGCTGTCATACACATCCCGGTACTCATGCACCCGCAGCCTGGCCGCCTCCCCTGTAATCCACTGGGATGCCCCAGTATAGGTAGCGATCTTGCCATCAAGGCTCATGGCAGTCTTCATGGCGACAAACGGCATTCTTGTCTGTATCCACTGCAAAAAAGCTTCATTGAGCCGAGCCGCCTCCCGAGAAAGCACGCCACATTCCACTTCGATGCCCGCGTCCTGCAGTATGGCAATGCCCTTCCCCGCCACCAGCGGGTTGGGGTCCTGCATGGCAATCACCGCTCTGGCAATGCCAGCCTCTGCCACAGCTTTGGCGCAAGGACCGGTGCGACCGTAGTGGGCACAGGGCTCCAGTGTCACATAGAGAGTTGCTCCCTTGGCCAAGTCCCCTGCCATGCGCAGGGCATGGATTTCTGCATGGGGGGTACCGGCCTCACGATGCCAGCCGGAAGCCACAATGCGCCCCTGCCGGACTATCACCGCACCCACCAAGGGGTTTGGCGAAGTGCGGCCCCGGGCGTTTGCGGCCACCCGCAAGGCTTCCCGCATATAGTATTCATCCGTCACATAACTCACCTCGCAAAAAGACATTTAATGAGGCAAAGTCTTCCTATAAAAACAAGCCCGCAGAAAGAAACTCTCTTGCGGGCTGATTGCATGCGAATAAAACCTAACATGCCTTTTCTCATCCAGACTATTCCTCAGCAAATGCCAAGGAGAAGCAATGCTTCACTGTCGGCCACGGAATCTCACCGTGTCGTGCTCCTGAACCAAGAAGCTTGCGGGCTATACCGCCGGTGGGGAAATTCTCCCCGCCTCAAAGAGCGATGTCTCATTAAAGAATAGTATAACTCATTTTTTCCTTTTTGACCATAGGAAAACAAAAAGGCCTGAAAGGCAAAGACCTCTCAGACCTTACATCCCTTGCGGGAGTCATTGCAAATATGGAGCTGATGACCAGGATTGAACTGGTGACCTTATCCTTACCAAGGATACGCTCTGCCGACTGAGCTACATCAGCATTACCGCTTCTCTCGCAACGACTTACATAGTATAGCACCCGACATTTTTGATGTCAACATATTTTCTAAAAATATTTTTACCGAAAAAATGTGCCGGGATCTCCTCCCGGCACATTCTTTGGTCAGCATCTCAGGCCATGGCCGCCATCTGATAGCGGCTCCGCACCCGTTCCATCATAGCTTCATAACAATTGAAAAGGCTTTCCAGGACAGATTTATGCTCATCCAAATCCTTCCTTACGAAGTACTGGCGTATTTCCTGCTGTGCCGCCTTATCATCCTCATCATATATATCCATCAAGAGTTTCATGGTAAACCGATGATGTTTGCTATGCTCTTCAGACAGAGGCTTTATAAGCACTTCGTACAGCTTTACGATCCGTTCCGAAAAATCAATCACACTTTCTGCAGGATACTTCTTGAAGTGTATGGAGAGTATCTGACCCACCAGCATCTTCATGTCATTCCACTTATCGTCGTTCAGGACATAACAATCCCGAAGCCGCAAATCCGTTTCGATGTAAGCATAAGCCTTCAAACGCTCCGACCATTCACTAGACAGCAGCCATCGGTAGAATTTCTCCAAGCCTATCTCCTCGCTTTCATCAATGAATCGTCCCCGTTACCCCGATTCTCTATGATTATATTATTCCGCGAGAATCTGAAAAAATCCTGCAATAAAATTCAGAAAGAAAAAAATTATGTTACAAAGTTACATTTTGATAGCCCTGAGAAAATTTGCCAGCATCCTGTTTCCTTCTGGCGTGAGGATTGATTCCGGGTGAAATTGGATTCCCTCCACCGGGTATTCCCTATGCCTTAGGCCCATGATAGTGCCATCAGACAGCTCACTGGTTATCTCCAGGCAATCAGGCAAGCTCTCCCGCTCCACAATCAGGGAATGATAGCGGGCCACGGGAATTTCCTGGGCCAAGCCTTCATAGATGCCCTTACCGGAGTGATGCAGCGGCGACGGCTTGCCATGGACTATCTCTCCTGCCCGTACCACCCTGCCGCCGTAGACCTCGCCGATAGCCTGATGTCCCAGGCAGATGCCCAGGATTGGCATATGCGGCCCTAATTTTCGGATGGCTTCCTCGGTGATGCCTGCATCCTTTGGTTCACCAGGGCCCGGAGATATGACCAGAGCCTCATAGCCGCCCCTGTCAATTTCTTCCACGGTAATCTTATCGTGTCGGATGACCTCTACCTCCGCCCCCAATTCTGAAAGCAGCTGATATACATTATAAGTGAAGGAGTCGTAGTTATCTAAAAGCAATATCACCGTTTTCCACCTCCTCCACCACTTCAAAGAGAGCCCTGGATTTCTGCAGGATCTCCTGGTATTCCTTCTCTGCCACGGAGTCTGCCACGATGCCGGCGCCGGACTGGATGACTGCCTCCCTGCCGTTTTCTATGCGCATGGTGCGAAGCGTGATGCACATATCCATATTACCGGCAAAATCCATGTAGCCCACAGTGCCGGAATAAGAGCCGCGCCGCACCGGCTCAAGCTCATTGATGATTTCCATGGCCCGGAGCTTAGGTGCACCGCTGACGGTGCCGGCAGGAAAAGCCGCCCTCAGCACATCCATAGGCGCATGCTCCGGCCTGAGCCGTCCCTGCACCTCGGACACCATGTGCATGACATGGCTGAAATATTCCACTTCTTTCAGCTTCGTCACCTGCACCGTGCCCGCCTGACTGATGCGGCCCAGATCATTGCGGGCCAGATCTACCAGCATGGAATGCTCTGCGCATTCCTTCTCATCGGCCTTGAGTTCAGCGGCAAGTTCTGCATCTTCCCGCAGGCTGCCTCCCCGCCGCCTGGTACCGGCAATGGGGTAGGTATAGACGGCTTCGCCTGCCACCTTCACCAGCATCTCTGGCGAGGCTCCCACCAGCTTCACTGCGCCAAAGTCCAGATAGAACATGTAAGGAGAAGGATTCACCTGGCGCAGCCTGCGGTAAAAATGGAAGCACGGCTTCGTGATAGGCATGCGGAATTGCCGGGAAGGCACCACCTGAAAAATATCACCGGCAAAGATGTGTTCCTTAGCCTTGCCGATAGCCGCCAGAAAATCCTGCGGTGCCTTGCCATAAAGCCTCTGAAAATCCAGCTTCTCCTGGTTTTCTCTTGCCCCTGCCTCAGGTTTCGGCACAGGCCCAGCCAGGCAGCGCACCGCTTCTTCCATGCGGGAAACGGCCTCATCGTACACTGCCCCCGGCTTCCTGTCTCCCGTTTCTGCCAGATATACCAGTCTGGCAGAATTCTTCAAGGCATCGAAAACCACCAGCAGGCGGCAGACCATGAACTGACCCAGAAGCTCATTTTCACCTACCTCCAGACCCCGCACACGGTCAAAGACAGCCGCTATCTCATAATTGAAATAACCCACCAGCCCGCCATTGGCCAGGGGCAGCTCATCTGATAGCCAGGGCTTGAATTCACCCATGAATTCCTTCAGGACAGCCACAGGCTCACCATCAAGGCAGCGCATCACATCATCCTGCTGCACCATCAGGCGGTTCTTGAAAACCTGCAGCCGCACAAAGGGCTCTGCCCCTATGAAGGAATACCTGCCAAACTGCTGATGAGTGGTATCCACAGACTCCAGTATGTAGCCCCTTTTCCCCTCCACCAGCTTGGCATAGACGGACACCGGCGTATCCAGATCCATATTTATTTCCGTGGAAAGGGCGATGAGATTCGCCCCTTCCGCTATGCTTGCAAATTCTTCCCTTGAAGGCTTGATCACCATAGACAACGCCCCTAAACTTTAGCAGTATTGATCTCCTTGATAATCTCCGGCTCAGGCTTGCCCAGCACCCACCCCAGCGCCTTGATCTCAGCATACAGCATCACTCGCTGCTCCCGATTGTCATCATGGCTGCGCATGTACTCCTGATACTGGACGATTGACTGATGGTAGCGCGCAAGGATTTCCTGGGTGTGGCGGCCGCTGCGGCGAGTGATGAGATTGCCATCCCTCACCCTCACCTTCTTCAGAAGTTCCACCGGGTCATCCTGCATATTGATTTTCTTCTTATTCTCAAACTCATCGAAGATGCTCATGTTGTTGCCTCCTGTCTTTCAAAAACCACCTGCAGGAGTATTCGTCAACGAGGCATGAAAATCCTGTCAGGAACTTTAGCCGAAAGACTCATCAAGCGCCTTGCGCATATCCGCAATGAGGCCCATGGCTTCGTCCTTCTTGCCGTCCAGCAGACGCTGCACCACGGCACTGCCCACGATAACCCCGTCTGCATGGGCGCCTGCAGCAGCAGCCGCTTCCGGGGTACCGATGCCGAAGCCTATGGCCAGAGGGATCTCCGTATGCTTCCGCGCTTCAGCGCAGACCTTGCCAATGATGCTGTAATCTATCTCCTTCACCCCGGTGACGCCGTAATTGGACACGCAGTAAATGAAGCCCGAAGCCTCAGCGCAAGTGTCCTCCATGCGCTCTCCCGTGGTGCCCGGCGTGATGAACTCCATGAGATGGAAGCCGTGGGCAGCGGAAATCTTCCGCATCTCCCCTGCCTCCTCATGAGGCACATCCGGGGCGATAAGCCCATCCATGCCGGCTGCCAGGGCATCTTCCACGAATTTCTCAAAGCCGTAGTGATGCACCTGATTGATATAGCCCATGGCCACCAAGGGAATCTGGGAAGTCTTGCGGATCTCCCGCACGATATCCAGCACCTTGGGCAGGGTCATGCCATGCTGCAAAGCCACCACAGAAGCGGTCTGAATCACAGGGCCGTCTGCCATGGGGTCGGAGAAGGGCAGACCCAGCTCGATGATATCTGCCCCGGCTTCCTCTGCCCGCCTGATGGCTTCAATGGTGCCTGCAGCATCAGGCATGCCGGCGGTGATATAGATAATCAGGGCCTTGCGCCCTGCCTTCTTCAATTCTGCAAATCTATTTTCCAGTCTGGTCATTACGCTTCCTCCCCCAACGCCTTTGCCACCATCTGCACATCCTTATCCCCGCGGCCGGACAGGGTCACCACCACTGTTTCCTCAGGCTTCGTATGGGGCATCAGCTTCTCCAGGTATGCCAGCGCGTGGGAACTCTCCATGGCAGGGATGATGCCTTCAATGCGGGAAACACGCTGGAAGGCGTCCAGTGCCTCCTGGTCATTGATAGACACATATTCTGCTACCCCTGCATCTTTATAAAAGGAGTGCTCCGGGCCCACACCAGGATAGTCAAGGCCGGCAGAAATGCTGTACGCCTCCACCACCTGCCCATCATCGTTCTGCAGCAGGTAGCTGAAGGCCCCGTGAAGGATACCCGGCTCCCCGGTACCGGAAAGGGTCTTGGCATTGTCCCCGGCAGCATCGCCACGGCCGCCTGCTTCCACGCCGAATTTCTTCACAGACTTCTCATCCCGGAAGTCGTAAAAAGTGCCGATGGCGTTACTGCCGCCGCCTATGCAGGCTATGAGGTAGTCGGGCAGCCCTCCCAGCTTTTCCAGAGACTGGCGGCGAATCTCCTCACCTATGACCTTCTGGAAGTCACGCACCATGGTCGGATAAGGGTGAGGCCCTACCGCAGAACCAATGATGTAATGGGTGTCCTCGATATTGGTAGCCCAGTAGCGGAT
Organism: Pseudoselenomonas ruminantium; assembly: GCA_015058655.1. Classification (GTDB taxonomy): domain Bacteria; phylum Bacillota; class Negativicutes; order Selenomonadales; family Selenomonadaceae; genus Selenomonas_B; species Selenomonas_B ruminantium_C. Next base: position 48,238 of record SVBX01000007.1, read on the forward strand.
AGCCTCGCTGGTGGCATCCTTCAGGGTGCCTGTGCCGGAGGAGACGGGAATCACCTTGGCTCCCAGCAGTCTCATGCGGAACACATTGAGCTTCTGGCGCTCCACATCCACAGCTCCCATGAACACATGGCACTCCATGCCGAAAAGGGCTGCCACCGTGGCCGTAGCCACGCCATGCTGGCCCGCGCCAGTCTCTGCCACCACCCGCTTCTTGCCCATGCGCTTGGCCAGCAGCGCCTGTCCCAAGGCATTGTTGATCTTGTGGGCACCGGTGTGCAGGAGGTCTTCCCGCTTGAGGAAAATCCTTGCCCTGCCGTAGTGCTTCGTCAGGCGCTCTGCGTAGTAGAGATTAGTGGGACGACCTGCGTACTCCCTGAGATAGCTCCTGAACTCCTCCTGGAATTCCGGGTCTTCCTTGTATTTGATGTATGCTTCCTCCAATTCATTCAGTGCCGGCATCACGATTTCCGGCACATACTGTCCGCCAAACTTGCCAAATCTGCCCTTGGTATTCATCAAACATTCCCCATTTCTTCACTCGTTATGCCGAAACATCGGCCTTTTCCCCAACGCTTGCCATCATGCGGGTCTGAGCAGCCATGTCAGCAGCCCTCACCAATCCCTCTCCTACCAGGATGCCAGAGCAGCCTGCCTGTTGCAGGATTTCCGCATCCTCCCGGGTGAATACCCCGCTCTCGCTTATAAGGCAATGATCTCCCGTCACATAGGGCAGAAGCTCCAGGGTATTTTGAATATCCGTCTCAAAGGTCTTGAGATTGCGGTTATTGATGCCAATGAACTCAGCCGGCGTAGCCAGAGCCCTTTCCATATCCCGCTCGTCATGCACCTCCACCAGAGCATCCATGCCAAGGCTCCAGGCAGTGTAAAGATACTCCCTGAGCTGCGCCGGGGAAAGGATGCGGGCAATCAGCAGCACTGCATCTGCCCCCAGCAGCCTTGATTCATAAAGCTGGTACTCGTCGATGATGAAATCCTTGCGGAGCAGAGGCAACTTAACCGTCCGCCGTACCTCTTTGAAAGACTCGTTGCTGCCCAGGAAATGCGGATCGGTATGCACCGAAAGCATAGCCGCCCCGTTGGCTTCATATATATGCGCCATCTCCGCCACGGAATGAGTCTTGTTCAGCCGTCCCTTAGCAGGGGATTGAAGCTTGCACTCCGCAATCAGGTTCCATGGCCTGCGCCGGAAGCTGCGGGACATGCGGAAATGCCCGAAGCTCCCCCGCCCCTCGTTCAATCTCGCCTTTATCTCCGCCAGAGGCATCTCATGGCGGGCAGCCTTTACGATTTCCTTTTTCTTTGCCACAATCTCGGCCAATATATTCTTCATGGTCTTGCACCCCTCTATCCATCAACAACAACACTTGCGAGCTTCAGCTGCGCCATCGCTCAGCCTCTTTGAAAAAGGCTTCGATAAGGCTCACAGATTTCTCCCCCTGCTCCTCCAGACTGCCTGACACATCCACTCCATAGGGATGGAAGGCCTCTACTACCTGCGAAAGATTGTGCTCTGAAATCCCCCCTGCCACCAGCAAGGGCTTGCTGAGACTGGCTGTTTCGCGACTTGCTTCCTGCCAGGCAAAAGTCTTGCCGGTACCGCCGGCTGCCCCCTGCACGAAGCTGTCCAACAAGATCATTTCCGCCGGATAATGCTCTGCCTCTTCTGCCAGGAAATTATCGCCATAGCGATAAGCCTTGATGACCGGCCTTGCCACCTGCCTGGCATAAGCTGCGTCTTCATGTCCATGCAGCTGCACATAGTCAAGGCTGCAAAACTCAGCAATCTCATTCACCTCAGCAAGGGGCGCATCCACGAATACCCCCACCCGCTTGCTCCTCCTGACCTGAGTCGAAATCTGCTTCACTGTCTCCGGCGCCACATAGCGGTGGCTGCCCTGGTAGAAGATGAAGCCCAAAAGGTCAGCCCCGGCAGCTTCTGCAGCCCGCGCAGCCTCCTCTGTCCTCATCCCGCATATCTTCACTATCATCTCACAGCCCCCCAGCTAACAACAAAGCCCCGGCAGGAAATCTCTCTTCCTGCCGGGGCGAAATATCTTCGCGGTGCCACCCGATTCAAACCTATAGCAAGGTTCCTCGCTTCGGGCACGGAGCAAGCCTCGATGCCCTAGCCCTGTAACGGGGGCAACCGTCCCAGCCTACCGGCATATCAATGCTTTCGGTGAGCTCTCACAGAACCATTCATCAAGCCTCATCCATCGGGCCTCCCACCTCCGGAAAACCGGCCCCCGACTCGCTGCAGGACTAACCGCCTGACTACTCTTTCTGCTCTACGATTTCGACCATGTAAAGTTGTAACTCAACTGATGGTCTTTATCATACTTGCCCAAGTACCTTTTGTCAAGAGCAAATTCTTGTAAATGTTGTAATTCAGAGAAAAACAATCGCACATAATGTTAGCAATCAGCAAGCCGACCAAAAAACAGTCTCTTTGGCAATCCCCATGGCCATAAGTTCCCCGCGTATTTCATCGGCCTTTTCCCTGCTCTTGACAGCAATCACCAACTGCTCAAATCCTCCCCGCTGCAATCCCTCCACAGTTTCTACAGGCAGCTCCTGCCCTTGCAGGGCCTCAGCCTGCTTATCGACCCAGCAGACTACCTTCTTGCCACGATTCTGCAACAACGCATAAAGGTCTCGCCCCATACGGCCTGCCCCGTACAGGGCAACCCTGTCTGCCAGCACTCCCACAGGATACCTATTAGCAAGGCCAAATGGTACTTCCTGCTCATCAGGCAACCCAGGCAACGCATCCAGGGACACATCCTCTCCCTGCAAACGGCGCAGGCGCAACTTCCCCACTGCCAGCTGCAAGGCGGCATCTTCTTCACGCTTGGACATAAGTTCACTTTCCCTGCGGGTGAGGGCCGCTCCGTTGTAATAGACAGTCTTGATTCCCAGCTCCTTAGCCTTGCCTATATCTGAGCCTTTGTTGTCTCCCGTATGCACCCAATAGAAGATATCCAGCCTTTCCCTCTCTTTGACCAGCCTATAACCATTGCCGCTCCACTTGCCCTTCTGCATATCTGCTGAGGAATAAATAGTAATGTCGCGGAATACTTCATCCACCGTCACCAGCAGGGAACGGATTTCCTTTTCTCCCAGATACATGTCAGAGATCAGGATTACCCTGTGGCCGCTTGCCAGCAGTTTCTTCAGTTGCCCTGTATTCTCTTCAATGCCCACGAGATTGCGTTCTTCAAGCTCCAGCTCCAGCCTCATCAAACCCTGCAGCAGTTCCTCGCTCAGCCCCTCTGCCTCTCCCAGGCATTTATAGATTTCACCAAAAGTTATATCCTCCCGGTTGTCCTTCTGCCAGTGTTCCCGCGCCACCCGCTCATAATACCAGCGCATGTCGCAGAAGCCCTTTCGTACCCGGCGGGGCAGCCCCGGCAATAGGTTCTCATCTGCCAAAGCTTCCTGCATAAGGGCAAAGATGCCCCGAGGGGTGGCGACTTTCCGCGTGACCAGGGTATCGAACACATCAAAGGACATCACATCATCCTCATGGTAAAGTATCCTCTTTTTCAGCTCCTCCCTGAGGCGGGTGGAGCTGGTACTCTCCGTATAGGGAAAGAACTCCACCTCCGAGCCACGCTCATGAAGAGCGGCTATCAAAGGCCCCCAGTTCCCATGGTCATCCCCGCAGAAATGGCAGTCAAAGGGATGCTGCTCCCAGATTTTCACCTTGTCATCATGTCCAACATCAACCCGGATGACTTCATCTACATATTTGCAGGCTCCCACCAGAGCCGCCCGCTCCTCATAGGGCACATAGGGCTTTGCCCCCTTGTAGACTTCGTTCAGCTCATCAGACACCACCCCAGCTATGAGATAATCGCAGCGCTCCTTTGCCCGCTTAAAGAGGTTCAGATGCCCCACATGGAAAAGGTCAAAAGTTCCTTGCACATAGCCGCGTCCGTACTTCTTCAAAAGCACTCACCTCTCCTGTTCGTCCTCCAGAATCCATTCCTTCTCCTGCACATATATTTTATAGTCATGAAGCCCCATGCCCTCCAATTGTTTGCTAATAGCCTTGTAATGTATGCTGCAGATAATGAGATATAACTGACTCTGCGGCATGTCCAAAAGCTTTTCCGGCTCGATGATCTCCACGCCATGCCTGGTAGTGCCCCATTTCTTCTCATCGTTATCTACGATAAAAGCAGGTGGATAAGCCCTGCCATATTTTTTCATATAGTCCTCGAACATGAAGCCGCCACCAAAAAGCACCACGACCTTGCCCTCTGCCCCCTCGAAGAGCTTCCATAGCATATCCCGGTAGCGGGTGTATGGCACATCGGGATTGAAGATGCCCAGATGATGCGGCTTGCGCTTGGACATGGGAGGGAACTTCATATAGTCCCTGCCTGCCGTCAGCTGCAAGCATTTTTTGTATTCTTTGGGAGCTTTCACCCGCAGAGGGCCGAAGGTGAGGTCTACACCCTCCTCGAAAAAACCACGCTCATAAATCCCCGGCATGCCTCCGCTGGTGAAAATGGCCAGATACCTGGAGTCCGCGTCTAGATCCTTCTGAAAAGCTGCCTGCAGTCTCCCCGTGAAGAAACTATGGGGCAAAAGCCAGGCCAGCCCACTGTGCAGTTGGCGTAGCCCCCACGGAATGTATCTGCGGGGTTCACCGTAAATCTTGGCATAAAGCAAGTTCTGCCAGAAATGTATCTCCCCTGCCTTTTTCTTGACCTGCCGCTTGTCCGAGGAACAGTAGTCCAGAGGCATAATATCCATCCATATGCCCAGATGGCAGTCATGGCCAAAGTCCTCCCGGCCTATGCCGGTGGTAGCATCATTGCGTAATCGGGAAAAGCCACCGAAAAAGGTATCCGGGTCATTGTCCATTGTTTGTAGGAAATATGGAGCATGGAACTTCTCCCCTAGAGCCAGCAGACGATCATAGTCTGCCCTGGGCATGACCACATCCGTATCATCGTCCCAGGGGATAAAACCACGATGACGCACGGCTCCCAGGAGGGTGCCGAAAAACACATAGTAGCGCAGCTTATGCTCCCGGCAGAACTCGGTAAAGGCTCCCAAAAGCCCATACTGCACCTGCCAGATTTTCCGCATCTTCTCCGACACCACATACTCGGGACTGTATTCCTCGTCCAGCCCCAAAAGCAGGCCGTTGCGCCTCATCTGGGCCTCATCCACCTGCATCCAACGGTAAAAATGCTTATAGAGCTTATGCTGCCGCACCTCCGGCAGGAAACGGCCATCTTCCTCCTTCACAAAGGCCTGCCACATCTTTTCCGTGATGCCATACCGCCCCATCAGCTCATGGCGGGGCACATATTTCTCAGTTTCCGGCGTGAAAACATAGGTATAGTGGATTGCTCGAAAAATCACATACTTGGCAGGATATTTTTCCCGCACATATTCTTGGTCGAAAAACAGGATGCCATCATCCTTGTAAAAGGCATTTAAGGGTATAAGTTCCAGGCTGGCCCTTTCAAGAATCGGTTCCCAAGGTTCCTCCAGCAGTTCCCTGCAAGGAGCAAAGGCACAGTCCTTTTTGGCAACTGTCTCCGAAGACTGCAGAATATACTGCCACAAATCATCGAAAATCTTGAGGAAAATCTCCTGATTATTTCTGGCTGCTTCCTTAAGAAACGAGGACAACATAGGGGCGTTTATGCGCTGCATCTCAATCTGGCCGTTTTGCCATCTGCCAGGCAGCACAGGCAAGCCTCGCTTCTGCAAATATGAGGACTTTTCCACCAGCCCTTGGGCATAAGGTTCACCCTGCGAAAATAGGGGACGCTTCGCAGCCTGGCCATTGGAGTAAAGCACCGTGGCAAGTGCCCTGTCCCTGCCTCTGTCCGTAGAGAGGGCTGCATAGACAGCCTTGGACAGGGATTCTGGCTCATTGACCAGCTCCAGCAGAAAAGAATTAGCAAAGAAAGGAAAAACGCCTCCCCTGACAACGTCGCTATACAATTTCCGTTCGTCTGCCACCAGGGTCTTGTTGTCCGGGTGGTAAACCAACAGCCGTTCATCCAGATTATCCTCCGGCAGGCATTCGTCCGTATAGATAAGTTGGGGCAACCGCCAGTCCGGCAGGGGATAATAGCACTTTACCCCGGAGGCCCCGGCCTCCTGTGCCAGAGCAAACAGTTCCTGCCTGGAAAAAGAACGGCCCTTGCCTTCCTGCCAAAGCTTGCCAATCCCAGCAAAGGGACGGCCTGTATTTCTCTCCTTTTCGCCGCAAAAAAATTTAAGTCCCAGCCTGTTGTCCACAGCAACGAACAGCCGACCTCTGGGGCTTAAGTGCCTCAAAAGCAACTTCAACATGGCAGCAGGGCCAGATAGACTTTCCCCGGGCAGGGAAAGATCCTGCCCCACCTGCTCCAGCCCCCCGGCCAGCACAATATAATCAAAGCTGACATCAAGGGACTGCACATACTCCTGCCAGTCAGCATTGACAACGGTAAGCCCCGATAACCCCTCACAGCGACGACTTATGCCCTCACACCTGACAGAATCTACCTCCACCGCTGTTACTTCCCGGCATTTACGGCAAAATAGCTCCGTCAGGGAACCAAACTCGGCCCCCAGTTCCAATAGGCGGGATTCAGGATGGAAATCATACCACCCAAAAAGCCCTTGCCGATAATCAGCCAGATGCTCAAAGACCTCAAAGCGGGAATCATTTTCCAAGACAGAGGCATAATCAGTCCCATCTTCTACTTTTATGTATTTCAATATATCGTTATCAACGTAACTCATGTCTCTGTCCTCAAACCTTCCAGTATCCAACTATTCTTCAAAAAGAAATGACACCATCAATACGGCCATATTATCTTCACTATACTAATCTCATAGGGCATATAACACCGTTTCTGCCCCACTTAAAGCATACTGCCGTAAAAAGAAGCAATAATCATCATGGTAGGATAACAGCAACTGCGGAATCTCAAAAATATCTTCGGGCTTATGATAGACACATATAGCCAGTTTGGGATGCTGTTCCAAAATAATCTTCTGCGCCCCTTTCAAGGCAGCAAGCTCTGCCCCCTCAACATCCATCTTTATAAACGAAACCTTCTGCCCACAGAGTTCCTCATCCAAGGAAGTCACCTCCACACTGGCATCACCAGTGTCAACCAGACTCGAGCCTTGGTTTCCCTGACTGTCAAAATGCAACGTGGCGCTCTTGCTCCATAAGCCTTTAGGTACAAGTTCGGCCTTGCCAGACGGAAAAGACGCCAGCCGCTGACGGCAAAGCTCCTGATTAGCCCCATCAGGCTCAAAACAAATTATACGACCAAAGTCATCTCCAGCCCATTTCGCAAAGCTAAGTGCCGTCAATCCATCATAAGCCCCGCCGTCAACAAATGATTCTCCCGATTTAGGTGTCAGTTCCTTCAGCCCGAAATACTGTTCCCCCATGCTGTCCAGGAATTCGTCTACACGCACGATACGATCTTCCTCAACACCAAGTTCTCGCAGTTGCTTCATGACTTCCTCTCGTGGCGCAGGATTCCCCGGCGTATGAATAGCCAAAAAAATCTGCGCGTCAGGCCATCTTCTGACCTCATCTGGAGCAAAAACAGGCAAGCCAGCTACACTTTTGCCCCAAAGGGACTTATTATTGTCCAGTATTCCTTGCCAGCACCCTGGCGTAGCAGCCAACATGCGCCTGCCACAAATCCCGGCACCGAACAGAAAGTTCTTCGCACCAGAATGCAGTTTCCCAATAATTTCATGCCACTGTGGATAATATTCAAAAATCTTGTGAAGGAAACTACTCTCACCAGTAAGCGCATACATGGCTCGGCATTCATAAATGTGCCTGGATTCTTCATCCTGCAAATGTGCGTATACCTGACGTGCATTCCCTATATCCTTTGTCCAATCATAAATCTCTATCTTTTCCATGAAAACCTCTTCCTGCTTACAAACATTCCACCACTCATCATGCACCACGTAAATATCAACTGCAAATATGACAACTATCAAATACCAATTTTCAAGCAAGCAACCATCACGTTTTCATTAAACGTTAAGATATGTTATCCACTCAGATATCCACTCGGATATCCTAGCCGGATAATAGATTTTATCAATGTCAACACCACGGTGCTGCATCTCTTCCATCACAGATTCCATTAGTTTTTCATCGGCAAAGTCTATCATAACCCAATCAAATGAATTCTGCCCCAAACTATTCATATCCCCTGTGACGGGAAGTTTATCCTTCAAAAACAAATAATCCTTATCCAGCCACTGAACAACCTCGATGGCCCTATCGGCAGACAGTTCATTGTACCACCGCTGTCCCCGTTTGCCTGCTCCGTATAGAACAACTTTTCTGCCCAAAAGGCTGTAAGGACACTGCCACCACCCCTGCAAGGACCTTGTTTCGCCTATTGGCTGAAACATTTTCAACCACCGTTCCCTAATCATGCCACCCTCTTTTTTATATTTGTCAACCTTACGCTGAACATACAGCTCGCTTCGTTTGACAGACATATCAAAATCGGTACCGGGATAGTATGACCAAGCAGTAGTCCCTACATGACGAATATAAATGTCCCTAACCATTGTCTTGGTAAGCGGCGGAGCAAAAGATGGCGTATTATTTTCACGTCCAGTGACACGATTGGGAAGCCCCGCAAAGAAATCATTAACCTCATTGTTTTCCTGGTGACTTATATAGTCTATGCAAGCCAGCGATGTCTTGAGGCTGGGATTCGGCTCAAACCTTACTACAGATTCAGCATAAAATTTGGTAAAAATATCTATGCCACGAATATATTCTTCATATCCTTTTTCCCTGTAAATCTCTGCCTCTTCCTCTTTTTTTACAGGAACCACTTTTCTTCCCTCACGACAATAACCTTCCGTTTGGCCCTCGGGTGCTCGGCAAATCATTTCCACTATCAAATCATTCTTCATCTTGCTAGGAAAAAAATCATAAAAAATGCATTCATCGTTAGGCATGCACACCCTGTCCATCTTATAAAAAAAAGTCCGTATGGGTCCTTTATAGAAAATTTCCATAAGCCTTGCCAAACATGTTTGAGTCAATCCTCCGCCACCAAGTTCCACAAAAGCAAATTTTTCGTCAGAAACATCCACTTCCTGTTGTAAGTAATCTACCACTAACTGCCGTTTCGCAGACAATTTTTGTTGCAACAAAACACGGAATTTATCCGATTTATCCAATTGCATGATAACGGCGGACAGTTCCTCAAAAGCCAGCCTATGGCCTTTTTCCACATACTCTGGCATCAAATGTGGGCGCAGGTCTTCCACCGAGATTTGCAAAACATCAGCCAAATCCTCTGCCGAGCAAATATGCTGTCCATGGGACCACCCCACCAATTCCTTCAATTCACCTATCTTTCCTTGATATGAAGGCATACGCCAAGCGCGTCTGGAACCATGTATGTAAAAAGTCTTTATATTCAATCCTTTTCTCTCTATCAACACATCAGCCATGCGCTTCAAGATATATCCATCCCTGGCTATAAAAAAAAGCCGCTTAAATCCCAAGGATAGGGAACGCCCCAAAAGCCACTCAACATAAGGCATAAGGATTGGCCCACCCAAAGTTGCTCCCAGCTTCCCTACTCCTTGGAGATTTCCCTCCAAAACCGTCCTACTTGCGGCTCCTGCCAACAACTGTGCCGAGAAATCCTCTTCTAGCCCAGCAGATAGCCAGGCTATATTGCTTTCGCCTTCCTCATGGTTTTCCAGTCCTGAGCAAAAAATCTTAAAAGTATGCCTGGCCTCCCTTTCCAAAGTTGCCAGTTGCCCTGCTTCTTCCTCTGTTAATTCTCCAGTCATAGACAAGGCATCATAAATCTGTGCCAAATCCACTTGCGCTCCATCCGTACAGCTAAAGCGAAACCTGGCCAGTTCCTCAGCATGTTTCCGCAGTAGAACAAAATTCTGGCGAATAAATGGCGATATTTTTTTATACCTCTTCTCTACTTCAAGGCATTTCTTCATATATGAAAAAATGCCAGCCTCGGTTGCAACTGCCAAGTAGTTCATCTCATGGCAACTCCCATCATCTATACTTACTCGCAATGCTATTCATCATTCAAAATTTTCCACCACAGATTTTTTTATCACTGAACAACTTACGGCAAGGCATTCCATACATCTTTCTTTACGAGAAAGTCATTTGCATACACAATGTTCTCAAAACCATATCGACACAAATTTTCTTTCATTTCAATAAAATTTTGTGAATCCTTTTTCGCACACAGTATTACAGTAGATGAAAGTCTATAGGCGAGCAGCTCATCTATCTTGCAAATCTTAATCTTATCGCCTATGTACTCTTTATTCCCCACTTGCGTAACGCCGCACAGAATCTTTTTATCCCATAAATCAAACTCCTCCAGTGCCTCAAGAACTATCTCCGCATATCTGCCAGCACCGTATAAAATGATATATGGTTCCTTGCTTACCATGCCATACCTTTTATCTCTATCATCATTTTCTTCTTGCATCTTACTGGCAAACAATTCAGGGCTTGCCATACATGTCAGCAGTTTTTTAGAATACAAGTTATCCATGGGCTCTATACGAAATAACTCAGACTTAAAACATTCTCTTATTTCTTGAGAAAGGATATATGCCAGAACACGCATCAAGGAAATATGCACACAGGTAAAATACCAAAAATGAAGGCCGAAATCATATAAAGCGGCCTGAGTGAAATACCATTTTTTATTTTCCGGGTATGTTTTTACCCTTTCCCTAATAAATGCATACTCTTCCGCCAAGGAGTATATTTTAGTGCCATCATGTATAGAAGATGTAGGATTATCCAATCGGTACATATAGCCGCCTCGATTAAGAAAACACATCCTGCGGCAATACATGGTGGAAATGAACCAAAAACCATTATCCTGAAAAGAAGCACCCGGAGTTTCATTATGACGAATGTTAAACTCATCAAGAAAAACTTTGGCATACATACACATCCAAGTGTATCTTTCCGATTGGAACATTTCTTCATATCGGCTCTTATCCAGAACACATTCATAGTTTTCATTCCAGGAGGCAGGCACATATTTCTTGTATATCTCATCTCCCCTTGAAAAAAATCTGTAATACCCTGCTTTGGCAATGTCCAGCTTGTTTTTTTGACACGCTTCATACATGTCTTGACAGATATTCGGCAACAGGAAATCATCGCTTTCCAAAAAGAATATGTATTCTCCCTGTGCCTTGTCTATACCGAGATTCATGGTATGCCCATACCCGGCATTCTCTTTGTGTATCACCCTGATTCTCGAATCAATATTGCTATATTCATCCAGCAAACTTGGCGAGGAATCCGTGGAGCCGTCATCAATGCATAGTATTTCTATGTCCCTCATGGTTTGCCTTATGGCGCTTTCTATGCACTGGGACAAGTATTTCTCCACATTATAAACCGGTATGATGATAGTGACCTTAGGCATCCAATCACCTCAATTCCTCTATAATCCTGCTTATACCTTCTCTAAAGTTAATACAAGGCTCCCATTCCAGATCTTTTTTCAATTCGCTTATATCTGCCTCCAAATGCATTGCCTGATCCTTGTAATATAGAATTTTACCAAAGCCTAGTTCTGCAGAAGTGTCAATTAGACTCTTTATTTCTTCTACATAATCCCTCATGCTTCTTGCCTCACCGCTACCGAGCACATACACCTTTCCACCTTGCCCATATAACGCCATACGAAAGATGGCCTCCGCAGCATCCGCAGCAAAAAGGTAGTCCCATATCTGCCTCCCATCTGTCAAAGCGGGATTATCCCCCTTCAGTAAGCACGATATGACGTACATAATCAAGGAGGACTGAGGCATATTAATCCCATATACACTCAAGATACGCGCCCAAATATGCCTTATCCCCAAATCCTTGCACATAAATCTTGTCATTTGACCTGCACACAGTTTTGCCATACCATAGCCGCTTATCGGTTGCACAGGGGTGTCTGGCTTCATGATGTCAGACACAGGGCCATATTCTGCCTGACTGCCTGCTCCCACGTACACACTACAACCCAGAGCATGCGCCGCCTTCACGCTGTCTAGAGCATATCTGACGTTGTTATTCTGAATATACATATCCATGCGACTTTGTCCCGTTGTGCCAGTCCAAGCCAAATGAAAGAATGCATCCGCCTTGGCATCTATCAGCCCAGGGAGTTTTTGCAGGTTGCCTATATCGCATTCTACTCGAGTAACCAATTCATTACTTGGTATGTTGACATTACGGGAAGATTCATGGCGACATACGGCATATACTTTAATTCCTTCTTTTACTAGCCTCTTTATAAGTGCCGTACCTATGACCCCGGATCCCCCCGTCACTACTGCACTGCTTATTTTCATGCCATCATTCTTTCCATCATTTATTTCTGGTTAAATCATACAGGGTGTCCGTAAGGAAATTTATCTTCATTTTTTTCGTAATTTCCTTCAGTTCACTTTCTATATGCCTGTTTCTGCTGAGCCTGTCGGCAAACTGGAAATCAAGTTCTTTATTATAATAGCTTCCCTCCTTGTCATATCCATCCATGCCCGCAACTGTAACATGCCCCACTCCTGCTTTCCTCAAGAGTTTTAAGGCCATTAGGCCAGAGTTGTCCACGATGTCCGGATAATCGGAAATAAAGCTTGCGTAATTCACCATATAGTCATGATGCTTTGCTTCCTTGATGTTTGATGTAATAATCTTCTTGACATCTGACTTCTTATCCAGCCACCTGTACCTGCGCATGTTACTGCTAAATAGCGCCGCCACAGGAAACTCCTTGGAAACGAAATTCAGGGATATCACCAGTGCGTCGTGTTCCTTAATGTATTCATTTATCTTTTCCTTTTCCCTGTTCAGGCTATGTCCGGGAGCCAGGAGCAAGACTTCCCTGCCCTGAAGCCAACTTTTCAGTTCAGCTATTGTTTCATGGTCGTCTATGTAATTCTTTTGGTATTCCAGATAATATTTTTCCGCCTTGTCCTGAGAATAAGAAGCCTTGTCCTCCTTAGGTATTCCCCGTAAAAGTTCATTAAAGGACTTTGCCGTCAGTGTATTTTTTTTGCCCAAATACACGGCATAGTTTGGATGGCACAAATTACTTGCAGATAGATAATAAGGCAGAAAATATCCCCAGGGATTTTTCTTGTAAATATCATTAAGGTACTCATCTGCAATTTCCAGCATAGGCTCTATCTGATAATGGGTGCCAAAATTCTCATTCATGTACTCTGCAAAAAGTTCAAGGTTTAAGTTGCCCGCACCCCGTCCCATGCCGAAAACGCAAGCATCTATATACAAATCCCGGCGAAGATTGCTCTCAACCATGGCCTCCGCGTTGCCAAAGGCCTGCTGAAGATTATTGTGTGAATGATATCCCAAGGCAATTTCTGGCTTTAAATTATTATCCGCCAAATACAGCAAACGTAAAAAATGCTTTCTCTTGATAACACCGAAGCTGTCCACTATATATACAGCATCGGGATTTATCTCGTTAAATTTATGGATAACATCCACAAATTCGCTGTCAGAATAATTGTCAGTTCCAACAAGCTGCACAAACACTTTATAGCCTTGAGCTATAACATGCTTGCAATACTCATAGCCCTGTTCTATTTTGTTCTTCTTGAAAATCACCCGTAATGCATCAACGGACTTGCCATCATATGGGCAAATACACTCCTTATCAACGGGCGCACTCATGTCCAGCATACCAATGTAAGTAACATTAGGATTCTTAGGAGCAATTAGGTCAGCAATGCAAGCCACATTTGGAAACATAGTCCTGTCCTTTGAAAAGTCATTTCCTTTGACAAAACCAACTTCCACAGCCTCTATGCCCGTCTGTCCCAGTTTCCAGCAGATATCCCTGATGGCCTTTTCCCCGAACCGCCAGTCATTGATATAGCCTCCGTCCCGCAACGTGCTGTCCACCAAATTGATTTTATACATTTATATCACTCCCGTCCTATAGCTAATGCCATTTCCCTGATTTCTGCATTTTCCTCATCCGACAAAAAAGGAGCCATATTATCAAGCGTTGCCGACACCATGCTCCCGTCGGCTAGCTTCCTGGCCGCCACCTTCGGCTCGAATTTTTGCTCCTTGTCTACGAAGACCTCACAGATAAAGGGACCTGATTTTGAAAGTATTTCATTTACCTGCTCCTGCAATCCCTCATTTTCCTCGATGGAAAAGTAGTCCAGCCCATATGCGGTGGCAATACTGGAAAGCCTTGGAAAGCCCAAATCCCCGCTGTCTTCTCCTACCCCGACCAAGGGCGGAGCAAAGTAATTCGACTGAGTCTGGCGGATAGAATGATATCCGCCATTATTGATTACAAATATTTTCACCGGCAGCTTGTTAAATGAAATAGTCGCCAGTTCCTGAATATTCATCTGTAAGCTACCATCCCCCGTCAAGTTAACTACATCTTTCCTGCCAATGGCAACGCATGCACCTATGGCGGCAGGAAGATCGTAGCCCATGGAGGCAATGGCAGAATTGATGATGAATCTCTGCCTGGGCTTGATCACATAGGCATGGCTACCGACAACGCAAGCGGATCCATTTCCCACCACGGTCACCTGCCCCTCACTCAAGGAGCTGCTGAGGGCATGAACAAAGGCATAGACATTTACCCTGCCTTGCTGCTTATAATGCTTTTCCTGCACAACAGGATACCGCTCTTTCCATGTACTGCAGCACTCTAACCAGCCATTGTCATGGAACAATACATCATCCGGAAGATAATCTAGCAACTTTTCCATAAACGCCTTAGCATCAGCCCATACTGGAATATCTACGTGCAGGGTTGGCTTTCGCAACTCGTCCTTGTCAATGTCATTGGCTATGACAAAGGCATCTTTTGCCCAGGCTGTCCAGTTGTATCCCACTTGACGTATGCTCAGGCGGCTGCCGATAGAAAGCACCAAGTCACTGTTTTGAATGGCAAAATTTCCCGCCCTGTCGCCCATAATGCCACTACGGCCCACATAGAGGGAATGATCATCACTCATGAGATCTATGCTGTTCCATCCTGTAACAACCGGGATATTCAGCTTTTCGACCAGTTTTTGGAACACATCATATCCCCCGGACAAACGGATGGCACTGCCCGCATTCAGCACCGGCCTTTTTGCGTGACGTATCTTCTCTACAATTGTTTCCAAAAGTTCCTCAGAAGGGGGCGGCGGCAGAGTAGTGTCAAAAGCCGCACTGTCATACCCCAAAAGTTCTTCTGTCTCGATATACGCTCCTTGGACATTCAAGGGTATATCCAGCCAACAGGGTCCTGGTCTGCCAGTTGTGGCTTCATGATAGGCTCGCTCCAGTGCTTTTCTAATCTGCCCTGGATCCGTCACCATCTCACAGTACTTGGTCATGGAACTGACGGCCTGGCATATATCAAACTCCTGATCTCCCATGGCCCGCAAATTCAAGCCCGTACTGCGAGCCGTAGTATCATAGCGAACCTGTCCTGATATAATCAGCATAGGGATAGAGTCCAGCCATCCTCCCACGACACCGGTTATAGCATTGGTGCCTCCCGGACCCGTGGTAACGCAGACAGCCGCCATCTTGTTATTTATGCGGGCATAGCTCTCAGCCGCAATAGCACAGGCCTGCTCGTGGTGATTGTACAAGCAATGCACCCCCTGCTGGTGCCCCAGTGCATCATTCAGATGCATGGCACCTCCACCGGTAATCATAAAACATGTGTCAATGCCATGGTTCACCAAAAATTCCGAAATGTAATTTGCTACCCTGATTCTCATATCATTGCTCCACCGCTTCTTTGATAACTTTCACCATATAGTCAAGCTTCTCTTTTGTCATGCCGGGATAAACCCCAACCCAAAAGGTGTCCCTCATGATTCTGTCGGTACTTTCCAGACTGCCTACTACTCTGAACCCACTGCCGCTTGCCCTCATTTCGTCAAAGCAGGGATGCTTGACAAGATTTCCTGCAAAAAGCATCCTGGTTTGGATTCCTTTTTTCTCGATATATGGCACAACCTTGTTGCGGTCTACACCATTGCAGGTCATCATGAAGCCAAACCAGCTGGGCTTGCTGCCTACCGCCGGTTCCGGGAGGATCAGCCTGTCCTTGACATCCTGCAAGCCCTGATGAAGATATGCAAAGTTCTGCCTGCGTTTTGCTACGAAGCCCGGGAATTTCTTTAACTGCGCGACCCCGACAGCCGCTTGCATATCAGTAATGTTCAGGTTCAGGCCGAAATGGGAATACACATATTTATGGTCATAGCCTTGGGGCAGTTCTCCATACTGTCCGTCAAACCTATGTCCACAAAAATTGTCCTGCCCGGAAGCACAGACACAGTCCCTGCCCCAGTCCCGGAAAGAACGCATAATCTTGTGCAACAGGGGATTATCCGTATAGACCGCGCCCCCTTGCCCCATAGTCAAGTGATGAGGCGGATAAAAGCTGGAGGTGCCCATATCCCCTATGGTGCCCGTAAGTTTTTCCTTGCCATCTATGGTATACAACGAGCCCAAGGCATCGCAGTTATCCTCTATCAGCCATAAGTTATGCTTGTTACAGAAGGATTTTACCGCCATCAAGTCAAAGGGATTTCCCAAGGTATGGGCAATCATGACAGCCTTGGTCTTCTCCGAAAGGGCCTCTTCTAAGCGATTAACCTCTATGTTGTACTGGGGTATGGTCACATCCACAAACACTGGCACGGCCCCATAATTGACTATGGGCGATACCGTGGTGGGAAACCCCGCCGCCACGGTGATGACCTCATCCCCAGGACGTATGCGCCTATCCTTGAGAATGGGCGATGTCAGGGTCATGAAAGCCAACAAATTGGCAGAGGAGCCGGAATTTACTACAGAAACAAACTTTATCCCTAGATACTCGGCCAGTTTTTTTTCAAATTCCTTTACGTACCGGCCAGAGGTGAGCCAGAACTCCAAGGCACTATCCACTAAGTTCATCATTTCTTCCCGGTCATAGACCCGGGAAGCGTAGGGGATGCGTTCCCCCTCCCTGTAGGGCTCTTCCTGATTATGAAACATGTCGCAGTATTCCCCTACCATTTCCAGTATCTTGTCATGCATTTCTTCCCTGTTCATAAGCCTCTCCTTAAAAATTCTTCTATCTGCTCATCCATGGTTTTACCCAAGTCCTTGCCATCACGCATGGCCTTGGCAAAATTCACCGTCTTTTGCATTGCCTCCTCAATATGCCAGCGTGGCTGCCAGCCCAGACGGCTCTTGATTTTCGAGCAATCCAGTTTCAGGAAATTTGCCTCATGGGGAGTGTCTGCACTGACATTCTCCCAAGTTTGGCCGTCTCCCCACAAGCGACAGAAAATGTCTACTAACTGCCCAGTAGTTACACAATCACAATCATCCGGACCAACATTATACCAATCCGCATATTCGCAATTTCCATACTGAGCTTGAGCAACAAGAAGGTATGCGCACAGAGGTTCCAATACATGCTGATATGGACGAGTGGAATGGGGATTCCTCACCTCTATTTTCTCCCCCATCAATGCCGCCCGAATGCAGTCCGGCACTATACGGTTTTTTGCAAAATCTCCGCCACCTATGACATTTCCAGCCCGAGCGGTGGAGATGGCGCATCGGCCATCAGCAAAAAAACTCCTTTGGTAGCTGTGGGTCACCAACTCCGAACAGCTTTTACTGTTGGAATAGGGATCATACCCATCCAGAGGGTCGTTTTCCCGATACCCCCAGGGCCATTCCTTATTTTCGTAAACCTTGTCCGTAGTGACATTTAAGAAGGACTTTACACTCTCCGTCTTCCGCACGCATTCAAGGATATTCACTGTACCCATGATGTTGGTTTCATAGGTAAAAACAGGATTTTTGTAGCTCTCGAGTACGATGGGCTGGGCTGCTAAATGAAAAACTACTTCAGGCTCGGCCTTGCCAAACACTGCCAACAATTTTTCTCTGTCCCTTATATCCCCATTAATAAAATGCAGGCCTTCAATGCCTACCTGTCGAAAAATCCTCTCCCCCTCCTCAGTAGGGGCGCCCAGAGCATAGCCAGTGATTTCTGCTCCCAAGAACTTGAGCAATTTCGTCAACCACATGCCCTTAAATCCCGTATGTCCCGTGATCAGGACTTTTTTTCCTTTGTAAAAATCGCTACTCAGTTTCACTTATCCCACACCTTCCAAGGAGCATTCCCCGACTCCAGCATACGCTCCAACTGCAGTTTTTCCCTATGAGTATCCATACACTGCCAGAATCCATGATGAATGTAACTCATGAGCTGCCCGTCCTCGGCCAGCCGGGACAAGGGCGTCTGCTCAAAAATGCAATCATCCCCCTCCAGATAGTCAAACACCCCCGGCTCAAGAACCATATAGCCTGCGTTAATGGGGGCACTGTCCCGGGAGGATTTTTCCCTAAAGGAGCGGACAGCATTGTCCCCGCCTATGTCCAGTACCCCCTTGGACTGTTCCAACATCACTGCCGTCAATGTAGCCAATTTGCCATGGCTTTTATGAAAATCCAATAGCTTTTTTAGATTCACGTCACAAACCCCGTCGCCATAGGTGAGCATAAATGTCTCATCACCTACGTAGGGCTCTATCCGCTTGATCCTGCCACCGGTCATGGTTTCCAAGCCAGTATCCACAACAGTTACTTTCCATGGCTCCGAATGCTGAGCATGGAGTATGACTTCGTTCTTGTTTGTAAAGTCAAAGGTTACATCACTGGTATATAGGAAATAGTTGTTAAACCATTCCTTGATGATATGCTGCTTATAGCCCGCACAAATAATAAATTCCTGAAAGCCATAGCTGGAATATTCCTTCATAATATGCCAAATAATGGGCATCCCCCCAATTTCCAGCATGGGCTTGGGCCTATACTGAGACTCCTCGCTAATGCGAGTCCCCTTGCCTCCCGCCAACAGTACTACCTTCATAAGAACCTCCAAATCAATCCATTTGATTTTGCTTACCACAGAACTCAAGTCTAGCATCCAAAACCTGCCATATCCTGCCTATATAAGAAACAGGATTCGGATAGGCAAAGACATGCCTGCTTGCGTCAATCCCCATCTCCATCAGACGTGTTATGACTTCCGTTTGGTACTGACTATTCAGCCCCAGTACAATGCCGACATCATCGGAAAAATCATATGTATCTGCTGCTACTACCTTATGGGACAAGCAATGATTTTTGCTTTTTGCCTCCTGATCTGTGGAAACCACGAAGGCATCAAAGTCCTCATCAATAGCTATCAGATACTCGGCATAGCGTGTGGCACGCTTTCCACAGCCATAAATCACGATTCTTTCACATGCTTCGACAAATTCTTTTAATGCTTTGTACTCATTGCTTCTGTAATCGTTTTTCTCTATCGATGTAACCTTCTCGTTTAATACTTGTAAAAACACTTCCGAGCCTACTCCAGAATAAGCCTCTATTTCCTTTTCATACTTCTTGAAAGCTTCCCGTGTGAAAATTCCTTGTTTTTTTATAGTCCTCAGAAATGCTGGCTTATAATAGTTCTCATTAATGCCAAAATTTCTTATTGCTACCAGCTTGTTTTCATAGCTGTCGGGAAGGCTCAAGATAGCATTTGGCCAGCGTTTTAGCCAAAGGTCAAAAATCTCTTTATGCCAAGTAGAGAATATCTTTTTGCGTCCGCAGTACAGAAACTGAGGAAGATCCATCACCAGAAGATGTGGATTCTTTAGCTGCTTTAATCTTTCAAAGTACATACACACATGGGAAAAATTGATTCGATCAGGTACTAGGTAACGATTCTCAAGATATGACCAATCTGCGCCAACCAGTATCGAATTCACATTGACAATCATAGCTCCATAAAGGCATGTTTGCCAGGCCCGTTCTTCGAAGAAGCCTTGGATGTCATGCGTTTCGTATATACCCTTTTCAAATACAGCTCCCGCTGGGGTGGTCAGCAAGAAATCATAGTCTTCTTCTAAATATGTCATTATGACCTTTAGCAATCTCTCATGGCACCAAAGAGCATCGGAACGAACCCATATATAATCACAAGGTATCTCCTTGCCCGCTTTTTGATATATTTGATATACCTTAGCATTAGAATGCATATCCGACGGGAAACGTATATAATATAAATTAGAATAGTCTGCCTTATATTTCTCAACCACTTCCTTGGTCCTATCATCTTCACTGGAATCCACTATGTAAAGGGAAATATTATTTTCTATATAAAATTTCATTTCCTCTGTAATTCTATCTTCTATATACTCACCATTTTGATAGGTAGGTATACATATTGCCAGCTTTTTCATACTAGGTTTCACTTCCATTTTTACTTGTAATTGCTTTAAGCTCATCCATAACATTTTGCATATAATCAAAACTATCAGGATAAGTAAACACTTGTTCTTGTACACCTCGTTCCATTAAAAGTGAATATACTTGCATTTGGTATACGGCATGCATCCCCAAAACTATACCTGTATTTTTATCTAATGACACTTTTCCAAAGGGAAATACTTTATAACCCATTACCTTCTTAGAATCGGCATTTTTCGCATCCGTAACACAAAAGCAGTCCAAGATAAAATTGGACGCCAACAAGTATTTAGCGTATTTAATTGCTTTTATTCCGCATCCGTAGACAACAATCTTTTCGTACTTCTTTGCAAAGTTGTATAAATTCAAATATTCCTCATCTTTGTCATAAATTTCCCTACCAAATGAATTGTACTCGATTCTCTTTGCCGCCCAGTAAAAATAAATATTTGGTACATCTGTATATTTACTTATTCTTTCCTTATATCTAAAATATACATCGATATCTAGTACATTATCCATAGCCATGTTCTTTAAATTCTCAGGAAAAAACCGCACATATGTAGCAGATTTGATAACACTCATTTTGTTTTTGTATGATGCTGGCAATCTCTCTATAACATTAGGCCACCTATAAAGCCATATTTTAATAGTCTCATTATACCAGAAGGCTCTTTTTTTCATTTTCTTTATCGTCTGGTAAAAAATTGATGTAGGAACATTTAATATCAAACATGAAAAGTTTTTCAAATTTCTAATCTGCTCAAAGTAAAAAGCCAAATGAGAAAAATTTATACAATCATCACATAAATATTTGCTTTCCAACATATGCCAATCAGCTGATTGTACCATACTTTCCACTCGTAAAATTGCAGCTCCATATAATGTTAGTGCCCAAGAACAGTAATCAAACACCTCTTGCGGAGCGCTTGTCACATATGAAAATTTACTTGTAAATCGAGAAAAGCTATTCAGTACTACAATATCATATCCATGTACCAAATAAATCAAAATTCCTTTTAGAAGCATCTCATCCGTTCTAACAGCATCGGAACGCATCCAAATATAATCACAAGATATTTCCGTTTTTACCATCTGAAAAATTTTATAAACTTTGACGTTAGAATGTATATCGTGCGAGAATCTATAGTAAAAAAGATTATTATAATCTTCTTGATATCTTTTTACAACATCTTGCGTTATTTCATCTTGGCTAGAATCCATTATATACACACAGATTCCAAGTTTCTTATATGTTGATAATTCCTCTTCAAATAGTTCAACAATATAATCGGGATTTTGATAGGTAGGTATGCATATCGCAAGCTTCATTTCAACCCCCCGATTCAACTCTTATCCTTTAGCTGTTCCATAATCACCCAATCACTAGGTTCATCTATCTCAAAATATGTCTCCTCGGGCATTTCATAAACACCTACTTTTCCGGACAATCTACATTTATCCTTCAGCAACGACTCCCGTTTAGTTATATAAAAAGCTCCATTTTCTACTAAATACCCATCCATTTCCTGTCTTCTTGGCCTTTCATTCAGATTATAATTAACCGGCACAGCCCTTCCACCTTTAACCTCCCAAATAAAACGCTTTTGCTTCACCACCGATAACAAACTATCATAGTTATAATTCAAATATTTTTCGCAACCTCTCTCAAGATCATCGCTCCTAAGCAATGGGCTAGTGGCTTGAATAAGAACTATATGCCTAAAACTATACCTTTCAGCAAAATCCAGCATAGCTGATTCTGTTGATGCCGTATCCGTAGCAGTTTCATCTTTTCTATCTATAACATTTATTTTAGGCAATCCCAAAGACATAACAGCTTCTCTAATCTTTTCTGAATCTGTACTGATATAAACTTCATCTATATACTTACAATCAGTTGCAGCTTTAGCAGTCCAATAAACCAATGGCTTCCCACAAAACTCTTTTATGTTTTTCAACGGGATACTTTTACTCCCCCCTCTCACTGGTATAAATGCTACAAAATTATCCATATCAATCATCATCCTTTATTAAAAATGATGGCTTAGTATGAGAAAAAGGAAACTTCTCAAGATGATATTTCGAATGATTCAACAGAAACTCATCTATAGCCACAGTCTCCCCTTCTACCGTACCGTAATCATCGAAAACTACTACTCCATGTTTGACCACGCGATCCCATAAAAGTTCTAAACCAAACTTCGCTGGCTCATAAACATCAGTATCAATATGTAAAAATGAAATTCGCAAATATGGATGCTGCTGCAAATATTCTGGTAAGGTATCCATTATATTCCCTTTGATCAGTTCAACGTTTTTCAGCCCCTTATCATCCATGTATCCCCTTAGTTCATCCTTAGTTAAAAACTCCCCCTCAAACTGCTTGTTCCATTTTTCCACAAACTCCTCATCAGTAGACACCTGCCCCCCCTGAGGAAACATACCAAATGCATCAAACCCTATAATTTGTCTCGAACGCTCATTCTCAAGCAATTCCCTAAAAGTAGCAAACTGTAAAATTGAATTCCCCTTAAAAACTCCCAACTCAACCAAGGCACCAGGAAGATTAACTATTTTCTTGTAAAGCTCATAATGTGCCATGATATTACCCAGTCTGTATACCTCTGAAGTCAACATAAAGCCATTTTCATAGTCAAATGCTTTTTCTCTCAAAAATTTCATGCCCTCAACCTCTCAGTTTCTTCTTAACCGCCAATTCTGCCTCACTTAATGTGCGGTTACCATCTCCAAGGATTTTTCTCACATTTCTAACTCGTCTTTGCAACATATCCATAGCGTGCAGCGTCAAACTTGCAGCTTGGTCAGTGCCCCACATATCATGGTCTAATGTTACGTGTCTCTCAATAACACAGGCACCAAGCACGCAAGCCATAACTGTCGGCTCCAGTCCCTGCTCATGACCGCTATAGCCAACCGGGCAATTATATCGTTTCTTTAGTGTTCCTATCATATTTAGGTTCAAACTATCATCAGGAGCTGGATATGTTGAATTCGTATGCATAAGCACATAACCGCCGTCTGCATATTGCTCAAGAATATCTACGGCATGATCTATTTCCTCCCAAGTACTCATACCAGTAGACATAATAACTGTCCTGCCAGACTGCGCAGCTTTTGTAAGCAATTCATCGTTAGTAAGTGTAGCGGATGCTATCTTTATAAAAGGGATATCATAATGTAGCAAAAACTCAAGGCTGGGCATATCCCAAGGTGAAGCTGACCAGCCTATGGGCTTTTCCAAACAGTATCTATCTATATAGTCATACTCCCGCTTGCCAAACTCTACATGCTTTTTATACTCCAAATAAGTCATCCGTCCCCAAGGAGTATCTCTAATAACAGATTTCTGTGATTCAGGAACTGCAATATCAGGTTCTCTCTTCTGAAACTTCACCGCATCCCAACCAGCCGCATTAGCTCCGTCAATTAATTTTTTTGCTATTTGCAAATCCCCATTATGATTAATACCTATTTCAGCTATTAAATACGGCTTGCTATAATTAGATACCACCGTTTCCCTCAACATGATTTCTTTTTTTCTCATATACTCAATTCCTCTACTAAGTATTTACAACACGCAACACACTTCTAAAATATATTAAAATTTTACTCAGCCCAAGAGTTTATAATCATTAGTGTATTATTCTACATCATCCATTATGCAACAAAACTCAGATTTTAAGTATTTCTAAACAAAGCATCAAAGTCCACACGTTCAAAAACTTCCAATTTGCCGCCTCGTGTAGCATTGTAAATTTTTATGCCATGTTGTTCTGCATAATAGCGAATGGATTGGTAAGCACGAAACACATAGTTCCCACCAAAAATAACCAATCTATCAATATCTTTTTTCTCACAGTGCTCATCATGATAATAGTCTTCTATAAAATGTTTGCTACCACTTGTACTGTAATCGGAATCAATCCCCAATAGATATATTTCCTTAAATCCCATATACATAGCAATCTGCAAAGCGGAATGCACGCAAGTACCAGATTCATAAACTCCTCTTGTTATATCATCTGATATGCGCATTATTGTAGGAGTACAATCTGACATAGTATTTATCCGGTGCATCCTACTGCCACATGTTCTGCCAACTATTTTTTTCCAAAAAAATTCTGCTTGGTTACTTATAAATGAGTCCCCCATCTCAGCTTCGATTATTTCATCACAATAATTTTTTATCCCATTAAAATCACCAGCATAATAAAAATCTGGTCTCCACCTTGTTCTGTCAAAGGCACGAATAATCAAATTCACACTCATGGAATACTCTTTATTTATCCTCAGGACATCCAAATCATCGAAACTAAGACTAGGTCCAGTCCCCACAACAAAAAGTCTCTCTCCTTTGTAAGCATCCTTAAACCTGGCCAAATCTTGATGAGGCAGCGTATCCATCTTGGACGTTATTTCCCAAAAATCTTCTGTAAGCACATTTGGAAAAAAAACATTCGACTCCTCCCTAAGCCTGCATGCTAACAGTATTCTATCCAAATGTTTTTGATCAGAGTAGATTGAAAAGCCACAATCTAAAATATATCTCTTTAAACATTCTCGTCGTTTTTCCTGCTCAGGTGCAATACACACATCATTCCATCCATTATTTCGTAGATATTCATGCAACATAATGCCCCATAAAGTTAAACCATAGATACATATTCTTTCACTTTCAGCAAATTTTTCAAATCCCAATTTATTGTAATCGATAGGTAAATCAGCCGTCAGTTCCATTGGCTCATCATTCAATGAAGAGTACCAATATATACCATTCTTACGTAAAAGCTCAATAATTTTCCTATCATCGTATATTGGTGTCACAACTATAAAACAGTCACTATACTTCCTCTGATATTCCACAAAATTAACAACCTGCAGCCCCTCAATCTCAGTTCCCAGCTTATCGGGAGATGCATCTATAAACACCCTGGCATTATTTCCCAACACTTTTCGTATGCGCTTCCCACGTCTGCCTGCTCCCCATATAGCCACAGCAAATTCCATATATTTCTAAGCCTCCTCAATCCTCACTGAAGTAGCACATTGCCTACATAACAAAAACTTATCAAAGATAATATCGTGGGCATAAGGCAAACGAGATTCTCCTTGTCTCCCCAATAACAAAAATATCTATCACACACCAAATTGAAATTTCTAATTTAATTTTGTCTAAATTGCATATAACACTGTATCACCAGCACTTAAACAATAATGCCTTATATAAAATTTATATTCTGGATCAATGCTCAATATAGTTCTAGGTATTATGAATAAATCACTTTTTTTATGATATACAGAAATCGCAAGCTTAGGATGATATTTCTGTATAGTCTTTTTAGCTCCTTCAATTGCTTGTTTTTCCGCCCCTTCTATATCCATCTTTATAAAAGTTACTTCCTCACCCTGTAGCATCGTGTCTAAATCTATTACATTAACATGTACATCACTTTTATAAGAACAATCTACAACTTTTGCCCCAGGTAAATGTTTCTCATCGACCATAAACCCCATAGAATCTTTGCAATTCCATAAACCTTCACTGTGCAACGTATATTTATTTCCTGTAGCACGCATATTTGAATGAATACTTACATGTAAATTTACATTAGGTTCAAACATATGAATATGTCTATATTCCCCTCCAGACCATCTAATAAAGCCCAAACTAGATTCTCCGTCTAACACACCTGCATCCACAAATACTTCGTTACAACATTTTTCTAAATATGGCAAATCAAAATACGCTTTTGATTCCAAAAAATCTTGTTTTTCCCCATATAGATATATATCTTTTTCCATAAAGGAATTTGATTTTAATTGTTCTTCTATAGCTTCATAATCGTAACGCGGTGACACAACTATATAAGCATCAGGGTACATTTGTCTTAATTCCTCAACGGATATCACTGGAAGCTCTTCTACTACCATATCTGGAAGTGCACGATTGTCTACATAACATTTCCAATCCACTTCTGGAAAACATTTTTTTATAAATTTTCCATATCTCCCACAACCAAAGATAACCTTTGGTTGGTTATTGTGACTGTTGAAATCTGGTAACAAGTCCCACTCTTCATCAAGAATATCAAAAATATGTCTTAAATATGTAACATCATTTGTTATACTATACATTAATTTATTTGCATAAATTTCTTTCGAAATTCGATCACCCAATCTATCACTAATATCCCCAATGTCTTTACAAATTTTCTCAAAATACACTTCCTGCCTATCAAAAATATTCTCACCCATAACAGTTTTTCCTCGTTTCAATCTAATCATGTGAAGTCAGCTTTTTACATTTTGCTGTCACAATCAAAGGATACTGATCATCGTTATAACCATAATCGTCTTCTGTCAAATCTTCTTGACAAAATCCATACATAAAACCAATGGCCGTCTTTACATTCCCCCAACTTTCAACTAAAATTGATTCCTTAGGAAAGACTTCTTCCATTAATTTCTCCATCGATATCTTAGTAAAACGCCAATATTCACCCCAGTTGTCATAATCATTTTTACTGATTTGAGAGATACCTGAAGCTGTAAGCAAAAGCGTCCCTCCCGGTTTCAGTAAACGATATATGTTCTTTACGACAGCATGAATATCGTAAATCATTTGGATCGTCTGAGTACATATCATGCAATCAAAATAGTTTTCTGGAATTCCATCTCCAGTTTCCAGATTCCCGTGGATATGTCCATCTGCCCCCCCCAGTTTACAACGTGAAGTGCATACATATGACTAACGTTGCGTCCAAATCGGCGGATATATGCAGTATCGGCAATCTCCAAGACATTGCCTGTGATGTCCATACTATTTTTTTCAAGAAATTTTTCTATATAATAGCGATCAATCGCCGGTCCCCGTTCTGTACCAAAATTCCTGCTCATCGGTAACACAGAGAGCCTTGGAAAGATATCCTCAAAAAAATCATTTCCTCTCATCAGCTTTCGCATTACAGACTGATAGCCTTGACTATCACAGAAAGAATATCTTCCTCTATCGCAATACAGGACAGCATTCTCTCCATCGAAATCTATTGTCCCATGCAGCGAATGCAAGAATTCCTCACCTTTGTCAAAGCATGGAAGAAGATTAATCCCGAGCAAAATCTTATTAGGTTCAACACGCAGCCTAATTAATTGAAGCGCCATCTCCATAAAGTATTTTTTTGAAGCCATGATAACTATCTTCTTGCCTGGGAAATGCTTAACATCCCCTGGCAAAATAACTGGCATTCCATCTTCCAATTCACCATTCAAGGCATTATTGTCAAGGTAAGCTACTACTTCATATAGCTTGCATAGTTCTTCCTTTTTGACTTTCCAGTAAGCACCACGCCCAAATACGATGATTTGCTCTCTCATAGTTATCTCACCTATACTTGTCAATAAATATCTGACGTACTCTTTGCTGCGCCTCGTATTCTTCCTGACTGAACGTCTCTTTCTTCAAATCTATAACAGTCATATCGCCAAGCCTGTTATACGTATGGATTCCACAATACAGATTTTTCCATTCAGGACTAATATCTTCTACAAACACACGACGAACTTCATGTTCGTGATACTCAGGCCACAAACTATCAATCTCGTAGAAAATAAGCCCTGTTCCATAAACAGGAACACTATTTTGTGCAACTCTAATGTATTTTCCACACTTCTTCAATATATTCCCCGCAGGACGCGAACCTGCTGGATTGCTCGAAATAACACGGACATCATCGATTTTGCCATCTGCAATTCTGCACAAAATACCGTTCCCATCTGTACCATTTCTCTTGCGTTCAAATGTGAACATATAAGATGCATCCCCGTCCTGAAGAAAGGTAGAGTCGCAATACTCAACATCATTAATATACGTATTGACCTTTTTCCACTGATTTGGAAAAGCTACCAACTCATAGGTGCTCACTTCACTACTCTGATACGATTCCGGACACATATACAATTTACCATCTTTCACGAAAACATTTGGATAGGAGAGATGCCAATGTCGATCCATTGTAATCGTCCAATCACTGAATCCCCCATTTTCATACTTGCAATATCCAATTTTCCCATTACGTTCCGTTTTGTACAGAAATACCTCTGCAAATAGATATATGGTCCCCTCGTATTCCACCAAAAAAGGATCCGCTATCCAGCCATAATGTGGTGGTTTCACTACTTGGAACTTATCCATATCAGCGGTTTTATACGCAATATCATAGTGATAAAATTTTTGAGATGACATGACTAATATTCTCCCATATATCCTCTCTCAACATTTTTTATTTGTTCTCTAATATCATAGCCAGCATTTCGTATCATCTCTATATTATTTGCACGCGACCTATGCGCTCTATAGTCTTCTAAAACATGACTGCACCACATTTCCTTCTCTAATGGTAGGAACTTAATGCTGTTTGTCACGCCAACATCCTTAGGCATACAATCACTTGCATAGCACAACAGACCTGCAGCTTGAGCCTCTAACAACGCTAAAGAAACCCCTTCATACTCCGAAGGAAGTGTAAATACATCGAAACCCTGCAACAGTTTCTCTGCATCTGTACGATAACCTGTAAATGTCACATAATCATTTAGTGCGTGTTGAGAAACATACTCCCTGCACTTTTCAAGGTTAACCCCATCACCTACTAATACAAGTTTAATGTTTGGAATACACTCTATCAATTTTGGCATAATTCTTAACAAAAACTCTTGATTTTTAGGATAGGCAAACCTTCCTACGTGTCCTATGACATATTTACCTTCCCATCCCATGTTTTTGCGCACATTTTCCCGTACTTGGGATTTATATGAATATGTTTCCAAATCAATCGCATTAAGCATTATATGCACTTTATCTTCTGTTATACTATCCCCAAACAGAAATTTTGCCGCTGCTTTTGAGCATGCCCAACATTCTATGTTCTCTGAGATTGTCAGTTTCTTTACAATCTCACTATGACGTGCAAGGTTTTTTTCTCGTTCTTTTACATCCTCTGAAACCACACCTGTCGAATGTGCATGAATTATAATTTTCCTTATTCCCATTTCTTTGCAGGCTTCTTCTGCCAAAGTACTTTTCCATCTACCTGTGTGTAAATGAACAATATCATACTTACCGTTATCCAACATTTTGCAAAAATCATCCTTAAATTTTTTTGGATCCATCTCTGCATAGGTATTAATATGATATACAGATCTCCCCGCTTTAAGAATCTCTTTTTCAAAATCCAATCTTGAACTCATCGTAGCAAAATCAAATTGAAACTTATCTTTATCTATAAACTTCCAATTTGTCATCACATAACGTGTAATTCCACCTTTTGTATTGCCAATTGGGAATTGTAAGACATTAATTTTTCTATTCACTTGTATCACTTCCCCAATTATTTTAAACCTGAATTATTCATCCTAATCTCCTGAAGAAACTATACACACAATTGCCGTTGAAGCCTTATGTACCAACCGATCAGGCCACTTTCACAATGTGTGTATAAGGATTATTATACACACATTGTGAAAGTGGCGAAAAGCTAGATGTGACAAAGGGGTTCAAGATTTGTGTGTATAGAACTCCGGGAGGTTAGGTTTATAGTAACTACTCAGCCCCCCTTTGATGTCTACTGATCGAAGAATATTTTGTCCCGATTTGTTTTCGTATTACGGATATTGTACTTTGTTTCGTAGACATACATGCTGAATGTCTACTGGTAGGAACAAAAAGAGGGGGGGTGCTGAGTAGTTACGGTTTATATCATTATAGAATTGCCATTATAAATCAATGTATTTTTGCTCAACATGAGAATAACGACGCGCCACAATATCATATTTATAGCCTTTCCTTGTTGTACTAATTTTCAACACTCCGTCAACTTCATCACACTTAATTTCAGGGCAACCTGCTATAAATATTGCGCCATTCATGGCCTCATACGGTTTTACTACTGTTCCACATTTTATAGGATTTTCTATCCTGAATGTGTCATTTTTAGTAACATATTTATCTTTTTCGATGCCTTGAAAATACGGTTCCATATCATACTTATCCATCGGAAGGAAGAAATCATTTACAAACAACTTTTCTTCAAATCCAGTTAAACACAATGTAATTTCCGTAATCGCTATCGGATCCGGTGACTCATTTGAAATTAAGATTTGAAAAAACAACCGATATGGTGCAGCACATTTATCCACATCTGATGTACATGGAAAATATACCCCATCTCCCTTAAAATGAACTTTCATACACGGTCTATGGTGAATTTTATAAAAAATCTCATTCATAACAGCAGCACATACGCCTGCAGATAATGCTCCAGGTATAATAACTGATGCCCAATCATAAGTTAATGGGCGTGTTTCATTTATCATATTTATCGATTACCTCCTTAATTTTATTTTGCACATAGGTTATGCCAGAATATCTTCCGACATCTACTGCCAATGATGTGTACGGATCTCTCCTTTTCTGGTTTTCTATGAATTCCTGATACAACTCATGAGAACGATGTCTCTTTTGCATTTCGACCCACTCATCAATCAACTCGCGGTTGAGATCCTTCAAATCCTGTAAAATATTCTTCCCCATCTTATTATCCTTTCTCATAAAACATGATAAACTCTAAATATCACACATCACATCTTGCATTGCATAAAGAAGAAACTTCGAAAGAAAGATTGTACGGCGTATCCAAAGGAACGACATCTTTCAACATTGTCCGCTCTGTCTCACGCCACTGCCTGTATTCCGCCATACTATTTCAGCTACCTTTCAATCTTTCCACATTTCTTATGTAATACTACTATTTCTCATCCGTCTCTATTCTTCTACTCGTCCATCCTTATCCAATCGTAATCCTGTTGAAGAAACACCTTGTGTATACGGCAGATATATAAAGCCCACGCCCAAGCCTGCCATATCCCTCTCCGTTTGCTTCCAACGAGGAGAACCTTTCCAATCACTGCCAATAAAAATCACATTAAATGGATGTTGATGATATATATCTATCTTATCCAGCGTATGAACCAGGAAGCACTCATCCACAGCCCGTATATTATTTACAATGGCCAGCCTGTCTATCTCATTGATGACAGGTACTTTATGCTTATATTCACTAACCAATTCATCAGCATTAACCCCAACCATCAAATAATCACAATACTTCTTGGCATTATTCAAAAGATTCAAGTGTCCCACATGAAACATATCATAGACACCTTGCGTATAGCCTATCTTGTAATGTGGCTCTGCCATTGTTCTCCCTCAATCATTTCTCTGCATGAATCCAAAAATCACGTCCGCTACCCGTTCAGCAGCATGCCCATCTTCAATCAAAGATATTTTATGGAAAAAATCTTTCAAACCATTGCAGTAAGCATCATAATCAAAACTATCAATATTATCCTGCAACTCCACATTAGTCTGAGCAACTGAAAAAGGCAATTCCCCGGGCTTCCACATGAACTTTCCACGGTTCTCCTTGTATTCCTCAACATCATCAGCATACAAGAACACCGGCATATACGCATATGCAGCATCAAATGCACAGCTGGAGTAATCCGTCAATACGGCATCGCAGCCTGCAATCAACTCGCTAATATCATCATGCTGGCTGACATCACATAGATTTTCTGATCCTTCTTGCACAGACATGTTATGCATTTTAGCAGCCACCTGAGGATGCAAACGAAGCATCACTTGCCACTGCCCTGAAAATCTTTTCCCTAAAGCAGTAATCAAGCTTTCAAAATCAACACTGGGATAATCCTGCCTTACCTCTTTTTTCAAATTCTGATTGCCACCGCGAAACGTTGGCGCAAATAGAATAACCTTTACATCTTTAGGCAATCCATACTGCTCACGAATCAATTTGTGATATCTATCCCTTTGCGTGATAACAATGTCATTACGCGGCGTACCAACCTGCAGAACAGGCCCAGTATAAAAAAGCAAATCTGGAAGAAGCCTTGACCGGTACGCCGAATCAGTAATAACATAGTCTATTAATTCTGAGTCAGCCTCACTTACAATCTGCGCAATCTTTGGAAGTTTATCTCCTCGGAATCGCCCAACAGCCTTGATTCCTAAGCTGCCATGCCAGGTTTGAATGTAAAGCTGACCTTTCCTCTTTCGAGTTCCCCATGGCTTACGATAATTATCTATCCATATCTTGGCTGTTGATAGATGATAAGCTGTATTTTCTGGCGTATCTTCTACTTTTTCAATCCAATCCGGAAAATCACGGCTTACATCATGCATAAGCCAAACAAAGTTCAAGGACGAGTCTCGCCTATGCAATTCCTCAACTACATACCGAGGATTACATCCATAGTGACCATCACCCTCAAAGGCCGAAACCACAATTTTATTGTTCTCAATAGGACGAACTTCCATATTCTGGAACAATTTTGTCAGTTCTTCTGCTTGTTCTCTTCTATTTTCGATATACAAGCCTTCTTGAGAAACATTTCCTTTTGCTTCCGTTTCAATTGTAGTAAATCTTTCTTTCATAAAGCAGACTCCTGACAATGTTGTAAATTAGAACTTTTAACCTACTATGCCGGTTATCCTCTCAACCAGCTCATATCTCCATCCACCACTCGTCTGCCACTGTCAGGACAGTCGGTGATGATGGCGTCTGCGCCCAGGTCAGCCCAACGCTTGATCTCGCTCTTAATGTCTATGGTCCAAATATGAACCTTCAGGCCCTTAGCATGACAAGCTTCCAGTACACTTTCCTGCATCTGGCTGACAGGAGGATGATAGGCATCCGCGCCCAAGCTACTGACATACTCTGCAGCCTTGCCGAGCAGCTTTCCTGAGAGGATACCAAAACGGGAATGGTACCCCTTTGTCTTGCAATAAGTCATGGCTTTCTTCACTGAGTAATGGCTGAAAGAAGAATAAGTAACCTGCTCATCCATGCCCATCTTGTGCACAAGGTCAGCAGTCTTCTCCTCTAGCCCCTCATAGTAGAGCACACTGCTCTTCAGCTCCAGGTTCAGCTCCAGATTCGTGTCCTGTAAGAGACAAAGCAAATCCTCCAATGTGGGGATCTCTACCTTGCCGAATTCAGGATGAACCTTGCTAAAGCTGAAGCCCCTCAGTTCTTTCAGCGTGTAATCCTTTATCCAGCCACTACCATCACTGACGCGGTCGATAGTTTCATCATGGGCCAGTACAAGTACACCATCCTTAGTTAGCTGCACATCGGTCTCAATACCATCCGCCCCCATTTTTATTGCCCTCTCAAAGGCCGGCATGGTATTTTCCGGAGCGTATTGCTTGTCCCAACCGGAAGCTCCCCTGTGAGCCCAGATTTTCGTTTTTGCCAATTTACTCTGCCTCCTGTACTTTCTTCCTAGCAGCCAGGAATCTTTCCATAATCTCGGCCATGGCTATACTCTCAGCGGCAGTAAGTTTGAACTCGCTCTTGCCATAGCCATTGATGGTAGATATGAAGTCGCTGAGTTCATACCTGAGGCCACCACCGAGAAAGCGGGTGGAAATCTTCTGGTTCTGCTCCCGATCCTCATAGCACACCTCAAACTCGTGGGTAAGCCACCAGGGAGACGGTACAAGTATATAACCTTTAGTGCCAGAAATAAGCAACTGTCCTTCAGACTTCACCTTCAACCCGGTCTTGGCTGTAGCTATGGCATTGGGATAGGTGAAGTAGGCTTTGGTGTAGACATCCACACCATTCTCTGCCAGGAACATCTTAAACTCCACATCATCATAGTGAAGACCAAGAATTTTCAGGATGGGCAGAATGGCGTAACTTCCAAATTCCGTAAAGCTGCCACCACATTCAGTGTCCGTCAGTTCCCGCAAATGGTCAGGTGTCAATCGGCTAAAGCAAGCTTCCACATCTCTTATTTCACCGATAGTGCCACTCTTCACTGTACTCAATAGGCGTATGAAGCCTGGAGCATGGGCCGTCTTAATGGCCTCCATAAGCACTAGGTTCTTCTCCTTGGCTAGGGCATATAATTCTTCAGCTTGGGATTTGGTCAGACACAAAGGCTTTTCACAAAGCACATGCACACCATGCACCAAAGCACTTTTTGCGTAGGCATAGTGGGTGGCATGGGGTGAAGCAATATTCACAGCATTTACCTTGCTATAAAGTTCCTCTTCGTCATCCGTGAAGAAGTCAAGCTTGTGGTTTTCGGCAAAATGCTCTGCACTCTTAATATGAGGATTGAATACCCCGTCAATGGAAAGGCCGCTGACGAAACGAGATTCAGGAACAAAGCGTCCAGCAATCCGACCACTGCCCATAATCCCCATATGTACCAGCTCATAGGCCTCCGCTCTCAGCATGGTGCTGGAGATACCTTCCGTACGTGGCAAATAAATAACCTCACAATATTCCTTCAAATAGTCAAAGTGTCCTACCCAGTCAGAACCAACCGTAAAAACATCCGCCTGATACTTCTGGATATCCTCCACCTTTTGCCCAACATGGTCTTCCACTATGATTTCATCGGCAAAGCCTGTGGCCTTCACGTTCTCTATACGCTTTAGGATGGGGTCGATAAGGTTCAGCTTGCCGCGTTCCTCATCGAAATGCTCTGTAGTCACGCCAACTATGAGGTACTCTCCTAATGCTTTAGCTCGTTGGAGCAAGCGGTAGTGTCCTTTATGGAACAGATCGAAGGAGCCGTAGGTTATGACTTTTTTCATTGGTTGGCCTCCCTTGTTATTCTTGCTATAATTGCAGTTTCGGTGTGAACACCTCATTCGTCAGCCTGCGGCTGCCACCACCAGGGAGCCCACTGGGCTCCCGCGCTTACGCCCCCCCCTCAAGGGGAAGGCTTTAAATATTGCGGTCATGACCTGCGCCGAAGCGGACGAAATGCAATTTGCCGCTGGCTTTGATAATCAGAATATCCCAGAGCTCCTGGCTTGCTTCCCCTAAGACTCTGGCAGGAGTGAAACTGCCCTCTACTTTTCGCTCAGCCATATCCTCGCATTTGGCACAGCCTATAGAAACAACAGGAAAAGTCTGTTTCCCTTGCCATTGGTATACAAAATCTGCATGAGCGTGGCCGTGAATGTAGGCCAGGATTTGCACTTTGCTATTGTCCAACGCCTTTAGCAATAAATTGCCGTTGCGTATTTCCTCTGACCAAGGGTCAAGCTCCGGCAATGGGGCATCATGGGAGAAAAACAATATGCGCCAGCCTTCTGGCATGTCCTTAAGAGTCTCCCGTACCCAGTCAATTTGCGTAAGGTCAAAGCCGTACCTGGGACTGGCCCCATTATCATAGGCACTGAGGTACAGGCATCGTAGCTTCTGCTGCGGGCAATCGACATAGTAGTATGTCTTGTCCCTGTCCTGTTTCCACTTTTCTGCACCTTCATGATACAACGCCGCCTGCTCATGGAGGGACATCACATCAGGATTGCCGTGGAAATAGTTGGCATCGTGATTGCCCAGCACAATATGCACAGGTACTTCCAGCTTGTGCATATCTTTTAGCATGGATTGCACGTAGCGACAGGTCAGCCATCGTGAAACTGTGCCATCGGTGAGATCCCCCAAGTGGACGAGCCCATCCAGTCTGGTCTTTTGTTGCAAGGCCAGCAAGTTCGCTGCTGTATCCTGCCATGTGCCATTAACGGTCATGTGAGTGTCCGCAAGTATGACCAAGGCCAAATCTCCCGGCTCACGCAAGGTATTGATGCGATTCCCTACACGTTCCACTTCTTGCTCAAATACACAAGACTGCCTTTTTTCTACAGTGGAGGTGAATATCAGGGTGCTGCTAAAGCCCGCTGCTTCCTCTGCCGTGATGTTTTCCCCATCTGCCCGCCTTGCCGCTACCCGGAAGTAACAGCGTCCCTTGAAGATGTATTTGTCCATGCAATAGGAATCTTCCCGAAGGTCACCCCTGTAGGTGCCCCAGATTTGTTCCGGGGCGTAGTCGTAGGTGTGCAGATATTTTTCTGGAAATTCCAAGGAGTAGGTAGCTACTGCGAAACGGTAGCGAGAGTCCTTCAGTTCCAAGCTACTGCCGACCTCTGCCAGATAGAAGCCCTCTGTAGCCAGCCTGCTTGGCACATTGCACATAAAGAAGCCGGTCTCAGACTGCAGTGTTGCACATGCTGTGAACAGTAATGGTATAAATTTTGGCATCACCCCAGCCTCCTGAGGACTTCTTCTTTGACCTTTTCCCCGCAGGTACCATCGATATTTTTGGCAAGCTCCGACCAATATTTTCGTTGCTTATCCCTATCATGTACTCCGCTTGTCACATATTCAATATACTGGCTAACAGAACGGCACACCCTGTGCTCATCTGTAGCATATGGAATGTCTTTTCCCATACGCTCAAAGGTTTGTCCAATGGGCGTTGGCCAATTCTTGACCTGTTCCTCCGTCAGGCGACAAGGAATTTCTTTGTAAGTAAGAGTACGGAAGTCGTACCAGTACAAGCGGTTGTCAATGGTGAACTGTATAGCCCTCCCCGGCAAGTCCTCGTTCCAGGGACGATAGCCAGGTATCCACAGGCCGCCAAAACTGGTAAGGGGGCTTTGCTGCATAAAGAAGTTAGTTTTTCTCTCTGCCCAGCCAAAGGGCAGACCCAAATCCACCTTTTCCAGCTTTTTCTTTGCCATATTCAGGCGCATGGCTATGTTGCTAAAGCAAGGCAGAAGATAAACATAGCCATCGAGCCTTACAATGCTCGAGAATTTGTACTGACTCTCAAAGTCCCACCAGTCTGTCTGGCACTGGTACCCCATCGGGTAATCATCCATGGTCAGCACTTCACATTCCCCTGTATGTGTATCCCAACGGCGAATTTTTTCCGTTCTCCAAGGGAACAGCCAGTAGATGCCAGAACCATAGGATTCCTCCACCATGCAACAGCAATCTGTGTCCTCAGGTCCAACATCCTGCCAGGAATAATCTCCCGTGGCCAAATCAAAGGTCATAACCTTATTAGACTGAAGGGCTGAGATGTATAGGAGATTGGGATACTTAATCCAGGCTGTGCCCCCTATAAGCTGCATATGCTCAGCTGTGATAGTAGGCAGGATTTCC
Organism: Pseudoselenomonas ruminantium; assembly: GCA_015058655.1. Classification (GTDB taxonomy): domain Bacteria; phylum Bacillota; class Negativicutes; order Selenomonadales; family Selenomonadaceae; genus Selenomonas_B; species Selenomonas_B ruminantium_C. The sequence continues at coordinate 85,672 of SVBX01000007.1, forward strand.
TTTAAAAACTCACGATAATAAGTCAGTTCACCTGTATGCTGATCCAGCCGAATCATGGCCTGGTAGCGGGAGGGCATGAAGTACAGGTAATGCTCGTACTTTAGAATGCCTCCAAAGTTCCCGCCTTCCAGCGGATTTTCGTAAGAAATATCCTTACGTTCTCCCGTTGTTACATCATATATACAGATGGTCTTGGCACTGTCGGGAGAGAAATAAAATTTCCCATCATCCTCATCCCGCATAAAGGTGCTGTACATTTTGCTGTCTGGAGTGTTGCCGAAATCCAGCAATGTCTCTATGTCACCTGTCTCCCAGTCCAGCCTGCAAAATCTTTTATAATGCGATGCCAGGAAATAGCTTTGCTTCATATCCTTGTCTATAATATGGGCACCAATTTGCAATGCCCTCTTCTCCTCCATGGATGGCTCCTGCCATAAAGTGTAATCGCCCGAGAAGAAAATAGGCTTGCCCGCATAGCCAAACAAGCTGACCACCGAGGAAGTGGCCTCCCCTAAATAGGCATCAGACACAGCCATGGTCATCTCCAGATCTGGTGTCTCATCGAAAATGCCTATCTGTTGGAAAATATACCGATTTTTAATCTCCATGTACTCATCGTAAAGAGCGGGACGCACAGACTGTATGCAGGACTCCATAAGAGGATGTGGCCGCCAAATAAGTGCCACTTCCGGATGTCTTTGGAAGGTGCCGAAGATGTAGCGCATCTTCTTCAAGAAGCGCTCGCCTTGCTGAAGAATGCCGGAAATGCTGGTATTGTAGAAGATAACCTTCCGACCACCTATATAATCCAGCCACTCCTGCGGCACGTTGGGATGCTTTTCGCAGTAGTAAATCCTGTCTATCTTGGGTGACCCCAAGGCCAGAATTTTTTCTTTAGGCAGAAAATCATCAAAGTAGGGTTCCTCCCCTTCCTTGATTTCCGAAAAGCGCATAGGCGCAATCTGCATATGCTCCTGCTGCACCACCATAAAATCCATGTACTGATACACTGAGCCAGTCGCATGCTGCTCTGGCCAACGACGTCCCACAACAAAATAAGGCACATAAACCAACAAATCTGTATGTGGCCTTAAATTAAAAGAGTACATACTGGAGTCCAAAGACGTGGCAGAATTGCAGTTGTCGTACGGATTGTGAGTAAAAATCACCTCTGGATGCATAGCTTCCAAATTCACGGACTGCCAATCCAAAGTAGGCACATCTTTAGGGAACAAATTTCTCTCACAGTGCCATTCTTTAGCTGTCCCATCAGGATTTCTGTCACAATATGGAACAGGTATTACATAGGCAATACAGTTCTCCTTATCCTCATCAGCTGCCCGCCAGATGCTTTCCAAACTATCCCACATAGAAGCTTTGTAAGGGATGAATACCATCTCTTTTTTGAACTTCGTTTCCTTCTTAGTCTCTGTCACGATATGCTGCAAAAGTTCTTTGCAAAGAGAAAGTATCTCCTGGGTATCATTCCCAGACTCCCCAGAGAGAATCTGATTGAAGGCCATAATGAGACCATCATAAACCTCCCCATACTTCTCATAAGCAGTCTGGGGCAGTCCCTTTTTGCACAGTGTCTGTGCTTCCTTCATTCTCTGCAAAAGAGCATGAGTATCTCGAAGATTTCCCTTCGACACCATTTCGAGGGCTACGTAGGTGCTTTTCAGTTTTGATAAAAGTCGTTGCTGTATAGCCATCTAAATAGCCCTCTCTGCTCGAATTTATAAAGTAACTGGTGTAATCTCTGACACGATAGGTGCGGACGGGAATCCCCCTTCCACCGTCTTCGACGGTCCCCCTTCCCCGTGAACGGGGCAGGCTGGGGTGTGCTGGCGGATGGATACAATCTTATACTAACTCATACTATCTTAGTATGCCTTTTGGTTATGCACCCAATTTGCACCCAAATGCACCCTTTTGCACCCGGGTGCACCCAAAATGCACCCTTTTTGCACCCAAGGAGAAAAGCTGTCATAGTTTTCTCCTTAATGTTGATACTTAGGCGCATTTCCCAAATTTGGGATAATCCCCGAAGCCCCTTATTTCAAGGGGTTTCGGGCATGAACCCAATTCTCGGATTTGTATCGAATTGTTGTAAAATTGATTGCAATTATCATAAGGATAATGGAAGAATATTGCATCAGGATGCATATGCTTTAAATCCACTTCCTGCCAGTCCAGCGTGGGAATCTCCTCAGGAAAGAACTCCCTCTCGCAGTGCCACTCTTTGGCAGTCATATCCGGGTTTCTGTCGCAATACGGTATAGGTATCACATGAGCAAGGCAGTTGTCCTTATCCTCATATGCAGCCCGCCACACACTCTCCAAGCTGTCCCACATGGAATACTTGTATGGCAGGAACACCAGTTCTTTTTTGAATTTCTCCTCTTTGGAGGTCTCCATCACAATATGCTGCAAGAGATCCTTGCAGAGATTCACGATTTCCTGCGTGTCGCTGCCGGAAGCTCCATCGAGCACCTGCTTGATAGCCATGATGAGGCCGTCATAGATTTCTCCGTACTTGGCAAAGTTGCTTTCCGTCAGTCCCTGCTGGCACAGCGTCCTGGCCTCCACCAGATTGCGATACACGGGATGCATTTTCTGAGGATGAGCCGATGCTGCCATGTTCATGGTCACATAGGTGGATTTAAGTTTGGATAAAAGTCTGCTTTTAATAGCCATCGTCTTCACCTTTATTTTATGGATTATGAATAAAGATATGCAATCAACCTAATTGCACAAAGTTACAGCTAAATATACAGCAAATCACACTTAATATATAGATTATATCATTTAGCTCTCTTGCTCGCAAGATAAAATGAGTTTTTTCTGAATCTTTGCTAATGCAAATAAAACTCCGCGCAAAAACATCTCCCATATGCGAGCTTATAGAAAATCCTGGCTTGCATGCCAAAAGAGCCCCAACTTCAGTCAGGGCTCAACTCTATGCTTCTATGGTGCATATCACAGCACTGCCGTAGCTTCCACTTCGCACAGGGCGCCGGCAGGCAGATCTTTCACGGCTACGCAGCTGCGGGCCGGTTTGCTGATGAAATGCTTGGCGTAGACTTCGTTGAAAGCCTTGAAATCGGCAATGTCTGCCAGGAAGCAGGTGGTCTTGACCACATGGCTCATGTCCGTGCCTGCGGCTGCCAGCACGGCTTCTACATTCTTGCAGCACTGCTCGGCCTGCTCTTCGATAGTCTTGGCTACGATTTTCCCCTCTGCGGGATTGATGGCAATCTGGCCGGAAAGATAGAGCGTGTTCCCTGCTTTGATGGCCTGGCTGTACGGCCCTACGGCTGCAGGTGCCTTGTCGGTATGAATGATTTCCATAGATGATTCCTCCTGTATTTTGCAAATGTCAACAATGTCTATTTTAGCTTAACGAGGATATATTTACAAGGTTACAGACAGAAAAGGAGAGATTCTCCCTCAACAGAGGCAAGAATCTCTCCTGAACCCGTTTATTTCTTTTCCAGGCTGTGACAGCCGCTGCAACAGCTGCAACTGCCGCCTGTGCTGCCGCAGCAGTCCTCCTTGCCGTCACGCAGGTTGCGATAAACATGCCGCACAGCAAAGAACAGAGCCACAGCCAGGAACAAGCCTACGATAAAAGTGGACATGATGCATGCTCCAATCTATCCCCCAAGAGGAATCAGAAGCCCAGGGCCTTGCCAATCTGATAGACCAGCAGGGAAACGAACCAGGCTACCACAAACATGTAAACTGCAGAGAAGCCCATCCACTTCCAGCCGCCTGCTTCCTTCTTGATGGTACCAAGGGCAGTGACACAGGGAGTGTAGAGCTGGGAGAACACCATGAAAGCAATGGCAGACAGAGCCGTAAAGGAAGTAGCCATGCCGGTCTTCATCATGGTCTCGGCAGCTTCCACTGCTTCCTCGGCCTCGGTGGACACATCAGCTGCGCCGTAGAGCACGCCGATAGTGGAAACCACAGCTTCTTTGGCCAGGATGCCGGAAATGACGGCAGCGCCTGCTTCCCAAGTGCCAAAGCCGTGGAACACGAAGAGCGTGGACATCCAGCCGCCCATGGTCGCCAGGAAGCTTTCCTCGATCTCGCACATGCCACCGGCATTGAAGTTGGACAGCAGCCAAATCAGCACAGAAGCGGCAAAGATGATGGTACCTGCCTTGATGAGGTAGCCCTTGCCCTTGTCCCAGGTCTCCAGGAGCACCGTCTTCATATCCGGCATGCGATAAGGAGGCAGCTCCAGCAGGAAGGTGGAACCCTCTTCCTTGAACATGGTCTCCCCCAGCACCTTGGCTACGATGATGGCCATGACCACGCCTACGATGTACATGGCAAAGACCACATTGGCGGCATTGTCCGGGAAGAACATGGCAGCAAAGAGAGCCATGATGGGCAGCTTCGCGCCGCAGGTGAGGAAGGGGGTAATCAGAATGGAAATCAGACGGTCCTTGTTGGAATCCAACGCACGCGCACCCATGATGGCAGGCACGCCACAGCCGAAGCCCATCATCAGGGGCATGATGCCCTTGCCCGTCAGGCCGCAACGGCGCATGATGGGATCCATGATGAAGGCAATGCGGGCCATATAGCCCGTACCATCCAAAAAGGACAGGCAGAAGAACAATACGAAGATAAGGGGCACAAAGGTCAGCACAGCGCCTACGCCGCCGATGACGCCATCGGTGATAAGAGCCTGCATCCACTCAGCCACCCCGGCAGCCTCCAGTGCACCCTTGGACCACTCAAGGAAATCTTCATTGATAAGCGCATCCAAAGCATCTGCCAAAGGCTGGCCAATCCAGGTGAAGGTAATCTGGAACACGGCATAAAGGATAGCCAGGAAGATAGGCAGGGCCAGCACGCCGTTGGCCAGGAACTGGTCAAATTTCTCGGAAGTGGACTGACCTACATTGCGCATATCCACGGCAGCTTCCATGATCTGGTCAATCAGGGCGTAGCGAGCTTCGATGACTTTTTCCTGCTTTTCGCTCTCACTGAGGGAGCTGCCCTGGATTTCCTTCACCTTCTCGATATGAGCCTTCACCTGAGGGCTGGCCTCATAGTTGCTCATGACAGTGGAAGTGAACACATCCAGCAGCTTCTTGGTGCTCTTGGAACTGCGTCCCACGGTCTGCACCACAGGCATGCCCACCACATCCTCCAGTTTCCTGGTATCGATGCGAATGCCGCGACGCTCGGCTTCATCCGTCATGTTGAGGTCGATGAGAAGTGGGATGCCCCTTTCCAGCAGCTGCACCGTCAGGAACAGGTTGCGTGAGATATTGGTGCTGTCCACCACATCCATGACCAGATCTAGCTTGTTGTCGGTCAAGTAGTCGATGACGATTTTCTCCTCCGGGGAGCGGGCGTTGATGCTGTAAGTCCCCGGCAGATCCACGATGGAAATGGCACGGTCCTTGTGGCGGGCATAACCTACCTTCTTATCCACGGTGACACCGGGCCAGTTGCCGATTTTCTGGCGGGCGCCGGTGAGTTCATTGAAGATCGTTGACTTGCCGGTGTTGGGATTGCCGGTAAGCGCTACTGCTAAAGTTGACATTTGCTGCTTTCACTACTCCTTTGCGAATTGATTCCAACCTCCTGAGCCAGAGCTCAGTTTACCTGCTGCACCTCAATCTGTGCAGCGTCATCACGCCGCAAAGCCAAATTGTAATAGCGGACATTGATGGCGATAGGATCTCCCAGGGGAGCCGAACGAAGCACCTTCACCTTCGTACCAGGAATGAGCCCCATGGTCATCAGCCGCTCCTTCAGCGCGGAATCGCCGATCTGCTGGATCTTGAGGATCATGCCAGTCTTTCCATCCTTCAACGTCAAGAGAAACGCCTCCTTAAATGATTGCTAGAACTGATAATGATAATTAGAATGATAATTAAATTACTTATACATGATAAACTATCTCAATTATATTGTCAAGCTGTCGGAAACCAGTTATTATTTATTTCAACTTCAGAAAATTCTCTTTCAACCACACATACAAAAAAGGGAGGATTTCTCCCCCCCAGAAAAAACTTCATTCACTTCTCGTCTATGAGTTCCACCAATTCATCATAGTCCTTCTTCAGCTGGTAATATTCATCAGCCAACTGCAAGGCCGTAAGAATGGCAATCTTGGTACTGTCGAAGCTGTGCACCTGATGAGCCACCTTCTTCATATGCTGATCTACCAGCTTTCCCAGCTCCTCCATATGCTTAGGATCATCTGTTTTCAGCGCGAAACTATCACCGAATATTTCCAGGACGACCCGCTGCGGAATTTTCTTATTGTCGTTTTCAACTGCCATATCCTTCACCCCCTCAAGCACGGAGTTCAGCCTGGAACTCACGCTCCACGGCCTGCAAGATATTCTTGAAGGCGCTGTCAGCCTCTTCGTCAGTCAGGGTCTTGTCCTTGGACTGGAATATGAGGTTGAAAGCCATGCTCTTCTTGCCCTCTGCCACCTGCTTGCCAGTGTAGACATCAAAGAGGGTGACGCCCTGGAAGTATTTGCCACCATTCTTGGAAATCACCTTTTCGATATCGGCTGCCTGCACCTCATCATCGACCAGCATAGCCAGGTCCCGGCTGATGGCAGGATACTTGGGCAGGGACTCATACTTGAAGCTCTTGGCAGTGTACTTCATGAGGGTCTCTACATCCATCTCGAAGATATAGACAGGCTGCTTGATGCCGTAGTTCTCAGCCGCCTGGGGATGGAGCTCGCCCACGGCAGCGATGACTTCGCGGCCCTTCTTGAAGACTGCCGTCTTGCCGGGATGCATGGCATAATGCTCCCCTGCTTCCACCGTGTACTTGCTGATGGAAAGAGCGGCCAGCAACTGCTCCACGATGCCCTTCATGTCATAGAAGTCCACCATGTCGTTGGGCTGGTTCCAAAGGGCCTCATACCTGCGGCCGGAAATCAGGCCCACCAGCTTCACCACTTCGTGGGGCAGCTCGGTGACAGGCAGCGCCTTGGGAGCAAACACCGGCGCCACATCAAAGAGGCGCAAATCCATGTTCTTGCGGGAGAAGTTGCGCACGGCATTCTCCATGATGCTGGTGAGGAGCGTAGTCCTCACCAGCGGATATTCATCCGTCAGCGGATTCATGATGGGCACAGCCTGGCGCAGCTCGCTATCCTCAGGCACGCAGAGCTTGTCCAGGGCATCTGGGCTGGTGAAGCTGAAGGACAGTTCCTCGGTCATGCCCAGGGACACCAGCACGCGCTTGATGCTGTCGATGAAGGTCTGGCGGGCGCTCTGGGTGCCCTGCATCATGTCACCTCTGGGAGAGGTGCTCTTGATGCTGTCAAAGCCCACGATGCGGGCCACTTCCTCGGACAGGTCTTCCATCAGGCTCACATCGTTGCGCCAGGTGGGCACCAGAGCCTCGAAGCCCTCCCCCTTGGCCGTGACCTTGAAGCCCAAGCTTTCCAGGATTTCCGTCATCTTCTCAGCAGGCAGCTCAGTGCCAAGCCGCTTGTTGATGGCCTCGGCAGTGTAGGCCACAGTCACCTGCTCCTTGGGCTCGGGATACACATCCACGATGCCCTTGGTGACAGTGCAGGCCCCCATTTCCTGCAGCAGCTGGCAGGCACGATCAAGGGCACGGGTGGTCTTAGTCACATCTACGCCACGCTCGAAGCGGCCGGAAGCCTCGGAATTGAGGCCGCAGGCACGGGAGGTACGACGGATGCTGGGGCCATTGAAAGAAGCAGCCTCGAAAATGACCGTGGTGGTCTTCTCCGTGACCTCGCTCTCAAGGCCGCCCATAATGCCAGCCAGGCCTGCCGGATGCTCGGCATCGGCAATGACCAGTTCCTCGCCCTTGGCCAGACGCTCAGAATCGTCCAAAGTGTGGAGATTCTCTCCGGCAACAGCGCGGCGGGCAGTGAGGCTGTGCCCCTTCACCTCGTCATAGTCATAGGCATGCATAGGCTGGCCCAGCTCCACCATGACAAAGTTGGTGACATCCACCACATTGTTGATGGCACGGATGCCTGCCCCTTCCAGACGGGCCTGCATCCAGGCAGGCGAAGGACCGATCTTCACATTCTTCACCACGCGGGCAGAGAAGCGGTCACAAAGGTCACGGGCCTCGATGCCGATTTTCACCAGGTCGGCAGCGCTCTCCTCATCGTCCTCATTGACCTTTATTTCCGGGTAATGAGCTTCAAGACCCGTCAGCACAGCAGCCTCGCGCACCAGCCCCCAGACGCTGAAGCAGTCGCCGCGGTTGGCAGTGAGCTCGAACTCCAGCACCACATCATCCATGCCCAGCACATTGGCCACCGGCACGCCCACAGGCGTATCGGCAGGCAGGATGTAGATGCCGTTCAGCTGCTCCTCGGGCAGGCCCTCAATGTCCAGCTTGAGTTCTCCCGCAGAGCACATCATGCCGTTGGAAGGCACGCCCCTCAGCTTGCCCTTGGAAATCTTCTGTCCCGTGGGCAGGAGCGCTCCCACCATGGCAGCTGGCACGATATGGCCCTCCCTCACATTCTGCGCGCCGGTGACAATCTGCACCCGCTCTTCCTTGCCCACATCCAGGGTGCAAACCCACAGGTGGTCGGAGTCCGGATGGGGCACGATTTTCTCCACCCGGGCCGTCACTACCTTTTCCAGGCCATCATCAGCCCGAATGACATTCTCCACGGGCACGCCCGCCATAGTGTATTTATCCGCCAGAACTTCTGCGGTGACTTTATCTTTCAGGTCAATGTAGTCCTGAAGCCATTTCATGGATACCTGCATTTATCTATTCCTCCTCAGAACTGGCGCAGGAAGCGCATATCGTTGTCGTAGAACAGGCGCAGGTCGTCCACGCCGTAGGAAAGCATGGCAATGCGTTCCACGCCCATGCCGAAGGCAAAGCCACTGACCTTCTTGGGGTCGTAACCGCTCATGGCCAGCACATTGGGATGCACCATGCCAGCCCCCAGAATCTCCAGCCAGCCAGTGCCCTTGCACACCCGGCAGCCCTTGCCGTGGCACATGACGCAGGAAATATCCACCTCTGCGGAAGGCTCCGTGAAGGGGAAGAAACTGGGACGGAAGCGCACCCCTACCTTCTCGCCGAAAATCTGGCGCAGGAAAGTCTCCAGAGTGCCCTTCAGATCTGCCAGGCTGATGCCCTCGTCGATGACCAGGCCCTCCACCTGAGTGAACATAGGAGAATGGGTAGCATCGTACTCGTCACGGCGATAGACACGGCCGGGAGCGATCATGCGGATGGGCCTGTTGGCCTCGCCATTCTGGCTGTAGCGCTGCATGGTGCGGGCCTGCACCGGAGAAGTCTGGGAACGCATGAGGATTTCTTCGGTAATGTAGAAAGAATCCTGCATATCACGGGCTGGGTGATCCTTGGGCAGGTTCAGCGCCTCGAAGTTGAAATAATCCCGCTCGATCTCAGGCCCTTCCTCAACGGAAAAGCCCATATGGACGAAAATGTCCTTGATGCGCTCAAGGGTCAGGGTCAGGGGATGCAGATGTCCCAAAGCCTGGGTGCGGCCAGGCAGGGTCACATCAATCTTCTCGCTGGCAAGACGGTTCTCCATAGCCCGGACCTTGAGTTCATCATTCTTCTCGGCGATGAGTTTCTCCAGCTCGCTGCGAGCTTCGTTCACGATCTTGCCCAGACGGGGACGCTCTTCCTTGGCCACAGCGCCCATGCCGCGCAGGATGCTGGTGAGCTCGCCCTTCTTGCCCAGGAACTGCACCCTGATATTGTCCAGTTCCTCCAGGCTGCCGGCAGCCTTCTTGATAGCCTCCGAGGCCTGGGCCTTCAGTGCCTTGATTCTTTCTTCCATCATCAAACCTCCTACAATCTTAGGGACAACTTTTCAGGCAATAGAAAAGCTCCGCCCCTCAACGCAGACAGCAAACGAGGGGCGAAGCTGCAAACTTCGCGGTACCACCCTGATTTATCACTCAATGGCTCTAACGCAGCCCTGCGTCCGGCTCTCACCGAAGGACTCCGGAGCGAACTTTCAGCCAGCTGCACCATCCCGCTCCCAGTCGCGGCGGGACTCCCTGTGGATGCAGGCTCAGCTTACTCTTCTCCATCATCGTCACGATGGTATCAAGTTTAGCATATTCAAGGGATTTTTGCAAATCCAAGTCAAGCTCCACCAAAAAACCGCCTCGAATCACAAGGCGGTTTACGGTCTATAGTATAAGAGTTCTTACTCTGCCACCGGCTTCATAGTCGGGAACAGCAGCACATCGCGGATAGACGGCGCATCGGTGATAAGCATCACCAGACGGTCCACGCCGATGCCCAGGCCGCCCGTGGGAGGCAGGCCGTACTCCAGGGCAGTGATGAAGTCGCGGTCCATGACATGGGCCTCGTCGTCACCAGCCTCGCGCTGCTTCAGCTGATCCATGAAACGGCCTTCCTGGTCGATGGGGTCATTGAGCTCCGTGAAGCCGTTAGCCAGTTCCCGGCCATATACGAAGAACTCGAAGCGGTCGGTGATGCGGGGATCTTCCGCATTGCGCTTGGCCAGAGGAGAAATCTCCGTGGGATGGCCGGTGATGAAGGTGGGCTGGATAAGGCTTTCTTCAACCTTTGCCTCGAAAGCCGCATTGAGGATGCCGCCAATGCCATGGCGCTCCTCGTAAGCCACGCCGATTTCATCAGCCAGCTTCCGAGCTTCCTCCACGGTCTGGCAGGCCAGGAAATCCTTGCCCGTGGCTTCCTTCACCGCATCGTTCATGCTGATGCGCTTGACACTGGCGAGGTCAATATCCACGCCCTGATAGTTGATCTTGGTAGTTCCCAGGACAGCCTGGGCTGCGTTGCAGACAATGCCCTCGGTGATATCCATCAGGTCGGTGTAGTCGGCAAAAGCCTGATAAATCTCGATGGAAGTGAACTCCGGGTTGTGGCGCACATCCATGCCCTCGTTGCGGAAGACACGCCCCATTTCGTAAACTCTGTCAAGACCGCCCACCACCAGGCGCTTCAGGTTCAGCTCCGTGGCGATACGCAGATAGAGGTCGATATCCAACGCATTGTGATGGGTGATGAAGGGACGGGCTGCCGCACCGCCTGCAATAGTGGAGAGCACCGGGGTCTCCACTTCCAGGAAGTCACGCTCATCCAGGTAACTGCGGATGGACTTGATGATCTTGCTGCGGCTGCGGAAGGTATCACGCACCTCGGGATTCACGATCAAGTCAAGATAGCGCTGACGGTAGCGCACATCCACATCCTTCAGTCCGTGGAACTTCTCCGGCAGGGGGCGCAGGGACTTGGACAGGAGGTCGAAATCCTCCACCCGCACAGTGATCTCGCCGCGGCGGGTCTTGAACACATGCCCCTTGACGCCGATGATATCGCCGAGATCCAGGCGCTTGAACTCTTCCTTGTACTTCTGCTCGCCCAGCACATCCAACTTGAAGTAAATCTGGATGTTGCCCGTGCGGTCGTTCAGCACGGAGAAGGACGCCTTGCCGTGACCGCGGATAGCCATGAGGCGGCCTGCGATGGTCACAACCTCGTCGCTTTCCCCATCCTCTTCCAGATAGTCATACTTTTCCTTCAAGGCTTTGGCATAGGCACTCACCTCGAAGCGATGTCCGAAGGGAGCCACCCCCATTTCCCGTAAGGCTTCCATCTTCTCCCGGCGCACCTTCATCAAGGCGCCCAAATCCTGGGTAGACTCCTGCTGAGCCTGTTGATTCTTCTCTGACATATATGCAAATACTCCTATCTTTAACCCTTGATTTCCATGATCTGATACTTGATGACGCCTGCGGGAGCATGAACATCCACAGTAGCGCCTACCTTCTGGCCAAGGAGAGCGCCCCCCAGGGGAGACTCGTTGGAAATCTTGCCCTCGTCCGGGTCAGCCTCGGTGGAACCGACAATCATGAAAGTATCGGTTTCATCGAATTCCAAATCTTTCACCACGACCTTGCTGCCCATCTGCACCATATCGCCGCTGCCGGCCTTGATGATGTCGGAGTTGCGGATCTTGTTCTCCAGTTCCTGGATCTCGCCTTCCAGGAAAGCCTGCTCATTTTTCGCATCATCGTACTCGGAGTTCTCGGAAAGGTCGCCCAGGGCAATGGCTGCTTTCAGTCTGTCAGCCACCTCGATGCGGCGCACTTCCTTCAAATACTTGAGTTTCTCTACCAGTTTATTGTAACCGTCTTCGGTCAGCATGACCTTCTTATCTGCCATGTTTAACGCCCCTTCTTCTAATCTAGTATAACTTATTCAGTATAAGTAATCCTGCCCGCCTTGTCAATGAGCTCCTGCTTTTGCCCATGGGTGAGCCTTTTCAGATGCCACTCCCGGCTCATGGCTGCGTGCTTGTCCGGCAACTCCTCAAAGTAGGCCAGTCGAACAGGCAGGCGGGACCGGGTGTACTTGCCCCCGCGCCCCGCCTGGTGAGTCCTGATGCGTTTCTCCAAATCGTCTGTCCAGCCCACATACAGGCTGCCGTCCCTGCATTCCAGCATGTAGGTATAGGCCAAATTACTTCGCCTCTTTGATAGTGACCTTCTCCATCGTCACCTTCTCCAAAGGACGGTCGGAGAAGTCGGTATCCACTTTGCCGATCTTCTTCACTACATCCATGCCCTTCACGACCTTGCCGAACACAGCGTGATGGCCGTCCAGCCAGGGAGTCTTGTCCAGGGTGATGAAGAACTGGCTGCCGCCGGTGTTGGGGCCTGCATTGGCCATGGAGAGGATGCCTTCGCTGTCGTGCTTCAGGCCCTCGCCAAACTCATCATCGATGGTGTAGCCGGGGCCGCCCATGCCGGTACCCGTGGGGTCGCCGCCCTGGATCATGAAGCCGTCGATGACGCGGTGGAAGATAACTCCGTCATAGAAGCCCTTCTCCGTCAGGTCAATGAAATTCTTGGTAGTCTTTGGTGCCTTGTCCTCAAAAAGCTCGATTTCGATAGTCCCCAGATTGGTTTCAATAACTGCGATGCGATTTGCCACTTTCTTCGCGCCTCCATTTTTATCCGCCTGGGCCGAGCATCCCACTGTCAAAAGGAGCAGGGCCGTCAGGGCCAAAATCATTATCTTTTTCATTTTACCTTACCTCCCACGGTTTTTTCAATAGTTTCCCTAAATTAGTCCAGAACTCCGGGGGCAAAGTTGCCTTCCCTGAAGATCTCCACTTCTTCCCCTTCATGGGTGGTGCCCACAATGGAGAGATCTGCAGTGCCTATCATGAAATCTTCGTGGACTAAGGAATCATTCGCCCCATGCTGCAGCAGGGTCACGCTGTCCATCTTCTCCCCGCCTTCGATGCAGGTAGGATAAGCCTTGCCCAGGGCCAGGTGGCAAGCAGCGTTCTCATCGAAGAGGGTATTGTAGAAAAGGATGCCGCTGTTAGAGATGGGCGAATCATAGGGCACCAAGGCCACTTCGCCCAGATAACGGGCCCCCTCGTCCATGTTGATGAGTTCCTTCAAGGTCTCTTGCCCTGTTTCCGCCCCGAAGTCCACCACGCGGCCAGCCTTGAAGGTCAGGTGGAAATTCTCAATGCGGTTGCCGTTGTAGATAAGGGGCTTGGAGGCATACACCACGCCATTTACCCCTTCCCGCAGGGGCAGGGAGTAAACCTCCTCCGTAGGCATATTGGCAGCAAAGGTCACTCCCGTGGCAGATTTCTCTGCTCCGCCTGCCCAGATATGGCCCTCAGGCAACTCCACCGTCAGGTCGGTGCCCAGGCTGTTCTTGTAGTGCAAGGTCTTGAAATTCTTCTTGTTCAGGAAAGCTGCTGCCCTTTGCAAAGTTGAGATATGCTCCTGCCACGCTTCTGCCGGGTCTGTCTCCGGCTCAATGCGCACCGTACGGAAGATTTCCTGCCAGAGCCTGGCCTTGGCCTCTTCCTCGCTCAGTTCCGGGAAGACTTTCTTCGCCCAGCCAGCCGTAGGCACGGACACCACGCACCAGGTGTTCTCATTGTTCATGAGACGGGCGCGGTACTCCAGCAGCGCCGCTCCTGCCGCCTGGGCAGAAAGGGTGAGCTTTTCCGGCTCAATGTCCTTGAAGATTTCCGGATTGCGGGCAGCGATGGATACAAAGGCCGCCCCCTGCTCTGCGTAATCCTGATAGAAGCGCACTTTCCACTCCGGGAACTCCTTGAAGATTTCTTTTTTGCCCCCTGCGAAGCGAATGTGAGCCAGCTGTTCATCTCCCCAGCTCACCACTACATCATGAGCGCCTGCCTTGAAGGCTGACTCAGCTATCAACCGGGCAAAATCAGCGCATTCCAGGGGAGAGTTAATCACCAGAATCTGGTCAGGCTGGAGATTTACCCCCACCTTCACTACCAAGTCGGCGTATTTTCTCAATAAATCCTGCTGCATATGCCATTTCCTTTCTATTTGACTGCCTGCCTCTTAGCTGCATCCTTTTCCATTTTCTTCCTTCTGCGCTTCAGCATCTCCTCTATATCCACTCCGGGATGGCTGAAGCCCCTCCCCATGACCTCATTGGCAGAAATGACGATCATGAAGGCATCCGGGTCAAAGAGATTGGCTATCAGCTTGATTCTCGACACCTGGGTGAGATTCACCACCACGAAAACCACATTCCTCTCTTTGCGGGTGAAAGCCCCTTGGCCGTGCAGGAAGGTAACCCCCCGCCCCACTTCCGTGATGATGCCTTCGGCAATATGCTGTGCCTGGTCGGAGATGATCAGCACTGCCTTGCGCCGGTTGAAGCCTGCAATGACCTTGTCTGTCACCGTACCGTTCATATACATGCAGATGAGGGTGAACATGGCAGGCGCCACCCCGAAGAGGAAAGCCGCCGCCGCCATGATCAGGCAGTTGAAGGCAAAGATTACTCCCCCCATGTTCAGGGAGTAATACTTCTTCACAATGGCACCGATGATGTCAAAGCCGCCGGTGCTGCCGTTCATGCGGAAGACGATGCCGTAGCCGATGCCGTTGAAAACACCGCCGAAGACGGCCGAAAGCATGATATCGTTCACAGGAGCATAGGCATTGAGAGGTCTGGTGAAATCCAGGAAGAAGGAAAAAATTGCCGTGCCGACAATGACATCGAAGGTATAACCTTTGCCCAAAGTCTTCCAGGCCGCCAGCAGCAAAGGGATATTATAAAGAAAGGTCTGCAAGCCTATGGGCAGATGGCTCAAATAGTAGACGATGATGGCAATGCCCGTGGCGCCGCCGGTCAGCAGATGAGCAGGCACCAGGAAGAGGTTGATGGAGCAGCTGGCAATAAGGCATCCCAGGAAGATGCCAAGATACCGCAAGAGACGATGTTCCAGCATCTTCAGCTGTATCATTCAGCTTTTCCTCCCATCCTGAAGCGAGGCAGTTCCTCCTTGGGCAGGGCCGAAGTGTCAATTTCCTTCGACCCGAATCTTTCCGACAGAGCCTCATCCTCCAGCCCTTCCTCGATATCTGCTCCCTCGATGACCATGCGGTCAGCTTCTTCATCGGTGAGGGGCAGGGCCGTGATGCGTGCCTTCACCATATGCCAGTCGCCAGAATCGAGTTCAAAGAGCAAATGTTCGTGAGGGTGGCCGGGGCGCTCATAGATGAAGTAAGGCACCCCTCCCTGCCACTGATGCTTATTCTTGCCGTAAGTGCCCTCCAGCCAGTAGGAGGTGGCTCCCTGCCGCACATTGTGGCGCAAGACATAATCCTTGCCGGACAAATCAATATCTGCCACCTTGCCCGTAGCTTTCACCACGCCCACCCTCACCTCAGGGTATTCATAAATGATCAGGGGCACTCCCTGCACCGTCTGTTCCTTGTCGTAGAGCGGCTCCCCCAGGATATCCTTCATCTGGGCAACCTTCGCCCCCAGCATCAGCCCCTTGTAGCCAAAATCGCTGTCAAGCAAACGAGCTTTGGCTGCCTCAGCCGTCACAGGTGCAAGGATATTGTCTGAACAAGCTGGGATTGCCATGCTCAGACAGGCCAGGGCTGCCAGACTTGCTGCTATCTTTTTCATTTCTTCTTCCTCATTTCGTCCGTGTCAAACAGTAAAGTGACGGGGCCGTCATTGATGGACTCCACCTGCATATCCGCCCCGAAGCTGCCATGCTGGGGAGGGAACCCCTTTTCCTTCAGCTTATCCATGAAGCAATTGTAAAGTGGCTCCGCCAAAGAGGGCGGCGCCGCATGGGAAAAGCCGGGACGGCGGCTGCCCAGATCTGCATAGAGGGTGAACTGGGAAACCACCAGTATCTCCCCTCCCACCTGCTCGATACTCAGATTCATCTTCCCCTGCTCGTCCTCGAAGACCCGCAGATGCACTATTTTCTCTGCCAGGCAATCAGCCTCAGCTTCAGAATCCTCCGGGCCTACGCCCAGCAGCACCAGATAGCCCTGGCCAATAGCCCCCTCAACTTTTCCCTCAATGGTGACAGAGGCTGACTTCACCCGTGTAACTACTGCTTTCATAATCTATCCTTTCGTCATATAAGGCTTGACAAAATCCCTGATGGTCTTGAAATACAGCTCCTGGCCAGTCTGGCTGGCTGCTCCGTGAACGGCATCCTCTATGAACAGGATTTCCTTGCGGGGAGCCACAGCCGCATCGTAAAGCTCCTGCGCCATCACAGGGGGCACCAGCGTATCCTTCAGCCCATGGATGAAGAGCATGGGCACCTTGGAATTCCTCACCGCCTGGACAGGCACCGCCTGATTGAGGCTGAAGCCCGCCACCTCCTTGCACCGCCAATCCAGGAGATTCATGGCAGGGAAAGGCGGCAGGCCGAAGGAATCCTTCATCTGGTAGGCCAGAAGGTCAAAGGCGCTGGTATAGCCACTGTCCTCCACGCAGGCCACCACCTGGGCAGGCAGGTTCTCGTCATCAGCGGCCAGCATCACCGTAGCGGCTCCCATGGAAACACCATGGAGCACGATATGGGCCTCAGGATAGCGCATGGCCACCAGTCCGGCCCAGGCTGTCACATCATTGCTTTCTTTATACCCCATGGTCAGGAACTTCCCCTGGCTTTCCCCGGAAGCCCTGAGGTCAGGGGTCAGCACATGGTACCCCATCATGAGATAATGCTCAGCTATATAGTAGGAATTAGTCTGATTGCAGCCATAGCCATGAGCCACGATCACCCACTTATTGGAGCTTTCCTTCGGAGAAAAATGCGTGGCCGTAAGATGCAGTCCCTCCTCAGACTGCAGTTCCCAAGGCTCGCTGAGGTAATCCGGCCTGTCATACTTCCGGCTCTCCGGCGGCATCAGCAGGGCAAAGGCCCTTGGCGGCTCCGCATGTCCCCCAAAGGTCCCTCTCTCCAGACCGAAGGAAACCAAATAATTGCCAATAAAATAACCTGTCCCCAGCACGAAGCCAACAGTCATGACCACAGCTGTCAACAGGCAGGAAATCACTATTTTCTTCATCCATCCGCCCCCCTTTGTCGATAGTACACATTATAACACCATTGTTCCAGATTTGTCGAAGACAAATCTTCCTCTTGGTGTTTTCCCACAGGGACTAGCTTCGCGTCGCACGAGGCGGGAGATATTAACTCGCCGCCTGTTAGTAGTTTGCCGCCCCCACTTATAGAAGTGGGGGACATCTTGTACTCGTTATAACGCAAATGGGCATGTTTAACAAATAGAAGTGGATTAAAAAAGGAGCTGTGCTTCACAGCCCCTTCCACATTGCCCTACCTCACCAGCTCCGCATACATCTCCGGCCTGCGGTCGCGGAAAAGCCCCCAGCTCAGGCGGTCTTTTTCCAGCTGCTCCAGGTCGAAGCTGGCCGTCAGCACCGTTTCCTCCCTGCGTCCCGCCTCGGCGACAACAGCTCCGGTATTGTCCGTGATAAAGGAGGAACCGTAGAAATTCAAAGACGATGACTGGCCGCCGTTCTCCTCGCAAGGCTCAACAGCTTCGACCCCAACACGGTTGGACGCAATGACCGGCATAAGATTGCTGCCCGCATGTCCCTGCATGCAGCGGCGCCAATGGGGCATGCTGTCAGTGTCCAGGATGGGCTCGGAGCCGATGGCTGTGGGATAAAGCAGCATTTCCGCCCCCTGCAGGGCCATGGCCCGGGCGGCCTCGGGGAACCACTGGTCCCAGCAGATGCCAACGCCAATCCTGCCATAGCGGGTAGCCCAGACCTTGAAGCCTGTATCGCCAGGAGTGAAGTAGAACTTCTCCTGATAGTAATGGTCATCCGGTATATGAGTCTTGCGGTAGACCCCCAGCACTGTACCATCCGCATCCAGCATGGCAATGCTGTTGAAAAGGCGAGTGCCGACCTTTTCATAGAAGCTGATGGGCATGACAATTTCCAATTCCCTGGCTAGGGGCTGGAAATGCTTCACCGCAGGATTGTCCTCCAACGCCGTAGCAAAAGCATAGAACTCATACTGCCGCTGCTGGCAGAAATAGGGACGCTCAAAGAGCTCCGGCAAGAGAATCACCTGCGCCCCCTGCCCTGCAGCTTCCCGCACCAGCTTCTCGGCCTTGCGGATATTTTCACTGACCTCTGCCGCCATCTGCATCTGGATGGCAGCCACAGTTACCTTTCGCATAGCTTCACCTCTATTTTTTCTGTCCAGTCAGGGGAATCTGCTGGGTCAGGCAGTGGAAGTTGCCACCTCCCACGATGACCGCCCGCGCCGGCAAAGGCACCACCCTGCGCTGGGGGAAGCAGGCCGCCAGGATGCGCACAGCTTCACTATCCATGGCATCCCCAAACTGGGGCACCAGCACCTTGCCATTGCAGAGATAGAAATTCACATAGCTGGCTGCCAGGCGCTCCCCCGGCTCCCGCCTGTCCTCCCCTGCCTCGAAGGTGAAGCTATCCGCCTCTGTCTCCGTGATGCAGACGGGCTTCTGGGGGATAGGCAGCTTATGAATCTTGAACCTGCGCCCCTTGGCATCAGTTTCCTGCTCCAAAACCTTCAGGTCTGCCTGGCTCAGCTCATACTGGGGGTCATCCTTGTCCTCCGTCCAGGCCAGCAGGACTTCCCCGGGCCGGACAAAGGCAAAGACATTGTCCACATGCTCATTTGTCTCGTCATTGTAGATGCCCCTGGGCAGCCAGATGACCTTCTCCGCGCCGAGATAATCAAGCAGCTTTTCCTCGATCTGTGCCTTGGTGAGCTGGGGATTGCGCCCCTCCGACAGCAGGCAGGCTTCCGTCACCACCACCGTGCCTTCGCCGTCCACATGGATAGAACCTCCCTCCAGCACGAAATCCCCGGCCTCGTAAAGGTCATCACCCAGAGCTGCGCACATCTTCTCTGCCGCCGCCTCATCCAGCCCATAGTCAGGGTAGAGGCCGTCAAAATCTCCGCCCCAGGCATTGAAGCGCCAGCTGATGCCACGGCGCTGTCCCTGCCCATTGATGACATAGGTAGGCCCCATATCCCTGGCCCAGGCATCGTTGGTGGGAATCTCCAGATAGTGGATATGCTCCTGGGGCAGTTCTTTCAGCATGGCTTCTGCCTGGGCGCGGTGCGCCCCATCCACCAGCAGGTAAACCTCCTCCGCCTCGGAAATCTCCCGGATAAGCTCCACAAAGACCGGCTGCACCTCAGCCCCGCCATGGGTCCAGGAGCCGGGGCGCACAGGCCAGATCAGGAAAGTTCCCTCGTGGGGAGCAAACTCGGCGGGCATAAAGAAGCCATCAGACTTTGGCGTAATATCGGTAATTTTCATGACAAGCGCCCCTTGAAATCTTCATAGCCAAACTGCTTCACCAGGGTACAGTCCCCTGCCCTGTCCATCTTCCAGATGGCAGGCAGGGCCATGCCGTTGAAGGTGTTGTTCTTGACCATGGAGTAAATGGCCATATCCTCAAAATACAGCCTGTCCCCCGGCACGATTTCCCTGTCAAAGGAATAGTCGCCGATGATGTCCCCTGCCAGGCAGGTGCAGGAAGAGAGCCTGTAGGTATAGGCCTTCTCTCCTGCTTCCCCCGCCTCCTTCAAGGGAGGACGGTAAGGCATTTCCAGCACATCCGGCATATGGCAGGCAGCGGAAGCATCGAGGATCAGGGTCTTGACCCCATGATTTTCCACTATATCCATCACCTCGGTGGCAAGATACCCTGCATTGAGGGCTACCGCCTCCCCAGGCTCCAGATATACCTCTACCCCGTACTGCTCCCGGGCGGATTTGACCAGGTCAATGAGCCGCTTGCGGTCGTAATCAGCCCGCGTGATGTGATGACCGCCTCCCATGTTGAGCCAATGAACAGAGTCAGCCTCCAGCCACCGGCCAAAGCACGCCTGCACTGCCTTGAGGGTTTCAGCCAGAGCATCGCTATTCTGCTCGCAGAGGGTGTGGAAATGGAGTCCGTCAAGTTGTTCAAACAGCTCAGGCTCCCCCGCCACTGCCCGCTCAAAAGCCTCTGCCGTCACTCCCAGACGGGAGCCGGGAGCGCAGGGATCATAGATGCCATGCTCCTGGGTAGAGCACTCGGGGTTGATGCGCAGGCCAATGCCCTGCTGCACGCCACGCTGCTGCTGAATCTCCCTGACCTTGGCACCAAAGCGGCGCAGCTGGGCAAAGGAATTGAAGATGACATGGTCGCAGATGGACGCAATTTCCTCGATTTCCTCAGGACGGTAAGCCGGGGAAAACACATGGTTCTCCCCCCGCATCTCCTCATGGCCCAATCTGGCCTCATACAGGCCGCTGGCGGTGGCACCGTCCAGGTATTTGCTTATCAAGGGATACTCGGCAAACATGGAAAAGCACTTCTGGGCCAAAAGGATGCGGCAGCCTGCCGCATCCTTGACCTCTTTCAGCAATTCAAGATTTTTTTCCAAGGCCTGCTCATCCACCACATAGGCAGGAGTAGGCACTTTATCTATCTTCATTGCCATGGGACTCAATCCACCAGCACCGGGTTTTCTTCCACCTTCCAGGGCAGGCCCCACTTGTTGAGGGCTTCCATGTAGGGGTCCGGGTCGAACTCGTCAGTGGTGAAGACACCGGGCTTCTTCCACTGGCCCGTCACCACCAGCATGGCGCCGATCATGGCAGGTACGCCCGTGGTGTAGGAAATGGCCTGGGAGCCCACTTCCTTGAAGCACTCCTGATGGTCGCAGACATTGTAGATGTAGATGGAGCGCTCTTTGCCGTCCTTCTTGCCCGTGAAGATGCAGCCGATATTGGTCTTGCCCTTGGTGCGGGGACCAAGAGATGCCGGGTCAGGCAACAGGGCCTTCAGGAACTGGATGGGCACGATTTCCTGACCGTTGTAATTGATGGGGGTGGTGGAGAGCATGCCCACATTCTCCAGGCAGCGCATATGGTCGAGATAGCTCTGTCCGAAGGTCATGAAGAAGCGGATGCGCTTCACCTCCGGCATATTGCGGCCCAAAGCCTCGATTTCCTCATGGTGCAGCAGGTACATATCCTTCTTGCCCACGCCCTCGAAATCGTACTCCCGCTTGATGCTCATGGCAGGGATCTCAATCCACTTGCCGTTTTCCATATAGGAGCCGGGGGCGGAAACCTCACGCAGGTTGATTTCGGGATTGAAGTTGGTGGCAAAGGCATAGCCGTGGTCGCCGCCGTTGCAGTCCAGGATGTCGATGGTGTCGATGGTATCGAAGTAATGCTTCTTGGCATAGGCGGCAAAGACAGAGGTCACCCCCGGGTCAAAGCCCGTGCCCAGGAGAGCGGTCAGTCCAGCCTGTTTGAACTTGTCCTCATAAGCCCACTGCCAGGAGTAGTCGAAGTAAGCGGAGAAGCCCAGATCCTTGCAGCGCTTCTCATAAATCTTGCGCCACTCAGGGTCTTCCGTATCCTCCGGCTCGTAGTTGGCCGTATCGATATAGTCCACCCCGGCAGCCAGGCAGGCATCCATGATGGTGAGGTCCTGATAGGGCAGGGCCACATTCAGCACTGCATCCGGCTGGTACTCCTTGATCAGCTTGGTGAGCGCCTCCACATCATCTGCATCGATCTGGGCCGTGGTGATTTTCGTCTTGGTCTGTCCCTGCAGCTTATCTTTCAAGGCATCGCATTTGCTCACCGTGCGGCTGGCAATCATCAGCTCGTCAAAGACACCATCATTCTGGCACACCTTGTGGATAGCTACGCTGGCCACGCCGCCGCAGCCGATAATCATGAGTTTGCTCATTTTTTTTCCTCCTCTGAGAGAATATCCTCAACATACTTGGGCAGCATAAATGCCCCCTTATGCAAATGAGTCGTGTAGTACCAAGTGGTGAGATTTCTCTCATTCCAGCGCTTGGCATCAAAATCCTTCAAGGGATGATACTTCTTCGAAGCAAAGCCAAACATCCACAGCCCTGCCGGGCAGGTGGGAATGCCCGCCTGATAGACGCGGCTTACGGGAAAGCTCTGATAGGCCTTGCGGTGCATGGCCCGAAAGGCCGCCTCATCCTCATCGTAGAAGGGGCTGCCATGCTGATAGACCATGATGCCGTCATCATGCAGGGCGCGATAGCAGTTGCCATAAAACTCCCTGGTAAACAGCCCCTCCGTATGGCCAAAGGGGTCGGTGGAATCGTTGATGATGAGATCGTACTTGTCCCGGCAGCGTCGCAAGAAGCGCAGGCCATCCATGTTGGTGATCTTCACCCGCTCATCGTCGAAGCCCTTGGCGGTTTCGGGGAAATATTCCCGGGAAACCTCGATGAACATCTCATCAGGCTCCACCACATCAATGGCCTCGATTTCCGGATACTGGGTGAGGACCTTGGCCACGCCCCCATCGCCGCCGCCGATGATCAGCACATTCTTCACTCGGGGATGCACGGCCATGGGCACATGGACCACCATCTCATTGTAGATAAATTCGTCGGCCTCCGAGAAGATGATTTCGCCATCCAGCACGATCATCCTGCCAAACTCCTGGGACTCAAAGACATCTATGCGCTGATACTCGCTCTGCTTGGAGAACAGCTGCTTGTTAACTCGCACAGAGGTTTTGACATTCTCGGTATCCATCTGTGAAAACCATATTTCCATTCAGTTCCCTCCCTGCCGGTCAGATCTCTGTCAGGATGCGTATTTCCCGGCACTCCAGATCCTGTGTCCCCTGCAGGGAACACCCCTTTTCCCGGGCGTATTCGATGTAGTCAATAATCTCTTTCGTAATGCGCTCCCCCGGCGTCAGGATGGGGATTCCCGGCGGATAGCACATGAGCATTTCCCCGGCAATGCAACCCACGGTCTCCTGCAAGGGCATCTTCTTGCCCCGGGCATAGAAGGCCTCCCTGGGGCTCATGACCAGTTCCGGCGCGATGAACTCCCCGCAGTAGAGCTCACGCTTCTCCTGGGCAAAGCGGTCGGCAATGTCCTCCAAAGCCCCCACCAGCCGCTCGATATCACGGATGCGGTCACCGATGGAAATATAGGCCAGGATATTGCCGATATCCCCAAACTCGATCTGGATATCGTACTCGTCCCGCAGCATGTCGTAAACCTCAATGCCCGTCATGCCGATGCCCTGAGTGAAGACGGAGAGCTTGGTCACATCAAAGTCAAACACGCTGTCCCCGTCCACCAGTTCCCGCCCATAGGCATAGAAGCCACCGATGTCATTGATTTCCGAGCGGGCATACTCTGCCATGGAACTTACCTTCTCAAAGGACTCCCGCCCATGCAAGGCCAGGTTTCGACGGGAAAGATCCAGGCTGGAAATCAGGAGGTAGGAGGCACTGGTGGTCTGAGTGAGGTTGATGATCTGCTGCACATACTCTGCATCCACCCCCTGGCCGCAAAGCATGATGGAACTCTGGGTCAGGCTGCCGCCGGACTTGTGCATGGACACCGCCGCCAGATCTGCCCCGGCTGCCATGCCCGAGACTGGCAGATTATCCCCAAAGTACAGGTGGGTGCCATGAGCTTCGTCCACCAGCACCTTCATGCCCGCTGCATGAGCCAGATTGACAATGCCCTGCAAATCGGAGGCGATGCCGTAATAGGTAGGATTATTGACAAAGATGGCCTTGGCCTTAGGATGCGCTTTGATGGCCCGCTCCACATCAGAAAGAGCCATACCGGTGGCGATGCCGATGGTATGATTGACCCGCACCGGCACATACACAGGTATGCCGCCGCAAAGCACCAGGGCATTGATGACGCTTTTATGCACATTGCGGGGCAGGAGGATTTCCTCCCCTGCCCGGACAGTGGCCAGCACCATGGCCTGCACCGCCGAAGTGGTGCCATGCACCATGAAGAAAGCGTGGCTGGCGCCGAAGGCATCTGCCGTCAGCTCCTCAGCCTCCCGGATAACCGAGACAGGATGGCTCAGGTTATCCAGCATCTTCATGGAGTTGACATCCACGCCCACGCACTTTTCTCCCAAGAATTCCACCAGTTCGGGATTTCCCCGCCCCCGCTTATGACCGGGCACATCAAAAGGAACCACCCGTCTCTTGCGAAGTTCCAGCATGGCCTCGTACACCGGCGCCGTATGTTGATTGATTCGGTCCATTATTCCCTCCAAAGCATCTCCCGCACAGTATTTCCATCAGCTCCCTGGAATCAAAGCTTTTCCAGCCCCGCCACCGCATAGGCAGAAATACCCTGCTCCGTGCCGGTGAAGCCCAATTTTTCTTCGGTGGTAGCCTTGACATTCACCTGCTCAAGTTCCACCTCCAGCACACGAGCGATATTCTCGTTCATAGCCTGGATATAATCCTTGAGCTTAGGCCTCTGGGCCACGATGGTAGCATCCACATTGCCTACTGCGTAGCCCTTTTCCTTTATCAGCTGCACCACATGGGCCAGGAGTTTCATGCTGTCAGCTCCCTTATACTGAGGGTCTGTATCCGGGAAATGACGGCCGATATCTCCCAGGGCAGCCGCCCCCAGCAGAGCATCGCTGATGGCATGCAGCAGCACATCGGCATCAGAATGCCCCAAAAGCCCCAGGGTATGAGGCACCTCTACCCCACCCAAGATCAGTTTCCTGCCCTCTACAAGCCTATGTACATCATAACCCATGCCAAAGCGCGTCATGTTCCTGCCTCCTTCATCTGTTGCAGAAATGCCTCTGCAGTCACCATATCCTCGGGCGTAGTGATCTTGATATTGCGGTAATCTCCCTCCACCACTTTCACAGGCGCGCCGAGCCGCTCCACCAGGCTGGCATCATCCGTGCCCAGAAAGCCTTCCTGCTCAGCCTGCTCATTGGCCCTGAGCAGGACTTCCTTCCTGAAGCCCTGTGGCGTCTGCACTGCCCAAAGAGACTTCCGCGGCGGGGTACTCACCACCAGGCCTGCTTCGCTTACGATCTTCACCGTGTTCTTTTCCGGCACAGCAGCAATGGCCCCGCCAAACTGCCTGGCTCCTTCAATGACCCTTGCTATGACCACCTCGGTGACAAGGGGGCGGGCAGCATCGTGCACCAATACAAGCTCTGCCTCCTTTGCCACGCACGCAAGGCCATTCCTGATGGAATACTGCCTCTCAGTGCTGCCTTCCACCAGCTGCCAGGGCTTCAGATTCCCGGCCCTTTCCAGCATGGCCCGCACTTCCTCCATTTCTTCCCTGCCCGTTACCACGATAAGTTCTCCCACCTCGGGCACAACGGAAAAAGCCTGCAAAGTGCGCAACAGGATGGGCTGCCCCGCCAGTTCCAACAATACCTTATTCTTGCCCGCCTTCATGCGGGTTCCCTGCCCCGCTGCGGGGAAAATCACACTTACCATAATGACTCCTTCAAAAAAAAGGCTGCCTCCTTGACAGCCTCATAAAACATTACTGGCTCAATGTTTCGGTTTAGCAAAAATCATGCGGCCTGCGGCAGTCTGGAGGGCGGAAGTGACCTCCACCTCCACGGTCTCGCCAATGCGACGCTGGCCGTTTTCCACCACAATCATGGTACCATCATCCAGATAGGCCACGCCCTGGCCCTGCTCCTTGCCGGATTTCACTATGGAAACCACCATGTTCTCCCCGGGAATCACCACCGGTTTCACAGCATTGGAAAGCTCATTGATATTCAGAACCTCCACGCCGCGAAGCTGGGCCACCTTATTCAGGTTGAAATCGTTGGTGATGATCTTGCCGCCTACTTCCTGTCCCAGGCGCACCAGCTTGGAGTCCACCTCTGTGATATCGTCATAATCCACATTGGTGACCTCTACCTTGAGCTTCTTGGATTCGCCCCGGATCTTGGCCAAGATGTCAAGCCCCCGGCGTCCCCTCACCCGCTTGAGCTGGTCAGCCGAATCGGCAATGTGCTGCAATTCCTCCAGCACGAAGACAGGAATGAGGAGCGTGCCTTCGATGAAGCCCGTCTCACAAATGTCAGCAATGCGCCCGTCAATGATAACCGAGGTATCGAGGAGCTTGTAGTCCTTGCCCCCTGCCATCCCTTCGGCAGCAGGCACCGCTGGCTTCCCGCTCCCCTGCTTGGCTTCCCTGTTCTTGGCAAGTTCCTTCAGCAGCTTGGGGAAAAAATCGAAGAGGCTAGCCAGTTCCTGGCGCTTCTTGATGGTGATGTGTATGCCCAGATACCCCAGCACAATGCTGAAGATCACCGGGATATAGTCACCGATGACAGGAATCTTGGCAAAAGAATAACCTAAGAGATTAGCAATAATAAGTCCGAGAGAAAGTCCCACCGCACCGGCAATCACATCGTGAATGGGCATCTTGCTGAGCTGCTGCTCCACCCAAAGGGAAAAGCGCTTCAGCTGCCTTATGAGGTATGGCGAAGCCAAAAAGCCAACCACGCCGCCCAGGATGGCACCAGCAAGCAGGCACAAAAGGCTCGCCAGGGTCAGCTTGAAGATTCCCAAATCGGTCATGAGCACCTCTGTGCTGAGGAAATCCGTCAGGATTGGCGCCAGAAGATGAAACAGCGCCCCTCCTGCAATAGCAAGAAATGATGTGATGAAAAACTTGAGTACCCTGTCCAGCATATTCTCACCTCCTTTCATAACGCAACAAGCTAAGGAACTGTTCAGAAATAAATTAAGCATTCTGCTTGTCTTAGTTCGTCTATACTGCGTTGTCGTCAGTCGACATAGCACCGCTATGCCTCCTTCCTCCGCCTTGTCTAGCCAAACTAATCCTTCGCATTATGCTCAATTTATTTCTTGCCAGTTCCTAATTGATGAATCCATCATAAAATGAGAAAAAGTCAGACAGACCATCTCTATAAGTATAGCAGGTCTGTCTGACTTTGTCCAAAAATTCAATGCGTGTAGACATTCTTCTCCAAGATGCCGTCCACCCAGCCCTCTACTTCGTCCGGTGTCTTGTCACAAGCGAAAACCAATTCACTGATGAGGATTTGCCTGGCTAGATCCATCAGGCGGCGCTCGCCGCTTGATACTTTGCGCTGACGGTCTTGCAGTATGAGGTTGCGCGCCACTGCGGCCACATCACAGATATTGCCGGTCTTCATGCGGTCCAGGTTAGCATGGAAACGCCTGTTCCAACTGCCCGAAGCCTTCTCCGGCTTATCCTCCAGCACGCCTTTGACCTCACCTACCTTATCCTCTGAAATAATGTCCCTCAGGCCGATATTATCCACATTATCGGTCGGAATCATCACTTTCATATTGCCTAGTGGCATTTGGAGGACATAATAAGATTTTCCCTCGCCGAGGACTTCGCATTTCTCAATGCCTGCAATCACACCTGCGCCGTGCATCGGGTAGACCACCTTGTCACCTACATGCAACAAACAACCACCTCCCCGAAAAGCAATTCATCGCTAGCCTGTTTACATTATAACACACACTTATCAAAAATGCAAAATAATAAAAAATGTTATTTTAGCATGTATATTTTGTTGCGTCAACCCCACATGTCCCCCATGCATATCAAAAGGCTGCGGAGGCAATCCTCCGCAGCCCTGCCATCATGCTTTTCTCTCAATGCCCAAAAGGTCCCGCACCACCTCGCCGGCAATAATAAGCCCTGCCACAGAGGGCACGAATGACACGCTCCCCGGCACAGCCCGTCTCGGGGTGCCGTCAGGGTTCTCTCCGGGCTGGCTAACCTCCAAGGGCTGCTCCTTGGAATAAACCACCTTCAGCCCCTTCACGCCTTTTTCTCTGAGTTTCTTCCGCATAACCCTGGCCAGAGGGTCTACGCTGGTCTTGTAGATATCCGCTACCTCGAAGCGAGTCGGATCCAGTTTGTTGCCCGTGCCCATGCTGGCTATGAGGGGAAGGCCCAAAGCCTCGCAGCGACAGGCCAGATCAATTTTAGCCGTAATAGTGTCAATAGCATCCACTACATAGGAAAAATCCCCCTGTTCCTCAAAGAACTGCGCCCCCTGCTCCGGCAGATAAAAAATTTCCCTTGTCTCCACCCTGGCCCTGGGATTGATATCCCTGATGCGCTCTGCCACCACCGCTGCCTTGCTGCGACCCGTGGTGGAGGCAAGTGCCGGCAGCTGCCGATTGCGGTTTGTCAGGCTAACAGTATCATTATCCACCAACACGAAGCTGCCTATCCCCGCGCGGGCCAGGCCTTCTGCCACATAGGAGCCTACGCCCCCAAGACCAAAAATCAACACCCGTGCCCCTGCAAGCTTTCTCAGCCCGTCCTTGCCTATCAGCAATTCCAACCTCGAAAATTCGTGCATTCCTTCGCTCATTTTGCGCTCCCCTTTGCAATCGAAAAGACGGCAGCCGAGCCGCCGTCTAAAAATATCATTTCTTTTCATCCATATTATCGGGCGCCAGCTTGAACGCAGGAATAGCAAAAGCCCCCTGGCCCTTGAAATCCATCGCCGGTGCCGTCTTGGTCATAAATGAAGGCGTTTCCAAAGATAAGCCCGTCGACTTGGGCGGTGCCTGCACCTTGCTCTCAGGCACCTTGACAGTAGTTGTCTTCAAGGGAATGCTGCCAGCAAAATCCGTAGCTATGATAGTGGCTTGAACAACACCATTCATGCTCTCGTCTATGACCGTGCCCAGGATAATGTTCACATCAGGATCGGTGTGCTCGTAAATATAGCGAGTAGCCTCATCCACATCGTAAAGGCTCAGGCTCTCATCGCCCGTAAGGTTGATGATAACGCCCCGTGCCCCCTTGAGCTCTTTATTGATAAGGGGACTCTCCACTGCCTGCTGCACAGCCTGCACAGCGCTGCGCGGGCTGCTGCCAATGCCCAGCAGTGCATCGCTGCTGGGATTCTGCCGGAAAATAGTAGTCACATCTGCGAAGTCCACATTGATGACACCAGTGGTCAGGATCAGCTCTGCCACGCAGTTGATGGCCTGCTTGAGGATATTGTCTGCGCAAATAAACGCCTGCACCATGGACATGCGGCGGTTCTCCGGCAGCTTCATGAGGTTGTCGTTTTCCACCGCAATCAAGGCATCCATCTGGGACTGCATCTTGACTACGCCTTCCATAGCCAGCTTTTTCTTGCGGCTGCCTTCGAAACTGAAGGGAACTGTCACCACGCCTACGGAAAGGGCCCCCATCTCATTGGCCAGCCGTGCCACCACAGGCGCAGCCCCCGTACCGGTGCCGCCCCCCATGCCTGCTGTTATGAAAATGAGGTCTGCCCCGCTCATGGCCTCCCTGAGACGATTCTCCGCCTCTTTCGCCGCTTGCTCGCCCAGCTCCACACTGCCGCCGGTGCCACGCCCACGGGTAAGGGTTTCACCGATCTGGACAGGCTTCACTCCCGCCTGGGCCACAAGCGAAAGCTGCTTGGCATCGGTGTTCACCGCCACCAGCTCGATATCCAGCTCATTATGCTGCTTCATGCGCATGAGGACACTGTTGCCACCGCCCCCGACACCGAATACTTTTATTTTGACTTTTGGTTTTATGATTAAGGTTTCGTCTGCTGCCATATATACAACTCCCCTCTCTGCCGTACATCCCTCTATAAGTTCTCCATGATCACAGCAGATTCCTGCTTGTTGTTAGCTTGTACCGAAATAATACGAAAAAGCAGAGCCGCACCAACGCAGCCCTGCTTCTTTGCCCTCAAAAGATTCATCCACGAATCAGCTGAAGAGAAATACCGCCAAACAGGCCAGAACGATCTTCAGGCTATCCAGCTTCACGCCAAACACTCCTTACCCAACGCATCCAGCATTTCATTTTCCTCTAAAGAAAGAACGCTACGGCAGTAAACCGTTAACAAGATTATAACTCCTGGCATAATTTTTTTCAATAAAAATCTTCCTGCTCCCAAAACTACCTATCAGCGCACAAAAGAACCCGCCACTCTTTCACCGCGGCGGGTTCCCCATTCATCTTCAGATTTGTTTCTGTGCCAGTTCTTCCTGCAGCTTCCTTTCCGTTGCCAGCAGTTCCTCCGCTGCCGCCAGCTGCCTTGCAACCTGTGCATAGGAGGTGCCCCCAAGAGAATTCCTGTTTGCCACGCAAGTCTCAGGACTGATGGCTTCGTAGATATCCTCCTCAAAGAGCTCAGAAAGTTTCTTGTACTCCTCAAGGCTCATATCCTGAAGGTAGCAGCCCTTGGCCAGGCAATCATGCACCGCCTGGCCGGAAACAGCATGGGCCTGACGGAAGGGCATGCCCTTCTTCACCAGATAGTCAGCCAGGTCTGTAGCATTGGAGAAGTCTTCGGCCACAGCTCTCCGCATGACATCTTTCTTTACCTTCATGCCGCGCATCAGCTGGGCATAGACACCCAGGCTGAATTTCACTGTGTCGATGGCATCGAAGATGCCCTCCTTGTCCTCCTGCAGGTCCTTGTTATAGGCCAGGGGCAGGCCCTTGACCGTGGCCAGCATAGCCATGAGGTGGCCTACCACCCTGCCGGTCTTGCCCCGCACCAATTCGGACACATCGGGATTTTTCTTCTGGGGCATCATGGAGGAGCCCGTGCAATGAGCATCATCCAGCTCCACAAAGGAGAACTCACGGCTGCACCAGAGGATGGTCTCCTCGGACAAACGAGAGAGATGTACCATCAAGATGCTGGCTGCCGACAGGAACTCCATGATGTAATCCCTGTCACTGACCGCATCCAAACTGTTGCCGTAAAGCTGCTCGAAGTTCAGCTGCTTGGCCACCAGTTCCCTGTCAATGGGGAAGGTGGTGCCAGCCAGAGCACCTGCTCCCAAAGGCATGATATCTGCCCTCTTGTAGGCTCCCTCAAAGCGGGCAAAATCACGGGACAGCATGCCGAAGTAAGCCAACAGGTGATGAGCAAAGAGGATGGGCTGCGCCCGCTGCAGATGGGTGTAGCCGGGCATGATCACATCCTGATTGGCCTTGGCAGTCTCCACCAGGGCGGCCTGCAGATTGAGGATTTCCCGCAGCACTGCCACCACCTCGCGGCGGACATACATATGGGTGTCCAGCGCCACCTGGTCATTGCGGCTGCGGGCGGTATGGAGCCTGCCCCCCGCCTCGCCGATGGCTTCCGTCAGCCGCTTCTCGATATTCATGTGAATATCCTCAAGGTCCACGGAGAAGTCAAACTCTCCCGCCTCAATCTGCTTTTCTATGTCCTTCAGTCCCTGCAGGATAGCCCCGCAGTCATCTTCGGAGATGATGCCGCATTTGGAAAGCATGATGGCATGGGCGATGGACCCTGCGATATCCTCATGGTACATGCGCTTGTCAAAGTTTATGGACGCCTGGAACTCATTGACCATCTCATCAACGGTCTTGGTGAAGCGTCCCCCCCACATGGCCTCGCTCATTTCTCGTTCTTCTCCTGCATGAGGGCGCGAACCTTGAGGGGCAGGCCAAAGAGGTTGATGAAGCCCGTAGCATCTGCCTGGTCGTACACATCATCATGCTCGAAGGTGACGAACTCCTGGCTGTAGAGGGAATAGGGAGAGGTGGCGCCGGCAGAGATGATATTGCCCTTGTAGAGCTTCAGGGTGACGGTGCCGGTGACAGTCTGCTGGGTGCTCTCCACGAAAGCAGCCAGCGCCTCGCGCAGCTGGCAGAACCACATGCCATCGTAAACCAGCTCGCCATAGCGGATAGCCAGGCCTTCCTTGTAATGGAAGGTAGCGCGGTCAAGGCAGAGATACTCCAGCTCACGGTGTGCATAATAGAGCAGGGATCCGCCGGGATTCTCGTACACGCCGCGGGACTTCATGCCCACCAGGCGGTTCTCGCAGATATCCACAATGCCCACGCCGTTGCGGGCGCCGATCTCATTGAGCTTGGTCAGGAGTTCCACAGCCCCCAGCCTCTCGCCATTGACAGCCACAGGCTTGCCCTGCTCGAAGCAGATCTTCACATACTCCGGCTTGTCGGGAGCATCCTCGGGAGCCTTGGAAATCATGAACATGCTGTTCTTGGGCTCATTGGCAGGATCCTCCAGGTCGGAACCCTCGTGGGACAGATGCCAGATATTCCTGTCCATGCTGTAGGTCTTGTTCTCCGTAGCCACGGGGATATCGTGCTTCTTGGCGTACTCGATCTCAGCGCTGCGGGAGTCAAGGTCCCACTCACGCCAGGGAGCGATGATGGTGAGGTTCGGAGCCAGAGCCTTGACGGTCAGCTCGAAACGCACCTGGTCATTGCCCTTGCCGGTAGCGCCGTGGGCGATGGCATCTGCCCCTTCCTTCTTGGCCACATCCACCAGCCACTTGGCAATCAGGGGCCGGGCAAAGGAAGTGCCCAAGAGGTACTTGCCCTCGTAAACAGCCCCGGCCTGCAGGGTAGGCCACACATAATCCTCAAGGAATTCCTTGGTGAGGTCTTCCACATAGACCTTGGAAGCACCGGACTTCAAGGCCTTGTCATGGACCACATCCAGCTCATCACCCTGTCCGATATCGCAGCAGCAGGCAATGACTTCGCAGTTGTCATAGTTTTCCTTGAGCCAGGGAATGATGACGGAGGTGTCAAGACCGCCGGAATATGCCAGAACAACTTTGCTAACCTTTGCTTTTGCCATAGTAAGCATCTCCTCTTATCCTAAACTTTATGTTAATACAATTATAAGGCTATTGTTCCAGCTTTGTCGATAGACAAAGCTTCCTCTTGGCCTTTCAACGAGGCGGGAGATATTAACTCGCCGCCTGTTAGTAGTTTGCCGCCCCCACTTATAGAAGTGGGGGACATCTTGTACTCGTTATAAACAAACTTGAACGATAAGCGCCACCTCATCCGTCAGTCCTTCGGACTGCCACCTTCCCCTCAAGGGGAAGGCTTTTAATTAACCCATGAGCAGCGCCATGATGGCCTTCTGGGTGTGGAGGCGGTTCTCGGCCTCGTCAAAGATGACATCTGCATTGGCCTCCAGCACTTCCTCGGTGATTTCCTCACCCCGGTAGGCTGGCAGGCAGTGCATGACGATGGCCCGCTTGTCAGCGTGAGCCATAAGCTCCTTGTTCACCTGGTAGGGAGCGAAGATCTTCTTGCGCGCATCGTGCTCCTCCTCCTGACCCATGCTGGCCCAGGTGTCAGTCACTACGATGTCGGCTCCCTTGACAGCTTCCACAGGGTCAGTCACCAATTTGATGGAAGCCCCCGTGGCCTTGGCATCTTCCATGGCCTGCCTGGTCACCGTCTCATCGGGACGGTAGTCCTCCGGCGTAGCCGCCACGAACTCCATGCCCGCCTTGGCGCAGCCGTACATGTAGGAGTTGGTCATGTTGTTGCCGTCACCTACATAGGCCATCTTCAGCCCCTTGAGGTTCTTGCCCTTGTGCTCTTTGATGGTGAGCAGGTCGGTGAGCACCTGGCAGGGGTGCAGAAGGTCTGTCAAAGCATTGATGACAGGAATATCTGCATATTCTGCCAGCTCCACCACCCTTTCATGACCGTAAGTGCGAATCATGATGCCGTCCAAGTAACGGGACAGCACCCTTGCCGTATCCTTGATAGGCTCGCCGCGGCCCAGCTGCAGGTCACGGTTGGAGAGGAACAGGGCCTGCCCTCCCAGCTGATACATGCCTGTCTCAAAGGAAACCCTGGTGCGGGTGGAAGACTTCTCGAAAATCATGCCCAAAGTCTTGCCCGCCAGCAGCTTGTGCTCAATGCCGGCCTTCTGCTTGGCCTTGAGTTCTGCTGCCAGTTCCAATATCTCCTCCACTTCCACTACTGTAAGTTCGTGGATAGAGAGCAAATCCCTGCCTTTTAACATCAAATTCCCCCCGAAAAATATCAAATGTACTTCTCAAGCACCTTTGCCAAAACTTTGACAACCTCATCAACCTGCTCCTCGTCGATGATGAGGGGCGGGATAAAGCGCAAGACCTTGCCCACTGTGCAGTTGATGATAATGCCCTCAGACAGGCACTCATTGACAATGTCCCTGCCGATATCATCCCTGGAGAGTTCTGCACCGAGAATCAGCCCCTCGCCCCTGACCTGGCTGATAAGAGCAGGGAACTTCTCCTGCAGGGAGGAAAGCTGCTGCTTGAAATAGCCCCCCACCTGACGGATATGCTCCAGGAACTCTGCCTGGGGCACCGTATCTAACACCACATTTGCAGCGGCGCAAGCCAGGGGGTTGCCCCCGAAGGTGGTGCCGTGGTCACCGGGCTGCATGGCTCTGGCCACTTCCCCACGGGCCACAAAGGCACCGATGGGCACGCCACCTGCCAGGCCCTTGGCCAGGGTTACGATATCCGGCTTCACGCCGTACTTGTCATAGGCGAAGAACTCACCGCTCCTGCCGATGCCTGCCTGTATCTCATCAAAGATCAGCAGGGCGCCATGCTTGTCGCAAAGCTCCCGCACCTGCTGGAGGTAACCGGGATTCGGCGTGTAGACGCCGCCCTCCCCCTGAATAGTCTCCAGCATGACAGCGCAGGTCTTGTCGCTCATCATTTTCTCCAGCTCGGCTATGTCGTTGTAATGCACATAGTCAAAGCCCTCCGGCAGGGGCCCTACTCCCTCCTGATAGTGGGGTTGGCCAGTAGCCGTAAGGGTGGCCAGCGTCCTGCCGTGGAAGCTCATCCAGGCAGTGATGATCTGACTCTTTTCCGGGTCCTGCCGATGGGTGAATTTCCTAGCCAGCTTGATGGCGCCTTCGTTGGCCTCCGCCCCGGAGTTGCCGAAGAACACTTTGGCATCCTCAAGGCCGCTGAGCTTAGCCAGCTTGTCAGCCGCATCAGCCTGGGCCTGGGTGTAGTAGAGGTTGGAGCAGTGCAGCATTTTGCCCGCCTGCTCTGACACCGCCTTGACCAGGGCCGGGTGGTTATGCCCCAACACATTGACCGCAATGCCCCCCAGAAAGTCCAGGTATTTCTTGCCGTTATGGTCCCAGACATAGGCGCCCTCGCCGTGATCCAGCACGATTTCGTAGCGGCTGAACACCGGCAGGTAGCCTGCCTTGTCCTTGGCCATTATCTCTTGATCGGTTTCCCGCATAACTTGCTCCTCTCAGCGTACCACCTGGGTACCAATGCCCTTGGCGGTGAACATTTCCAGAATGGGAGAATGTCCCAGCCGCCCGTCGATGATATGGGTCTTGCCCGTGCCCATGGCAAGGGACTTGAGGCAGGCCTCCACCTTGGGAATCATGCCCCCGGCAATAATGCCCTCTTTTATGTAGGCCCTGGCTTCCTCCATGTGCAGGGTGGAAATGAAGCTGCTCTTATCGTTGAAATCCTTGTAAATCCCTTCCACATCCGTCAGCAGCAGCAGCTTCTCCGCCTTGAGGGCTCCTGCCATCTCCGCTGCCACATAGTCGGCGTTGATATTGTAGCTCTCGCCATCCTCACCTACGCCGATGGGGGCTATCACAGGCACATAGCCGCCTTCCAGCAGGTCTTCCACTATGCCGGCCTGGATTTCCTCCACCTCGCCCACATAGCCGATATCCACCTGCTTTTCCGCTTCGCCCTCGTAGATGGTTGCCATCTTTTTCCTGGCTTTGATAAGGCCCGCATCCTTGCCGGAGAGGCCCACGGCCTTGACGCCGCGACGGTTCAGCAGGTTCACTATTTCGGAGTTGATCTTGCCGTCCAGCACCATTTCCGCAATCTCCACGGTTTCCTCATCAGTGACTCTGAGGCCTGCCACAAAGGAGCTTTCCTTGCCCACCTTCTTGAGGAAACCCGTGATTTCCGGGCCGCCCCCATGGACAATCACCGGACGGATGCCAACATACTTCATCAGGGCAATGTCCTGCATGACCTTTTCCTTCAGTTCCTCGCTGACCATGGCATTGCCGCCATACTTGATGACGATGGTCTTGCCAAAGAATTCCTGTATATAGGGCAGGGCCTCAACCAGCACACCTGCCTTGTCCTCTGCCGTAAAATCCATTGCCGCGCCCCCCATCAGGTGTGGTACTCGCCGTTGATCTTCACATACTCATAGGAGAAATCGCAAGTCCAGACGGTGGCTTCAGCCTCACCCAGGCCCATGTCAATGTCGATGACGATATCCCTCTGGCTCATGACCTGCTTCAGGGCTTCTTCATCATGCTCTGCCCCTACGCCATAGGCGTAGACGGGAATGCCGCCAAACTTCACCACGGTCTTCTCCGGTTCCATGGGCACACCGGCGTAGCCCACGGCGCAGATGACACGGCCCCAGTTGGGGTCTTCGCCAAAGAAAGCGGTCTTTACCAGAGGGCTCTTGGCCACGCTCATGGCGATGGTCTTGCCATCGGCAAAAGTCTTGACCCCGGTCACATTCACCGTCAGGAACTTGGTAGCGCCTTCGCCATCAGCGGCGATGCGGCGGGACAGTCCCTGGCAGATTTCCTTGAGGGCAGCCTTGAACTTCTCATAATCTTCGCCCTCGGCCTTGATTTCCTCGTTGCCGGCTTCGCCGTTGGCCAGCACCACCACCATGTCGTTGGTGCTCATGTCACCGTCAATGGAAATCATGTTGAAGGAAACCTCCGTGATTTCCGACAGGGCCTTCTGCAAAAGTTTCTGGTCGATGGCTGCATCCGTGGTGATGAAGCAGAGCATGGTAGCCATGTTGGGCTGGATCATGCCGGAGCCCTTGGCGATGGCACCAAAGCGCACCTGCTTGCCCCCCAGCTCAATCTCCGTGGCACAGGACTTGGAGTAAGTATCGGTAGTGATGATGGCCTTGCCAGCAGTCTCGCTGCCCTCATCAGAGAGTTCGTTGACCGCCTGCTTGATGCCTGCCTCCATCATCTCCATGGGCAGGTTCACGCCAATGATGCCCGTAGAGGCTACCACTACATCCAAAGGCTCGCAACCCAAAGCTGCAGCGGTAATGGACTGCATGGCTGCTGCGTCCTTGTTCCCCTGCTCGCCGGTGCAGGCATTGGCACAGCCTGCATTGGCCGTGATGGCATGAGCCGTGCCCGTAGCCACGGTCTTCTTGGAAGCAAAGACAGGAGCTGCCGCCACCGCATTCTGGGTGAAGACACCTGCCACCTTAGCTTCTTTCTCCGTGTAGATAACTGCCACATCAAGGTTGCCGCTCTTCTTGATGCCGGCCTTGACACCGGCAGCCTTGAAGCCCTGAGGGTAAGTGACG
Source organism: Pseudoselenomonas ruminantium (assembly GCA_015058655.1). GTDB lineage: Bacteria > Bacillota > Negativicutes > Selenomonadales > Selenomonadaceae > Selenomonas_B > Selenomonas_B ruminantium_C. Next base: position 123,004 of record SVBX01000007.1, read on the forward strand.
CCGGCCTTGCACATTGCTTCGCTGAACATATCCATAAAATAACCTCCAAGTACAAAATTATCCTAGTCTGGTCGTTGCCACCTCATCCACCGCTTCCCCTCAAGGGGAAGGCTGCAAAGAAGCAACCCTGCATCTTACAATTTTTAAGGATACATGGGCACCATATCAAGGCCCGTCTTCTCATCAAAGCCGCAGGCGATGTTGAAATTCTGCACAGCCTGCCCTGCGGCGCCCTTCACCAGATTGTCTATGGCGGACATGACGATCACCCTGTGGGTGCGCTCGTCTATATGCCAGCCAAGGTCACAGTAGTTGGAACCTCGCACCTCCTTGGTGGAAGGATAAGCTCCCAGTCCCCGCAGCCTGATGAAGTGTTCCTCGCCGTAGAGCTTATTGAAAGCTTCATTGACCCTTTCAGCCGTGACATCAGACTTCAAGGTGGCATAACAGGTGGAAAGTATGCCCCTGGACATAGGCACCAGATGGGGCGTGAAGTTAATGACCGTCGCTTCCCCTGACAGGTCTGCAATGGCCTGCTCGATTTCCGGCGTGTGCCTGTGCTTGCAGGCATTATAAGCCCGGAAATTATCGTATAGCTCCGGGAAGTGGTTGGGCACCTTGGCCCCCCTGCCAGCCCCGGAGACACCTGACTTGGCATCCACGATGATGGTATTCACATCGATCAGATGTTCCTTGGCCAGCGGTGCCAGAGCCAGGATGCTGGCGGTGGTGAAACAGCCTGCATTGCCGATGATCTTGGCATCCTTGATCTTATCCCGGTAGAGCTCTGCCAGCCCATAGACCCTCGGCGCCTCCTTATGGGTATGGGGTACATGGTACCACGCTTCGTAAACCTCGGTATCATCGAACCTGTAGTCCGCCCCCAGGTCGATGATGCGGGTCTTCGTCTCTGCCAGGGCCTTGCCCACTTCCATAGCGTGGCCGTGAGGGAGGCCGATGAAAACAAAATCACTGTCAGCGCCGATGCGCTCGATATCCTTCATGCTCTCCAGCTGCATATCATACAAGCCCGTAAGATGCGGATAAAGGCTGTCAATCTTCTCTCCCGTGTGGCTTTCCGAGGTGATATGCACCACTTCAGCCTCAGGGTGACCGTAGAGCAGCCGCAGGAGCTCTGCCCCTGCGTAGCCCGTAGCCCCCAATACGCTTACTTTCATAAACTCTCCCCCTGACCTGTACACTCAGGCGGGACTCAGGCCATAGCCATCCTCCCGTCCAAGTGTACCCTGTAAACTCATGAGCATAATTATACATCTTCATTGTATATTTTTGCAATAGTCCCCAGAAAATATTTTCCCATTATGCAATAAACTTCGTCAAATGCTCAGCAAATGCGTTATAATGGTGAAGTATCTTCCTAAGGAGGGGACTATGAAAAAAACAACCAAACGCAAGGCAACCGGGAAAAAAGTCGTTGTCAGGCGGCGCATCAAGCCCCTGCGCTTCCTGGCCCTGCTTATCATCATCTTTGCCATCGCCTTCGTCTTTTCCGGCGGGCTGATGATCTTCTCGCCCCGCACCTGGCAAGGAGTAGGCGACTTCCTGCCCAAGCTGGAGAAACGCCTGCCCGCCATCGCCTCAGATACCGCCGAAGAACTCAGCGGCAGCGACAGGCTCTCCCGCTTCTTCTTCCTGCACCGGGCCGTGGAGGCCAGGCTGGACAAAGAAAGCTTTGTCAGGCTCAAGGATGTGCCGGAAAACCTGCAGCACGCCATCCTGGCAGTGGAGGACCGCCGTTTCTACACCCACCACGGGGTGGATTTTGAAGGCGTGGCCCGGGCTTCCCTGGTTAATCTCCAGCATGGGGAGATCCAGGAAGGCGCCAGCACCATCACTCAGCAACTGGTGAAGAACCTCTTCCTCACCCATGAGCAGACCTTCGGCCGCAAGGGGGAGGAACTGCTGCTGGCTCTGGACATGGAAGCCAGCTACGAAAAAGACGAGATCCTAGAGCTCTATCTCAACACCATCTACTACGGCTCCAATTTCTATGGCATCCAGGCTGCCAGCTTAGGCTACTTCGACAAGCAGCCCCGGGAGCTGAATCTCTCTGAAGCCGCCATGCTGGCCGGCCTGCCCAATGCGCCCTCCCTCTACTCTCCCTATGTGGACTTCAAGATGGCCAAGAAGCGACAGATCGTCGTACTTGATGCCATGGTGCGCAATGGCTACATAGACGAAAAGACCGCCGAGGATGCCAAGATCAAGCCCCTGTACTTTGCCCGCTGACCTGCCAACTTCATAAAAATGCACAAAAGAGACAGCGCCCTCATGACGCTGTCTCTCTTGCTATTAAAATTTACCTTTCAGTTGTTTCTTGAGCTGAGCCTCTGCAGCACGGTCAAAGTGCTTGTAGAACTGCTCGCAGAAGTTGGCATAAGTCTTCTCGGAATTCCCCTCGTTCTTATTGGCAAGAATCATGTATGTGTAAAGGAGGTCATTGGTACCGACTTTATACACATCGAAAAAGAAAGCGGTGCGGCTGTTGTTGGCTACAGTCAGAATGACATAAGCATCAGCCAGGCTATCCAGATTCTCCTTGAAAATCTTGCTGGCCTTGCGGCGGTCAATGACCTTGATATCCACGCCCTTAGTAGCCTTGATGGTCTCTGCCACTGCATCATAAGACACCACATAGCTACGGGACACGCGACCTGAATCACCAAGTATCTTGGCAAGCATCTCATTGCCGGGCGCATTGGCAGGAGCCTGATAAAGAGGTGCACCGACGGCAATGCGGTTAATTTCGGTGATGTCCGCCCCCTCCATAAGAGTTTCCTTGTCAGCATTTGCCAGGGCTACCTGTGTGCCAAGCAGCACCATGCAAGCGATAACCAGCATTTGGATTAGTTTTCTCATGAATTACTTCCCCCTGAGTATGTAGAATTTCCTGCTTGAACCGGCATCCTGCACCGTTTCGCATTATCTACCATTTTACTACACTTCCAAAAATACTGCTAGTTATTTTTACTCTTTCAACATAGGGCGTGTTGATTAATTCACTCAGCCCATCTTCACGGGTCTTGACTGTCCCTGCGTCGTTGACAAATCCTCGACATAGCACCACCCTAAAGGACTAGATAATATGTAGTGACCCCCATTTGCAAGCAACGTGGATTTACCTGTACAATGGATTATACTAATCAACCA
>SVBX01000008.1 GCA_015058655.1 Pseudoselenomonas ruminantium
AAGCCGACGGCAAAGCCGCCGACGCTTCCGAGGATAAGTCCGACAGATAATCCCGTTGTAAAATCCATGTCACCAATCCTCCGCGTTTAGTTTTCGCTCTTTGAGTTCCAAGGCTTTCTTCCCCTGTTCCAGTTTCGCTTTTTCGATAAGGGTTGATAGTCTTTGCCTGTCCACTCGCACCGCTGCCTGTGTCGCCGCAAGCATTTTATCGTCCATGGTCTTGCGGGTTTCCACACGCTTTGCCGGAAGCTTTTGGCGTTTCTTGATTACGGTTTCCTGTGGTTCTCCCGTTTCGTCCACGACATTAACGACGGTATCTTGCTCTTTGTACTCGTAGATGTCCATGGTGTCCAAATCTTCCTCGCGTTCTGCCATTTGCCGATAGAGTTTTTCCATGCGGAATTTGCGGACGGCTTGGATTCTGATTTCTTCGTCCAAAGCGGCCATAATGTCGGTCTGGGCAGATTCATAGACTGCTCTTTCCTCGTCGGTAAGTGCGTCCTGATAGACAGTCTGGTACTCCCCTGTTTTGACTGCGTTTCTGTTGCGTTTCGGCGCACCGTGACCGACAGCGTTTTTATTGCCGAGTTGTGCCGTTCTGTTGCCGTGTTCCTTGACTTTCTCCCCGTCGGTACAATTTTTCGTTTGTTCCCCGGAAGTTTCGGCAGATTTTTTTGACGGCGGTTTTTCACCATCAGAAAAATTTTTATTTCCAAAAATCGCCGATTTTTTTTCGGCCTTTTTTGCGACACTTTTTTTCTTCGTCGGCGAACGTGATTTTTTCTTTTTTGTGGTGGTACGTTTGGCGGGACGCTTTCCAATCTTCGCTTCCCAATCGTCTTCGTACTTCCATTTTCGCACTTTGACGGCTGGAACGTCGAGAAGTTCAGCGATACCCACGAGAGGCATCTTGCCCTTGCTGGCTCGCCATATCTCGAAAGCCTTGTCCCTCGCCTCGCTTCTCTCCGCTTTTGGCATTTACACGTTCACCACCGTCCCCTTATGGCCTCCGCCCTTTTTATTTTTCTTCGAGGTATAAGTCCATCTCGATAAGTTCTCGCAAGTCGGACACGGTTTCGATCTTGATTTCTCCCGCCTTGAATTTCTCAATCCATTGCGCTATCCCTGCCCGCACGACATTTCTGTATTGTTCGCGGGTCTTGGCTCTCTTGATACATTTCTCCGCTTCCCGCTTTGCCATTAGTTCCGCTTGATTCTCCGGAATGGTAAAACTATCCACGCTGTCTAAACACCTACCGCACATTCTTGATAATCGACGCTCTTGAATACCCGGTTACGCCCTTCGTCATCAATTCGAGGAATTGCTCCCGCGTAAATCCCGATAGCCTAAAGATTTCCTCCGGCTTCATGCCAAGCTCCTTGCCAATCTCTCCAACGCTTTTCCCTGCGTCTATGAGTTCTTTGACAATGGCTTTCATCGGCTCCAACAGGTGAACACCCCGCGCTCTGTTATGCGTTATAGTGCCGTAGATGTCTGCTTCGTGGCTGGCGTGTTCGACAATCACAACAGGCACCTTCCCGCCCAGTTTGGACTTTAGCGGTTCGCGCCCTGCGACCGTCCAACGGTGAAATCCGTCGATGATGGTATAGTCCGGTCGAACGACAATCGGCAACGTCCAACCGTTCGCCAAAATGGATTGTGTCAGCAGTTTCAAGTTTTCCGCGCTAACCTTGTTGGGATTGTAATTATTGGCGCGAAGCCGCCCATGCTCTACCCAACGCAGAGTAGACAGCGGCTTTGTCAAATCATTTGCCACGTCGTTTCGCCTCCTCCCTTTCACTCATACTTGCCCGCTTTTCGTAAAGGTTCGTGTATAAGGCTCGGTATGAGCGTTTCTTTGGATCGCCCGCCATGAATTTCTCGTAAACGTCTTTATAGTCCGAGTTATCCATGTAGAAGTCAAAATCCTTTACCATTCGCCGCCAACTGGCAATCGCGGCTTTTGTCTCCGACGGAATTGTGTACCGTTCCGTATGCAGGAAAAGAATGTCATGCACCAAGGCTTTGTAGTCTTTGTCCTGCCCTTCCTCCAATGCCCGCCGCTTTCTCGTCGAACGTTTGAACATTTCGCTGTCCCAGTAAAGCAGGACAAGGTAGGCGTTCGGATAGCGTCGTTCGATAGCCGCCCATAACTCCGGGTCTGCCTCTGCGACGTATTTAAGCCCTGCAATACTGGAATCCCCGAAGAAATTGCAAAGCCTCAAACGGGGTTTTGAAACGCCGCACTCATAAAGGCGTATGTATATCTCTGGAAATTCAAGGTTGCGCTCCTTGATGTAATACCAAACATCATTATCCGTCCAATCATATATAGGATAGATGTTTCGTATTTCGTTCTTTATCCCTGCGATAAGTTGTAACCTTTGGAGAGATTCAGCCGCCCGAAGCCCGATAATTTGAATGCCGTTCCTCGTCAGCCGTTCGCAGAATGTCTGATAGTTGCACTCGCCCGGATATTTTACGAGCGGGTGACTGGTGACGGCAAAAGGCGGCGGCTGTCTCATCCATGTTTCCTTTGCCTTTGGGTCCCATGTAATCCAACTCTCGGATGCTGATAGATGGTCGATAATACTTGCCTGTTTGACTGGTAAGCAATACCAAACGAATTTCGCTCCAACGGAAATGAATCTTTCCCGCCACCGATAGGCGGCTTCCAACATAGAGCGGTACAATCCTTCTTCATCTATGAATATGACCGTGAGCTGTCGCGGATTGATTTCCGCGCCGCGTATCATTTCATAGACAATATTTGACATACAGAGAGAATCCTTGCCGCAAGAAAACGCCATAAAGACGGGAACGCCATTGGAAAACACGTTCTTTATGCGCATCCTTGCCGCCTCCAGTACGTTTTGCGATCCGTAAACTCTCTTTATAGCCATATCTTTTCCCCACAGCACGGGCAGATAATAAACTCCCGCCCTCCTTCATCGGTCTGTACTTCGGCCTCGTACTCTTGCCCCGTGGCTTCGCCCTCCTGCGCCATAGCTTCGCCTGTCGGCGGTTCCGCCGTGTTGTTCGATACGGGAGCACCATCGCCCTCGGAAGGGCTGTTTGAGGACGCAGGAGCAGGGTCTTGGTTCGGCTGCTGGTTCATCTTCTCCACAGCCTCATTGCTGAATTTCCCATAGTCGTTAATCTTCTCCGTGGCTACTGCAAGACTGGCGGAAAGGGTGCTCAACAACTCCGGGTCATATCCCGGAATGTCAATGTCGCCGTCCAGTTCCTTCAGAATATCATCGAATGCCTGTTACGAATTTACGCCGAGGTCGAAAATCTTGTTGTCCACCAGCATGAGCTTTTTCTTCCCTGCTTCGGACAATCCTTTGACAACATAGCATTTGGCGGTTGTTCTGCCCATCTGTTCAAGGGCAGTCCAAAGACCGTTGCCCGCCAGTACAACGCCGTCTTCGTCAACGACGAGAGGACGAATCTGGCCGAACATTTCCACGGAGCGGATATATTCTTTGATTTGCTGGTCGCCGTGAATGCGTACATTATGCTTCGGACGTTTCAATTCCGAAAGTTTCTTTGTGACTTCTTTCATCTCTGACATTTCTGTTTTTCACTCTCCAAAAATTTCTTTGCGCTCGGCAGGACAGCCGCCGCATTTATGACCACGGTCTTGTCTATCTCGTAAACTTCCCGATAGCCCTGCTCTATACTCTCCACTTTACGGGCAGGCCACCAATGCGTCCCCTGATAAAAGCCGTCCTTCCATTCATAGATAAAGGGCAACTCTATATTATGGTAGTGAAGGTATGCAAATAAGAGTTCGTGGCTCCAATCATATATCGGCGCGTAAAGAATACCCCCGCCCGGACGCTCACGAACGCCGTCCGTTCCGCATATATTCCCGTCAATGGTTCTGTGCCCGAGGATAACCACGTCGAGGTTCGCCCTCTTCATATAGGAAATAAAATTGTTCTGTTGCACCATCTTGTACCACTTCTGGAAGGTTTTTCCTTTTGGGAAAATCATTTCCGGGTGCTCCTGCAAATAGTGAAGTCCAAATCCTACTTCTACCATTTCACAGCCGGACGGTGCATTGAGCCTTAAAAATCCTTCCCATGCCGGGTATTCGACATCGGTTATAAGGCATTGACACTTTGTTATTCCTACGCTTCGGCAGAGGTCGGCAATGACGAGCGAATCCTTCCCGCCGCTCCAACTGTAAGCCGACCTCTTTCCTGCCGTCATTGACAAAATGCGATTGCGGGCTATTTGCGCCGCCGCTTCCACTTCATCACGTCTGACATAGTTTCCTATATTCTTGATGATATTCCACCAAGCGGCTTGATCCGTCGGTTTCATGCTCTGCTTCCGGCAGAGTAAGCGCGATTTCATAGGTATCGCCTGTTGTATGCGATTTTCAAGGCAAACGCCGCAACGAAAAGCGCACCGACAAGGTAGGCGCGAATGGAAGCCACGAGCGTCCAGACACCCATAACCCCCATTTCTATGAACATCGGCCAAAGGAGTACGGCTATTGCCACCATTGCCAGCCCCAGTTTTCTGCCGAATACAATATAGGTAGAGAAAATAAAGGTTGACAGAGTGGAAATAGCAATAAGGCTCAACAATACTGCTTTTATGAGGTTTAGTGCCGGGGTAAATTCCACCAATGCCAATGCCAAGGCAAACACCATATACGCCCCGAACATCAATCCTCCTAAAGTAAAAGCGTCCTGCATATTGACGCGCCTTGTTTTATCCTCTCCGTAATCGTTGTAGTCCATCAACTCAAAAAAGTAGATATAGGTGAACGGCCCCGGCAAAAGAAGCAACGCCTTTGTAATGCCAATGTCAAGAGCCTGTGATTCCAACCCAAGCGGTATAGGGTGTAAATTGCCGCCCGTGTGGATAAAGGCAAGGACGGTAACGAGAGCAATCAATCCGTAAACCGCTATCCATGACGCACTGTCTGTCAGCACATTTCTTATCATTCCCCGCCACAGGAGCAGGACAAGGAAGAAAATCGCCACGGCGTATGCGATATATGTTCCGCCCGCCGCCCCGACTGCCGTATCGGAAAATACTGTCTGAATGCCGTTCATGTTGAGCCATATCTGGAATATGGCGATTGCTCCTACAATGTAACGAGCCGCCCGCGTCCTCATAATATCTCGCATGGTAGGTATTCGGCAGACAATCAGCCCGAAAATGATACAAGCCGCAATGTTCGCCGTCGCCCAAATTAAAGACGGCACCCAGCCGTACTGTTGCGTGATAGTGATACTGTTCAGCAGAGAGCCGACACCCGCCCAACTTGCCGCGATTGACAGCCCGTAGTAATACAGAGGATTTGCCTTGAATTTGTCGGTGATTGTTCCAAACATACTTTCTTGTGTTCTCCCTTCACTTCAACAACCGCCCGCCGTCCGCTTTATACTTGCCGTTCTTCTTCCGGCACCGGGAGCGATAGTCCGGTTGCATTATGTCCTGAATACGCTCTTTCTTAAAGGTTCTGCACAGCCTGTCTATGTAACTCATACTCCTTGCCGTGCATTCGCCGTCCTCGTTGTAGGCGCACCGCGTATTGTTGCAAATAACGTCCGGCACATTTTCGCCCCCCTCCCTTCAAGGCTTTTCGTATAACAAAAAGACGCCGCCCACGGCGACGCCTCCAATGCTTTCATCTTCGATTTTTGGACATAGTTTCTCCAGCCCCTACTATATCACAGAAAATGCACCCGAAAAAGGGCATTTTTGTGAGCGTGAAAAGTTGCAGGTTCTAAGTGAGCGCGTCCGCTCCGTACAGGCTGATGTTTAGTGTGTCCAAGAGCCGTCCAAGCTGTCGAGATACCGTTGTCGGATCACAGGGAAATTCTTCTGCAATTTCATCACGGCTCATCTTTTGGAAGAATCGCATCTGTATGAGCCGATAATAGGGATCATCCTCTATCTGTGCCAAGGCAGCGTCCATTTCCTTAATTTCTGCTTCGTCGCGCTCAATCTTCTGCTCAATGAGCCGGATTTTCGCCGCCCGTTGTTCTTCGATGGTCAGTTTCTCCGCATTATCCCCGGAATTGCGCTGGAAAATGACAATGCTCTTCGACTTCCCGAAAGTTTCCTGCCGTATGTCTTCGATGTCCAATTTGTAACGCTCAATGTTCCCCTTGAGTTGAGGATAGGCATAGAGGCGTTTCTTCGTGAGCTTCGCAAGGTCTTTTACTCTGCGGCTTCCCGCCCAGATCAGACGGTGGCCGACTTCCTCCACCGCCGCCTTGATTTCTGTTTTGAGTGTTTCCATGTCTTTTTTGTTCATGCCCCCGGTTCCTCCTGTTCTTCTTTTGATGGATAGGCTTGCGCCGTTTTCGGCGTTTCTTTCTGTTCGCCATGCGGTGCAGATACTTTTCCTTTCGCCATGCTTTGAGATATTCGGCGTAGGTAGGATGGTGAAAAACCGCCTCTGCAATATACTCAATGAAACGAGCCGCAATCTGTCGGAATTCCTCAAATACTCCTTTCCAAATCTCGCATAGTTGGTTTATGGCTGTTCGTATGGTGTCCGATTCGGACACGGATTTATTATCCATAGCCGCCCGCCTCCTTCATTCCTCGCCGCCCCCTTGTCTGTTTGCATTGTTCCACATTGTTATGGCGTTTTCCGGCATATATGCCGTTCCTCCTTGTGCGCCGCAGTCCTCGCACTGCACATACCAAATGCCATCGTCACATTCCAAATCCACATTGTCACTTTCGCAGAATGGGCAGAGATTATATTTGCTCTGGGTAAGTGGTGGCGCGTTTTCGCTGTAAATGCTTTCCAAGGTCTGATACCTCGCTATGTCCGGGTGTTGCTTCACATTTCCGACGATGACCAATTTGTTTACACTCTCGCTTCCGCTTCCGAGACTTGGCGCAATATACGTTCCCGGATAAATGGGTTTTGCCGAGAATCCCGCCAATCCTCCGCTCCAATATATGATATACGGTTCTTCTTTCTTGTCTTTGAGGTTGACAACAATATCTCCCTCATAGATCGGCTCTCCCCTGCTGCTTCTGCACCCCGTCCATTGCATAACGGCACAATTCTCCAAACTGAATAACTCCTGCGCCGACAGTTCGCGCAATTCTTCCCACGGCAACATTATTTTTTGCTCGTCGCCCCATACACGAAATTTGAATCGCCGCATAGCCGCCCGCATATCGTCATAATTATTCCCGTGGATATTTCCCGTTACCGTCAAGGATTTTGTTGTTCCCGGATTTAATCCCGGTGCTACTTTGTTTTCTTTGTCTGTTGGCACAGCCTTGAAACTTGCTTGCCGAACGTCCCAAGCAACGGTGTATAGCTTTTCCTCCGATTGAATCGGATAAGAAATACAATCTCCCTCATAAATCGGGGTTCTGTGTTTGTCGTACTCCCCTATCCATTGCATAGCTATGTACCGCCCGGAGCAAAATAATTCCTGTACCGATAATGCCGGAATATCTGTTTGCAACAGCATACGTTTTTCCTGCGTGTCCCACGCCCGGAATGCAAATCTGCTCATTCTTTCACCTCTTTGATTTGATTCTTGATTTTATGGACATCTACCACTAATTCCTTTTCGCCTCGCGAATTGATATACGCCAACACAAATTCCTTGTCTATGGTCGCTTCAAGCATATATCCCGTTCTGCATCCGTTCTCAAATCGCTTCATAAACCATGTCGCTGTGTCTTTGTCGTTCGTCCACGAAAGTCCTAATCGTTCTCTGCTTGGACTTACCCCTCGCCACACCGTCACTTCTTGCGGTAATTTCTCATAATAACTGTATTCTTCCTTGTCCATCAATTTTTCCTTGTCAGCTTTTCGGAATAGAGCCACCGCTCTTCTTCTGGACACGTTTTTATCTTGATTCGGATTTTCTTCTTGTGTCCATGATGCCTTTAGGTATTCTGCGTATTCTTCTTTTGTTAGATAATCTTTGCACAAATTAAACCATGTCATTTTATATGGATCTCTTACCATGAGGAACAATGCCGACAAATTCGCGCTATGAATAGCCTTTCTGTAATACTCCCTGCATTTTTCTTTACTCTTTTGGTCGTACAAGTATTTTATGTCTTTCGTTTCTCGATCGTACCATGCCATATTGCTTATGTATGGGTGTTGTACCAGTCCAAGACCTTTCAGGTCGTTAATCTCGCATTCGCGAAGTGGCACAGCGTCATAGAGATTCATGGATATTTCTCTAACCTTTTCTATGCCGCTCATTCTTTCACCCCCAACGTCACGCCTGGATAATCGTCCGGGTAAATTTTCCTTACGGTGTTGGTATTCTGAAATTCGTCGTTGCTTTCGTCCGCTCTGGCCATACTTGCCTCCGGCGTAAATCCGTCCGGGAAACGCAAGGACAACTTCTTGATGTTGTCTTCCATAACACTTTCCAAGTCCAAGCCTTCTACTATGTGGCAAACATACGCCATATACCAAAGAGCGTCGCCCATTTCCTTTTTCAATTTTTCTGTGTCAAGCGGGTGTCCTTGGAATAAATGCTTTTTGAGTACGTCTGCGGCCTCGCTTGCTTCGGTCGCCATTCCAAGGGCTGCTTCTGCGAGGCTCAACTTTTTCGGCGCGGTTCGCATAGCCGCCCGCTGGTATTCATTCGGTGTCACTTCTTCTATCCTCCTCTTTCAGTCTGTTGCCTATTACCTTAATCAGTTTTTCCGGCAATACCCCCACTCGCGGCAAATATTCATATAGGAGCGCCGCGATTCTTTCCCTCTCCTTCATTTGTGCCTTATATGCCGCCACGTTTCTTTCTGTCGTGATGAATTCGTCTAAATCGTCTTTATCCTTAAAAATCCAATCAAATTCATATTTGCAATAGCGGGATAGACTGCGCGTCATGTTGTGTATTAAATCTACCCGTTCTGCCATTGTGAGAGTTTTCTTTTTTGCTCTATGATCGTGATCCAGAATGATTTTCCCATTTCCCTTGTAAAGCAACAATCCTACTCCGTGCAGGAAAAGGCTTTTGAGTTTTTCACTACCGCTTATTTTCTCTTTTAATCCGTGAGGTATCAGCAGATAGTTAAAATCTCCTACAAAGCTAAGTTTTGCGTCGCTGGCGAAATCTTCTTCACTCGATTTTATCTCGTAACAGCGGAATTCGTCTTTGCTGTCCATCGTTATAAAATCGACGCGCTCTTTTCCGTAGCCGCCACCAAGGCTGACTTCAAAACAGCCATATACCCCAACGCCGCCCGCCCCGCAATAATCATATAGAGCCTTTTCCATCTCTTGCGTTCTTTTAGTTTTCATGCGCCCTCCTTTTTGCTTGCTCCCTTGGCCTCCCATAAAAGGCGATATTCCTCTTGTATGTCAACGCCGCACTCTTCGCGAAGAATCCGGCGCACTTCTTCCATGTTCCCTTTCCCGAAGTTTTGAACAGCCTCGATGAAATCGTCAAATCCCCAGAGCCATTTTTTCAACCGCTTTTCGCCATAGCCATATTCATTGTGCATATAGAGCAGAGCCATAGCGATCACTTGTCCGTAGACTTCGGAAATATCATCATCACGACGGGCGGCGTATTCTTTTATGGCGGCTTCTTTTCCAATCTCTTTCGCCTTGGCCGGAGTAATATGCTTACGCTTTAGCTTTCTCACCAACGCTCCCATCGTCATTCACCGCCTTATTGTGCATACAACTGTCGCTTTTCGCGTCGTAATCGCACTTGCCGCCGAATTCTTCCGTGTGCTTGCACTCGTCGCAGAGCATGAGCCTTCCGCCGCATACCGGGCAGAATGCTTTATAGCCCCAAATATCCGTGTTCCACTTCATTTCAATCTCGTTGCCGCAATTCGGGCATAGTTCCGTGACAATATATGTTCGGTCGTTTTTCTTCTCGGTTTTCTGCATAGCGTTTTCCTCCGTTCCCATAATCTCCAATATGCCTGTCGCCGCCTGTGGGCGTGTAGGGGAGGTTTTCTTTTGTTTCCTATCCTCCAATACTCGGAGGACGGCAACGCCTACCCTACGCCCCGTCAGCTACGATTCCGCCCTTTGGCTATTGCGTCTGTCCATCTATAATTTCCAAAATTACTATGACGTAATATTTTTGCCCATGTATTGCTCCCCACTCGCACCGCCCGCCTTTCTTGCGAAGCGTTACCCTTGCCCTGAATTCCGGGCTTTCTTTTGCGTAGCCGTTGCGAAAAACGACATCAGCGGTACGAAAAGTTACGCTTCCTTCTTCGTTCAAAAGCCCGATGGTCTGAAAGCGTTTTTGGTAGTATGGCGATATGTCCCTGTATTCTTCCTTTTTCGCCCCGGAAAGAATCATATCGTACCATTTCTTTTTTATCGGCAATGTCAGCATAGCCGCCCTCCTCCCTCAATCCCCTTCGCTCACGATATACATGAGGGAAAATCCCAGCAGTATCACCGTCCACGCCGGGGAGGTTTGTTTGCCTTGAAGCCATTGTGTAAATCGGTCAACTTCGTCTTTGGTCGTCAACGGGTGATTGATTTCATAAATTCCGTTTTCAATATGGCCGTTCATCGTTATGCCCATTCCGTTGTCACCGATGTTCAACTTGACAAAATAGCTGACGAAATAGCGATACTTCAAGGTTCTACCTCCTTTCCTTGACGGCTCCAGAAAACTTGCTTGCAGAGTGGGCATTTGTACCGATAAAGCATTACCGTTTTATTTCCCGATTGTACCAGTCCTTTGTCGTTCGGTTCTGCTTCTATTACCCTTTCGCAATGTAAGCATTTAATCTTTTTCACAGCCGCCCAACCTCTTTCTTTGTGGAAGGCGGGATGTATATCGGCTTGTGCGGTTTCTTTTGGCTCTCCGTCTTTTCTGCATATCCGATGCTTGGAATCGCGCCTTTGAGGACAACCGCCCGCGCCAAGGAAATATCATCGTAATTTATGGCTACGGTTTCCGTTGAATCCTTGGCAATGCGAACGCCGCGCGTCTTTTGGTTCTCTATGATGTCAAAGGCGAGTTTGCAGGACGTGACAAATTTTGTCTTTTCTCCGCCTTTGGTAATGATTTCCAGTTCTGCATAGCCGCTTTTCTTTGCTTTCGACATTATGCCGCCCCTTTCTCAAAACGGTATCTCTTCATCTTCGACCGTTGAGCCGCCAAAGCCGCCCGGAGTATTGCCCTGTTGTTGCCCGGTATCATTCCGGCTATCGAGAAATTCCATTTCCTGCGCGATAATCTCCGTGACATAACGCTTTGTTCCGTCCTGCCCCTCGTAGCTGCGGATCTGAATACGTCCTTCAATCATTACGCGCCGCCCCTTGGAGAGATTATTCCCGATAACCTCGGCGAGTTTATCCCACGCCACAATCGGAATAAAGTCCGCCTTGGGACCATTGCCGTCTTTTGCTCCACGGCGATCCACGGCAAGGCTGAATGTCGCCACGGCTTTCCCAGTCTGCGTGTACCTTATCTCCGGGTCACGGGTGAGCCGCCCAATGAGAATTGCCTTGTTCATACTCTCATTCCTCCACTTTCTTCTCTTTTTTGCTGTTGCCAATGGAGATAATTCCCTGATTCGGATTTCCCACTCTAATCTCAAATGAGATAGATGCGACTATAAGCAATCCAACGACAATGACTATTGCCGACAAATACGGATATGCCATCATCCAGTCAATAACGGTCACTTCTTCCACCCTCTCTGCAAAAGATCGTCTTGATGTTCGGCGGCGTATTTTCTCGCCCTCTTTTCGTATTGATTCCGTAATTTATACATTGTTCTTAGTCCGACGTTTTTTCCTATATGCGCCAAGAGATAGCCATAAGCCGCCATTGCCTCGTTCCGCTCCCGGACAATATCCCGTAGGCTTTTCCCTGCGGCTTTCAGTTTTTGCCTTATTCGGTCGTTCGGCATTTGCCTTCCCTCCACTTCTTTTTCTTCTTGCGCCACGACTGCCGCCCGCCGCACCACTTCGGAAGAGGTTTCTTTTCTTTCTCCGGCTTGATTGTTATGGTCGTGTCCAAATCCCCCCGCAACTCGTGTTCCTTGCCGCCCTCCGTGGTAAGCCACATACGACAGCCGCCCGCACCGCTATTCCCCATCGCTCTTTCCCTCCCCTTGAAAGGTGACGAGTACGCCTCCCTTGACGGCTTTGCATTTCACCGCTGGCAGATAATGCCCTTTATCCCCCGTGTCCGAATCGGACACCACTCCGGCCTCCGTCATTCCATACTCGGAAAGGTGCTTGATTTCCATTCCCGTTTTCTTGGCATACGCCATTTCTGCCCTGCACCCCGTTGACTTCTCCCAATTCCGGCAGAAAATAACGCCGTCGCACCGGGAGAGAAGTTCCATTGCCAAGGATAAAGCCGTGCAATAGTCCAGTTTGTCGTTATCGCCGAATTCATCAAGAGGATTCACAAAGCAAACATTCGGATAGGTGAGTTGCAGGGTTTTCTTTACGTTCTTTGCGTCGGCGGCATTTTCTTCCTCGTTACCCGTGAAAGGGTGGGAAATGTACATCATCTTCATAGTTTTTGCTCCATTCCTCTAACAAGATGTGATGCTCGAAAAAGTTACCAACCACATATTTTCTGTGTGCTTGGGATTGCAAGGAAACAGGCGGGCAAGATATTCTATCCATATTCGGCCAATACCATTGTACGGAAAATCTCGCCGCCGCTTCCTCCCAAAATACCAGTCCACACAATGCCCCATAACTTTCGGGACCAAGATCTTTGTCGGATAAAATATCGCCCTCGTAAATCTCTTTTCCGCAAGCGTCTTTCAGTCCCGTGTATTGCATGAATTTTTGGGTGTCGCTGTCTTTGAGCAAAACGCTCAACGGTGCGTATTCATCAAACGCCAAATTATCGGCAGGAATCATAACCGGGATATAGCTGTCGTTTTCTGCGTCATAAGGGCTATCTTCGCAAATACCCCACATTCGGAATTTAAGCACTCTCGCCATTATTTGTTCCTCCATACTGGCGTAAAATACTTCGAGAAACTGTCACTTGAAATTTCAATCCATCTTTCGGAGTTTTCAAGCCTTACACTATCCGATGTGCTACAAAAACGATACTCGCTTTTTTCTTTGCTCCACATAGATCCCTTCAAAATCTCTGATTGGGTTTCGAGCAATTCTCCCTCGTCGCCAATGTTTGCCAAGAGGAAACTTTCTGTGCAGATATAAAAGTCCGGCTCTTTCTGTTCTGATCTTCTGTTCCACGCTTTTACAGCTAAGTCCGGTCTGTTTCTGCTTCCTCCATACGCTCCGCAATTTCCGCACCAAACAGCATAGCCGCTTATTCCAAATTTCGGGTGTACTTCCTTGATGTCGCTTTCTCGGATGTCATTGTC
Source organism: Pseudoselenomonas ruminantium (assembly GCA_015058655.1). Taxonomy (GTDB): domain Bacteria; phylum Bacillota; class Negativicutes; order Selenomonadales; family Selenomonadaceae; genus Selenomonas_B; species Selenomonas_B ruminantium_C. The sequence continues at coordinate 13,322 of SVBX01000008.1, forward strand.
TCCGCAGAAGGGGCAGGGTTTCAGTTTCTCGCTCACGGTTCCCCCACCTTCTTAATCATGCGTTTAAAGCACTCTGGGCATAGGTGGATGTCTTCGGTGTAACCGTTGCCCCAGCCTATCGGCAACGTGTGCTCTTCTTCGTTGTATCTCCCCATTATTATTCTGGCATTTTCCATTTTCCCGCATACATCACATTGAGCAATCCATATTTGTTTTATCATCCTTCGCCCTCCTGATTACGCCTATATGTCATCAATGCCACATATATCGCCCACTCCCGTATACAGCTTCTTTTGTTTAACGATAAATACTATTTTGACTTTGTCTTCTCCGTCCAATTCCACCGATAGTATTTCTGCATCTGGCGGCAGTTCCTTTATGTTTCTAATCAAATCACTCGCCGTCACCCTTCACCCTCCTGTTCCAAGCCTTGATGATTTCCTCTTGGCTCCGTTCTTTTCGGGTTCTTGCCTCGCACTTTCCACATCTGGCCTCGTAAAGATACACCCCTCCCTTATGGTTTACACGGTGCATATTTACTTTTTGGCTTCCACAAAAGGGGCAGGGTTTTAACATGGTTTCATTCACATGGCTCACCTTCTCGAAACGGTATTTCTGTTTGGCTTCCGGGTATTTCGTGTGTTCCACTTCGCTCATAAACATTTCAAGCGGTCTGGCGTAAACTCCCCGCCCCTCGTAAATTACGAGCAGTTCCCCGGTTTCGCTGTGTTTGGCAATGTGAAGGACGGTGTAAATGTTGCCCTTGAAATGCCGCCACAGTTCACCTTCTCCTGGCAATTCCCGTTCTTGGCTGTCGCTCATATCTTTTTCTCCTTTCTCAACCATTTGTCGTACACATCTTTTTCAAGTATTTTCTCTAATTTGTCACTCAGTTCCTTGTAAGCGTGTGGCCCCATCTTTCTTATGTGCTTTATTTTCTGCGGCGAGGATTTCACAATATCGCCTACGGTGTTGTATCTATTGCGAATGAGTAGGTGGCGTAGCCTTGTAGAAATATCAAGCATTTCTATTTTTGTGTCTGTGATTTTTTTGCTCCCTGTTTCTTCTTCGCTAAATTGTTCTTCCTCCGTGGTATTTAAGGGTTTCCAAGGGATAACGGCTTTCGACCACGTTTTTACTCGCACCTTGCCTTCCCACATTTGTCTGGCGCGTTCCTTGAGTTCGCATCTCGCCGTGGTGAGACCGCAATTTTCACATTGAATAATATGTTCGTATTTCCCCAATTCATATAAAACACCTTTACCCCCGCAAAGAGGACACGGGGCTATTTCCTCGTACATACTCCCCTCCTTAATTCCACTTTATCTTAATGAGCATAATGCGCTCCAATGCCTCTATTCCTTCCGGCGTTACCCAATATTCAACATCTCCGTTACTTCTTATATGTCTCCCGGCCAAGCCTTTTTTCGTCAAATCTTCCCATGCCTTAATGCTCTCCCCTGCGTCAAAATAGTTTCGACAGGTGGCGATTATTCCGCGCCGCCCATGCACTCCATCGTCTAATCCGAGGGCGTGTTGCATGAGTGAAATTTGCTGTATGGTCAAATGGTAGTTATTATCCATCTTATTTTTTTCAAAATCCTGTTTCGTGTCCGAATCGGACACCAATTCAGACTTGAAAGCAGGTACCATTCGTTGAGCAAAGTTTTCCGCTTCTTCTTCGTTATGTGTTTTGCCTTTCGTGTGTTCAATATGGTGGAAATACTCATGGGCGATACTTGCCAACACCCTTTCCTTGCCATCTTCCGTCAAACCTTCCGGCACAAAGATTCGTTCTGTTTCTGTTTCGTAAACAGCAAACCCCATTTTTCCGTCTGGTGTTTCTATTACGTCATATCCCGGTATTACATATAGTTCTACTGCCCTAACATCTGGCTTGCTGATAAACTTTGCAAATTTACGAATTTCATCATTCGCCAAGTAAATCATTTCCTCGCCTCCTATCTCATGCTGTGGTCGTATTCCTCGAATGTGTTAATGGTGCGGAAAATTCGCTTATTGTTTACCCATCTTTGGAGGTATCTTGTTTCCTTCGGAGCGTTTGCTTTGTCGTATATCATCACATAGGGATCGTAGCCGTTTTCACGGAGCCAATAAATACGGTATAAATCCTCTTGGTGACTGCTCCAATAATTTGTCAACACATACACCTTGTATTTAACATAATCGGTTTTGTGTTTCATTACTTTTTGGGAAAAATCTCTCAAGGCCGCCTTGGTTTTCGTGTCTCGCGGGTTATCCCAGGCAAAGTGCAGACGCTTTATTTTCAAATCGGATAGCAATGCAATCCTTCTCTCGTTCAGAAGTCTTGCGTCAATCCCCTGCGTGAAATCTATATATGCGCCGCTATAACATAATTGCCGCAAAAGGAAATCTGCTTCCGGGGCGGCTAATAAATTTGGATCGAGCAATTTTATGTTTTTCTGCCCTGCCCACCATTCGGAAAGGTCAGCCACTTTCCGACTTTCCCGTCCTTCCTTGTTTGACACAATGCAAAACGGGCAACATCTTGGACACCCTCGCGTCAAGAATCCGTAGGCCGTATCTTCAATGTTGTAAAGGTAGTAATCCGGCATTATGTGTTCTATCTCGTCAGGGAGAGTGTCTAATTTCCCCGTGCCGCTCCCGGCAACATAGCCGCCCGCCGCCTCGATTTCTTCGGCTGTTTTTAAGTTTTCCGTGAATACACAAGCCCCGTAAATCATGTCGTATTGTTTGTATGTTCTCCCGCCATACAGGAATTCCATCGGGTGTACCCGGAAAACATCATCGCCCTGCGCCTTGTGCCATGCCGACAACTTCATCAATACGAGGTTCGGGAAGTTGTGCGAATCAATATCCACCAGCGCAACATTCATTCCGTTATCCTCCCATTTCTTCCTCATCCGTCCTGTACGGCGTTTTTCTGCCCGCCCCTATACTGGACTATTAAAATCCTGCCAAAACGTCCCACAGCCGCCCACAGGCGGCTACAACAGCATTATCCAGCCGCCCGCGCTTCCTCTTTTTCAGAGCTGCCCGCTTTCTCTTGTCTTGCCGCCCCTTCAAAATCCAAGGCAATCTGCGCCCGGTCGCCGTTGATATACCTCCACGCCTCTTCTTCCAGCATCTCCAAATCCCGCGCCAGTTCATCACTCATGCAATAATTTTCGGTACACCCTTCGTTTGGTATTTCCGGCCTTGCTGGGGTATTGATAATGAGTGGTGCTTGGCTATTGATTAAGTCCTTCATTGCCATAATGACCAAATAGCGGTTGTCGTCGGTATAGGAAATAGAAATGCCGCTGACGGCAATTTTCTTTGTCGCTCCCTGCTCAAATTCGCAAATCTCGGTAACGTGGTTCGCCATGACTTGCAGACGCTCTTTCAGTTCCTCTCGCGGAGCGTCTTTGCAGACAAGGGTATGTTTATCCCAATTCTTCGTTGATTCCTGATAGACTTCCCACGAAAAAGTATATTCTCCCTTCTTCGCTTTGATTTTCGTGATACGCCCGTTCATGCTCACGCCCCCCTTTTCGGTTCTTCGTATTCCTTGTGCCACCAAGCCTCGCATTTCTCGCACTTGAAATGACTGCAAGCATATTTCGGCTTCTTCAGTGTGCCACACGGACAACATTTAAGTTCCATGTTCTCCGGCTTGAATTTCGCATTGAAAGTCGTGTTCATCACTTCGATGAATTTGTCAAGGTTCGTCATATATTCGCCTCCCTTCCCACGGCTTGCCATCGTCAGCGGAAAAGTTGCCGTCTTTCCCGGACGCTCCATTGGAGCGTTTCGGCTGTTCATATAGGAGAGGCCGCACAATTACGGCCTCGCTCCCTTCCTACTCTTCTTATTCCCCTTCGGATATTTCCTTCTCAAATTCTTCATCTGCGCCGCCAAGCATTTGATTGAGTTCGTCAAGACTTTCGTTTGCGGCTTCCTGCAATTCAGCAAGATAATCTGCCGCTTCCTGCGCAATTTTCACTTTGAGGGGCTGATTGGCTTTCCTCCAAACATCAACCTCTTTTGCTTTAAGGCCAATTTGCCCTTCCAAGTGTGCAATAACCCCTACAATCGCTTTTTTACGAATCCACAGGCTCCGCAATTCTTCTTCGTCTGCGGTTTCGTCTTCGGTCGAGGTTTCTTCCTCCGGTTCGTCCTCTGTTTCCGGCAATGCCCCTGTCGCGTCCTGTGCGCCCGTCTGCGCGGTTTTATCGGCGTTGTCCATGGGTACGGGGCTGTTTACCGTTTCCTCTCGCACAGGCTCCCCTACAATGCGATAGCCGCTTTCCCAGAGTGCCTTATGGATATGCTTGCTCAATCCGGCAAGGCATTTGATTTCAGCTTCGATAGCCTCCTGTTCCGTGTCATAGGGGATAGTATTCGTTTTGGGCGAATAACCGCCGCCCAAATAATCTCCCGTCCTGCAATTATAGTCTGCGCCGATATAAAACTTTCCGTCCTTCTCCACCAGTTTCAATGTGATGGTGGTCTTGAATTTCGGGAGGATGCTCAACGTCTTTGTCTTTATCGGCAGTCCCTCGCTGTTGGTGGGGATGTCTTTTTCAGAGCCGCCCGCCGTTCCGTTTTCCTTCTTGATGTCGTGAACGCTGACGGTTTTACCGTCCTTCATCTGCTCGGCAATTTTCCCCTGCCCTTCCTCGGAGAGCCTTGACGCTTCATAGGCCGCGCTTACGCCCATTTCCCCTTTCTCAAATTTATCTTTCAAATCCTCGTTCTTGAGGTTGTTGGCGATAGCTTGGTATCTGCCGATCTGCCCCGTGGTTGTATTGAGCATTTTCGCCACAGCGTCCCGAATGCGCCCCTTGCCCCCAAACTCCCCTTTTTCTTTCAGTTCCTTCAAAAGTTCCGTCGCCCGTGTTGCCTGCCTCATTTTCTCTGCGTCTGTCAATTCGCGGGCGGTGCTGTTGGTGTAAATGAGCATGAGTTCCTGCAAGGTTTCGTTGCGCTCGTTTTCCACTAAAGCGGAAACTGTGGCAAATTCATTATGCCCGCGCTCCACGAGCATTTTTGACGCAAGGTGCCGACGGTGGCCGGAGATAATCATATAGTTGCCATTTTCGTCGGCTGGCTTTACCACAAGGTTCTGTAGGACACGCCCCGCCAGCAGGATTGAATCTGCCAGTTCCTCAATTCCGCTCATACTGTAAGCATTGGCGGGGTTCGGAATAAGTTTCCCAATAGGAAGTTCCCGGAGTTCGTAGCTCGGTTTCGATGTTTGCGCCTTGCTTGCGCCGTTCATCAAGTCCATCATGTTAAATCCTGCCATTTTCAGTTCCTCCCTTTCTTCGTGTCCGATTCGGACACCGCCCCTATCATCGTCATATATTCTGTTGCCAGCTTTTTATATCCACGAGCCGCCCAACTGCGGGGGCTGTATTCCATGACGGGGATTTTCCCGAAGCTGGCCTCGTCCACTTTTGCCGTCCAGTACACCCGGCTTTGCAGTAATTTGTATTTGGCGTTCCCTTCCAGAAGCTCCGCACCCTGCCTGTTTACGTCGTTCCCTCGGAAGGAGGTTATGACGCACCCTTGGAAGGTGATTCGCTCGTTGAAATTCGCCTTGACTTGTCCGATTACATCGAGCATTACATCTACGCCGTCAAAAGTCATTTGGTCGATTTTGACCGGGATAATCACATCATCGCCCGCCACAAGGGCGTTGAGTGTTCCCATGCCCGCGTCTGGGGCGTTGTCTATTATGCAGTAGTCGTAATCTGCGTCAATTTCGGCGAGTGCCTTTTTGAGCCGTGTCTGCTGTGGTGTTTCCGTGTCCGTCAATACCGCCTGTTCCGCCCGGAGTAGGTTCATATTGGCTGGTATCACATCGAGATTGTTGTACTGGGTGTGCCGGATAACCTCTGCCGCCCCCTTTGTGCCAAGGAGTAAGTCGGCTACACTCGGCTGTTCGTAGCTATGCACCCCGAAGAAGTTGCTCACGCTTCCCTGCTTGTCGTTATCCACGAGCAGGACGCGCTTCTTGTGTGCTGTCGCCAAAGAATAGGCGAGGTTGATAGCCGTGGTGGTCTTGGCCACGCCTCCCTTGAGGTTACAAATACATAGTGTTCTCATGGCTATTGCCCCTTTCGTATGCTGTTTTCTGGGTTCGCGCTCCCTGTTGGTTATTATATTAGCATACTCAATTACATTTTGCAATAGTCCAGACAACTTTTTTTATAATTTTTTCTCAATGCCCGTCGGCAGGGCATCCAGCCGCCCCTTGCGAGGGTCTGCATAGTCCAAAAACAGGATCACGCCATTAAATTTTACTCGCCACGGGGCTATATCCTCGGCTGTGACGTATTGCCGCCCGTAAAGTCCCTTCATATCGGCGAACACCCGCCACGGGAGCATAAAGAAGGAATCGCCAAGCCCCACGCATACCGCCGCCACCGCGCCACGGTCTTGATATTCCGTGAGTGCCGCCGCCTGTGTGGGTGTGACGGCTCTTTGCGCCATGCGCCCGGTGTCCGTGTGTTTTGCCTCAAAGACAATCATTCTGCCCCCGGCAAGGCACCCGATATAGTCCGGCTGCGCCCGCGCTGTGAATTGCACGATGGCAACACCCCTCGCCCTGTCCTTCTTTAATACTCGGAACGGCTCCGGCACCTTGATAATCGCGGCTCGTCCTTGGTCTTTGTAATAGCGACAGCCGCCCTCTATCATCATCTCGTGTTGCCGCCCGCGTCCGTTGCTCATTGCGGCTTTGTAGCTTTTCCTTGCGGCTTCGGCTTCTTCGCCCCAGAAGTCTTTGACTTTTCCTTGCAATTTTTATTCCTCCTGTTGTTGCCATTCCCGCCCCCGGCTTTGTCAACAGGTTTGTTGTTTGTGGATAAATATGTGGATAATTCCGTATCATCATCACTGCCGATTAGCTTCATTCGGCAGAAAAAAGACCATGTAGCCATTTCCTCGTTGAGATATTTTTCGACGCTCATAAGTTCATAGCCGGGATTATCTCTTTCGATAAGCTGTTTCATCTGTTCGCAGTCTTCGGGCAAACTTTGCATTAGCTTTATTTTCTTTTTGCTCATTTGCCTTGGCTCGTCATTGATGGTTTCCCACGGCCTCACAAGGTTCAAGCTGCTGTCCCATTTCCTTTTGTTTGCGGTCTTGTTGTTTTCGGACTTGAAATCTTTGACGAGGTATCGGATTAGTTCTGTCAGCTTGGTTTTCTTGTCCGGCTGGAGCCGCCGCGTGTTGGCATATCCCTTTCCCCAAGCGTCTTCCACCATATTCCTGTCCATATCTGCGTCCATGATGAGGTGATGGTGTATTTTCCCATTTTTCCCTATCTCGGTAACGACAATGTATCGGGCATTGCCAAGCCCTAATTTCTTTCTCCGGTAATTTATTCTCTTGATAAAGTTTTGTATTTCTTTCTTCGCGGCCTTTTCGTCAGTGGGCATATTCTCTGCGGAATAGGTCAAGTCTATACGCAAATCCCCTCTCCCGAAGTTGGAGTAAATCAGAGCCTCCAAAAATCTCTTGGCTCTCCTGTTGTTTAGCTCTTTCTGCTTCGGCTGTGTTACTTCATACCGCCGCTGTCTGCCCGTTGCTTTTTTGTTGCCGTTATGGGGAAAGTATGATACTTGGATAAACGGGGAACTCACCCCGTACTTTCCACAATGACGTGTCACTTTTCTTATCCCGCTCATACTTGCACTCCCCTACTCCGGCTTATTGTCCTATACCAAATAAGCATATATTGTATTATTGGTTTATATATTTTATTGCCTATTAAACCTATTAGCTTATATGGTGATTGGTTTTCGCCGACTTGTTAATACACAACACAAGCCCGATACCGCCCCACGGCGGCTTTTCTTCCAAGGCTTGCCAGTATTGACTTTTACGGTGCGGGAATGGTAAAATGTACTCGCATAGTGTTTTACCAGTCCCGCTTTTGTGGACTAAAAGAGGCTTTCTTCCCGATAAGCCTCTTTTTTGTTTGCCTGTTCCCCGTTTAGATAAATTGCCGCCGTCCAGTTGGTCGTACCCTTCATGGTGTGCTTCACGGCAACGAACGGCGTTATTTCTCCGGTGTCAGCGTCCACGATGATATGATTTTCTTCTTCGTCCGGTATGTCGGTGACGATATAGTGCGGTATTTCGCACGTCGCCGCCGCGCTTCCATACTTCTCGCGTCGTGACAACTCGCTATATAGCAGAATCTCCCGCAGGAAATCCCCCAATTTCTCTTTTTCGGCATGTGTGCATATTGCTTTCCACGGCCTCATATTTTTCCACCGCCTTTTGCCCTGTATAGACAATGCCAAAACATAGGCTGATGATATTCGCAATCAGTACAATGCTTCATGCAGACAGATCCGCCGTATCGACGACAGACCACCTGCGCCATTGACACCTTATGACAGACCGGGCAAAGCCAGTTGTTCGATAGTTGCCGGATTTCCTCTTTTATCCGCTCCTGCTCTGTTCTCCGCTCTTGCAGGAGTTTTCTCTGTTCCTCCGGCGTTTTCCGTCTTTGCTCCATCACGATGTCCCCTCAAAATCCTGTCCTTGGTGATCCAAAGGTCAAATACATAAATCGGCGTAAACCACATTCCAAAAATCTCTTGCGACAATTCGTTCCCGTGCCGGATAACTCCGGGCAGGCAATAAAGTGAAGTATGGATATACGCCATGCAAGCGCACCGATAATCTATGTCCGTGGCGTAAATTAAAAGTTCCTTTTGCGGCGAAAATCCCGCCTCGTGCATTACCTGCGCCAAAGCGAGAATCATTGTGCCGCCGCCCACCGTCGGCTCATACGCGCTTATATACCCTTTCTCGGCAATCTCCTGTTTCGCCCTCTCCGGCTCAAAGGCTATCTTTGCCGAAGCGTAGGCAACGCTCCACGGCGTAAAAAATTGTCCCGTGTTTTTGCTGTGTATCTCCAAGCCTTGAAATATCCGGCTTAAAATGTCCGTGTATTCCCCGAATCGCACGGCGTATTCCATACCTTCCACCAACAGGGCGTACATTTCCGTCATGGTGCGGCGTTCTTTCTCGTTGTATTTTTGGCAAAGTTCCTGCATACGGCTCTCTATTCCCTCTGCGTTTTGCCATTCGAGGGGCTGACGTATAGAGAGTGTCACCCACGACACAAAATCACGGAACACATCAAAAATTGGGAATCGCGGAAATTTGCCCTGCATGAGTTTCATTATTTCGGCTTCATGTTTATTGTTCATAGCCGCCCGCCTCCGGCGCGTTGCCTGTTGTCAGCATGAGAAGGTCGCTGGTTTGCGGCAGATAAAATTCTTGGTTTCGGTAGGTGTCCTCGTAGCTTGCCTTTCCCTCGAAGCTGTCCACAATCTTCCGCTCTTCATCGTCAAGGCGGCTATATGGCTTCCTCCCGTAATCGTCCGGGAGCCAGTTCTTTTTCTTGCCGCAGTAAAGATTGAATTTTTTGAGCAAATCCAAATCCTTGAATGTCAAATGGCACGTTCCTTTTCGGAACAGATCCACCTTAAAGAATTTTGTATCTATGCCACGGTTTTCTCCCGTCATTTGCGCCTGTTCCAGACGTTCGTACATCTTGAAATCTTCCGTCCTGCCGCAGTCAAGGTAATTCATCACCTTTTCGATGTCCGACAGCTTGCTGGACGCTTCGTAAACCGGGCGAAAATCATTGCTGATTGTGCTGAATGCGTTTAGTGGGAGAATGACTTTTTTATTGCAAGCAAAAGCTTTGTTGGTTTTCCAGCCGTTGTAATAGTGAATATTTTTGCTGTACTCACCCCACGAATAACGATGGGTAAACTCGTCCCAAACGTCCATGATCGCCACTTCGACATTGTGGATTAGGTTTCTCGTCAAGTCCTCTTTCATGGCGAGGATGTTTCGCTCGTTAAATTCATAATCGGCCATAGTTGTGAGGTTTCTGGAGTATTCATGTTGGATCGCACTCGTCATAAGGCTTGAAAGCTCTTTGCTGTAAAGAAGGATTTTCCAGTATTTGTAATTGACTTTCCGAATGATGTTTGCCCGGTCGTCGTTTCTCCCCTCGTCGGCTACTCTGTTTATCTTTATTTCAAATACTGCGTCTTTGTCATATTGGTCGGCGGTTCCTTCCAAGGACACTGCCCTGTAATTTTGGATTTCGTTATATAGAGCCAGTCCTGCCCGGACTTCCGCTTGGTATCGGTCGATAATGGCGTTTATTTCTCCGTATCTCGCCAATGCGCCGCTGGCCTGTTCCTCCTGCCTCCTGCCGAAAATCTGCTTCTTGAAATTCTCGAAGGTTACGCACACTTCCGGCGTGTCTTTCGTCTTTATATGGATAAGAGCAACTTCCACATCGGTTTTCCGCTCTGCGTCCGAAAATGCCGCCGTGACATACTCGATGTTGCATTCTTCCTGCTCTTCCAGTTTCGCCGCAAGTGCTTTTTGCGCGTTGGTGTGCGGGTTTCGGATTGTTTCGGCATTCAGAATACAGGCAATTTGCCCGCCCGCTTCGCATACTTCAAGGGCTTTCAGCAAGTGCCGCTCTCCTTCACGGAAAGGCGGGTTCATCAGCACGAGGGTATATCGCATAATGGGGTTGAATGTGAGAAAATCGTCCCACACCACCTTGTAGCCCTTCCCTTTGAGCGTAGCCGCACGCTTCGCATTGATTTCAATGCAATGCCCGTTAAAATCGTGATAATCGCCGTCATAGTTCCGCTTTTTGACTTTCATCCACGCCTCTATCAATTCACCCGTCCCTGCCGACGGCTCCAAAATATTTATCCCGTCCGAAACATAGCGACGGTCAATCATGCTTATCAGTTTCGCCGCAGTTTCCGGCGGCGTAGGGTAATATTGCTCCAAGTCAACCATGGTCTTTCCCTCCCTTCGTCGCTTCGCATATCCCGTTGGCGCGACAGAAACGGCACCATGCCCCGGCGTGAAAATCTCCCTTGCCCTCGTAAGCCATACGCGCCTTGGGTTTTATGGATTCACCCCATGCGATAAGCTCTTTTACATTGCATTGCCACGTCCCGAAGTAATTTATGCGGGGCTGGACAATGCCAAGTTCGATCTGTTCGATATTCTCCGATTCGTACTTTTTCAACGCTCCGAGAGCGTATAACATCATCTGCGGGTTTTCCTGTGCGCTAACGGGAACGCCGCGCCCGTGCTTATAGTCCGCGACAACCAAAGTCCCGTTTCCGCAACGAATAAGGCAGTCGCACCGCCCGAATGATTCCGGCACATAATCGGAAATATCCACCTTGACTTCAAGCTCCGCTTGCGGATTGTGGTTATAATGCGCCGCCCGGTCTGCAATGTACGCCACATACAGCCCTGCCGTTTGGAGCATTTCATCATTCCAAAGCGGATCTTGCTTCAATCGTTCAATGGTCTGCTGGTATTCTTCCGGCTCTGCTTGGTAGAAGCGCACCTTCGCCGCTATCTCGCATACCTTGTGAGCGAGTGTTCCTTCATCGGCGTAAATGCTCGTCTTTCGTGGGAGTGTTGCTTCCAGTCGCGGGGCGCGAGTGCATTTCAGCCACCTGTGCGCCGCCGACGGTGAAACTATCGCGTGTGCTTTCACGACGCAATACGCCTCCCTTCCTGCTCCGGCGTACTGTGAAAAGCGGGTTTCGGCATTATGGAGTGGCTTCCCGTTCCGCTCTTGATGTCGCCCTTGAAATAATAAATGCTGCCGTCCGTGAAAATGACGGTCACTTCGGCTACGCCGCCGATAATCTTCCCGCCCATGCGATAGATTTTCTTGTCGATGATGTGCATAATGTTTACCTCGCTTTCGTGTCCGATTAGGACTTTAGCGGCTTTAGATACCGTCGTTAGTTTCCCTCTTCATCAGATCGGCTATGCTTACCCGAAATTCCCGCTCGATCCAATGCCAGATTTCTTCCCGGTGCGTCCCTGCCTTGAATTGGAGCCAATCGGTTTCTATACACTCCGTTTCCTCGTTCATAGGAACTTTGCCGAATTGCTCCCACAGGTCTTGAATGTCAAACATACCGACAAGGTGGCTCGGTTCGCCGGAAGGTTCGCAGATGTCCACTTCACAGCTCCAGAGTTGCTTTTTGTAAATACGCCCGTTTTCATCGTGGAAAAACATTTCGCCGGAGTTGTAAATCCCTTCCGGCTCGGCTTGAATATCAATCACCTTGCCGCTACGGTGTTTCAGTTTGAAATGCGGCGCATTTTTGCGCTCCTGCAAATATTCCTCTCCCTTGCCGCAGGCGGCGAGAAATTCAAACTCCGTCATGCCTGTTCTCCCTTCTTTAATCCTGCCGGAAGTTCACGCTTCATATTTTCTTCGCCCACGATGGGGATAAGGCTATCCTTCATAAAAAGCGGTACGCCTTGCTTTTCGCACTCATTCGCAAGATGGTCAATCCACGCCTTTTCCGGCGTAACCTTATCCCGTCTGTTTCCCGTTTCCGCGCCGACAATCACCCATTCCGGCAACAAGCCGCCCGGTGAATTGAAATCTTCCATTATCGGCTCGATGCTGGCGAAGGAATGTCTTTCCATGTTGTTGCAGTAAAAGTATTTCTGCGTTTCCGTTGTTGCCGTGGTTCCGTACCACATATTCGGTTTGTTCGGCAGTTTCCCGGCTTCTGCCAGTTGTATGTATCGCACCGGGTTTTTTGTGAGAAACAAATAGTTATGTTGCGGCGCGTCCTCGCACACCTTGAAAATTTCCTCGATCCATTTGTCCGGCACCCACGCCCCGAAAAGGTCTGCCATAGAGCATACAAATATGTTCTTCGGCTCATGCCAGACTTTCGGCTGTTTGAGACGATAGTTGTGGAACGTCGGATTGAATCCTGTTGGGTATGCCGCCTTTTTTCCCGCTTCGTCAATGTACGGCTCGGAAAATTCTATTCCTATTCCAACAGCCTCTCCCGTGTCCGAATCGGACAAGTTCCAGAGGACTACCCCTTTCGACTTCTCCGGCTCGTCCCTGCGGAAACACACTCCGTCCGGTAAGGCAAAACGTGTGGCAATTCTCCGGGCGTAGCAATACGGACAATCATTCAGACAGCCCGTAACGGGATTCCATGTTGAATCTGCCCATTCAATCTTGGTATCTTTCATGTCACCACTCCCCCTACTTATTTGCCCGCTTGATCTCCTTCTCAATGCGCGAAATATCATCATTGACGCTGGCAAGACGTTTCGAGGCTTCTTTGGAGAGAATTATTTTTGCCTTGAAGTCCGCTATCACTCGCCGCTTTTCCTCCTGCTTTTCCGCAAGCAATTTCTCCAGTTTCGCTACCTTCTCCGAATTGTTCAATGGCTATTCCTCCCAAGGCTTGAAACATATAGGACATTTCTCGCCGCTTAAATCCCGCTCGTGTCCGCAAATGGGACAAGTCCCGTCGTTCATGCCGCCGCTATATCCCCAAAACTCTATGGTCTTGTTTTCTTCCGGCTCACCGAATCCCTGATAACATCCACTCAAATCTTTGCATTTCATAGCAAAAACCATAAACTCATCTTCAATCTCGCTCGGACGGTTATCCTCCAACCATGCCTCAATTTCATTTACTGTCGGCTGACGTTGGCTTCCCGTGAATCGGTATGTGGCTCTGCCTACATCGTCCCACTCGCGCTCAAAAGTAATTTTATTTCTCGCCACATTCTCACTCCTGCCTCGTTGACCTAGTCGCTATCTCCATCATCAAATCAACCGTCTTTTTCATGTTGTCCAAGATAAGCGTCTGGTCGTTTTCCACCACAGCAATGCGGTTTTCCAGTTCGCTTATGCGACATTCGAGGTATATGCAACTCGCCGCCAAGACTGCAACCGTAACTATGTTGGCGATTTTTTCAGCTTTCCACATATCGGCTTTCCTCCTTTTCCTCGTAGTGAACATACTGCTTTTTACATTCGATACATTCCAACAGGTACGCATGAACATTCGGCAATGCTTTGAATTTGCTTTCGTATTCGTCAACTACCCGGACGGGAGAATGACAACATTTGCTAAGTCCGAAAACATCTTCCATAGCCGCCCGCCTATCCTGCTGTGATGAACGCAATTCCGACGGTCGCCGCCGTGATAATGCACTTCCACGCCCATTCTGACAGCACAGGCAAACGCTTGTACCGCATCATTTCGTTTATGGCGTTTTTCATCATACCTATTCCCCTTTCTCCACATTCGTAACCGTTTTGTCTGAAATGTCCCAGCCGTAAACATCTTCACAAATGTCATGCCGCGTCGTTTCGCCCAAAATCTTATTCACCTGTTCCGTGGCAGCGTTTTCGTCCGCAGCCTCCACTGTGAAAATCTTGGTAAAAGTGATGTCGGCGAACACATCAAATTTCATAGCCGCCCGCCTCCTTAAAATAGGGACTTGTAAATCCCCTGCACCACGAGCGTGTACTTAATCCAGATGGTAATGCCAATTCCGATAACGATTCCGACAATCATTGCTGTGGCAAGTGCTTTCCACTTCCACGTTTCTACTTCTGCAACGGCCTCTTTTACCGCCAGTATTGCCTCACTCATAGTTCGTATTCCTTCACGTTTTCCACGGGATAAAAGTCCGGCTCATATCCGTGCTTTGCCGCCCATGCGTCAAATGCTTTCGTCAAGACATCTGTCAGTTCGTCGATTTCTTCCTTGGTTACTCCTTGCAAATAACTCTCCGCAAACTCCCCGCCAATGTCGTAGGCATTGTCTTGGAGCATATCAACAATTCCCTCTCCGTCAATCTCCGGTTTCCACTTCTCGCCGACAATGCCGATATAAACCTCGGTATGAGTTTCATGCGACAGGGATTCTTTTTCTTCTTTTTGTGCCGCCGCAAGTGCTTCCCATGGCGTATCGTATTCTTCACTCATAAAACAATCGTCACTGAAACCGTAAACATATTTCCCCGTCATTATTTACCCCTCCCCGCCCGGCGAATGTGCGTATTCCGGCTTGCCTTGCTCTGCGCGTCGGAATAACGAACAGTCAACTTGTTTCCGCTTTTGGAGAAGTCCGCATTGATAAGGAAGCTTGCCTTACCTGCGCTTGGTTTCTTCCATGCCTTACCATTCTTCGCCATCATCATTCCTCCATTGTGCATAAAGTGTTTTACACAATACGACAATCAATGTGGCTGTCGATGCCAGAAGTGAAATTCCAAGCAGTGCTTTGATTACGCTGATTTGTGTTGCCGTGTCCATCATGCGCCCTCGCCTACGATTTGAAATAAATCGACACCCGGCAGAAGGTTTAGCCCGCTCCCGTTGTCCCACTCCATAAGCAAACTTCCGGCATCGTCCACGTCCCAGCACGTCCCTGTTGTTCCAACGGGAGGGGCTTGTGCGTCATTCATCAAAAGAATCTTTATCCGCTTGCCACGGTATTGTTTGCGGAGTTCGGCTATCTTTTCTCTGCTTGGAAATTTCATGCCATAGCCGCCACCTTTCGCCGTGAAGTTTCCTTCACAATGATTTTCCCTTCGATGTGATCCTGCTCGGCTTTGAGGGTATAGAGAATTCGGAGCGCATTTACCCGCACCCGCGCCGCTTCCCTATCGGACAGCCCGAAAGGGTTTTCGTTGATTGTCTTTGTCGCTCCCTTCACGGCGCAACGCCTCCCTTACCGATACTTCATAAATACTGAACGTGTCGTTCCGTCCTTAAATATGAGTTTCTGTTTCACGATACCAGTTTCGCTCAAGTCCTCTTCAACCTTCACAATATCCCCGCTCTTTTCCTTCGTGTGTTTTGCAAGCCATTTTGTGATCGCTCTCGCTTCGTCCAGCGTGACCGTATCGTCATCGGCTTTTGCAGAGCCGCCCGCATTGGTGTCCGAATCGGACACGGGATTTTGGTTCGCGTCAGGCTCGTTGTCCATGTGAAAAGTTACCTCGTCCGGCATTTCCGGGGGCAGGAAGATGTTGGCGTGAATGTTGATTACCTTTTCGCCGTCCTCGGTTTCGCCCTGCATGACCGGAATACACTCTCCCGGCGCAAGCAACAACGCCAGTTCCTCCGGCGTTACCTCGATATTGATTTCCTTTGCCGAAAATTTCATTTGTTATATTCCTTTCTTAGTTCCAAATCCCGTAAGGTAGGACGATACGGAGATAATCCAACTTGAATATCAAAAACTCCCCGTTATCATCCGTTGCATATTCGCTTTTATTGATTGATATGCCGTTTATCGGCTTTCCAATAATGGCTACCATAAATCGCTCCCCTCTCATGCGTCCGTACACACTCGCTCCTACAACCTCTCACACGCTACGCCGCCCGCGCTCGTTCCCTTGCCTCGCTCCTGCCCCTGTCTGCGGTTCTGCTTTCTTTGTCATTTGCTTCCCGTCTTATGTTCGGTGGCTTTCGTTGTGGCTTGGTTCAATAACTGTATATATAGACATCTTGCGCCGCTTGTTTGCGGGTTGTTTAGCGCACAGCTGCGCCGCTGGTGAGTTCGCTTGCGCTTTGTGCGCCGTTATATCCGGGAGCAACGTCGCCGAACAGGTAGTCCAAGGTCATTCCGGGGAAAGCGGCATTGCGAACGTGAAACATCTCACCGCAGGTGAATTCCGTCTTGCCGCTCACCTTATTGCGCCAAGAGCCGTAGTCCATATCCACCATTCTGCTGACGTCCTTGCCCGTCAAGCCGCTTCGTGCCATCTCTGCCAACAAATTACGAAACATCAGATTTCCTCCTTTCCAAATTACCCTGCAAGGTAAGATGTTTATTATATTATACCCTGCGTAGTAACTTGTCAAGCCTCAGTAATAATTTTTTTACCCTGTGTAGTAAAATTTTATTGCAAAGCGGCGCAAGATACTATATAATCTATCTCGTGGAGCATGGCAGGAGGGATTATGATGGGGATGATTGAAAAATTAGAGTTGCTTATGGGCGAGAACGGCTTGGATAAAGCGGCTCTTTCGAGAAGCACAGGCATACCATACACCACCGTTGACGGTTTCTGGAAAAAAGGCACCGATAATATAAAAAGATCGAGTTTGTTGAAATTGACGCGCTATTTCAACTGTACGCTGGATTACCTCGCCGATGATAATATAGATATTCACAGCGAGGTTTTTAAGAATCGTGATTTATTCTTAAAAGCTTCTGCTATATTCTCTCCGCAAGAAATTCAGATGATAGAGTGTTATCGTGTTCTTGACGAGCGCGGAAAAAGTGCTGTCGATAACACTTTGAGCCATGAATATCGTTACGCTATAGGGGAATATCCCGTTGTATCTCTGGATAACGAGGGATAGGGTTGAGAAAAGCCGCCCCTAAAAGGAGCGGCTTGTATATAAATTTTTGAAAGGGTGGTTTTTTTGTTAAAAGAATTGTTGGTAACTTCGTTGGTCGGCGTTTCTATTTTCTGCGCCGGGTGTGGCGACGACAAAGCTGACAACACCTATACCGCAGAGCAACAAGCAGAGGATAAGGCGCGGTTTGAGAAAATGGAAGCCGACAAAAAGACGGCACAGGAAAAAGCCGAAGCTGAAAAAGCTGCCGCCGCAAAACTCGCCGAAGAAATGAAGGCGATAAAGGTCTGCTCTACCCCCGGTATTGGTGATGATTTGTCTTGGTTCTCTGAATCGCATAAACTTGAAAAAGATAATGGTATGCAGAAAAATTATGACAACAATCATTTTATAGTTATGGCTTCTGAAAATGACCGCATCATGCACATTACCGTACAATCCGGTAACAAGCCTCGTGATCCGGCCATTGACGAAATGATTCCGCTTGATGCTACCGACATACAGGAACGTGTCGATGATTCTGATTCTATGTTGTCACGCCGTATAAAGACAGGTCATAGCGAAACTTTAGCTAAAATTTTCCCTAAAGATAACGGCGTATTTTGTATGTCCGATACTTACGACAAAGCCTCTGGCAAGTATCTTAATTCTGTTATCTCAACTGGCGAGTACAAATAATCAATCTTATATTTGTCGCGCCGTTATGTTTACAGTAGACAAAATAAAAAGCCGCCTGCGCTTCCGACACAAACGGCTTTGTCAACAGTCAGCCCCGAAGGACTTTCCTGCTCGATAGGGATATTATAGCACCTTCGGGGCGTATTTTCCATACGCATTTTGGAGGTGTTTCTTTATGTCTAAAAGAGCCGCCCTATATATTCGCGTGTCCTCTGACGAGCAAGCGCGGCACGGTCTTTCCCTCGGCGAACAGCGGGCAGAACTTACGCAGTATGTGCAGGAACGCGGTTACACCATTGTTGATGTGTACGCTGACGAAGGATTGACTGCCCGCAAAGCCATTTCTCGGCGAAAAGAATTGCAACGCCTTTTACGGGACGTTCGCGCCGGACACATTGACATTATCGTGATGAAATGCTTGGATCGGTGGTTTCGTAATATCCGCGACTATTACCATGTGCAGGAAATTCTTGACGAATACGGAGTGCTTTGGGAGTGTTCGCAGGAAGAATTTAACACCACTACTGCCAATGGTAGATTTTGGCTTCACATGAAGTTGTCTATTGCCCAACACGAAAGCGATCAAACGGGCGAAAGAATCCGCTATGTGTTTGAGGGTAAGAAGAAACGCCATGAGGTGTTGACTGGAATCATGCCGCTTGGCTATAAGGTTGTCAATAAACACGCCGAGCCGGACAAAAACGCCCCTATTGTGCAATTCATGTTTGATTATGTGGCAGGTGGTGGCTCCGCTCGTTCCGTGATGAAAGCTATCTTGGATAAGTTCGGCATTGCTATAACTTATCGTCAGGTCTATCATACGTTACGAAGCAAAGCATATATTGGGGAGTTGCACGGCGTACCGAATTATTGCCCTGCACTTGTCCCCTATGACGTATTTCACAAAGTACAGGAAATTGTGTCGAAAAATAAAAAAGCCGCCCCATCTGGGCGTATTTACCTCTTTACCGGGCTTCTTCGTTGCCCCGGCTGTGGCCGTATTATGGCAGGAAATAAAGGGAGGACAAATGTTCAGGGCGTTTATTATCGCTTCCAATATCGTTGCAATTCCCGTGTGACGAATATGCACGTTGACCGCTGTAATTTCAAGCGGGCTATTTTCGAGGATAAGATTGAGGATTTTTTGCTTGACAATCTCCAAAGGCTCCTTGCGGATCACATTCACGATATAGAACTTTCTCGCTCAAAGCAAACCGGGGAAAATGCCGCTGCGAAATTGGAGGAAATCAATTCTCGTATTCTCCGATTGAAGGACATTTACCTTGACGGCATGATCGATAAAGATGTCTATGAAAAGGATTATGTGGAACTTCGGCGAAAGGCCGATGAATTGTCTGTGCAAATAAACAAGGCACCGTCCATCACGCCCGCCGTTTGGCAAACCGTAGAAGCCGGTGACTTCAAAGAAACGTATGAGAGCCTTTCAAGGGAAAACAAGCGCAGGTTTTGGCAATCCATAATTTCCAGCCTCACTTTCGAGGACACCCCGGAGAGCCGTGGCCGTGGTGGAAAGTACGTTTTCCACGTCACTTTTTTATGACTTCTATTGTTGATGTATTGATACATAACCTTTGATTCATAGCAGGGGCTGGTTTTTGCTTTAAATAATCGGCTCAAACTTCCCACATAAAAAATACTAACAGCTCCTTGAAAACCGTATATCTCAAGAGATAAAATCCTCAGGCCGCCTGCAATATTTCAAAAGCAAACTCAAAACGCTGAATCAGCCCATCGCGTTCCATTTCCGTGAGGCTGTCCTTGATCACACCTTCATGCAGCTTGCCAAGAGCCTTTTCTGCCCCGTTAAAGCGCTTCTTTATGCTTTCTTCCATAAGATTCCCTCCCGGCGTATCTCCTCGCAGAGCACCTCTGAGGCGCGGGCCATATCCACTACATCCACCTGATAAGGAATGGTCGATTCCTCCAGTTCTTCACATAGAGCTGCAATCTTCGCAGAAATATCCCCCGCCATCCCCTCCACGGCTATATCCACATCAGAGCTATGGCGGGCATTCCCCCTCTGCCAACTTCTCCAAGCACAGTATCATCTGCCCCAGCAAGGCCAGCTCTGACATTTCATCGTCCCTGATATGCTGCAGGTTAGGCAGATATTTTTCGGGAATATATGCTGCCAGTTTCTGGCGCAGGACTTCCATATCCGTCACCATCTCGCTGCGGACGCAGACCAGCTCCGGGTCGGTCATGGCGAGAGCTGCCCGGAGGCTCACATCTATGGTTTCCAGGCTTTTCGTCCTGTCCGTCAGGTGATGCTGGTACCATTCCTCTTGGGGCAGAATGCTGTAGAGCAAATACTTTATTTCCCCGGCGATGTTGTGGCAGCCCTGATGAAGCCTGCCGTCCAGCACCAGCCCCATGCCGCAGATGCTGTAGCCTCTGGGCAGGGAAAGGAAGACGATGTTCCTGTATTTATCCTGCTGGGCGTAGAAGCCCAGGGCCGCGGCGTTCACATTGTTGGTGATGACCGCAGGCACGCCGTACCTTTCCTCCAGATAGCCAGCCAGGTCCAGCTCCGGGTCAACCATGGTGGAGTCCAGGTCAAGGTGTCCCTGCCATACGGAGCCGGGGGTGGCAATACCTACGATGTCATATGGACCAAAGCGGCAGGCCGCCGTGTCCAGAATATCCTCTATGTCCTTCCGCACATCCAGGCGGCCCTTGATGACCGTCTCGGCCTTGAGGGGCGTCCCCTGCTCGTAGAGGCGGTAGGCAATCCTGGTCCTGCCCGCAAAGGGCATCAGGACCAAAGCAAGAATCCTCTCCCTGCTCTTAATCTCCCCCAGAGCCTTGGCAATGGCCCTGTCCTCACTGGTCTGCCGCCATTTAATGAGCCCGTCCCGGACAAAGTCCAACAATGCCGCCACATCATAGCGGGCAAAGATTTTGGCAGGAATCTTCAGCACCAGCTTCTCCGGCAGAAGGGTGCGGGCCGCCTCATACTGATAGGCAATCTGCGGCGCCAGCAGCACGATCTCGGCTTCCAGCCCAGCTGTCCCCAGCTTCGCCCAGGGCACGGCGCTGAATTCATAGTCAAGGCTCAAAAGCTCAGCCGCCTCCTGCAGCTGCTGGGCAAAATACCCGGTGGTCAGCCCGCCGGTGCAACAGAGAAGAATCCTGCGGCGTCCCTTGTCCCTGGCCCCTGCAAAAACCTCCCGCATCTCCGCCCACAGTTCCTTTGCGTGGGCCATGTCCTTCAGCTCGAAGTGCAGGTAGAAGATGCTCTCCCCCCGCGCCCTGCTGGTCACGCTCATTTCCACGATGACCGAACCCAGTAAATGAAAGCGAATCTCCCCCTGGGCATAAGGGCCGGACAAATTAATATCCCCGCCACTTGGCTCAATTTTTCCTTCCGGCAATTCTTCAACCAGTATGTACTGCCTGTACTCCTCCAGCAAATCTGTGCTGCCTCTCATATCCTCACCCGCCTTTCCTCCATTGTAGAAGAGAAGCACAAAGAAAACAATAAAAACTTATTGCTTGGCTCATTTTTAGGTTCAGAACAAAACATTCAACCTTGAAGCCTGTATTGGCTGCTACGGATGTATCAACCGTTGCCCAAAACACGCCATCTCTCCGACTGGTCCAGAGGTCGAAGAATTTATGAAGGGCTTTATCGAAACATTCAAAACGGCACATTGGGAGCCTGAGATTTTTATGTGATGAAAAAATCGAGATATGCAAAACTTTCCAGTCTATAATAGCCCCTTTTCCAAAACAATTCGAGATAAAATTTATCCCGAATTAAAGGTGCCTTAATAATACATGAAAAGGACTGTCGCATGCAACAGCCCCATTTTTGCCTTGCCCTTGCAGTAGTTACGCTGTTACCGCCAACACTATGACACTATTATGGCACATTTTTTCAAAGGACTTTTGATAGATTTTAACATTTTTTCAAGCGAGTTTTTGTTATTTTTTACATTTTTCTGAGCGACTTTGCAAATTACCCCCCATATATGTCTTCCACCCCCAAAAATCAATGCGCGTGATTTCACCATGAAAGTCCTTCACCCGACTTTGCCACACCAAAAATGCACGAAGCCACAGTACACATGGCTTCGTGCTTATTTTTTCGAGAATAATTATGTACCTACATTTCAAAGCGCCATATTCGCTTTCATCTTTCGCAAATCCCCCCTGATGTAAAGCTTCGGGACAATTTCCAGCGAGAACGCAGACAGTATCTTCTTCAGGTCATCATCCATGGTGTTGCTGAATCGGTACAGGTCTCCGGGCAGCTTGTCAATCTGCCACTTTTGCAGGGCTGCCTGCAACACCTCATTTGATTACATCATAACACAACGATACGCCATAAATCCTGAAAGTAAGATTACCAGCAACAGAGAGAAAATAAGTATGCTGCGCGTGCGGTCATAAGCTGCATTGGAAGCCTTGGTTTCTTCATTGATAAAGTCTTTGCGGGCATCTATGACCACAGCCAGACCCGAGTCCAGTTCCTCGAAAGCCTCAGCCGAGCGGTCTAGCATTGCACTGGCCTGGGCCGTCTGACGGTGTCCGCCAGCGCACTGATTTTTTTCAGCTGCCCCTTGTAGCTCTCCCACTTCTGACGCAAGTCACGGAAATTCTCATCCACCTGGCCTTCCATGCTTTTCTCCAGTGTCTCGAAGGTGCCAAAGACTATATAGAGTTTTTGGCGTATCACTACTACAATATGTGGCCTGTTTTTTGACATGGTATCTACCTCTTTCACCAGTTTACAACTTTAAGCCGCATTATTCCAATGCTTGACCATATCACGCAATACGCTAACACTCCTTAACACCTTCAATTTCTGGCAGGAGGAGGTGGGGGAAAACCTGTCCGCCCTCTGCCTGTTCGAGCTTTCAGTGGCTTGCTGTTTCTCGACATCTTCACTTTAACACAGCCCCTGCCAGGCTACAAGCCATCATGTGCTCTTTGGAGCACTGCTTCATAAAAAGCACATGTAAAAAGGAAATATGTAACGATATTACAAGCTGCATCAACGAATAACTTGTATATACCGCTTTATGCTAAAGCACACTTTTTGCATGTGCCATAATGTGCTTCTGTGCGCATAGGCATATTTTGCTCTTTCGCCAGTAGCTTCAGACCGCTGAAGCTGTCACCAGCCTGCCGTGACGGCAGACAAATTTTCCCATCCCCTCCCCCAGGACTTTTCCCGCCGGAAAAGTTCTCTCAATTTCCTCGATTTCTTCCGCAGACAGTTCCAGTTTCAAGGCTTCCAAGGCATCCTGCAGATGTGTTTCCTTGGTAGTGCCCATGAGGGCTGACATATAGGGATTCTTTTCCCAGGCCCAGGCCAGAGCCAGTCGGGAGATGGTGGTGCCCTTCTTCTCAGCTAGGGCTTGCAGGTCCCGCACCAGCTGCAGATTTCCCTCCAGATTCTCCTGGTCAAAGTAACCTGCCGGCAGGGATTTTCTTGCCTTACCCGCCAAGGCATTGTCGCTTAAAAGGCCATGTCCAAGCAGACCGAAGGCCAGCACCATGGTGCCTGTCTCCTTGGCCGTCCTGATCATCTTTCCCTCATAGCGCCTGTCTGCCAGGGAATAGCATAGCTCCACTGTATGGATCTTATGCACGGCCGAAGCTCTCAGCAAGGTATCTGCATCTATCTGGGTAAGACCGATATGGCGTATGTAGCCTTCCTTCACCAGATCTGCCATAGCTCCCACTATCTCCTCCACCGGATAGGCCAAATCCATGCGGGCCGGTTCAAAGAGGTCTATGTAGTCAAGATTCAGCCGCTTCAGGGAATAAGCCAGATGGGCCTTGATATTGAAAGGTGTCACATCCAGGCCGTAGAGCCTGCCGTCAGGACAGGGCAGCACGCCGAACTTCACCGACAGGAAATACTTGTCCCTGGGTACGCCCCGCAGGGCCTCCCCCATCACCAGCTCACTCTCGCCGGCATTGTAGAATTCCCCCGTGTTAAAGAGGGTGATGCCTGCCTCCAGGGCAGCGTGTACAGTGCGGATGGATTGCTCCTTGTTGCTGCGGTTCATGCCCATGCAGCCCAGTCCCAGACGACATATATCAGTCATTTTCTTTTCCTCCCCGACCCAAGTACCTAAGGCGTGTTGAAGAACTTCATCAACACATCCCAAAAAATATTTTTCATAGGTTACTATGTATATTATCATAGGTGCCTATGTATGTCAACGTGAATTTTATGGTGTGAAAGAAATTTTAAAGGCCCCAGCCATTGCGGCTGGAGCCTTTGGCATGACCTCTCAGTCATCTTTTCAGGCAGTTGGCATCACCTACTGCAATAGCAAGCAATGCAATCAATACGGCAAATAAGATACGCATATTAGCGCGCCTTCGAACTTAATCTTTCAATACCTCCTTGAGCCTTTCCCAGTCCGGTACGGCAGCGGCCTGCCTGAGAGCCTGATAGCGTGCCTGTTCCTCCCGTGGCAGACGGTACTGCGCCAAAGAATCCAGCACGAATTGCAGGCTGTCATAGTCAAAGGATGATGTAAGCTCACGGATAGTCTCG
This sequence comes from Pseudoselenomonas ruminantium, assembly GCA_015058655.1. Classification (GTDB taxonomy): domain Bacteria; phylum Bacillota; class Negativicutes; order Selenomonadales; family Selenomonadaceae; genus Selenomonas_B; species Selenomonas_B ruminantium_C. The sequence continues at coordinate 37,774 of SVBX01000008.1, forward strand.
TATGCCTCGATAAGCTGCCCCCGGTCTATCAAAGTTTTTTCTACGGCATCAGGCTCAGGCTCTGCTTTCCGCAGGGGAGCCAGCCGCTCCAGATAGGTGCGGTAGAGAGCCAGAAGCCCTGGAGTGTCATGGCTGATCTCTTCCAGATAGCCGTTGACTCCTGCATTTTCCAGCCGCCTTGCCTTTTCAGACAGTTCCTCCGCGCCGATGACCCTGGCCGTGCTTTTCAGGGCATGGACTTTTACGGTGTAGTTTTCCCAGTCCTTATTCTTAAAGAAGCCCTCGATTTCATCCGCCCCTGTCTGCACGGACTCCGCAAAGACGGTCAGGGCATCCATGAATGCCGCTGCCGAGCCGCAATGCTTGACCCCCTCTGCCAGATTCAGGCAGCCTGCCTCCTTCAGCCAGCCTGGCAGCTCCGTGTCAGGCTCCGGGGGAGCGTCCTGCTGCACATCGGTAGAAATCTTCTCCGTCGGCAGGTATTTCAGCATCATGGCTTCCAGCTGACTGCTGTTAATGGGCTTGGTCAGATAGTCATCGAAGCCAGCGCGGATATAGATTTCCCGCGCCCCCGACACAGCATTTGCCGTCAGGGAGATCACCGGCGTATCGGCGTTGGGATTTTCCTCCATTGCCTGCATGCGCTGCAATGTCTCGATGCCATCCAGCCCCGGCATACGGTGATCCAGGAAGATAATATCGTACTTTGTCCGGGAGGCCAGCTTCAAGCCTTCATAGCCGCTTTCCGCTGTGTCGATCTGCACTTTGGTCTGCTTCAATAGTCCCTTGATGACCATGATATTCATCACGGTATCATCCACCACGAGAATCCTGGCCTCGGGTGCAATGAAACTTTCGTGGTATTCCTTATGCTCCCGAAGGCTGCTGCGATGGGACTCCTCAAAGTCCCCCATTGGCTCCCGGTTCATGACCTCCTGCACCAGCCGGAAGGAGAACACAGAGCCTTCGCCATAGACGCTCTCCACCTCCAGCCGGGAATCCATCAGCGCCAGCAGGCGCTTGGTGATGTTCATGCCCAGGCCAGTGCCTTCTATGGCGCGGTTGCGCTTTTCCTCGATACGCTCAAAGGCGCTGAACAGCTTGGCAATATCCTCCTGCTTGATGCCGATGCCCGTATCCCTGACGCTGACCTTGAGCAATATCCTTTCTTCATCCTGCTTTTCAAAGTCCACGGACAGGGTGACGCTGCCTTTTTCCGTGTATTTCACCGCATTGGTCAGGATGTTGGTCACAATCTGCTTGAGGCGTATCTCGTCACCGTAGAGCACGCTAGGAAGCTCAGGCGATGCCTTGACAATGAACTCCAGCCCCTTTTTCTCCGCCCGCTTCTGGATCATGTTCACCAAATCATTGAGCACCGAGCTCAGAGCGTATTCCACTGGAATAATGTCCATCTTGCCCGCCTCGATCTTGGAGAAATCCAGAATGTCATTGACCAGCCCCAGGAGACTGTTCCCTGCCGTGCGGATGTTTTCCGCGTATTCCAGAATGGGCGGCTCCTTGCTCTCCCGCAGGATCATCTCGTCCATGCCCAGCACCGCATTGATGGGGGTGCGTATCTCATGGCTCATATTGGACAAGAACTCGCTCTTGGCCTTGTTCGCCGCATCTGCCTGCTCCTTGGCATCCTTCAGCTCCACACTCTCCTGGGCTTTAACCCGTGCAAGAAAGGCAAAGCGGGAGACCATGATGATAATGCAGAGCAGCACGCCGAAGGCAATCATCATGATATAGTAGATATAATGAACCCCTCCGGCCACCACATACCACGGGACATAGCCCATGAGCAGGAAATCCGTATTTGGCACCCTGGAACCGAAGGCAAAGTAGTGTTCATTTTTATACTTGACAAGAGCAGCCCCGTTGCCGTTCTCCTGCACGGTCTCCCAAACCTTGCGGAATTGCTCCTGGATCTCAGGAATCTCGCAGAAGTCCCCCACATCTATCGTGGAGGTCTTGCCCTTGGTCAATGTTCCTAAGGCGCCTGTGTCGTCAAATAGTTCTACGCTGCCTTCCCCGTCATAGCTGATGAGATTGAACTCGTCCAGCATGGCCTCATTGGTGTAGAGCTTGTAGAAGAAACCGATCTGCCCGTCTTCGTAATGAACCGGAACGGAAAAGATCAGCCCCCGCTCGGGACTGTAGCGTACTGAGTGCTCTCCTTTGAGCAGGCTTTCCTTCATGACGGAATCTTTTTTCCCGGGAGGAATTTCCCCTGCCACAAGCTCTCCCGAAGGGGAAATGAGCCCCATGAGGATGCCGTCCTCTTTCTGATTGAAAAAAGGGGAGGTTGCGTCAAGACTGCCGTTTTCGATGAGCATAGCACCTCCCTGCATTACGCTAATCTGCTGGTGGAACTGCTGCCCTACAGAATGAGCCACGGTATTGATCTGCCTGGCCACGTTCACCTCCATGGTGTCATTGAGGTGAGCGTCCACCTGATGCCAGATTATGCAGCCCACAAAGCTGACTGCCGCCACGCAGGCAAGAAATTCCACCACGACCCGTGCCACGATACGGCGCATGATGGATGTTTTCAGAAATTCTATCGATTCTTTCAAATCAGGCACCCCCTGAAATCAGAAACTGCCGCCCAGGTTCTCCAGTATATCAATGGCCACCGCTCTGCCAATATGCATCGTCTGGCGCATCTTTTTGCTATGTATTTTACTGTAGGACACTATACATGTCAATCAAAAAGCCCCCTGCTGCTCTTGCTCAGCAGCCAGGGACGCCTTGTTCATTTAACCCTTGGCGATATTCAGATTATCCCTGTCCGCAGTAAATTTGATGCAGAGATAGCTTGGTGCCTGTCGGCCAGGGAATAGCACTGCTCTGCCGTATGGATCTTGTGCATGGCCGAAGCCTTCGGCATGACCTCTCAGTCATCTGCTTCAGGCAGAAGCTTGTTCAGTAAAATCAGGAGCTGCTGTTTTTCTTCTGGCGAAAGGGGCGCGGTAAGTTCCGTTTCTATCTGATCCCCCGCACCATGCATTGCCTCCTTACACTCCATAGCCTTCGCTGTGAGACTGATAATCTTGCTGCGTCCATCTTTGGGATTAGCCCGCCTGACAATCCATCCATCACGCTCCAAGTTCTTCAAAATCCCCGTAACAGTGGGATTGGTAAGGCAGCAAAACCTTTCTATGTCAATCTGCCTTATAGAATCGTCAGGATGAAGATACAGATACTTGATTATCTTGTACTGCACCAGCGTCAGTTTGTAGGGCTGCAATATGGGGTAAGCTATCTTATCACACTCCTGAGAAAGCCTCTTAACCAAAATTGCCACCTTATCATGTGCCAATGCTATTCCTCCTCCAGCGCAGCCCAGACTTGCCCTGTCTCCCTCAGATACAGCCCATATCGCCTTGGCCACACTTAAATCTTGCTTAGGAATAGTATATCACAGGCAAACCATCTTGTCTTCACATAGCTTACTTGGAGGCTCCTCCTTCAATCAGTGCACCCTTTTCCACCCAGATGACAGGACATACGCCAATGACCAGTTCATCTGCATAGTGAGCACGGTTTCCAGGTGTGCCATAAGAGCTTATATAATCCTTCACCTGCCCCTCATGGACAAGAGATCTGAGCCAGAAGGCAGCTTCGCCATGTTCATTGGTATACACGCCACCGGTTTTGGCCCAGGCCGTGGGTGTGTTCACCCTCTCCCCTGCTTCCGGCAGATAGTGTATGAGCTCTGTCAAGTTGAGGAGAGACACTTTGTCAGAGAATTCCTTCTCACCATCTGCTCTTTCATCTTTTATTTTGGTGGCAAGAACAGCTGCCTGCTCCCTTTCACCAAAAGCCCTTTGGAAGAACTCCCTGTTCAGCCATTGCCGCAGGACTGCTTCCTGCCAGGAAACAGTCTCCCTGGTTTCGTGATAAGCCCTGGCGGCTACCACATGGGTGGAAAAGAGCAGCACTTTGCCCTGCTGCACCTCCAGCACCTGCCATTCCAACGGTTCCAAAACCTTGCCATCGCTGTCTGTCGGGTAGTAGCCAAAAGTCACCCTGCTCCCAACAACCACCTCCTTCCGGTCTCTGCCATCGGCGGCCACCAGACCATCCCAGCCCAAAAGAGAACCAAAAACCGACGCTGCCAGCAGCAGCTGGCCGTGGCTATCTCATCCATGGAGGCGGAAAGCTCCTCCGTGGCAGCTGACACAGATTCCGTTTCCTGGGAGACCTCAGCAGTAGTCTGATTCAGACTTTCCATGATGGACACCAGCTCGTTGGCGTTGCCGGCAGAAGCCTGGGCAGCCTGAAGTATGTTCTCCGCATTCTCGGTCAATCCCGACACAGCGCCCACAATGGTACCAAAGGATTTTCCTGCCTCGTCCACCACCGCTTTACCTGCCTGGACATCTGCCGTGCCTTTTTCCATGCGCTCCACAGCCCGACCGGTATCTGCCTGGATAGTCTTGATGAGCTCAGCAATTTCCCCTGCTGCCTTGCCGCAACCTTCTGCCAGCTTACGCACTTCATCTGCCACCACGGCAAAGCCCCTGCCCTGCTCTCCGGCCCTGGCTGCCTCAATGGCTGCATTCAGGGCCAGCAGATTGGTCTGGGAGGCAATCTCAGAAATCGTATCCGAAATCTCGCTGATCTCGGCAGAACGCTGTGCCAGTTCCCTGATGACACCTGCGCTTTCCGTCACCGAAACCGCGATGGCTTCCATCTGGGAAACAGCCCCTGCAATGGCATTGCGCCCCTCATTGGCAATCTTCTCCACACTATGGGCAGCCTTGGCAGAATCCTCCGACAGACGCTCAAAACTTGCCATCTCATCAGCCATTTCCTGAATGCCCGCAGAGGAGGAGCTGACCTCCCCTTCCTGCTTGCCCATATTTCCTGCCACATTGCTGATGGAATCTGCCACCTGCTGGGTGGCCAGAGCCGACTGGTCTGCATTGGCCGTCAGCTCCTCGGAAAAAGCCGCCAGGGTTTCTGAAGTGCTGGAAATATCCTGTATCAGACCCTTTAGATGCTGCACCGTATCCGCAAAGGCGCTGGTCAGAGTGCCAAACTCATCCCTGGTCTTTGGCGTGACATCTACAGTAAGATTGCCCTGGGCAATCTCCTTTGCAATCCCCATCAAGTAGGTGATAGAAGCATTGACGGAGCGGCTAAGATAATACGCCATAAATCCTGAAAGCACGATTACCAGCAATAGAGAGAAAATAAGTATGCTGCGCGTGCGGTCATAAGCGGCATTAGAAGCCTTGGTTTCTTCATTGATGAAGTCCTTGCGGGCATCTATGACCACAGCCAGACCCGCATTCAGTTCCTCGAAAGCCTCAGACGAACGGTCCAGCATGGCGCTGGCCTGGGCCGTCTGACGGTTGTCTGCCAGCGCGCTGATTTTTTTCAGCTGCCCCTTGTAGCTCTCCCACTTCTGACGCAAGTCACGGAAATTCTCATCCACCTGGCCTTCCATGCTTTTCTCCAGTGTCTCGAAGGTGCCAAAGACTATATAGAGTTTTTGGCGTATCACTACTACAAGATGATGGAGGTGCCGGGCTATGCAGACCGCGCCAGCCTCCTGGTGACTGCCACCGTGGTGGACAAGGATAAGTATTCCTTCCCCATTGTCAACGGCCGTCCTTTCCTCACCGGTGTGGGCAAGGCCAAGGCAGAACAGGAGATCAGGGATTATCTGGCCAATTGATCTGCATAAGGCATGGATGTGGATATCTGGAACTACTGGCACTTTACCTTTTGCGGGGCCTGCGTCTATGCCCTTTCCCAGAGCTTTGCCCTGGCCATCATCGCCGCCGTGCTCTTTGAAATCGTGACACTGAAGATTGCTGACTGGACTGCTCCCTACATGGAGAAGTAACATGGCACTCATAGGCATTTTTTCTTCCGCAATTCCCCCTATTGAGGAAAACCTTCCGCAATAGAAGTCTGCTGACAAAAAAATACCGAAAGAGCGCTCTGCTCCCCCGGTATTTCCTCATCATTGCGGAAAAATTTTCTCCACTCCTTACTGCCTGCTATGCCCCATATGCCTGCTCAAAGGAGCGGCAGCAGCGCAGAAAGCCAGTATATTCACTGCCCCCTCAAGCAAAAGCCCCGGCAGGGAAGCCAGGCCTGCGGCCAGGCTGTCGTAAAGGAGGGCGCCGAACAAGGCGTAGGCTACAGCCATGACCAGGCAGGCAGCTATAAGAGCTGCATAAGTGCGCAGGGAGCGAAGGCTGCCCAGTTCTCCTTCGCGGCTGAGATTGACGAAAGTCATGGCCATAGCCCACTTGATGAGGAGCGTCGGCCCCATCCACAGGGCAAAACCTCCTAAGAAATCAGCCAGCATGGAGCCAAGGCAGCCTGCCAGAATGCCCTCACGCTTCCCCACCAGGCAGATGATCAGGAAAATCCCCGCATCCCCCAAATGGGCGTACCCCAAGGGAATGGGAATTTTCGGCACAAAGGTCAGCAGGAATACCACCGCCGTCATAGCCGCCGCCAAAGTCAGCTCCCTGGCAGACAGGCGTGAAGCTTCAAATCTCAAGCTGCTCATGTTAATAACCCCCATTAGCTAGTATGTAAATGCAAAATATGAGCATATTATACATGTTTATGCTCATATAGGCAAGGGAAATAATTTCCTGCACAGCAAAGCCCCCGCCAATTTGGCGGGGGCCGGCTTTGCTATTTCAATCCTTCGGATAGGCCACAATCCAGGGCTGGTATCTCTCTTTCTTCGGCAGGATAGAATGGTCAAACCACATGGAGAAGAATTTCTCAGCATTCTGGGTGGTGTAGCCATCCTGATTGTGGTCGCAGGTGTCATAGGGGTCAGCCAGAATCAGCATATCATCCAAAGTAGACTCAGTCCCCATGCTGTCGTAACCGATGATAACCCGCCAATGACCGCCCCACTCCACATTTTCCACCAGAATGGGCCTGCCCTTTTCCAGATTGTACCAGACAAAATCCCTGAAATCCTTGTAGCGGCTGAACTTATCAGCCTTCAGGCTGCTTTCCACCGTCCAGTCTATCTTTTCAAAGAAACCGGCCATATTCTTGACATTGGTTCCATAAGGATAGGGCCTGGTCTTCATTTCCCTGGCAAGGCTCAGTTCATCGTAATCCTTGTTGCCATGCCAGTAAAGCAGGGTCAGAGCCGCTGCCGGGCCGCAGGTGTACTCGGTGGTCTGCTGGTAGCTGGGATAATGGGGCATGACCACCCGGCGGCCATTGATGCTTTCCAGCTGATACACATCAAGATTCGCAAAATAGGGTGAATCGGCATGGTTGATTTCGGCGGGAGCAGACCAGGCCCCCTCATGGTTAGGCGCCTGCCCTGCAGGGTAGGGTATGACCCCTTCCCTGGCCCCAGGCGCGGCCAAGGCCGTTCCCATGCACATCATCGAGGCCAGCAAAGCTGCTGCTAATTTTTTCTTCATAATCTTCCCCCTCTGCCCTGTGTAATAATACATTTATATTGAAATTAAGTTCGATATGTATTTATATTTTCCTGCCAGGAAGCTCACACTCTCCACAAACACGAAAGTGTCGATTGACGCAAAAACACGACTCTGAAGGATTCACTCTCTCAGAGCCGTGTTTTTCATGCGAAAACTTACTTGTAATACCTGACCCCGGCTTCAAAGAGCTGCTGGTCCTTGGCCCCCGGCACATTCAGGGCTACGGACTCGCCTATGCGCTCGGAATGGCCCATCTTGCCCAGAACACGGCCATCGGGGCTGGTGATGCCTTCGATGGCGTTGACGGAGCCATTGGGATTGAAGGGCATATCCAGGGTGGGATTGCCGTACTCATCCACATACTGGGTGGCAATCTGGCCACGCACCCGCAGTTTGGCTATCACTTCCTGATCTGCCACGAAGCGTCCTTCGCCATGGGAAATGGCGATGGTGTGCACATCCCCCACCTTCACATTGCTGAACCAGGGGGAAAGATTGGACACCACTCTGGTCTTCACCATGCAGGACATATGACGGCCGATGCTGTTGTGGGTAAGGGTAGGCGAGTTGTCAGAGAGGTCGCGGATCTCGCCGTAGGGCACCAGCCCCAGCTTGATAAGAGCCTGGAAGCCGTTGCAGATGCCCAGCATGAGGCCATCCCTCTGCCGCAGGAGCTTCATGATTTCTTCCTGGATGCGAGGATTGCGGAACATAGCCGCAATGAACTTGCCGGAGCCGTCCGGCTCGTCGCCGCCGCTGAAGCCGCCGGGCAGCATGACGATCTGGGCCTCTTTGATGCCGCGAGCTATGGCTTCGACCGTCTCTGCCGTGGCCTGGGGAGTGAGGTTCCTCACCACCAGCATGCGGGGATCTCCCCCTGCCCGCTCCCAGGCCCTGGCAGTATCATACTCGCAGTTGGTGCCCGGAAAGACGGGAATGAAAATCTTCGGCTTTGCCACCTTGGTATCCCCGCCTTTGAGGGGCGTGCCCTTGGTGTAAGGCACATAGGTGGCCTTTTCCTTGAAGAGGGACTTGGCACGGGCCTCTGTGGGGAAGATTTTCTCAAGGGGCTCCGTATAGGCAGCCTCCGCATCTGAGAGCATGACCACTGTCTCGCCAAAGACCATGCTGGGACCGCCAGTAGTCCTGCCCAACTCAAAGAAGCCGGTGCCTGAGAGAAGTTCCTCCACCTGTACCATTTCCGGCAATTCCAGGATAATGGAGCCGTACATAGGCTTGAAAAGGTCCCCACGGGAAAGGGGCCAGGTTTCCATATTGAAGGCAAAGCCGATGCCGTTGCCCAGGCACATCTTGGTGATGGCGGCAGCGATGCCCCCCACTCCTACGCTCTGGGCAGCAAAAACCTTATGGTCTTCCGTCAGCTGGCTGATTTTGGCAAAGTTGTCCTTGAGGCGGTCAAAGTCCGGCAAGTCCTGCTCATCCAAGGGACAGGGCACCAGATAAACCTTGTTGTCCACATATTTGAATTCCGGGGAAATGGCCTGATCTGCGGAGAACACATCCACGGCAAAGGAAGCCAGGGTAGGCGGCACGCAGATTTCCTCTCCCTCCTTGCTGGTGAAGGTGCCGGACATGGAATCCTTGCCGCCGATGGCAGGGATGGCCAGCTCATGCTGGGCATAAAGAGCGCCCAGCAGGGCAGAGAAAGGCTTGCCCCACTTCTCAGGGTCCTTGCCCAGGCTTTCGAAATATTCCTGGAAGGTCAAACGGATGCGGTCAGCCCGTCCCCCCAGAGCCACCATCTTGGCTGCAGATTCCACCACGGCATAGAGAGCTCCGTGGAAGGGACTCCAGCTCATAAGCTCCGGATTGAGACCAAAAGTCATGGCAGTGGTAGTCTTTGTTTCCGCCCCCAGCACCGGCAACTTGGCCACCATGCCCTCGGCAGGGGTCAGCTGCTTCTTGCCGCCGAAGGGCATGAGCACCGTGTTGCCGCCAATAGTGGAGTCGAAGCGCTCGGCCAGCCCCTTCTGGCTGCATACATTGAGCGAAGAGAGGTTAGCCAGCCAGGCCTGCTCCAGATTCTCTCCTGCCTCCTTCACCTCTTGCGGCACTTCCCGGAGATAGCTGTGCTCATTGTCAGGCTGTGACACCTTAGCGGTAACATGCTGGCGCACCCCGTTGGTATCCAGGAATTCGCGGTTCATCTGCACGATGGCCTTGCCCCGCCATTTCATGACCAGGCGCGGCTCTTCGGTGACTACTGCCACCTGCACGGCCTCCAGATTCTCCTCATCGGCATACTTGCAGAAAGCCGCCACATTCTCAGGAGCCAGCACCACTGCCATGCGCTCCTGGGACTCGGAAATAGCCAGCTCTGTGCCGTCAAGGCCTGCGTACTTCTTCTTCACCGCATCAAGGTCGATGATGAGCCCGTCAGCCAGCTCACCGATGGCCACTGCCACACCGCCGGCACCAAAGTCATTGCAGCGCTTGATAAGGCGGCTCACCTCAGGATTGCGGAAAAGGCGCTGGATCTTGCGCTCAGTGGGAGGATTGCCCTTCTGGACCTCAGCTCCACAGGTGGTGAGGGAAGCTGCTGTGTGCTCCTTGGAAGAACCCGTGGCACCGCCGCAGCCGTCACGGCCAGTGCGGCCGCCTACCAGCACGATGACATCCCCGGCAGCAGGACGCTCGCGAATGACATTTACCTTGGGAGCGGCAGCAATGACGGCGCCGATTTCCATGCGCTTGGCCATGTAGCCCGGATGATAGACTTCCCGCACCTGCCCCGTGGCCAGGCCTACCTGATTGCCGTAGGAGCTGTATCCTGCAGCTGCCCCCAGGGTAATCTTCTTCTGAGGAAGCTTGCCCGGCAGGGTATCCTTGAAGGCCGCACGGGGGTCAGCAGCGCCGGTGACGCGCATGGCCTGATAGACATAGGAACGCCCGGACAAAGGATCACGGATAGCACCGCCCAGGCAAGTAGCGGCCCCACCGAAAGGCTCGATTTCCGTGGGATGGTTGTGAGTCTCGTTCTTGAACATCACCAGCCAGTCTTCCTGCTCGCCGCCCACATCAGCCTTCACCACGATGCTGCAGGCATTGATTTCCTCAGACTGGTCAAGGTCATCCAGCTTGCCGGCCCGGCGCAGGGCCTTCATGCCAATAACCGCCAAATCCATGAGAGTAACGGGGCGCTCTTCATCCCTGTAAATATCCGTCCTGTCCTGCTGGTAAAGGCCATAAGCCTTTTCCAAGGCAGGGCTGTAATAACCCTTTTCTATCTCGATCTCATCAATGGCAGTGGTAAAAGTGGTATGGCGGCAGTGGTCAGACCAGTAAGTATCTATGACCCGCAGTTCCGTAATGGTAGGATTGCGGATTTCCTTATCAAAGAAATACCTCTGGCAGAAGGCCAGGTCCTCAATGCTCATGGCAAAGCCACGCTCTTTGTGGAAATCCATGAGCCCCTTGAGATCCAAGCTGCTGAAGGAGTCCAGAACCTCCACATCCGCAGGCTCCTCATAATGCTCTGCCAAAGACTCCGGCTTCGCGAGCGCGGCCTCACGGCACTCTACCTCATTGATGCAGTAAGCCTTGATCTTTGCAAAGACTTCCTTGCTCACATCACCCACCAGCACGATGCAACGGGCGGTGCGAATCTCCGGGCGCTCCTTCTGGGTCACCAGCTGCACGCACTGAGCCGCAGAATCGGCAGCCTGGTCATACTGGCCCGGCAGGTATTCGACGGCAAACATCCGTGAATTGGGGAAATTGGGCAGTTTTTCCTCATAGATCACATCCACCGGCGGCTCAGCAAACACCACTGGCAGTACCCGGGCGTATTCCTCATCATCAAGGCCTTCGATATCGTACCGTTGGATAATGCGGACTGCCTTCAGCTTATCCCTGAGAGCGAAAGTCTCCTTGAGGTCACTGCAAAGCTGCTGGGCAGGAATGTCAAAATACCCCTGCCTTTTTTCCACGAAAAGTCTTCTTACCGTCATGAGTGCCTGTTTCCTCCAAACCTTCATCATAGAATTACACGGCAAAATACATATATAGAAATAGGCATGGCAGATACGCTCCACCATGCCTATATTCCATCACAATAAATCCACGGATACCTTGACTACCGCCTTGACAACCTCTATGGGCTTATCCACCGCGCACTGGGGGCAGTGGACATCCTCAGGATAAAGCACAGCAAAGCACCCCGGCTTCAGCAGAATGTCACTCTCCGGTACCAGGCATCTATAGAAAGCAATGTCCTTGTCCTCATCATAGGGCTCGACTACCTCCAGGTCGGGACTGAAGGGACACCAGCCCACATACTCCTCACCTGCGGCCAGATACTGTATATCGACATATTTCCTATGGGTCTCCGGGCGGCAATCCTCAGGCAATTTGGTTATGTACCTCTGCAGGTTCACGAAACATTCTTCTCCCTGAATGAGATACTTTCCATCCTCCATTTTAGTCAAATCATGGTCGCGCAGATATTCCAAAGCTTTCGTTATGGCCTGTGGGAAGACCACATGTCCCTTGTCAAATGAATCTATGCTGCCAATAACCATATCCAACTGCCTCCAAAAGCATCCGGGAATCCCGGACAACATATAATCAACACTCTACAATCAATATTCTAGCTGAAAGCTCCCTAATTGGCAAGGACGACTCGTAATATTTTCGCAAAAGGACATATGGCTCCTTTTGCGCAAGCGCCTTGCCAGGTTCAAGGGCTTTATGCTAAGATAAGCATTAGCGATTGTACACTTTACATATAAGTAAGGAGACTGCCTATGCGAGAACTGCTTGAACTCCTGGAACATGATGCCCGCCGCCCTGTCAGCGAACTGGCCTCCATGCTCCAGCGCAGCGAATACGAAGTAGAAAAAAATATCAAGGACTTGGAAAAGAATAAGATTATCCTTTCCTACAATACCCTAATCAACTGGGAAAAATTCGGCGATGACACAGTGACCGCTGTCATTGAAATCAACCTTACCCCCCAGCGGGAAGTAGGCTTCGATGCCATCGCCGAGCGCATCTATCGCTTCGATGAAGTACGCACGGTATATCTTATGAGCGGCAGCTTTGACCTGCTGGTCATCATCGAGGGCAAGTCCCTGAAGGATGTGGCCAATTTCGTAGCTACCCGTCTGTCCACCATCGAGGGAGTCACTGCCACCCGCAGCCATTTCATGCTGAAACCTTACAAAAAGGATGGAGTTATCATCAATGATGAAGAACGCGACCGCAGATTGGTGGTGTCCCCATGATAGAGAAAAGAAGCGACTGGCAGGAACGCTTGTCTCCTGGTGTCAATGCCATTGCTCCCTCAGGCATCCGCAAGTTCTTTGACATCGCTGCCCAGATGGAAGATGTCATTTCCCTGGGCGTAGGAGAGCCGGACTTCGTGACCCCCTGGTCCATCCGGGAATCCTGCGTCTATGGATTGGAGCAGGGCTATACTTCCTACACCGCCAACCGTGGCATGCCGGAACTGAGGCAGGAGATAGCCAGGCACTACCAAGAGAATTATGGCACTTCCTACGACTGGGATACAGATATCCTTGTCACCGTAGGGGTCAGCGAGGCCCTGGACATAGCCATGCGTGCTATCCTCTCCCCTGGAGACGAGGTGCTGATCCCGGAGCCCTGCTATGTATCCTACCAGGCTTGCACTATCCTGGCCGGCGGCGTGCCTGTGGCTGTGCCTGCCAAGCAGGAAAACGCCTTCCGCATCACGGCAGCAGAGCTGGAAGAGCATGTCACCGAAAAGACCAAGGCGCTTCTCATTGGCTACCCCAACAACCCCACCGGCGCCATCATGACTAAAAAGGATCTTTTGGCCGTGGCGGACTTTGCAGAAAAGCATGACCTCATCGTCATTTCCGATGAAATATACGGAGATCTCACCTACGGCGACGAGGAACACATCTGCTTCTCCTCCCTGCCGGGCATGCAGGAACGCACAATTCTCCTGAATGGCTTCTCCAAGGCCTACGCCATGACAGGCTGGCGCATCGGCTACGCCATGGCCAACAAGGCCATCGTCGCCGCCATGACCAAGATTCATCAGTATACCATGCTCTGCGCTCCGATTACGGCTCAGATTGCTGCCATCGAAGCCCTGCGTCACGGGGAAAAATACATGAAGAAGATGGTGGCTGAGTACGACCGCCGCCGCCGGCTTATCTATGACGGCTTCATCAAGATGGGCCTCGAGTGCTTCGAGCCCAAGGGAGCCTTCTACATCTTCCCAAGCATCAAAAGCACTGGCTATACCTCCGATGAGTTTGCCGAAAAACTCCTGCAGGCCGAACATGTGGCCCTGGTCCCCGGCAGCGCCTTCGGCGCCTGCGGCGAAGGCCATGTCCGCTGTTCCTATGCCACCTCCATTGACAAGATTTCGGAAGCGCTGAACCGCATAGAGAACTTCCTCAGGAATCACAGGAAATAACTGCACAAAAAATACTCGGAAGGAAATAACCGCCTGTATTTTCCTTTCGAGTATTTTTATATCTGTGGGGAAGGATTTTCCCTGCCCCTTGGCGAAGAGAATAAAGATTAAGATAAGTTCGTCAACAAGGAGGAACAGAAGCATGAAGAAGAACATGAAACTCTTTATTGTGCTCAAAGTCGAGTACGGGGCAGGCGAGGAGAACGCCTTCTCTGAAGTTCTCCAGATTACCTCCAGCAAAAGCACTGCCGAGACCTTCAAGGCCCATTATGAGGAACAGTTCGAGGACGAAATCCACAATGCCCACAACAAGCGCTGGGTATCCATCCACATGCACCAGACCCTTATTCAAATCGATGATGAAATCATATCCCCTGATTGGTTCATCCGTTTCCTGGATGACAAGACTGTGAAGGACCATTTCTGACCCCTCCTGCCTCTCCCGGACGATATGAAACTTTTTTGCCGATAATGCTTGCATTTATTCTTCAGGTAGTATATAATAACTTTTGTTGTCGGGATGTGGCACAGTTTGGTAGCGCGCTTCGTTCGGGACGAAGAGGCCGCAGGTTCGAATCCTGTCATCCCGACCATTATGAGAAGTCAGAGAGGACGCTTTTGCGTCCTCTTTTTTCGTGTTGGCAGTTTACAGTATTTCAACTTCCTTGACACTCTTCAGACCGTTAAAGTATGATAGCCATGTCGTTTTTTTATGGATTTACTGCAAAATATCAAGGGGGTCTTATATTTACGCCTGGGGTGAAAATGCTGCAGATGGTCACCATCCTGAGCGTACCACCCATTGACATCTGCCCCCGCCCATTCCTTTCGGGCAGCCGGCAACATAAACCAAATACAAAAGGCGATTGCTTCCATTTCGCGAAAAGCAATCGCCTTTTTCTATCGCCTAAATGCGCTGAAAGAGCGGTTCAAAGACCCCCACCAGCCAGGAGAGCCAGTCAGAGCCTGGTCCTACATTCTTGTCTGCCAGAATATCTACTTCGCCTACCTGCTCTCCCTTGTAGAGAAGCTTTGCCTTCCCCACCTTCTGCCCCTTTTTCACAGGAGCCGCCAGCACAGGCTGGCTTTCGTAGGCTACCTTGTAGTTCTTCTTTTCTTCTCCGTCTATCAGGACATAATTGATGTCTTCAGCCAAATCCAGGCTTACTTTGGCTTCGCGACCGTTCTTCACCCAGGCCTGCCCCCGGAAGCGGTCTTTATTAACCCCCCGCACCAGCCTGGTATGCTCAAAGCCATAGTCCAACAGCTTTTCTGCATCCTTGAACCTGTCCTTGGGCGTCTCGGCATGCATGACTATGACGATGAGCTCCAATCCGCCACGCTTGGCGGAAGCCGCCAGGCAGCCCCCGGCTGCCTGAGTCCACCCTGTCTTGATGCCGGTCATGCCCTCATATTTGCCCAGCAGCTCATTGGTATTTTCTGCCGTGAGTATCTTATTCTTGGGCAGGCTCCAGCGAATCAGCTGCTTTTGCTGTCCTACGATTTCGCGGAATTTTTCATTCTGCATGACATGGCGGGCAAGCTTGGCCATGTCACGGGCAGTGGAGTAATGGTTCGGATTGGTAAGGCCATTGGGATTCACGAAATGAGTGTTTTCCATGCCCAGCTTCTCCGCTTTGGCATTCATCATCTCCGCAAAGGAAGGAACGGAACCACCTATCTGCTCGGCCAGAGCTACCGCTGCCCCATTGTCAGAGAGCATCAGCAAGCCATTCATCAATTCTCCGGCCTGCAGCAATTCCCCGGCCTGTATGCCCAGAGGCACATCCTCTGTATTGGCGGCATTAGACGAGATCAGCACCTCGGTGCTGTCACTGAGGTTTTCCAAAGCGAGCAGCCCCGTCATCATCTTGGTCATGCTGGCAGGGTAGCGGCGCTCGTCAGCATTCTTTTCCCAGATTACCCTGCCTGTGGAAGCCTCGATGAGGATGGCCGCATCGGCGCTGAGTTTTATTTCCTCCTGCGCTTCACCCATTGCCCCCTGAGGAAGAATCAGTATAAAGCACAAGCATGCTATTGCAATCTTTTTCAAAATCCGCATTTGCGGAAGCTCCACCTTTCTTGCTCTAAT
This sequence comes from Pseudoselenomonas ruminantium, assembly GCA_015058655.1. GTDB lineage: Bacteria > Bacillota > Negativicutes > Selenomonadales > Selenomonadaceae > Selenomonas_B > Selenomonas_B ruminantium_C. The sequence goes on from SVBX01000008.1 coordinate 53,750, forward strand.
ATCATTGCCTAGCGTGGCATAGCCAGCTTCAATGCCTGGCTCACTGTCTCGGCGCCATATAGCTCTATGCCCTTCACCTCGCCTGACAGCTGCCGGAAATTCTTCATAGGCAGCACTGCGGCCTTGAAGCCCAGGCGCTTGGCTTCATTTACCCGGGCCTCTGCCTGGCTCACGGCCCGTACCTCTCCGGAGAGCCCCACTTCCCCAAAGACGATGGTTTGGGGCCGCAGGAGCCTGTTGGCAAAGCTGGAGGCCATGGCCACGCAGAGGCCCAGATCTGCCGCAGGCTCGTCTATGCGGATGCCCCCTGCCACCTTCACATACACATCGCAGGCGCCAATGGAAAGATGTACCCTTTTTTCCAGCACTGCCAGCAAGAGCTGGATGCGCTTGATATCCACGGAATCCGCCGTGCGCCTGGGAGGCACATAGGGAGTGGGCGCCACCAGCGCCTGCAGCTCTACCAGAAGCGGCCTGGTGCCCTCCACCGTGGGGATGATCACTGTCCCCGTGTCCTGCTCCCTGTCTGAGAGGAACAGCTTGGAAGCATCCGGCACATCCACCAGCCCCACATCCCTCATTTCAAAGAGCCCTAGTTCGTTGGTACTGCCAAAGCGGTTCTTCACCGCCCGCAGCACCCTGTACTCCGCATTGCGCTCCCCTTCAAAGAAAAGCACCGTATCCACGATATGCTCCAGGACCCTGGGACCTGCCAGATTTCCCTCTTTGGTCACATGGCCGATGATGAAGGAAGCAATGCCACGGCTCTTGGAAATCCTGAGCAAATCTACAGCACACTCCCGCACCTGAGACACGCTGCCGGGGGCGCTCTGCACTTCCGGCTTGAAAACCGTCTGAATGGAGTCTATGACCAATAAATCCGGCTCTACATTCATGGTATGCGTCTCAATGGTAGAGAGATTTGTCTCGCTCACCACCAGCAGGTTATCTGCCAGCGCTCCCAGCCTGTCTGCCCTCATGCGCACCTGCCTTGTGCTCTCCTCGCCGGTGACATAGAGCACCTTGCGGCCCCTTCTGGCAATCTCTGCGCAGATTCTCAGGGTGAGGCTTGACTTGCCCACCCCCGGGTCACCTACGATGAGCACCATAGAGCCAGGTATCACCCCGCCCCCCAGCACCCGGTCCAATTCCCCGGAACCGGTAGTGAAACGGGGCATATCCTCCAGTTCCACCTCCCCGATGGGCTTGGGAGGCGCAGCATCAGACAGACCCGTGCGGGTTTCGTTCTCCTTTTCCGGCAGGGCAAACTCCTCGGCCATGGTATTCCAGGCACCGCAGCCGGGACACTTCCCCTGCCACTTGGGGGAGTCATAGCCGCACTGCTGGCAAACATATACTGTCTTTTTCTTCTTGGGCATAATCTATCTCCACATGAAAGAGCCGCCTCCATCGAAGCCTTGGAAGCAGCTCTGATCTCTTCATCGTTTTAGTATACGCTTAATCAGCCGGATAGTCCAGCGCCCCAGCCAAACAATAGCCCAAAAAAGATTCATGAAAAAGTTTGCGATTTTTCCCCTGAGACTCTCCGGCGCCAGTTTATTATCCATGGACTGCCGCCTTCCGCTGTCTCGGCACGCTCTTTTCCTTCTTCACGAAATCAAGTTTATCCTCCGTCTTGCCCTTGCGAACGCTGATGGTATCGCCAGCCTTGAAGGTGCCGGCCAGCAGCAGCTCTGCCAAATCGTTTTCCAGCATTCTTTCGATGGCTCTGCGCAGTGGCCTGGCACCATATTTTTCATCCGTGCCCTGCTCGATGAGCCTTAGCTTGGCACTGGGTGTCACTTCCAGACGAATCTCTCTCTCCTGAAGACGCTTTCTCACATCCCTCAAAAGTATATCCACGATGCTGGAAAGCTCGCTCCTGCCCAAGGGATGGAACACCAGCATTTCATCCACCCTGTTCAGAAACTCAGGCTTGAAAATGCGCCGCACCTCCCCCAGCACACGCTTCTTCGCCAGCTCGCTCTGGCTGAGGCTGCGCTCTTCTCCCACAGCGAAACCCACCGCAGGGGAAGCCTTCTTCAGGAAGCTCGCCCCTGCATTCGAGGTCATGATGATCACTGTATGGCAGAAATCCACCGTACGCCCCTGGCCATCCGTCAGACGGCCGTCGTCCAGCACCTGCAGGAGGATATTGAACACATCTGGATGCGCTTTCTCTATTTCGTCCAAAAGGACTATGGAGTAAGGCTTCCTGCGCACTGCATCTGTAAGGCGCCCTCCTTCCTGATAGCCCACATAGCCCGGTGGCGCCCCCACCATGCGGGAGACCGTGTGCTTTTCCATATACTCGGACATGTCAAAGCGTATGATGGCATCTTCGCTGCCAAAGAGATTTTCCGCCAGGGCCTTGGCCAGCTCGGTTTTGCCCACGCCCGTGGGCCCGAGGAAGAGGAAGGAGCCAATGGGGCGGCGCGGGTCCTTCAGCCCTGCCCGTGCACGGCGCACTGCCCTGGAAACGGCACCAACAGCCTCCTGCTGCCCCACCACTCTGGCAGCCAGCTTCTTTTCCATGTTCAGCAGCTGCTGGGCTTCCCGGGCTGCCATCTTCTGCACTGGTATGCCCGTCCAGTCAGATACCACCTCTGCCACATCATTTTCCGTGACAGTGACATAGGTGCCGCTCTGCTGAGCCCATTCCCGGCGGGCTGCTTCCAGCTCCTCTTTTTTCCGCTGCATCTCATCCCGAAGGCTCGCCGCCCTCTCAAAAGCCTGGGCTTTGATAGCCTCGTCCTTTTCACTCTCCAGCTCTTCGATACTGCTTTCCATTTCCTGCAGGGACTTAGGAGCAGAAACTGTCCTCATGCGCACTTTGGCTGCTGCCTCATCCATGACATCTATGGCCTTGTCCGGCAGGAAGCGGTCGGTAATGTAGCGTGCGCTCAAACGCACTGCCGCCGTCAGGGCATCATCCAGGATCACTGCCCGATGAAACTTTTCATAGCAATCCCGAAGGCCTTTGAGTATATTCTCAGCTTCCTCCGTCGAAGGCTCTTCCACCATCACCGTCTGGAAGCGACGGGAAAGCGCTCCGTCCTTTTCCAGATACTTCTTGTACTCACTGAGGGTAGTGGCGCCAATGACCTGTATCTCGCCCCGGGAGAGGGCAGGCTTCAATATATTGGCAGCATCAAGCGCCCCCTCTGCTGCCCCGGCTCCCACCAAAGTGTGAAGCTCATCTATGAAGAGAATGATTCGGCCTGAGCGCCTGATTTCTTCCATCACGCCTTTGAGCCGTTCCTCGAACTCCCCCCGATATTTGGCCCCTGCCACAAGCGACGCGATAGAGAGGGAGATAACCTCCTTCTCCTGAAGCATATGCGGCACCTGGCCGGAAACGATGCGCTGGGCCAGGCCCTCAGCGATAGCGGTCTTGCCCACTCCGGGCTCGCCCAATAGCACAGGATTATTCTTGGTGCGGCGGGAAAGGATCTGCACCACGCGGGTAATCTCCCTCTGCCTGCCAACTACCGGGTCCAGCTTTTTGCCTGCTGCCAGCTTGTTGAGGTTCCGTCCGAATTTCTTGAGCAAGGACATGCCCTGCTCCCCGGCGCCGCCATGCGGCTCCTCGCTGTAGTCGCCTTTCTCTTCCAGCAAGGCAAGCACTTCGCTTAGAGCATCATTCAGCTCTATGCCAAAATGCTCGATGAGTTCCACTGCTGCTCCACCAGCATCCTCCAGCATGCTGATGAGGATATGCTCCGTATCCACTACGGAAGCCCCCAGACGGTCAGCTTCACCCACTGCTCCCTCCATGACCCGCTTGGCTCTGGGAGTATAGTAGGGATTATCCGAGGGGAACTCCTGCTCAGAGGCAGTGATGCGACGAAGTTCTGACAGGGCGCTCTCATACTCCATCCCCAGGTTTCTCATAGCCTTAGCCGCCAGGCTCCCCCTCTCATGGAGGATTCCCAGCAGGATATGCTCCGTGCCTATGTAATCCCGGCGCAATTCATGAGCCAGACGCTGGCCGAACCGCACTGCCCGGACTGCCATTTCCGTAAATTCTCTTCGGTATCTATCACCCATGCAGGGCCTCCTTTCCATGAAAAAAGATCTTATTCCTTGCCAAGCAAGGCCTTGCGCACCTGCTCCGCACGGAGCCTGTCTATCTCATTCTTGGACATATTCTCATTTTCTGCCAGATTTTGGAGGAAATGGGTACGGCTCACCAGCAAGATATCACCAAAACAATCAGGAGTCCTTCCCTCCATCAATCTCAGGTTCGCTCCCAGGCGCACCCAGGATAAAAGCTCCAAAGTCTCCTTTTCCGTGAGCAGGCGAGCATACCGCAAGGTGCCGTAAGCGCGCCAAACTTCATCCTCCAACCTGTCCTTCATATACAGGGCCAGAGCCTTCCGGGCCTTCCTTTCATGCGCCACCACTTCCCGCACAGCGCTCTTGAGGTTTTCCACCAAAGCCTGCTCGGAAAAGCCCATGGTAAGCTGGTTGGTTATCTCATAAAGGCAGCCCCCGGCCTCCTGCCCGTCACCATAAAGGCTGTGTATAGACAGCCCCAACTGGGGAGCAATGGTTTCCACGCTCCCAATGTTCTTGGTGAAAACCAACCCCGGCAGATGCAGAACCACCGATGCCCTGAGCCCCGTCCCCAGATTGGTAGGCACCGCTGTAAGATAGCCCATCTTCTCATCGAAGGCAATATCCAGCTGTGACTCAATGATATCATCAATGGCAAAAGCTTTCTTCAGAGGCTCATCGAGGTCAAAAGCAGGCGCGAGGCACTGAATGCGCAAATGGTCATCTTCATTGACCATCAGGCTGACCCGGCCATTTTCTGCCATGAGGACTTCCCTGTGCTGAGGATTCTTCATGAGGGCAGGCGTAGCCAGCTGCTTTTCGATGAGCACGCTGCGCTCCAGGGGCGTAAGCTCCTCCATATTGAGTCCTGTAAACTCCGCGCCCACTCCCTTAGCCAGGCTGGGGACAATCTGCTCGATCTGCGTGCGTACAGCCAGAAGCTGGGAAAAATCAGCTCTATTGGGGAAAGGCAGCTGCTTGAGATTCCTGGCCAGGCTGACCCGGCTCATGAGCACCACATCTCCATCGGGGCCGTCGCCGGAAAGCCAGCTGAGGTGTTGCTCCTTCATCACTTCATCCTTAGACATTGCCCTCTCCTCCTTCCCTGGCGGAAAGCTTCTGCTCCAAAGCTCGCACCTCATCACGAAGCCTGGCTGCTTCCTCATACTCCTCCTGAGCTACCTTCTCCCTGAGCTCAGCGCGCAGCTGCTTTATTTCCTGCTTCAGCTCCAGGGTGCCGCCGCTGCGGCGGGGAATCTTGCCGCTATGGGTGCTGGTGCCATGGATCCGGCGCAGCAAAGGCTCCAATTGACGGCGGAAAGTACCATAGCACACGCTGCACCCAATTTTGCCGGTCTGCTGGAAATCCGCATAACTCATGCCACAGTTCGGGCAGGTGAGCACCAACGGCTCCCCTTCATGCTTATGCTTCTCTTCCTGCTCCCCTGGCTGGCTGAACATCCCCCGCAAGAAATCGTCCACGGACATGTTCTTCTTGGGCTGCCTCTCAGGCATGAACTCCCCATAACCAGAAGCGCATTTCTCGCAAAGGTTCTTCTCCACCCTTCCCTCAGGGCCTATCTGCACTATATGCACCACCGCTTCACGGCGGCCGCAATCATCGCATAACATAATCTTTCACCTCATCAGCTGAAATTCTCCAGGGTCAGCAGCATGACCTTCAGCAGCCGCACTCTTTCCTTGTCGCTCATGGTGGCAGAGCCGAAGGCCTCGCTGACCACCTGCATTAGTAGCGCCCCTTCTCTGGTAGATACCATGTCATGGTCATGGAGATATTGGATCATAGCCTGCATGGATTTCTCGTCCGTATCCTCGTCGATTTCCTCCAGCATATGCTGGTAAATCATACTGCGCATAGGCACCTGGACAATGCGTATGTAGCCTCCCAGCCCCCTTCTCGACTCCACGGAAAACCCCTTGTCCTGGGTGAACCTGGTGGAAAGCACATAGCTTATCTGGGACGGAGCGCAGGATATAGCATCAGCAATGTCCGTGCGCCGCAGCTCCACCTTGCCATCCTCCCTGGCCGCCAACTGACGAAGGATATAGGCTTCAATCAAGTCAGCAATATTGCTCATTTCATCACCCTCTGTGTTAATTATTGACTAATTGACTAATCGTTACTTTAATTATATTTGTTTTTTTGACTTTTGGCAAGGATTTGCAGGAATCTTTCATTATGCACACAGAGGTTTGTACTATCCTGCGTAAAGTTGTCTTCCTCGCCCTAAAGCGTTGTTTTATGGCCACCCTGGTGTTAAAATACTCATGTCGCAATCATAGTTTTCTACAAAATAAGGAAGTGTTGACCTTGGCAGAACTCCTATCCAGTCCCTCCAGCCTTTTCGCCATGACAGGCCTCTTTGCCCTCACCGGCAGCTGCATCTACATGAGGAAGATACACCTCACCACCCAGATGCTGGTTTATGTGGCCCTGATGCTGGCCATCACCGTGGTGCTGCATCAGCTGTGCATCTTCCACTTCCCCCAGGGCGGTGTCCTGACCCTTGGTGCCATGCTGCCCATCGTGCTGCTGTCCTATCGCTTCGGCCCCTCCGTAGGTGCCATGGCAGGCTTTCTCTACGGCTTCATCAACCTCCTGCAGGATCCCTTCATCCTCCACCCCATACAGGTGCTCTTTGACTATCCCCTGCCCTTTATGGCCATAGGTCTGGCAGGCATTGCAAAAAACAACTTCTATCTGGGAATCCTCTTGGGCTTTGCGGGACGCTTCCTCTGCCATTTCATCTCAGGCATCGTCTTCTTCGCCTCCTACGCCCCGGAGGGCATGTCCCCCATCATCTACTCCCTTACAGTAAACGGCTCCCTTATCGGAGCCGAGTGCCTCATCTGCCTGCTGATTGCCAAGCTCCTGCCCATAAGGCGGCTCCTGGACAGCATTGGCCAGCAGCATTGAGAAAAGGAGAATATCATGCAGAAAGATAGTCTGGACTTATTGCAGTTCATAGCAGCCTGTCCCTCCCCCTTCCATACGGTGGAAGCAAGCAGCAGCTTTCTGAAGGAAGCGGGCTTTACTGAACTTGCCATGTCCTCCACCTGGGAGCTCATGCCCGGAGAGCGTTACTTTACGAAAGTCTACGGTTCCACCCTGCTGGCCTTTGCCATAGGCGAAAAAGAAGGCCCCCTGCGGATAGGAGCAGCCCATACGGATTTTCCCTGCTTCCGCGTAAAGCCCCAGGCAGGCATAAAAAAAGAAGGCTACGGCCTTCTCAATGTGGAAAGATACGGCGGCATGATGCTGCGCACCTGGCTGGACAGGCCGCTGGGGCTGGCAGGCAAAGTTGTACTGCGCTCAGGGAAAGTCTTCTCCCCCAAAGTGAAGCTGGTGGACTTCGGCCGCCCCCTGCTGACCATCCCCTCCTTGGCTATCCATATGGACAGGGAAGTAAATGACGAAGGCAAGCTGAATCCTCAGACGGATATGCTGCCCCTGGCCACCATAAGCGGCGAAGAACTGTCAGAGACCTTTTTCCTTGACTGGCTGGCCAAGGAGCTGGAAGCGGCCCCGGAGGATATCCTTTCCTATGAGCTTTCCGCCTATCCCCTGGAAAAAGGCTGCCTTTGCGGGTTGCAGGAGGAATTCATCTCCTCCCCCCGCCTGGATAATCTCACCTCAACCCTGGCCTGCCTGAAGGGCATCGCCAGTGCAGAGCCGAAAGATTTCTCCGGCCTGCGCCTGATAGCGCTCTTTGACAATGAGGAAGTAGGCAGCGGCACCAAGCAGGGAGCCGGCTCCGCCGTGCTGAACCAGGTGCTGGAGCGGATATATTCAGCCCTGGACCGCACCCGCGAAGACCTCTGGGCGGATATAGCGTCCGGCTTCATGCTGTCGGTGGATGTGGCCCATGCCCTGCATCCCAACCATGCAGACAAATGCGACCCCTCCCACAAGCCCCTCATGGGCTCCGGTGTCGCCCTGAAGCAGGCCGCCGCCCAGACCTATGCCGGAGATGCAGAAGCCATCGCCATCATCCGCGGCCTCTGCGAGGCCTCTGACATCCCCTGGCAGGCCTTCGTGAACAGAAACGACATCAGGGGCGGCTCCACTTTGGGTTCCCTCGCCTCTGCCCTGGTCCCCATCCGCACCTTGGACATAGGCGTCCCCATGCTGGCCATGCACTCGGCCAGAGAACTTATGCACAAAGATGACCAGGCCTCCCTGGAAAGGCTGCTGGCATCCTTCATGGGAGCATAGGCACAACTGGATTAATAGTCACCGCTTACTTGCAAAAAAGCAGGCTGAGCTGTCGAAACGACAGTCAGTCTGCTTTTTTGTTGGGCATCATTGAACAGTGCCTTACCCAACACCGTATTTCCTGGACACTTCCATGCATTTGTAAAGGAACATTTTCGAGCTGGCAAAATCATCCAGCCTGCCAATATCCTCAAAAACCCGCCTGTCGGCAATCTCGCCCCGGCTTCTGGCAAACACACGGGCATCTATTTCCGTAGGAGAAAAAAGATACCAGGCCATATCCCGCTTCAGCCTGTTGCACCGCCTGATATAACCCTCCTCCAGCATCTCATGCTGCATAAGATGACGGAACTCATGGTAGCAGGAGTTTTCCACATCCTCCTGGGAATGGTGCTCCTCCAGGTCAATGACTACCCGATAGGAACCATCATCATCAAAGAAAGTATAGGCCTTCTGCCCCCGCTGGGTGGTATGGCTGTAGAGAACCTTACCCTCCAAAGGAAGGGGAAATCTCTCAAACAACTCCTTGAAAAGCGCTTTGGCTCTAAGCTCCCATAGCATATGCTCAATACCAAGAAACACAATATTCTCCTTGTCATCTTGTATACTAACTTATGTATTATCTTACGCTAAAATTTCTGTTTTAACAATGCTGCTTTTGCTTCTACCATTCGCCCATAATTTATGGTAGAATAGTAGAAGAATGGATGAACGGAGGCGATACATATGGAATTCAGAGAAAGTTCTAACATTGAGCTGAAACAAATGATAGTGCCAGACATCAAGAAGGAAATCATTGCCTTTGCCAACAGCAATGGCGGAGCCATCTACATAGGCATTGCTGATAATGGTGACATCATTGGTCTTGAAGATACCGACCAGGCCATGCTGCAGGTCACCAGCATGGTGCACGATGCCATCAAACCTGATATCACCATGTTCGTAAACCTGGAAATCGTGGAATTTGAGCAAAAATCCGTGCTCAAAATAACTGTACAAAAGGGCACTCATGCCCCATATTACCTGCAAGGCAAGGGCATTCGTCCCGAAGGTGTCTTCATCAGGCACGGAGCTGCTTCTATCCCTGCCTCAACAGATGCTATACGCGCCATGATTATCGCCAGCGATGGACAGCGATATGAAACTCGCCGCTCCCTGCAACAAGAATTGACATTCAATTCCCTGGAGGATATATTTGCCCAAAAAAAAATCAAGCTGGAAGAACAGCAATACATGACCCTGGGGCTGAAAACCCGTGACGGCATCTTCACCAATCTGGCACTGCTCCTCTCCGAGGAATGTCCCCATGAGCTTAAGATTGCTGTCTTCGCCGGAACCAGCAAAACCTCGCCCTTCCAGAATCGGCGCGAATTCAGAGGCTCCATGCTCACTCAGATGAAGGAAGCCTATGCCATGCTGGAGCAGTATAATCAGCTGGGCGCAAGCTTCAATGGGCTCATGAGATCTGACCAGCGTGACTATTCGGAAGTTGCCTTGCGGGAGTCCTTGCTGAACTGCATTGTGCATAGGGAATACTCCTACAGTGGCAGCACTCTCATCAATATCTTCCATGACCGCATAGAGTTTGTTTCCTTCGGTGGACTGGTACAGGGACTCAACCTTGAGGATTTGAAGCTGGGCGTTTCCGAATGCCGCAATGAAAAGATGGCTGCCATCTTCTACCGTCTGAAACTCATCGAAGCCTATGGTACCGGCATTCCCAAAATCTACGAAAGTTATCAAGGCTCCGGCCTTGAACCGAAGCTTGAAGCCAGCGACCACGCCTTCCGCATCACCCTGCCCAACAGAAACTTCAAAGGGCACCAGCCCCCCATCGCTTCAAAAAATAAATCTCCCTTGCTTTACGCTCTTGCCGGCAAAGAAACCTTCATTCGTCAGGATGTGCAGGATGCTTTAGGCGTTTCCCGCAGCCAGGCCAATAACCTTATCAAAGAGCTGGTTGATAGCGGTTACCTCACAGTACACGGCGCAGGGAAAAACCGTCATTATTCACAGTCAAGAAAATACCCCTAAAACACAAAAACGGCAATCAGAAATCATCTCCTCCAAAATCATCCCCGCCGCCGAAGTCATCGAAGAAATCGTCAGAATCTCCCCCATCGTAACCATCGTCGTAGTCACTATCATAATCGCTATCATCGTAATAGTCACTGTCATAATCATCATCTTCTTCGCCGTACTCCAAATTCTCGAAGCCGGTTTCACTGTCCTGGTCATCCCACTCATCATCATCAAAATTATTGATGATGGTTTCATTGTGGTTTATCACCGTATCATGATGAGCCCCTGCCGAACTGCCAAACAAATGCCCCAGGAATCCTCCCAGAGCCGTTCCCGCCAGGAAATGCCAAAAGCCACTGCCGCTGCTCTGCTGTTGTTGCGGCGGGGCCTCCCTGCGAACTTCACTATGCAAATTCTGTGAGTCCGCAGGCCTGTAAGTCCTTCTCGCAATTCCCGCAGACCTACGGTCAGCAACTTCCCCTACAGCCTCCCCACAGTTCCCGCAAAACTTTGCTCCTTCTTTAAGCGGCTCCCCGCAATTTGTACAAAATCTACCCATTTCTTTTTCCTTCTTCCGAATTATAATTTGAAAACTGATGCGTTCTTTCTAAGATGCAATTCAAACCTATCTTTGGATATGCTCAATTCGTTAAGTATACTACTGTATATATGATTTATATCTTCCTCGGTATATTCATATGTCCGTGTATCCGATAAATTCCCCAATAATTCTATCATTTTAATGATTTTATTTGTCCTCGCCTCTGCTAACCGTACAAACTTTTCTCTCTTACTTTCCATAGCCGTACTCCTCCGGTCAGTCAACACCTCTTACATTAACTATCTGATGTTTACCTCCAATCAGATCTTCAAATTCCTGCAACTCTCTTAAATACTTCCTTCTCTCTTTCTGTTTCTCAGCATAAGCTTCTCCAGAAAACTTTCTATTCATTGCAGCTATGAAATCAGGCGTAAACACTTTTCTTGCCAGTTCCATGGTTTCCTTGATTTCTTTTTCCAGTTCAAGATCACTTTTTATTTTATCTTTTCTATACTGCCCACGCTGGGGAAACTCAACAACTTTTGCCATAGAAAAATCTCCTCTGCATTCATAAAGCAAACCTGTTGCTTCACACTCAATATCAGGCGCCTTTTGATAATGCAATTATAATCCACAAAACCAACCAGGTCAATATTCATCAAATATATTTTCCTATGTTTTTTATTGCGATATTTTTCATATATCACCGTTGTCTGAAAATCAGACACAGCTCAGATAAACTTGACAAAAAAAGCGAAGACAGTGCTTCGCTTTTCTACAAAATTTATTTTCTTATAAAGTAACATTACCGGCTTTACTATTTATACACATTATATTTTGAAACGTGTATTATTACTGAAAAAGAGATAGAAGTGTGGTTTTAGTCTACGAAGATGCAATAACTCAATATGCAATCTTACGCCAAATTCTGTTTCACAACAACAGATTTTCAAATTCTTCTTTTCCCATTATCAGTCCACAATTTACCAATCGTTCTTTACGTTTTTCATATAATTCATCCACCATGCTACGACGCTCATCATGTAAACCAAGATGAATTTTACGGTGACAAATTGGACATAATGATACAAGATTTGCATACACATCCAAACTATTCCCGAACTTCTCCTGGTGTTGGAGTCTTATCATATATACTCTACAAACACTCTTTAAATATCGTTTTATCAGTTATAACTGATAAAAAATAATATGCAAGCCAAACTACGCACCAAAAAAGCACTGCCGCCATGACAGTGCTTTTCTTTTATTCACTTGAACACCATGCAAACCACCTGATAGGCGCCTGCTCCCATGAGAGCAGTGCATGGTATGGTCATGACCCAGGCCATGACCATCTGCTGGGCTACCCCCCAGCGGACGGCGTTGACACGCTTGGCCGTGCCGACACCCATGATGGAGCCTGACACCACATGGGTGGTGCTGACCGGCAGGTGCAGCATGGTGGCGGTGAAGATGACGATGGAGGAGTTCAGATCAGCAGCGAAGCCTGAGATTGGCTCCAGCTTGAAGATCTTGCCGCCCACCGTCTTGATGATGCGCCAGCCGCCCATGGCGGTGCCGCAGGCCATGGCGGTGGCCGCCAGCACCTTTACATAGGTAGGCACTTCAAAGACATCTATATAGCCGCCAGAGAGCAGAGCCAGGGTGATGATACCCATGGACTTCTGGGCGTCATTTGAGCCGTGGGAAAAGGCCATCATGGCTGCAGCGACAATCTGCATTTTCTTGAACTTGTGGTTCACCTTCGAGGGACTGGCATTGCCGAAAATGCGGTATAGCACCATCATCACGACGAAGCCTGTGGCAATGCCCAAAATCGGCGAGCCGATAAGGGCAATGACAATCTTGCCGATACCGGCAAAATTCAATCCGTCCGCCCCCACGGACACCAGCACCGCCCCGATGATGCCTCCCACCAGAGCGTGGGAGGAACTGGAAGGCACCGCCAGCCACCAGGTGACGATATTCCAGACCACCGCCCCCACCAGGGCTGCGATGATGATGTGCTCATCCACATGCTGGGCCGACTTCACGATATCCGCACCGATGGTCTTGGCCACACCTGTGGAATACATAGCTCCGGCAAAATTCAGTACCGCTGCCATCATAATGGCATGGCTGGGGTGAATGGCTCTGGTGGACACGGAAGTAGCTATGGCATTGGCCGTGTCGTGAAAGCCGTTGATATAGTCGAAGAGCAGGGCCAGGATGATGACCGTGAAGATGAGATACTGCAGCTCATGCATACTTCATCACCACGCCTCTGAGCATATCCCCAATCTTCTCGCAGTGGTCAAGGGTATCTTCCAGATTCTCCAGGATATCCTTCCACTTGATGAGCTCGATGGGGTCCTTTTCCTTATCAAAGAGATAGGCCACTTCATGGCGGTACACCCTGTCCCCCTCGCTTTCCAGCTTGGCAATCTTGTGGGTGGCATCCAGAATCTGGGCCTGATTCTTGTGGATATCCTTCAGCATGGTCAGAGCCTTGATGATTTCATCAGTAGCTTCGATGATGAGCTTGGTGAGGGATATCGCCCCGTTCATGGCCTTGCCTGTCTTGTACATGACGATGCGCTGAAGCGTACCCTGCAGGATATCCACCCCATCGTCCAACCCATTGGCAATGGCATAGATATCCTCGCGGTCGATAGGAGTGATGAAGGTCATGTTGAGCTTGTCGATGATCTTGTCATTCACCGCATCGGCCTCATGCTCAAGCTCCACTATTTCCCGAACTTTGTCCGTGGCTTTGCTGTAGTCCAGCATGACCTCATCCATCATCAGGGCACCGTTGTAGAAATAACGGGCACTTTCGACAAAGAGGTCAAAGTACTCCGTGTCCTTCTGATTGAACTTAAACATTCGCCTGTGTCCTCCTCACAATATTCAACACATATTACCCTTTCATTATAACTTCATTTAAGACTCTCAGCAACCGCAAATTTTCACGAAAAAAGAAAAACGGAGTGCAGTTCCTTTCCCAAAGGAAACTGCACTCCGCATTTATTGAACTAAATCAGCTTCTGAAGCTTTTCCTTGCGTTCTTTCACTCTACTGCCTTGAGTGCCTTCAAGACCTTCTCGGCAATGCCCGGCATCTTCGCTGTAGCCACGGAGCAGGCAGCCACGCGCACGCCCAGCTTCAGAGGCACTGCGAAGATCAGGTCCTCGTGAAGTTTCTCGCAGACGGCCTTGGGGTCTGCAGCAGGCACTGCCAGGAAGAAGCCCCCCTTGTAGGGGAGAGCCGGCAGGCCGCAGGCTTCCGCCTCCTTAGTGAATATAGCTGCCCTGCCCTTGATGAGCTCATAGAATTCGTCCCTCTCCTTCTCGAACTGGGCGTAAGCAGCCTTGTCCTGCTGGAGGCGTACCAGGAGGGTCATGGCGCCGCGGTTGATATTGGACCAGGTAGCACGGCCGGAATACTTGGTGACATTCTTGAACTCCTCGATGACTTCCTTGGAGGAAGAAACAGCCACCAGAGCGCCCGTGCGCTGGCCATAGGCCGTGTAGCCCTTGGACATGGAGAAGGCGGTGAGTACCAGTATGTTCTCCGGCAGGTTGCTGAACTTCTTCATGAAGGCGCGGGTCTCGTTCTTCTCGCCGGCAAAGTCGATATAGGCGATATCCACCAGCAGGATGACCTTCTTGCCCTTGGATGCCTGGGCCTTGGCCACAGCCAGCACCCCATCCCAATCATCCTCAGTCAGGCTGAAGCCCGTGGGGTTCTGAGCAGGAGTGTTGAGGATTGCCAGCAGGCTGTCCTGATGGGAAAGCAGTTCCTCCACCTTCTGATTGAAGTCTGCCAGGTTGAAGTTCAATTTATCGTCGAAAAGCTTGAAGTTCGTCAGCTTCGTGCCGTACTCATTGCAGATGACATTGTAAGTGCCCCAGAACCAGTCAGAGGTGAGGACGAAGTCCCCATGTTCGGCGTAGTTGGCCACTGCGTGACGGATGGCGCCGGTGCCGCCGGGAGTGGCCACGGAGGCGAAGTAACCTTCGGGACGCTGGTCTGCGAAAGTGAGATCAATCACAGCTTCCAGATACTCAGGCAGGCCGGCGATGGGAGCGTAGCGCATGTAGTCGCCGATACTCAGCTCGCGATAGATCCTCTCCACCGTGGGCAGGGTGGCAAACTTGCCCTCATCATCCATCATGGTGCCGATGGTGGCATTGGTTACCTTGTCAGCGCCGTATTTCTGGGCAGCCAGGCGGCAAGCCTCGCTAGCACCGAAAATTGCATCATGGAGTTCCTTATCAGCAGCATGGGTGGCTGCCATCCTCATAGTCATCGCTTTCGTTCCCCTTTCCTTCATTGTCAGGCCTGTTCCTGAACATGTATATATAATAACTGTTTCATGCCGTCCTGTCTACCCATACAGCTGTCTGTATACAATATTATTTCTTTTAGCATGAAAATGCAAAAACTAGCAAAATGCAAAAGCCCCTTGCCGTGCGCAAGGGGCCCGTATACCTTATTTAGTTGGGAAGAATTCCTCGTGGATGGCGTTCACAGCCTCCTTGAGCTTATCCCCCTTCACCAGGCAGGAAATGCAGATTTCAGAAGTGCTGATGATGTCGATGTTGACACCGGCTCTGGAGATAGCGCCGAACATGCGGGAAGCGATGCCGGGATTGCCAAGCATGCCTGCACCCACGATGGAAACTTTTGCCACATCTTCCTCGATGAGCACAGCCACGGCATTCAGCTTGTCAGCCACCTTGTCCACGACCTGCTTGGCCTGGGAAAGGTCATCTGCCGCCACGGTGAATACCATGTCCGTGACATTCTTCTCGATGTTGCGGATGCTCTGGACGATCATGTCCACATCGACATTGGCTGCAGCCAAGGCGGAGAAAATCTCATGGGCAATGCCCGGAGTGTTGGGGATGCCCAGCACGGCAATCTTGGCTACCTTGTCATCATGAGCAACGCCGCGAACCACAAAATCTTTATCTTCCATAGTATAATCCTCCCTAATCATCGTGCCAGGTCTCTCGGTAAAGGTAGAACGGACATGGATGGGTATGCCGAAGTGCTTGCCCATCTCCACGGAGCGGGGCTGCATGACGCCTGCGCCCAGGCGGGCCATCTCCAGCATCTCATCATAGGTTATTTCCTTCATCTTGCGAGCATTGGGCACCATGCGGGGATCTGCAGAATATACCCCATCCACATCAGTGAAAATCTCGCAGCTGTCTGCCTTCAGGGCACCTGCCAAAGCTACGGCGGAGGTATCGGAACCGCCACGGCCCAGGGTCACAGGATCGCCTTTTTCATTCCTCCCCTGGAAGCCTGCCACCACCACAATCTGCCCCTTGTCCAGCTCCTCGTGGACACGCTCCGGGGTGATGTCCATAATGCGGCCCTTGGTGTAGACAGAATTGGTCTGCATGCCGGCCATGGGTCCTGTCAGGGAAATAGCGGGCTGTCCCAAAGTCTGGAAAGCCATGGAAAGGAGCGCAATGGAAACCTGCTCGCCAGTAGTCAGCAGCATATCCATTTCCCTTGAATACTGATAAGGCTCTTTATTTATCTCCTTGGCCAGGTCTATGAGCTGATCCGTGGTCTTGCCCATGGCGGACACCACCATGACAATCTTGTCCCCGGGCTGCTTTTCCTTCAGCACTCTCTTGGCCACATTCATGATCTTTTCGGTGGTGGCCACTGAGCTGCCGCCGAATTTCTTTACAATTAGCGCCATAATTCTCCCCCTAAATAACTTATTCTGGAAAAGTCAATGCATAATGACCACTCCGGAACCTCATTTGTCACTTTGTAACAGAAACCATTATACAAGAATTTTTGTCCTCTGTCTATACACTACATTTTATAAAAATTTTCCCTTATGAATTTTCCCTGCCCCCCAATAGTTTCCTGTTTTATCAATTTTCTTTTTTAAAAATATTCTACCATGTATGCCTTTTTATTTTTCCTGGCAGAAAGTGGACACATGTCCCCTTTTATGCTAGGATATACAGCAGTATATATTTGTTCATTTATAAAAGGAGTGTTCTTCTTTGCAAAAGCGTCCCATTGCGGTGGACGAGAAACTGCCGCTCTTAGAAACGATTCCCCTTTCCCTTCAGCACCTCTTCGCTATGTTCGGCTCCACGGTGCTGGTCCCAATCCTTTTCCATGTGAATCCCGCCACAGTGCTGCTCTTCAACGGTATCGGCACCCTGCTTTATCTGGTGCTGTGCAAGGGACGCATACCGGCTTACCTCGGCTCCAGCTTCGCCTTCCTATCCCCCGTGTTCCTGGTGCTGTCCGAGTACAGCTATGAATACGCCCTGGGCGGCTTTATCGCAGTAGGGTTAGTCTTTTGCCTGGTGGCGGGCCTCATCCGCGCCGTGGGCACAGGCTGGATAGATGTCATCTTCCCCCCTGCCTCCATGGGCGCCATCGTGGCGGTCATTGGCCTGGAGCTGATGCCCACGGCTGCAGGCATGGCTGGGCTCACCAGCGAAAGTGTCGACCCCACGGTCATCACCGTTTCCCTGGCCACCCTGGCCATCACCATCTTCGCCTCCATCGCCTTCAAGGGCTTCCTCTCCATCATCCCCATCCTCATCGGCGTAGTGGGAGGCTACATCATCGCCGGCTTCAGCGGTCTGGTGGATTGGGCTGCTGTGGAGGCTGCTCCCTGGTTTGCCCTGCCCACCTTCTACGCTCCCGCCTTCGACCTGGGGGCCATCCTCATCATCCTGCCCGCCGCCCTGGTGGTCATCGCCGAGCATATCGGCCACCTGATTGTCACGGGCAACATCGTGGGCAAGGATCTCACTCGTGAACCGGGCCTTGACCGCTCCATCCTGGGCAACGGCATTTCCACCGTGATTTCCGGCTTCTTCGGCTCCACCCCTAACACCACCTACGGCGAAAACATCGGCGTGCTGGCCATCACCAAGGTCTTCTCCACCTGGGTTATCGGCGGCGCGGCAGTCTTTGCCATCGTCCTCTCCTGCCTGGGGAAGCTCGCCGCCCTCATTCAGAGCATTCCCGCCCCCGTCATGGGTGGCGTTTCCATCCTGCTCTTCGGCGTCATCGCTGCCTCCGGCATCCGCATCCTGGTGGAGGGCAAAGTGGACTACAACAAGCCGAAAAACCTGCTCCTCACTTCCATCGTGATGGGGCTGGGCGTTTCCACTGCCAGCCTTACCATCGGCACTGTCACCCTCAAGGGCATGTCCCTGGCTACTGTCGTAGCCATCATCCTCTCGGTCAGCTTCCGCATCATCGATGCCTGCAAGGGCAAACCGGAAGCAGAAGAAGAAAACAGCGCAGCATGACCACCTTCAAAGTGGTGCTGCCCGAAGCCTTGGCGACTATGCCCGCCAAGGCTTTTTTGCACCAGAAAGGCATATCGAATACACTCTGGAAACGCATCAAGCACTCCGGCACCTTCAAGGTCAACGGGGAAATCATGAATGCCGCCCGCACCATGCTCAAAAACGGAGATACGGTAAGCTATCAGGTGGAAAAGCCCTCGGAGATTGAACCAGAGGCCCTCCCCCTGGACATACGCTATGAGGACGAATACCTGCTGATCGTGAATAAGCCCCCCGGACAGCTGGTGCATCCCACCACCAAAGAAGCCCGTGGCACTTTAGCAGGTGCTGTGCTCTACCATTATAAAGGCAACGGCGAAACTCACAGCTACCATCCCATCCACCGCCTGGACAGGGACACCTCAGGGCTGGTGCTCATAGCCAAGGAACCTCAGGTGCAGTATCTGCTGGCCTCCAAGGACGGCACGAAGCTCTTCCACAGGGAATACCTGGCCATAGTCGCAGGTGCGCCAGAGCCAGCCGAAGGACTCATCGACGCCCCCATAGCCCGGGCCCTGCCCAGCATCATCCTGCGGAAAGTATCCTCCGAGGGCAAGGAAGCCCGCACCCATTATAAAACCCTCTCTTCCATCGAAAGAGAGGGCAAGCTGCTGAGCCTTGTTGAATTGAAACTGGAAACTGGCCGCACCCACCAGATCCGGGTGCATATGAGCTATCTCGGCCATCCCCTCTTAGGCGATGACCTCTACGGAGGCAGCCTGGGGTTGATTCAGAGACAGGCCCTCCACGCTTGCAGATTGCATTTTGTCCACCCGATCACCAAGGAACTGATAGATATCAGCGCAGAGCTGCCACAGGACATGCTTCACCTGCTGTCAAGCGGAACATCTCCGTTGCCGTGACGCATAACAGATCCACTGCCATGATGGCTTCTCCTGCCTCCCCCAAATGTCCGATTTTCCAGCCCCTCCGCGCAGGATTTCATCGTGATGACAACGACTTCCCTGACAGATAATCAGCCAGTACATTTACGAATGAATTATCGACCTCCAGGGAGAACAGCTTTGAAAGCAGCCCCTTCTTCTCCATGTTCTGCTGCAACTTGATATCTTTCTCTTCCACACCTGCCTTGTCCAGCAGATATTCCAGCGCATCATAGAAAGTACCGATCTCATCAATCAGATGATTCTGCAGGGCAAAATCTGCCGAAAAGGGACGACCATCGAAGATTTCCGGAACATCGGCTGGTATTTCCCTGCGGTTCTTCCTGACCGCCTCCTTGAATATCTCGTGGGTTTCTTCGGCGTGCGCCTGCAGGAACTCGCGCTCTTCCTCCGTAATATCCCTGAAGGGGTTGCCGATGTCCTTCATCCTGCCAGCCTTCACCGTCACCTGCTTCACCCCCAGCTTGTCAGACAGCCCGTTGATATTGGGAAGCTGCATGATAACGCCTATGCTGCCAGTCATGGATGTGCGGTTAGCAAAGATGTAATCACAGGCAGAGGCAATCCAGTACCCCCCGGAACAGCATATATCTGCAATGGAAGCAATGACAGGGATGCCCCTCTCCCGGACTTTCTCTATCATCATGGCCGCTTCCTCGGATGTACCCGTAGTACCTCCAGGAGTGTTCAGGTGAATGATGACCCCTGCAACCTCTTCCTTATCTTTTCCGGCAATCCGATGCAGGAGCTTGATCACCTTCTGCATATTGGTATTCTTCTTGCTCAGAGATATAGATGACGAAGCAGCCTCGATAACTCCAAAGATGTCAATCACATATACTTTTTTCTTCTTGCTTTTGGAAAACATGCCTTATCCTGCCTTTCCTCTCAATACTAGTTACCTTGCCGGCCTCTCCCAAATGTCCAATCTTATCCTCGCCGAATTTCGCCTTGATCTTGTCAATGGCTGAGTAGAGGCTTTCCTTTTTGCGTTTTTCCTCCATGCTGAAAAGAGAAATCTCGCTGGGGGCATTGAAGCCGCTGCAGCTTACCCCCAGCAAGCGTATGCCGCTGCCGACAGGAAGGCGGAAAGCTCGGAAAAGATTCCTGGCTTCCCGGAAAATATCCTCATCATAGCAGATAGCCTCGCCAAGCTTGCGCTGGCGGGTATAGGTGGAAAAATCCGACAGCCTGATTTTTATCTGCACGGTATGAGCCCTCCTGCCACTGCGCCGAAGCCGCCAGCCCACCTGAGAAGCAAGCGAGAGCAAATGATGCTCTGCCTCCTCTCCTGAATGCAGGTCTTCCTCAAAGGTAGTCTCCTTGCCGATGGACTGAGCTTCCCGCAGAGCTTCCACAGGCCGGTCATCCCTGCCATTTGCCAGCTCCACCAGATGATTTGCCAGCCGTTCCCCCACCTGCCTTTGCAAAACTTCCGGCCTGGCTTTGGCAATGTCACTGATGCAGCGGTAGCCCAGCTGCGAAAGCCTGGCCTCTGTCTTCTTCCCCACTCCCCAGATGCGTGAGACAGGCAGGGGCCAGAGCACCTGCTGAATGTCTTCGAGCCGGATGATGACCAGTCCATCCGGCTTCTCCAAATCAGAAGCCAGCTTGGCCAGGAACTTGTTGGGAGCAATGCCCACCGAAGCCACCAACCCCGTCTCTGCCAGGATAGTCTCTTTAAGCTTCAGTCCATAAGCTCTGGGATTGCCCTTGATCAGATGTTCCATGCCAGTGAGGTCAAGGAATCCCTCATCTATGGAAAGGGGCTCTATCAAAGGCGAAAAGCGGGAGAGTATCTCAAAGATCTGTGCCGAAACGGCGCCATATTGGCGGTAGCTGCCCTGCAGGAAAATTCCTGCAGGGCATTTTCTTTTGGCCAGCGCCATGGGCATAGCCGAGCGAACTCCGTACGCCCTGGCTTCATAAGAGGCAGTAGACACCACTCCCCTGGCTGAAAGCCCGCCGACAATGACAGGCTTCCCCTTGAATTCCGGGTGGTCTCTCTGCTCTACCGCAGCAAAGAAACAATCCATATCCACATGAAGAACCAGTCGCTCATGTTGTTCCATAATCGCTCCGCTCCTGTAACCTCCGGCCTCCTGCCCTCTCTTGGATATCAACGCATCAGAAAACCACGAGGCAGCGTTTGTCTGCAAGCATGATATTTCCTTTTCAGAGGAAGTGCATGTTGTATTGCCAAAAACGCTGCCCGCACAGAATGCAGGCAGCGTTTCATCTTATTCAGTCATCAAAATGCGTGACATTGAATTTGGGTTCCGTGGTCTTCACCGTAGGCGCAGCCACTTCCTCCTCCTTTTCCTCTGCCACAGGCACGGGAGCCTCTACGGGCACGGTCTTGGTGGGGGGAATATAGGCAGGGTCGCCTTCCTTCGGACCCTGGGGGGGCTGCTGGTTGGGACGAGGCCTATTGTGGTCATCATCGGAGAGATAGCCCTTTTCCAACAGTTCTTCCAGTTCCTTGGCGCTGAGAGTCTCGCGCTCGATGAGGGCCTGGGCAATCAGTTCCAGCTGCTCCCGATGCTCCGTGATGATCTGGCGGCAAGCCTCGTAAGCTTCCTCCATGTAGCGGCGCACTTCCTTATCAATCTCGCTGGCCACTTCCTCGGAGTAGTTGCGCTGATGGTTGAAGTCCCGGCCCAGGAATACCTGATGATTCTGGCTCTCGCCGTAAGCTATGGGTCCCAGCTGGTCGCTCATGCCATACTGCATGATCATGCTGCGGACAATGCGGGAAGCCTGCTGTATATCCTGGGAAGCGCCGGTGCTGATTTCCTTCAGTACCACTTCCTCTGCCACCCGGCCACCCATGGCCACCTTCAGGCGATCCATAAGCTCGCTGCGGGTAGCATAAGAGCGATCTTCCTTGGGCAGCATCAAAGTATAGCCGCCGGCGCGGCCACGAGGAATGATGGTGACCTTGTGAACAGGATCAGCATGCTTGAGCATCATGCCCACCAAAGTATGACCGCCCTCGTGATAGGCAGTGAGGCGCTTCTCCTCATCGCTCATGACATGGGAGCGGCGCTCCGGACCGGCCATGACTCGCTCGATGGCCTCCTCCAGCTCGGCCATGAAAATCTTCTTCTTGTCCCGGCGAGCGGCCAGGAGAGCCGCCTCATTCACCAGATTGCTGAGATCAGCACCGGTGAAACCGGGGGTGCGGCGGGCCAGCACATCCAAGTCTGCATCCTCTGCCACGGGCTTGCCCTTGGTGTGAACCTTGAGGATAGCCAGGCGTCCCCTAACATCGGGCTTGTCCACCACGATCTGGCGGTCGAAGCGGCCGGGGCGCAGGAGCGCCGGGTCAAGGATATCCGGGCGGTTGGTGGCTGCCACGATGATGATGCCCTCGTTGGCAGCAAAGCCGTCCATCTCCACCAAGAGCTGGTTCAATGTCTGCTCGCGCTCGTCATGACCGCCGCCGACACCTGCGCCGCGCTGGCGGCCCACGGCATCGATCTCATCGATGAAGACGATGCAGGGGGCATTCTTCTTGGCCTGCTCAAAGAGGTCACGGACACGGGAAGCACCCACGCCCACGAACATCTCCACGAAATCGGAACCGCTGATGGAGAAGAAGGGCACCCCTGCCTCACCAGCTACCGCACGAGCCAGCAAGGTCTTGCCTGTGCCCGGAGGGCCAAAGAGCAGCACGCCTTTGGGGATACGGGCGCCCAAATCGGCAAACTTCTGCTTGTCCTTCAGAAACTCCACCACTTCTTCCAGTTCCTGCTTGGCCTCATCAGCACCTGCCACATCCTGGAAAGTGACCTTGATCTTGTCCGCGCCGCTCATGCGGGCACGGCTCTTGCCGAAGGACATGACCCTGCCGCCGCCTCCCTGGGTCTGCTGCATGATGAAGAACCACACACCCACAAGGAGCAGAATAGGCAGGACAGACGAGAACATGGTGGACCACCAGGGCGGCTCCGGCGGATTGTCCGCCGCGATATTCACGCCCTTGGAAGTCAGCTTCTCATAAAGATGCGGGTCACTGTAAGGCTCATCAGGAGTGATAGTGGTAAATTCTGTACCATCAGAAAGCGTTCCCTGAATAGTATTCTTGATAAGGGTGACCTTCTGAACCTCACCAGCATCAACCTGCTGCAGGAACTGGGTGTAATCCACTGACTTGCTCACCGTCTGTTTCGTGGAAAAGTAGTCAATGATGGAAATAGCCACAAGGATAATCAGCAGGTAAAAGCCTACACTGCGTAGAAATTTGTTCAATCCATTGCCCCTCCTTCTGACAGGGCATGACAGCCCTGCAAAATTTGATTATTTGCCGCGATTAAGCGTAGATTTCAGGCTTCAGAACACCAATGAAGGGCAGGTTGCGATAGACCTCAGCGTAATCAAGGCCATAGCCTACCAAGAACTCATCCGGCACTTCAAAGCCGCAATAGTCGATATGCACATCCACAGTGCGGCGGGAAGGCTTGGAGAGCAGGGAGCAGAGCTTCACGCTGGCAGGCTTCCTCTCCCTGAAATACTTCATGAGATAATTCATGGTAGTGCCAGAGTCAATGATATCCTCGATGACGATGAGGTGCTTGCCCTCAATATCGTAATCCAGGTCCTTCAGTATCTTCACGGATCCAGTGGTAGAAGTACCGTTGCCATAGCTGGAGGCTATCATGAAGTCATAGCGCACAGGCAGATCGATTTTCTGCACCAGATCTGTATAGAAGTTCACTGCCCCCTTGAGGATGCCTACACAATAAATCTCTTCCTTTACATCCTTGTAGTCTTCAGTGATCTGACGGCCCAGCTCCACTATCTTCTCCTGAATCTGCTCCTCACTGAATACTACTTTTTCGATGTCGTCTCTCATCATGATGGATTTATCTCTCCTCTAGTGTAAGTCTTGCATAAAGTTTCTTCTGGACTCGATACAACCTAAGGCATCTTCCATGGGGAAGCTGCTGCTGGCTGCCAGCATGGCCTGTATCGATGACCTGGCAGAGCCTCCGCACATGAGCATAAGGCAAATCCTTGTGCGAACCTGTTTCCTGTTGCCAGAATATCCTCAAGACCTGCCATTTAAGTGCCTGAGGCAATTTCTTGAAAGCTTCTGCCTCCAGTCCCTCTTTTCCTGCCAAGCTGGCAAAAACTTCTTTAGCTTCTGCTTCTATGTAATCCGACTCGGCGGCACTGATAGAAGCCAGCTGGCAAAGCGCCTGCACCAGGCGCGGATTATATTCCCGCTTCAGATTTGGCAAAGTCTCAAGCCGCAAACGGTTGCGGGTGCAGTCCAGGAGTTCGTTGGTCTTGTCCTGCCTGGGGTTCAAGCCCCTTGCCCTGCAATAGGCTTCGATAGCCGTTTTCGGGGCAAAGAGCAAAGGCCGTATAAGGGGAATCTCTCCCTGCGCCCTGGGCCGCATGGCCGCCAGCCCCATGTTGCCTGTGCCTCTGAGCAATCTCATAAGCACTGTTTCCGCTTGGTCATCAGCCTGATGAGCCGTAGCGATGACATCAAGGCCTCGTCCTTTTCTGGTTGCCTCCAGAAATTCGTAGCGGCATTGGCGGGCAGCAGTCTCCAGGGACAGCTTCTTCTCCTGCGCATAAGCAGGCACATCGCCATGAGCGACAGCGCAGGGTATGCCACGCGCCTCGCAAAAATCCGCTACGAAAGCAGCATCCGCCTTGGACGCGCCATCTTCTACTCGTATGCCATGCTCGAAGTGAGCAGCCTCTACAGTGAAATCGTATCTGGAGATCCTCGAAAGCCTCCAAAGAATATCCAGAAGAGCCAGCGAATCCGGGCCTCCTGAACAGGCCACCAGCACTCCAGTCGCTTTGGGGATAAGTCCCTCAGCTTCGCAGAACTTCGCCGTATCCTTCAACAGCGCTTCCAGCATGAAGGCTTTCCTCCTTGATTAAGCAGAAAAAGCACCCTGGTAACAGAGTGCTTATATACGCCAACACACAGTCAATCTGAACGGCGTGAACCCCGTCCCCCACGCTTGGAGTCAGTCTTGCGACGCAAATCAGTGAGACGCTCATCGCTGTCCTTCAGGAACTTGGAAAGCTTATCCTCAAAGGATGCAGAAGTACGAGCCCCACCGAAACGGCTCCCCTGCCTGTGGAAATCACGAGGTGCACGGGGTGCGCCACCCTGGGCACGGAAGGAAGAACCACCGGCTGCGGGACGCGCTGCCTCCTCAGGCTTCTTCTCCTGGAGCTGCTTGATGGAAAGACCTATCTTGCCACGCTCATCTATACTTACGACCTTGACCTTGACCTTGTCCCTTTCGTTCAGGAAGTCATGGACATCCTTCACATAGACATCGGCCACCTCTGAAATATGGATGAGTCCGGTCTTTCCCTCCGGCAACTCCACAAAAGCACCAAAATTGCTGATGCCCGTGACTACGCCCTCAACCACGCTGCCAACTTCAATGGACAATGAAATTCTTCCTCCTTAAAGTGAATGAGAATACATAGAGTATACCTTCAAGCCCCAAATCGTGTCAAGGATTAGCCTGCTTCCGTCCAGCTGTTCCCGGACTATAGGGCAGTTCCCCCTGACGGGTCATGCCCAGTTCCTCCCGGGCCAGCTTTTCTATGTAATCCATCTTGTTCAGATTTTCCCTCTCCTGACGAAGGGCCTCGTTCTCCTGTTTGGCTGTTGCCAGACGCTGCTCCGCGGCCTCCTGGTCTTCGCCGACCTGGCTCAGATACATTTGCTGGGAAATCATAATCGAAGAGAAATACGCTATCACCAGTATCAGCACCAGAAAGAACCAGCTGAAACGCCTTTTCTTAGGCTGACGAGCAGGTATCATGCCCATTCCCTCCTCTTGCTTAACATCATACCCCTTTATAATACCTGCAAATAAGCTTCCTTGCAAGCATTAAGGAGATTTTTCATGTAAATTTCCCGTAAAAATTATTCCACGCAAAGATCAGTGATCCGACCACTGAAAATAATCCGTGCTGGCTATACGACGATAAATAGACTTGCAGTACGGACAGGAAAAATGTTCCTCCACATTTTCCATATCAGGCTTGCCGTTCACCAAAGTCACAGGACGGCCTTCCACATAATCCATGCGCTCGCCACAACGAGGGCATTCACATTTGCCGTCTGCCTCCCGCTTGAGCCGGGTGGGCGGAATATCACTTGTCTTCAACATCTTCCGAGGCTTCTTGGGCAAGGGAAATACATCGTAAAATCCCGATCCAAGCAACTCCCTGTAAAAGACGCCGCAGTCATGGCACTCGTACTTGGGCAGGATAGAATCCATGTCGGCTCTGCCCCCCACCAGTTGCACCGCCTCACCTTCCACATATTTGAGTTCCTTCCCACAAGTGGGGCAAACAAAATTACTTTGGGCATTTCGCTCCAGTTTCGTCACTGACATTCATGTCCACCGCACTTTCCGACTGCAGGCAGCAAGCAGTCCAGTCTAAACGCCATCCTAATATGTCTTTAATTCCCCATGCAAAGGAAAAAACCTGCCGCCCCAAAAAAAATTTAGGAACGGCAGAACTCCAATATTTTTTCTGCAATAAGCGAAGCCGCTTCAGGGCGGGCGCAAGCGCGGGACTTCTCTCCCATGGAGGCGAGCCCTCCCTGCAAAAGCTCCGTCACCGCCCGGGCAAGGGGCTCTCCCGGATGCAGCCAGAGAGCTGCGCCATGACGGGTGGCATAAACGGCATTTTCCGTTTCCGGGCCGGGGATGGGGTCATGCAGCAGCATTGGCAGCCCCAGCACGAAGGCCTCGCTTATGGTAAGCCCCCCAGGCTTGGTAATCAAAAGATCCGACGCCCCCATGAGGCGTCGTGCCTCATCCGTATAGCCCCAGCAGCGAATGGCATGATGAGACTCACGGCTTATGGCCTGCACTTTGGCAAGGAGCTTTTCATTTCTTCCCGCTATCACCAGCAACTGCAATTTTTGCGGCAGCTTTTCCAACTGCCGCAAAGTCTCGTCAAGCCCCCCCAGGCCTAAACCGCCACCCATCAAAAGCACCGTGGGCAGCTCATCCAGTCCGAGCTCCTTCCTCAGTTCCCCTTTGGGCAGCATCTCCCTGAGTTCCATAGAAACAGGAATCCCCGATGCCACAGCCAGCTGGGGCTTCAAGCCCCTCTTTTCAATCTCTTCTTTCATGGACTCCGTAGCCATGAAGTAAGCATCTACCTGAGGGTAAAGCCAAATCTGGTGCAAACTGTAATCTGTCATCACCACTGCCAAAGGCAGATTCCTTTTCTCTGCGCTGCCTTTCTTCTTCAGCAGAGCACAGGCTCCCTCAGGAAAAGGATGAGTGCAGAGTACCAGGTCTGGCTGATATTGGGCCAGAATCTTCCTCAGCACCGGCAGCATCAGACAGGAAAAGGCTCCCTGGGCAAGACTGCCACCGGAACCCTCCCCAGAGAGCTTGTAGCAATGATCATAAAGATTCGGCACCAGCGCCAGAATGATGAGATAAAGTTTTTTCATCAGCCAGTGGAGGAAAGAAATTTCCCGTGACATAAAATCAACGGTAAAAAGTTCAGTTTCCGGTGCCTGCCTCCTAAGCTCCTCCGCCACCGCCTGAGCAGCCTTGATATGCCCTGAGCCTACAGAAGCGGTCAGGATCAGGATGCGCTTCTTCATGCCGTCAGTCCTCCGTCCACTCCCCAGACCGCTCCCGTTACAAAAGAAGCAGCTGGAGAAGCCAGGAAGACTATGAGAGAAGCCGCCTCCTCAGGGGTACCTATGCGTCCCAGGGGATATACAGAAGCCATCTCCCCCAGGGCTGACTCACGGTTTGGACTCTCCGCCAGTTGCTTTTCTGTCAGC
The DNA here is from genome assembly GCA_015058655.1 of Pseudoselenomonas ruminantium. Classification (GTDB taxonomy): domain Bacteria; phylum Bacillota; class Negativicutes; order Selenomonadales; family Selenomonadaceae; genus Selenomonas_B; species Selenomonas_B ruminantium_C. The sequence goes on from SVBX01000008.1 coordinate 81,678, forward strand.
GGCGTCAGTATGTCCCCCGGAGCAATGGCATTCACGCGCACGCCGAGGGAAGCAAGCTCCAGAGCCATGGCTCTGGTAAAGAGCACCACCGCACCCTTGCTGGCGCAATAAGCGCTGCAGTAGTAATTGCCATGCACTCCGGCATCAGAAGCCACATTCACCACATTGCCCCGCACCCGCTTCAATTCCGGCAGGGCTGCCTGGGTGAGCCAGAAAGTCCCCTTGACATTGACCGAAAGGATTTCGTCCAGCATATCCTCCGTCAGGTCTTCCAGAGCGCCTTCGCGATAGAGACCGGCGGAATTTACCAGCGCATCCAGGCTCCCAAAAGCCGTCACCGTTTCCTTCACAGCCTTCTGGCAGTCCTTCCTGCTGGTCACATCGCCTTGAATGTATCTCATGTTCTCCCGGGGAAAGCTCTCACGCAGATGAGCCAGGGCCTCCTGCCCACGCTTGATGCTGCGCCCCAGAAGAGCTACCCTGCCCCCTGCCTGCAGGAACAAGCCGGCGGCAGAGAGGCCAATGCCAGAGGTGCCGCCTGAAAGCAGCACAACCTTCCCCCTCATATCCATCAGATCCATAAAGTCCCCCATATGCACGAAAAACCGGGCCCCAAGCGGGAACCCGGCCTTTCAAAACTTATCAATGCAGTAATCAGTTCACAGCATCCTTCAGAGCCTTGCCTGCCTTGAACACGGGGTTCTTGGAAGCGGGAATCTGAATATCCTCGCCGGTGCGGGGATTGCGGCCCGTACGAGCTGCGCGCTCCTTCACCTCGAAGGTACCAAAGCCAATGATCTGGATTTTGTCACCCTCGACGAGAGCCTGCTGGACCGTAGTAAACAGAGCGTTTACTGCCTTCTCAGCATCTTTTTTGGTCAAACCTGCTGTTTCAGCTACATTAGCTACCAATTCAGTTTTGTTCACAACCGTAGCCTCCTTAAAAGAGTTTTTTCGGGAAAGATGAATCAGTCCATCATATTCCTGTCTGGTAGGTTTTATTCGCCAAGAAGCGCCATATTCCTACCTGCTTAGAAGAATTTACCAAAAAAACCTAGAAAAATCAAGGCTTTTCAATAAAAAAAGGCTCTTTGGGCACAAAAAAGGTGGTCAAATGGTCGATATCCGGCTGACGATCCAGCTCATAGAGGGGAATCCTTCTCAGAGACTGGTCTGGCAAAGCGAGGTTATGGATGTATATGCCCTCGTATTCATCACCATAAAGTTCCATCAAAGCCAGTTTCGTATCTGAGGCAATCTGCTGATGATAAACCTGGCTCACCACCAAGGATTGCAGCGGCCGTTCCTTCAGTTTCAGCACATCCTCCGCATCGATGATGGTAAGGCCCTCGATGGGGTCAATGCCCAGAGTGGTATACATGACCTCCACGAAGCTCATGCCCGGCAGGATCTCCACCTCCACCGAGGTTTCCTTGGCCATTTCCCGCAGCAGCACCACCGTGCGCTCTGCCACCAGGGGGCTGCCGGGGACGGCATAGAGAAAGTCCCCCTCCTCCTGAGCCCGCTTCAGCAAATCCCTGGCAATAGCGGTATAAAGCTCCTCGAAGCTGCCTGCCTGCTCATAGAAATTATCATAGGTAGAAAACTCGATGCCCGCGGCCCTGATATCCTCCACCGTAGGATGGATGGCGGTGCGCAGCACCACCGGCAGTTCCTTAGAACTCAGCAGCTGCCAGCTTTCCCGGGTAATGAGCCCGGCCCTGCCCGGCCCCAGGCCCAGGACTGTTATCTTTGCCATTTATCTTTTTCTCCTTCGCACTCTTCATTTTTTCCGTCTGGCTGGCCATGGCCGCCTCCTCGTCTCCGTCTGCCAGGAGCAGCACCCGCAGCACGAAAGAAGCGATATTTTTCTTCTTGGCCTCTGTCAGGCCTATCTCATAATCACCTGTCTTGATGATGCGGCGCAGGTTGTGGCCGAAATACTTGTCTATGAGCATGAGGCCCTTGGCGGGCAGGCGCCGCCCCGGCATGAGATGCAGGGCCAGAGCCTTGGGCTGGACAATCACTGAGCGCAGCCCCAGCGCTCTGGCGTGGTTCTTGATGCGGGCAGCCTCCAGCAGGTTTCTGGCCGGAGCTGAGAGCTCGCCGAAGCGGTCCCGCATTTCCTCATAGAGAGCCTTTACCTCCTCGTCGCTGCGGATGGCGGCAATGCGCTGGTAAATCTCTATCTTGTGCATGGCATCACCTATGTAGTCAGCATCCAGATAGGCTTCGCAGGAAAGGTCGATGATGGGGTCAGGAGGCGGCTCCAGCACCGCGTCCTTCTTGCCGTGCTTCAGATTTTCCACCGCTTCTTCCAGCAGCTTGCAGTACATCTCAAAGCCCACGCTGGCAATATGCCCATGCTGCTGGGAGCCCAAGAGGTTGCCCGCCCCCCGGATTTCCAGATCCCGCATGGCTATCTTGAAGCCCGCCCCCAGCTGGGCGAATTCCTTCATGGCCTGCAGCCTCTTTTCCGCTGTCTCCGTGAGGATCTTGTCCCCCTGATAGACGAAGTAGGCAAAGGCCATGTGGTGGGAGCGTCCCACCCGCCCCCGCATCTGGTAGAGCTGGGAAAGGCCGAAGTGGTCGGCGTTGTAAACGATGATGGTATTGGCATTGGCCACATCCAGGCCGTTTTCCACAATGCTGGTAGCCAGGAGGATGTCATAGCGTCCTTCGTAGAAATCCATCATCACCTGCTCCAGCATTTCCTCCGGCATCTGGCCGTGGGCGGTCATGATGCGGGCATCCGGCACCATATCCTGCAAGTGGTCCCGCATGCGGTCGATGGTGTCCACCCGGTTGTAGACAAAGTACACCTGCCCGCCCCGTTTGATTTCGCGCTTGATGGCGCCGGAGATAACCGCGTCGTTGTTCTCCACCACATAGGTCTGCACCGGGAAGCGCTCGGCTGGCGGCGTCTCGATGATGCTCATATCCCTGGCCCCCACCAGGGACATGTGGAGGGTACGGGGAATGGGAGTAGCCGACAGGGTCAGCACATCAAGTCCCGCCGACAGGCTGCGGATCTTTTCCTTCTGCTTCACCCCGAAGCGCTGCTCCTCGTCCACAATGAGAAGCCCCAAATCCTTGAACTGCACCTTTTTCCTGTTCAAAATGGCATGGGTGCCGATGAGAATGTCCACCTGTCCCAATTTCACCTTTTCCAGGGTCTGCTTCTGCTCCTTGGCGGAACGGAAGCGGCAGATGACATCTACCTTGGGGGCAAAGTCGGCAAAGCGGGAGGTGAAGGTCTGGTAATGCTGCTGGGCCAGCACCGTAGTGGGCACCAGCACTGCCACCTGCTTGCCGTCCATGGCGGCCTTGTAAGCCGCCCGGATAGCCACCTCCGTCTTGCCAAAGCCCACATCCCCGCAAAGCAGGCGGTCCATGGGCTTTTCCTTTTCCATATCCTCCTTGATTTCCTCGATGGCCTTCAGCTGATCCTCTGTCTCCTGATAGGGGAAAGCCTCCTCAAACTCGTGCTGGGTGGCATCGTCAGGAGAAAAAGCTATGCCCTTTGCCTCCCGGCGCTGGGCATAAATCTCGATGAGCTTTTGGGCAATATCCTCCACGGACTTCTTGGCCCGGGCCTTGGCCTTGGCCCACTCGGTGCCGCCCATGCGGTGGAGCCGGGGCACCTCGCCCTCGGAACCGATGTACTTCTGCAGGAGATTCACCTGCTCAGTAGGTACAAAGAGCTTATCATCCCCGCCGTATTTGATGTGGAGATAGTCCTTGTGCACTCCCCCTACCTCAAGGGTTTCCACCCCCAGGTATTTGCCGATGCCGTGGTTCACATGCACCACATAGTCCCCAGGCTTGATGTCCCGGAAATGGGACAGCTTTTCTCCCTTGGGTGTGCGCTTTACTCCCTGCCGCTTCTGATGGCCGAAGATATCCTTCTCTGTCACCACCACCAGCTGGGCCGCCGCCATTTCAAAGCCGGAAGTCAGGGCACCTACCTGGATATTCACCAGGCCCTTTTCCAGCGTCTCACCCTCTTTGATGACCAAGGAGGGAATGCGCTTCCGCGCAAAGAACTCCCGGATGCTGTTGGCCTTGTCCCGGGCATTCAAGAGAATCAGCACCTGCTGCTTCTGCCCCAGCCAGCGGCTGGCCTCGCTTTCCAAAAGATCCATCTGCCGATGGAAGGGTGTCATATTGGTGGAAGTGATGCTGACGGTGTTTTCCGGCTCCGCCCCCAGCACCTGCTGCAGCATCAGGGCAGAGTATATGACCCTGTTGCCCCTGGCACCTTCAATGAGATTTTCCCAGCTGAAAATGGAGTTCTTGATCTCCGGGTTCTCCTTCACCATGGTGCGGATCTGCTCACGGATGCGGGTGGGTTCGTCAAAGATAACTGCCCCCCTGCCCCCCAGGTAGCTGAGGAAAGGCTCCGGCTTCCCATTGCTGTCAGTCTGCAGCGAGGGCAGCACCGTGATTTCCGACAGCCCTGCCGACTTATCCGAGCGCATGGTGGAGAGGTCAAACTCTCTCAAAGACTCAATCTCGTCATCAAAGAACTCCAGCCGCACAGGGGCCAGAGCATTGATGGCAAAGATATCCATGATGCCGCCCCTGGCGCTGAACTGCCCGGCCCGCTCCACTTCCTCAGTGCGCTCATACCCCAGCTCCGTCAGCCGCTGGATGAGTTTTTCCCGGGGCAGGACTTCCCCCAGTTTTATAGAAAGGGCCAGCCGCTGGAAATCCGCAGGGCTTAGCCCCTTCTGCACCGCTGCCGCTGCCTGGGAAAGGATGATGACCTTCTCCTTGCGCATGAGCCGCCCCAGCACATCCATACGGCGGGCACTGCGCTCGATGCTTTTGGCTGCTGCCTGAATCTCCATCAGGTCGACTTCCGGCAGTTCCAGCACCGGCACCCCCGGCAACAGCAAGGAAAGATCTTCCCTCCACTCCTCCAGAGACTCCCTGCTATGGAGGATGATCACCATAGGCTGAGGCCCCGCCTCATAGCAGGCCGCCACCGCCGCATGTTTCTGGGATCCCCCCAGACCATAGGCCAGAGTCTCAGCCGCCCCCCCACAGAAGCATTCCTGCAATCGCTGCAGGGACTTGTCCTGCAGCATGGCCGCAAAAAGTGAATGCATAGCTACACCTCTTGTTTTCCTTCCGTTATTTTCTCCCAAAACACGAAAAACAGGACTGTCACCGGGGAAACGGTGATAGTCCCTGCTATATACATCTACATTGGTTTAATCATATGATAATCTACCGACCTAGTCAATAGGAAGTTGCTAACTGAACTACGCCTGCATCCATATATTTTCTTTATATCGTGACCTGTGCTTCTCCTCCGCTATTCCCCCTAGCCACTGCCAATAGTAAAATTTCATGGCAGAAGATATAGTAAACATACTTAGAAATGACAACATAAGCCTTTCCCTTGAGGGGAAGGTGCTCCGTTAGGGGCAGTGAGCATTCTCTCGTTTATCTGCCTTATCGTTTTCATTCGCACCTCATCCGTCAGCCTTTGGCTGCCACCTTCCCCTCAAGGGGAAGGCAAGTTTTGACCCGCATAGAAATTATGAAACGCCCCTGACGGCATAACAACGCTGTTCCAGTTCTGCCTTTAGCAAAACTTTCTCTGGCTAAAACTGCACTTTTGAAGTATAATTCTATCTTGATTTCATAAAAGGAGTATCTTATCAACATGCCTATTCTACAAAAACTGCGGAGCAATCCTGACCTTGCGGTGGCGCTTTGCTTCGCCATTCTCACCAGCTTTATCGCGCCCCCTGACATGGCGACGCTTTTCCAGCGTATCAACCTACCCCTGCTGGGGCTGCTGCTGTTCCTGATGTGCATCGTGGCGGGGCTGCGGCTCAGTGGCTTCTTTGCTGCCATCTTCCACAGGCTTTTCCGGGAGCGCGCTTCCGGCAGGAGCTTGGGACGCTTCTTTATCTTCAGCTGCTACTCCAGCTCCATGCTCATAACCAACGATGTGGCCCTCATCATCTTTGTGCCTCTGGCCATCCTTACTTTTACCGAAGCCAGGCGCATCCGCCTCATCGTCCCCACGGTTTCCTGGCAGACCATTGCCGCCAACCTGGGCAGCATGCTGACTCCCATTGGCAATCCCCAAAATCTCTTTATTTACTCCCACTACGGCCTCACACCCACGGAATTCTTTTCCATCACCACCCCTGTAGTGCTCCTCAGCGGCGCAGCTATCTACCTGGGCACCTGCTTGCTGCCTGACGGTGAGGTAAATCTTGCTGACAGCAAAGGGTATGCCCTGCCGTGGAAAAGCATCGTTCCCCTGCTGCTGCTCTTTGCCCTGTGCCTGCTGCATGTGCTGCACCTTGTGTCCTTCCCCCTCCTGGCAGCCATAGTCCTGCCAGGACTGGCCCTGCTTGACCGCAGGCTCTTTCTCGAAGCCGATTACAAGCTCCTGCTGCTCTTTGCCCTGCTCTTCATCGGCGTAGGCAATCTCAGCCAGATTCCTCTGTTTCAAAGCTGGCCTGCCCAGGCACTGGCAGGAAATGAATTCTGGCTCTCCCTGCTCCTGAGCCAGCTGCTCAGCAATGTGCCTGCCACGGTGCTGCTATCCGGCTTCACCGATGCCTACACGCCCCTGCTCCTGGGGGTAAACATCGGCGGCCTGGGCACCATCATTGCCTCCATGGCCAGCGTGATCTCCTTCAAAGCCTATATGCAGACGCGCTTCAGCAAGCCCGGCTACTATCTCCGCTCTTTCACCGGCAGCAACTTGGCTATCCTGCTCCTGTTGCTCCTGTTCTATCATTTCCACCAAACCCTGCATTGAAAAGCAGCAAGACCATCTGCACTCAGACGGTCTTGCTGCTTTTTTATCATATTTTCCTAGCGATTTCAAAGCTGTGACCTAAGCCTCCAGGAAGCTCCCAGTGACTGCACCAGGTGGTTGAGATCCTCGGCGGATTTCACTGGCAGGACACAGCTGCTGCCGCAGTCATGGCACTGGAGCACGATGCTCTCTCCCGTAAGCCCGGCACTCACTTCCTGCGAGCCACAGGGGCAGGAAAGATCTCCGTGGGCTGCCAGTTCGTGAATCCTGGTGAGCCCTTCCAAGAGGATTTGCTGCCGCTCCAGGAAGCGGTCTCCATCCCCCGGATGCATGGAATCGTACTCGGCGTCATTGAAATCAAGGAACTCGGCTATATCCTGCCAGCGGCCTATATAACCAAGCTCAAAGTGATCATGATGACAATAGAGTTTCTCAAAGCGCAGTCTCTTCAGCTGGTGCCAGCTGTACTGCTGATGGCTGGTGCCACCGCAGACACCGCAGTGTATGGTGAGCCCCAGGCCGGCCTTAGGGCGCAGGATCGTCTCCCCCATCCTCTCCCCGCAGGCTCCGCAGCGAAGCTCCTGACGCTGCCGCCCGGAGAACAAAGGCACATCCAAAAGCTGCACTTTGCCACAGCGCTGACAATAAAGTGCCACCGAGCAAAGCGTATCAATAAGCATCCTTGTTCCTCCTCCCCTCAGAAACGGGCAACAGGATATGAATCTCCGTGGTCTTCCCTGAGCGGAGTCTTGCCTGTAAACCAAGCACCGGCTCATCTTCAATTCGGTGCTTTCTTTGCTAGATATTTCGCCAAGGAAATTAAAAAATCCTTCTCACTTCTGACGGCTTCTGAATTAAATTTAAAAAAGACGCAAGCCCTTTTGAGACTTGCGCCTTGAGTATAATTTTTATTTTTCCAGAGAAGCCTTGACGAATTTGCTGAACAGCGGGTGCGGATTGTTGGGGCGGCTCTTGAGTTCCGGATGGAACTGGGCAGCCACGAACCAGGGATGGTCCTTCACTTCCACGATCTCTACCAGGCTGTCATCGGGCAGGGTGCCGGCGATGACCAGGCCACGCTCGGTGAGGGCCTGACGGTACTCGTTGTTGAACTCGTAACGGTGGCGATGACGCTCGCTGATTTCCAGCTTGCCATAGGCTTCCTCGGTATGAGTGCCCGGGGTCACCTTGCAGGGATAAGCTCCCAGGCGCATGGTGCCGCCCTTCTGCACGATGCCCTGCTGAGACTCCATGAGGTCGATGACCGGATGCTTGGTCTCCGGATTGAACTCGGAGGAATGGGCATCTGTCATGCCGCAGACATGACGGGCGAACTCGATGACAGCGCACTGCATGCCCAGGCACAGGCCAAGGAAGGGTATCTTGTGCTCACGGGCATACTGGATGGCCTTGATCTTGCCTTCCACCCCACGGTCACCGAAGCCGCCGGGCACCAGGATGCCCTTGCAGCCCACGAAAACCTCATCCAAATCTGTCTCCGGGTCTTCAATCTTCTCAGCATTCACCCAGTGAATCTTCACGGCAGCATCATTGTCGATGGCGCCATGATGAAGGGCCTCGGTGACAGAGATATAGGCATCGGGCAGCTCCACATACTTGCCTACCACGGCAATCTTGACCTTCTTCTGGGGGTTGTTGATCTTGTAGACCATCTTCTCCCAGCCTTCCATGTTGGCAGGGCTGTAGTTCATAGCCAGCTTGTTCAGCACGATGCGGTCAAGGCCTTCATCCTGCATCATGAGGGGCACTTCGTAGATGGTAGAAGCGGTGCGGTTCTCGATGACGGCCTCGGGGTCAACATCGCAGAACATGGCAATCTTGCGCTTCATGTCACTGGGAATGGGCTTTTCCGTGCGGCACACCAGGATATCCGGCTGAATACCTATGCCCCGCAGTTCCTTGACGCTGTGCTGGGTGGGCTTGGTCTTGAGCTCACCAGCGGCGGATATGTAGGGAAGCAGGGTCACATGGATGTAGAGCACATCGTTCTTGCCCACTTCCTTCTTCACCTGGCGGATGGCCTCCAGGAAAGGCTGGCTCTCGATATCGCCCACGGTGCCGCCGATTTCCGTAATGACCACATCGGCGCCGTCAGCATTGGCCACATCGTAGACCCTCTGCTTGATCTCGTTGGTGATATGCGGGATGACCTGCACAGTGGACCCCAGGTAATCACCGTTGCGCTCCTTGTTCAGCACAGACCAGTAGACCTTGCCCGTGGTGATGTTGGAGTTCTTGGTGAGGTTGATATCGATGAAGCGCTCATAGTGACCCAAATCCAGGTCGGTTTCGGCACCATCGTCCGTTACGAAAACCTCGCCGTGCTGGTAAGGGCTCATGGTCCCCGGATCAATGTTGATGTAGGGGTCGAACTTCTGGATGGTGACCTTGATGCCGCGGCTTTTCAGCAGACGGCCCAAAGATGCAGCCGTGATGCCCTTGCCCAGTGAGGAAACCACACCACCGGTGACGAAAATATACTTTGCCATTGGAAGCCTCCTATGATAGATGTTAAAACTTGATCACTATGAAAGGGACCTTCCCTTACTCCTGGATGCTCTCCAGCTTCTTCTTGCGGGCGCTGCTGGCCTTGGCTGCGGCCTTGGAGCTGCTGCCGGCTGAAGAGGAGCTGCGCACATGACGCTTCACCTCGGGGGGATTCCACTCGGTGAGCCCCCACTGGCCATCACCTTCGTACTGGAAGCGGCTGTCCATGTTGATAAGGGTGTAGACTTCGGAGATAGCGGCAGACAGGGACTGCACAGGCTTGCGCTTCTTGTCGATGACATCCAGCACCAAATCCTTGTAATACATGGTCTGGCCGGCCTGGGTGAGCACATGGTAAGCGACATCCACTTCGGAACTGTTGACAAAATCCATCTAAAAATCCTCCTAAATACTTGCGGTATATTTGCAGTTTATTACATGTGCTCCGGAGCAGAAACTCCCAGGAGCCCAAGGGAATGCTTGATAACATGGGCAGTGACCGTCACCAAAGCCAGGCGGGCCTCAGCCAGCGGCGCATCTACGCCTACGATGCGGCACTTGTTGTAGAAGCTGTGGAAAAGGGCAGCCAGGTCATAGCTGTAACGGGCAATGCGCTGGGGAGCGTAGTCGGCGGCAGCCTTCTCCACTTCCTCAGGATAGGACTCGATCTTCTTGATAAGGTCAATCTCGCTTTCGTCCGTGAGCAGTTCAAGATTCACGCTGTCCGTGAGTTTCAGCCCCGTTTCCTCTGCCTGACGGAAGATGCTGCAGATGCGGGCATGGGCATACTGGATGTAGTACACGGGGTTGTCGTTGGACTTCTTCTTCGCCAGGTCAAGGTCGAAATCAAGCTGGCTGTCCAGAGAGCGCATGAGGAAGAAGTAACGGGCTGCATCGGTGCCAACTTCCTCCATGAGCTCGTTCAGCGTCACGCTCTGGCCCGTGCGCTTGCTCATCTTCACCAGTTCGCCGCCACGGTAGAGGGCTACCATCTGCAGCAGCAGCACCGTGAGCTTTTCGGAGTCATGGCCCAAGGCATCCATGGCAGCCTTCACACGGCACACATAGCCGTGATGGTCGGCGCCCCAGATGTTGATGAGACGGTCAAAGCCCCGCTCATACTTGTTATGATGGTAGGCAATATCTGCCGCCAGATAGGTAGGCACGCCGTTATCGCGGATTACCACCCGGTCCTTGTCATCGCCGTAAGCAGTGGACTTCAGCCACAGGGCACCGTCCTGCTCGTAGATATTGCCGTTGTCCTGCAGGATCTTCACGGCAGCTTTCACCGCCTCCGGGTGCAGGGTGCGTTCGCTGAACCACTTGTCAAAGGTCACCTGGAAGGCCTCCAGGTCTTCTTTCAAAGCAGCCAGCTTCTCAAGATAGGCCAAGTCCTTGAAGATTTCCAGGCGCTCTGCCTCCTCCATCTTCAGGTACTTGTCACCGTCCTTCTTGATGATGCGCTCTGCCGTATCGATGATGTCTGCGCCGTGGTAGCCGTTCTCCGGGAACTCCACCGCCACGCCGAAGTGCTCCAGATAGCGGGCGTTGACAGACAGGGCCAGATTGTCCATCTGGTTGCCTGCGTCATTGATGTAATACTCGCTTTCCACGGGATATCCTGCCGCCCGCAAAATATTCACCAGGGCAGAGCCTGCAGCAGCTCCGCGGCCATGGCCCACATGCAGAGGGCCGGTGGGGTTGGCGCTGACATACTCCACCTGGATCTTGGGGGCATCCTTCTGTGGCAGCTGGCCAAAGGACTCACCTGCCGCCAGGATTTTGGCAAAATCGTCGTAGAGCACATTGCCCTTCAGATAGACATTGAGGAAGCCCGGTCCTGCAATCTGAGTGTGGTCCAGCCAGCTGCTATTCCCATTCTCCAGACGCTCGGCAATGGCCTCGGCAATCTGCCGTGGTGCCTTGTGGAACACTCTGGCGGACTGCATGGCGATATTGGTGGCAAAGTCACCGTACTCTTTCTGAGGGGGCACCTCCAGATTGATTTCCGGCAGTTCGCCTTCCGGCAGGGCGCCATCAGCGATGGCCTGCTGGGCAGCCTTCCTGATAGCTTCACACAAGAGATCCTTGATTTCCAAAATAAATCCCCCTAAAACTTCATTATATAAAGTCAATATCAATCATTTTCCGCAAGCAGCGGAGAAACCTCGATAAAGAGGCTGTTCTTGCTCTGGTGCACGCCCTCCATGGCCAGGCTGTATTCCACGGTCAGTTTCTTTACCTCCGTAGAAAGATCCATGCCCAGGAATTCGGTGCGCACAGCAAGACTAAGGTTGCCAATGGGCGTGCGGTAAAGGCTGCGGCTCTCTCCTCTGGGCAGGAACTCCATGGTCTGCTCCACAGCACCATGACGCAGGAGAGTGAGCTTGCTTTCGTCAAACTTCAGGGTAGCCGTGACCTTTCCATTCTCCGTCAGGCCCTTTTCCTCGTAGAGGACATAGTGCTTGCCTCCCCGAAATATATAGCGTCCCTGAGACTCGGTGCTGATGGTGTTTTCTTCTCCGTCAGGAGTTTTCTGCACCCCTTTGACCCTCACAAAGACCGGGTTCATTTCCTTCATTAAAGGCCCCCTCTCCTGCAAACAATACTGTTCCCTATTATAACGCAGTTGTTCAGATTTTGTCTATAGACAAAATCTCGAATTAGCGTTTCAACGAGGCGGGAGATATTGACTAACTGCCTGTTATGGTATGAGCCATCCTCAAATGCAGAGCTGTAAGACAGTCTTCTTCCGAGTTATAGCTTATGAACGCCCGCTTGCCAACAAAAATTTATCAGTATTTTACCTGCGGCAAAATTTGAACAATGATGGTATAATAGACCTTATCCTAAGGAGGAATCTATATGCACCAGTACCTATTCTATATAGGAAATTTTCCTATCCGCAGCTATGGGCTTGTCATTTCCCTCTCCATCATCCTGGCCACAGGTGTCGGTTACTTCCTGGCCAAGAAGGAAAACAAAGGCTATGAAAAACATATCGTAGACCTGGGAATCTACTGCGGCATCGCGGGCCTCGTTGGCGCCAGGCTATGGGATGTTTTCTTCTTTGACTGGGATTATTACTCTGAGCACCTGACGGAGCTCTTTGCCGTCTGGCAGGGCGGCATGGCCATCCAGGGCGGCGTATTGCTGGGAGTGCTTGCCGGTGTTTATTACTGCCAAACGCATGGCCTTCCCACTCTGGCTCTTATGGACATCCTTGCCCCCGCCATCATCCTGGGGCAGGCTTTGGGGCGTTGCGCCAATCTTCTCAACGGTGACGCCTTCGGCGCCCCCACAGGCGGCAGTTTCGGCCTGCTTTACCCCGACACCACCCTTGCCCACCGCACCTATGGCAATCAACCACTATGGCCTGCCGAGGTCTGGGAAGGACAGCTGGACATGGTCATCTTTGCCCTGCTGCTGATGTTCCGCAGCCACAGGCATGCCCGTGGCCAGTGCTTTGCCCTCTATGTCTTCCTCTATAGCGCCGCACGCTTCTGCCTGGAGTTCTTGCGGGGCGATTACACAGAAAAAGTCTTCGGCCTTCTCACCAGTGCCCAGACCACCAGCGCCGTGCTCATGCTCCTGTCCCTGCTGGCTTTTGGCTATGCAGCGCTCTATGAGCGGAACCAGCGAAAGAAGCGCAGGCGCTCTCCCATTATCGCCGCTACCAGCAAGAAAAAGAAGGAATCTGCCATTGATTGACGAACTAATGATAGATACGGTATAATCTCTACTATGACTACATGAAATAAGGAGGGTTTGGTTCGTGAAACTTAATGCAAGACACCTGACGGTGGATTTGTATAACTGCAAGAACAGTCAGCTTACCGACATAGATCTCATCAAGGAAACATTGAAAAAAAGCCTGTCCCAGCATAGGGCCAGCCTCATAAGCCTCTGTTGCGAAAAAGTGGCGGAGGATCATTATGCCTTGATGGGCATCCTGGAGGAAGGCCATATCTCCCTGCAGGTATATGGAGGGCTCAGGTACGCTGCCATGGACATTTTCCTTTGCCAGGAAGATGCTCAGCCCGAAGCCATTTCCAAAGCCATGCGTGCCTTCTTCAAGCCTGACAAGACCAAGACCACCCTCTTGAAACGCGGTGATTTTACAGCCGCAAAGGAAATAAAGCCCAAGGTCAAGACCCATGTGGCTCCCCTGCGGAAAATACACAACACCGGCGCCAAGGTCATCAGGATCCTGGCCCGTCGCAACAAAAACTGATAAAGCAACGAAACCGCCCTCGGGCGGTTTTTATCTAGCATTTTTGACCTATTCTAAGGAGTGTATATCTTGGATAATCCTGACCCCAATAGTTGGCTCAAAATCATCATCGTCCTTCTGAGCATCCTCTTTTTCTTTTCCTTCGCCGCCGGCCTTTCCCTCATCCTCAAAGGCTATCTTCCTAAGGCCAGCGAAGATGATGACGAAAGCTCCCGCCTGCCCAGGGCAGCAAGATGGCTCTCAACGGCAGCAGCCCCCTGGATTATTCTGACCTCCGGCCTGGCAAGGCTTTTGCTGCTGCTGTCCGGCCACACGCCTCAGGCTCAGGAAAGCGTCACCGAGGACGAGGTAAAAGACCTTATCGAGCAGGGCACGGAAGAGGGTACTTTCGAGAAGACCGAACAGGCTATGGTGGACAACATCTTCCACATGAGCGACCAGACCATCTACGCCTTGATGACCCCCCGCCCCCAGATGCTCTGGCTGGATTTGGCAGACCCTCTGAAGCATAATCTAAGGCTTATACGCGAGACTGCCCAGAATGTCTTTCCTGTTGGCAGGGACAGCCTGGATGACTTCTGCGGCGTGCTCTACGCCAAGGAGCTCTTGGATGCCAGCCTTGCCCGCAAGCCCCTTGACCTTGCCCAGTACATCCACAAGCCCATCTTCGTGCCCCGTTCCATGGAAACCTTCCGGGTGCTGGAAAAGATGAAGGACAGCGACATCCATGAGGCCATGGTGCTGGACGAATACGGCGGCGTCATAGGCTTCGTTACTCTCACGGACATCCTGGAAGAAATCATAGGCGACACCATTGCCTCCGGCGAGCCGGAACAGCCCCAGCTGTCCCCCAGGGACGATCGCTCCTGGCTGGTGGACGGACTCTATTCCATAGATGATTTCAAGGAGCGCTTTGGCATCGAAGAGCTGCCAGACGAAGACCACGACCATTACCAGACCATGGGCGGCTTCCTCACCTCATATTTCGGCTATATTCCCAAAGTCGGCGAGCATAAAGACTGGCAGAGCTACACCTTTGAGGTGCTGAATATGGACAGGGCCAGAGTGGACAAGATACTCATTACGGAAAACAAGGAAAAAAGTCAGGACGCATAAAAAAACTGCACCTCAGGGAATCCCCCTCCCAGGTGCAGTTTTTTTGCTATTTCACTATCCGAAACTGTTGCAGCCTGAGCTGCCTGTCTTGAGCTGCCTGAGCAGAATCGCGGTTTTCCCTGGCCACTGCATGCACATGGGGCACCGATTTCAAGCGCGACCTGCTTCTTTTCTCCTTCTCCTTTTCCAGATAGAGAATCTCAAGCATGTTGACCTGCTTGAGATAGTCCTTCAGATAGCCCTGCTTGCGGGCATAGCGCACCTTCCTGGCCAGCACCAGCACCGCTTCATCCTGCAGTTCCAGCAGGCTTTCCCTGGCCAGGACTTCCTCATCTATTTCCTCCGCCAGCCCAAGCTTTTCCAAATAAGATATCAGCTCTCCCCGAAAATAGGCCAGGCGCATGCGCTCTTGAAGCCTCAAGGCGGCCCGGGTCAGAATGCCATCCAATCGCTCATCAAAACCGCCATGCTTCAAGCAAAGCACCCCCCTGCTTCGGAAAGAAGCTATCTCACTGACACATCCATGCTGCATTTATCATCGACTCCCGTTGCCCCTAGGGCGTGTTGATTAATTCACTCAGCCCATCTTCACGGGTCTTGACTGTCCCTGCGTCGTTGACAAATCCTCGACATAGCATCGCCCTAAAGGACTAGCTTCGCGTCGCTATGCCCCCGGTTTGTCGCCTAGCAATGGACAGCCAATCCCCATAAATCTGGGCAAATCTGGGCCAAGTTCATTTAATCAACACGCCCCAAGGCGATTTACAGGTTTATTCGCACTTCGAATCCTCATTTCCTGCTTGCGAAAAAATTTTTTCAGGCTTCTGCCGGCTTTTCCTCCTGGCGGGTCAGCCCCCATCCCTTCATATTGAGACGGGAACGCAGCTCCACGATGAAAGTAGTGCCCTTGCCCAAAGTGCTCTCTATGCGGATATGCCCTTTATGCAGGTTCACGATTTCCTGAGCGATGGCCAGTCCAAGCCCATTGCCTCCCATCTCCCGCGAACGGGCCTTATCCACCCGGTAAAAGCGGTCAAAGACCTTTTCCTGGTCCTCAGGAGCAATGCCGATGCCTGTATCGGCCACGGCAAACTTCACCCTGCCCTTCTCAGCTTTCAGCAGGGACACGGTAACAGTCCCTTCTTCCGGCGTGTACTTGACAGCGTTATCCACCAATATGAGGACGAGCTGACGAATCTTCTGTTCATCTGCCTGTATTTCCGTCTTTTCCAGGTTATATGTATTGAGCGTGATATGCTTCTGATCAGCCAGGGGCTGCATCAGACGGGAAGTCTGCTCGATAAGCCCTGCCAGGTCAAATTTCTGGGGCTTCAGCTTCAGCGCCTTGTTGTCGCTCCTGGCTACCACCAGCAGGTCGCTGACCAGCTTGGTCATCTTCTTGACCTCGTCCCGCACATCCTCGATGACCTGCTTGAGGAAGGGAGACTGAATGCTGGGGTCGTTCTGCAAAAGCTCTGCCGAGGCCATAACCACTGCCAAGGGAGTTCTCAGCTCATGGGAAGCATCGGCGGCAAACTGGCGCTGCTTTTCGTAGGCGGCCTTCAGCGGCACCATAGCCCGCCCTGAGAGGATATGTCCCACAGCTGTAGCAATAAGCAGAGCCAGCACTCCCAAAATAGCCAGGGCATAGGTGGCCTTCTCCATGCCGTTATACATGGCCGTTACATCCTTGCCCACATAGACCCGCTGCCCCGGAGTGCCGTTCCAGGTACCTGTTACCTCCTTGGCCGTCATCATGATCTTGCTCTTGTGGCCGTTTTCCCCAGTTTTGGTAAAAACAGACACCTCGCCCTCCGGCAGATTCCAATCCTGCATGACATCCAGGATAAATGGCTCTATGCGGAAAGACGCCCTGGAGAAATTCAGGAGCTGCCCCTTGCCGTCAAAGACATAAAAGAACAGCCTGTCATTGGTGCTCTTGTAGACCACGCTGTCATCTATCACCAGTTCCGGATGCTGATTCATGTAGTTCTGGGCATCGCTGACATTAGCCGCCGTGTCCAGGAGCTCCCTGGCCTGCTCGGAGGCAATGGACCACTCCATGGAGCGGTGCGTCACGAAAAGTATTACCGCCAGAAAGATTATCATCACCAGAGAATACAGCATAGTAAGCCGTCGGCGGCCACGGCCGAAAAGATTCTCGGAAATAGCCATCAGCCATTTGCCTCCAATTTATAGCCTACGCCACGAACGGTCTTGATCACCGTCTGGCCATCGCCGTTATCGATCTTCTTGCGGAGGATCTTCATGTAAGAATCAATATTATTGGAACTCACATCTGACTCCAGTCCCCAGATGCGGTCAAGGATGATGTCCCTGGGCACCACGATGCCAATATTCTGCGCCAGCAGATCGAAAATCTGGAACTCACGCGGCGAAAGCTGTATGACTTGATCTTTCTTTTTCAGGACTTTGGCTGTGCGATTCAGGGTAAATTCCCCCACCTCCACCACATCCTGCTGGATTTTCTGGGTGCTGCGGCGGCCCAGAGCGCGGAGCCTGGCCAAAAACTCTGCGAATTCGAAGGGCTTTACCAGATAATCATCTGCCCCGGCATCCAGTCCCGTGACCCTGTCCTCCACAGAATCCCTGGCCGTAAGCATGAGGATAGCCCTCTCGTAGCCATCTTTGCGGAGCCTTGCGCAGGCATCTACGCCATTTTCTCCCGGCATCATCCAATCAAGTACCAGGATATCATAATCCGCATACATGGCATACTCGTAAATGTCGCTGCCATTGGTGACCCACTCTACCTGTATGTTGTTCTGTTCCAGCATGTATTGTATCAGCTTGCCTAAGCGCTTGTCATCCTCAGCTAAAAGAACCCGCATATCTTATCTGCCTCCCTGGAAAATTCAATCTGCATGCAATTTCACTCTAATTATAAACCTTTGACATTAGCTACGCTTGAAATTCTAATGAAAAAGAGCACCTTGCGGTGCTCTCATAAGCAAAATTTATGTATTAGGGCGTGTTGATTAATTCACTCAGCCCATCTTCACGGGTCTTGACTGTCCCTGCGTCGTTGACAAATCCTCGACATAGCACCGCTATGCCTCCGGTTTGTCGCCTAGCAATGGACAGCCAATCCCCATAAATCTGGGCCAAGTTCATTTAATCAACACGCCCTAGTCGCGTCCAAGCTGGTCACGCTTGATGACATCGTGAGCGCCGCCCTCTACAATGGAAGTAGCGGACACCAATGTCAGACGAGCCTTATCCCTGAACTCGGGCAGGGAAAGGGCGCCGCAGTTGCACATGGTGGAGCGGATCTTGGCAGTAGTAGTGAAGACATTATCCTTCAAGGTGCCGGCATAAGGCACATAAGAATCCACGCCTTCCTCGAAGGAGAGCTTCTTGGCGCCGCCCAGATCGTAGCGCTGCCAGTTGCGGGCGCGGTTGGAGCCTTCGCCCCAATACTCCTTGTAGTAGTTGCCGTTGAGCTTGATCTTGGCTGTGGGGCTCTCATCGAAGCGGGAGAAATAACGACCCAGCATGAGGAAGTCAGCTCCCATAGCCAGAGCCAGGGTCATGTGATAATCATGGACAATGCCGCCGTCAGAGCAGACAGGGATATAGATGCCCGTCTCCTCATAATACTCATCACGGGCCTTGCAGACATCGATGAGCGCCGTAGCCTGACCGCGGCCAATGCCCTTGGTCTCGCGGGTGATGCAGATGGAACCGCCGCCGATGCCCACCTTGATGAAGTCGGCCCCGGCCTCAGCCAGGAAGCGGAAACCGTCGGCATCTACCACATTGCCTGCACCCACCTTCACATCCTTGCCAAAGTTCTCATGGATGTACTTCAAAGTGATGCGCTGCCACTCAGAGAAACCTTCAGAGGAATCGATGCACAGCACATCAGCGCCAGCCTTCAGCAGAGCCGGCACGCGCTCGGCATAATCACGGGTATTGATGCCTGCTCCCACAATATAGCGCTTATCCGCATCCAGCAGCTCCAGCTTGTTCTCCTTGCTGTCAGTATAGTCCTTGCGGAAAACCATGTAGCGGAGACGCTGCTGCTTGTCTACCAAGGGCAGCATGTTCAGCTTGTGCTCCCAGATGAGGTCATTGGCCTGAGAAAGAGTGGTGGTATCTGCATCAGCGCAGATAAGTTTTTCGAAGGGGGTCATGAAGGTGCCGGCCTGAGTATCGAGGCTCATGCGGCTGATGCGGTAGTCACGGCTGGTGACGATGCCCAGCAGCTTGCCATTGGGCGTACCATCTTCGGTAACAGCCATGGTGGAGTGGCTTGTCTTTTCAAGGAGTGCCAGGATTTCCCCCAGAGTAGTAGTAGTCTTGATATTGGAATCAGAGCTGACAAATCCTGACTTGTAGCTCTTGACCCTTGCTACCATGGCAGCTTCTTCCTCGATGGTCTGAGAGCCATAGATGAAAGAAACGCCTCCCTCCTTGGCCAGGGCGATGGCCATGGTGTCATTGGATACCGACTGCATGATGGCAGATGTCATGGGGATATTCATGGAGAGCTTAGGTTCCTCGCCCTTCCTGAACTTCACCAGCGGCGTGCGGAGGGACACATTCGCGGGTATGCACTGCTCGGAAGAATAGCCCGGCACCAGAAGATACTCTCCGAATGTGTGCGATGGTTCCTTGAAATAGAATGCCAACTTGACCCCTTCTTTCTGTAAACTTGAAAAATATATTTTCAAAAGCTTATCACAGGCGATTGAGCCTGTCAATTGCCAAAGAGAAATTATCATTTACAAAATTACAT
The DNA here is from genome assembly GCA_015058655.1 of Pseudoselenomonas ruminantium. GTDB lineage: Bacteria > Bacillota > Negativicutes > Selenomonadales > Selenomonadaceae > Selenomonas_B > Selenomonas_B ruminantium_C. The sequence continues at coordinate 101,091 of SVBX01000008.1, forward strand.
CTCTGCCGCAAAATAATTGCGAATAGAAGCAAGCAAGATGTTTTGCCAAGCTATCCAAAAGAAAACCGGCAACCAGTGGCGGGTGCGTCCACCTGCCCGGCTGCCGGTCTTTCCAATATGCTATTTTCCGCTCTCATATATGCCTTGGGATCGCTTTACGGGCCCATCGGACTTCCCCTCCTTTGCGCTCCAGCCTACCAACCCACGGCAGGAGCTCAGCTTCCCTTCGGCTAGCATTACCATTCCCAGGAAACATCACTCCTCTTTCGTAATATGTTAGCAGAAACAAGCCAGAAAGTCAACAATCTTTAGACTCTTTCGAAAGGATGGTTCTACAGGCTTTTAGGACAACAAACTTCGTGCGAAACGGTGTTTCGCATCCCTAAAGGGACTAGCTTTGCGTCGCTTCGCACTTGCACGAAATCTAGGCTCCTGCTTGCACTCGCTAAGATTTAATAACAAAAAAGGCTCTGCAGAAAACCTGCAGAACCTTGACCATTCACAATGGTCGGAGCGGCGGGATTTGAACCCACGGCCTCTTCCACCCCAAGGAAGCGCGCTACCAAACTGCGCTACGCCCCGACGACATGAACTATTATAGCAGTGTCACCCACTAGTGTCAACAGCTAAATTTACTTTTTCTGCACTTTTTTTGAAAAAATTTATGCCAACAAGAAAAAACCTTCCTGGAAGATTATCAAAACCTGCGACAGGAAGGCATTCGCTTGTTCAGTTGTTCTGGTCCACAGCAATATCAAGCTCTACGATGTGGCCTCCAAGATCCATCTCCACCGTAAGATATTGGGCATCGCTGATCTTCACCTGAAAATTCTTCCCAATGGAAAGGGAGGGCGTGGAAATATCCACCTCAAAGCCCATGCCGGTAAGATTAGTAGCCGCATTGGCAGTGAGCATATTGCTCATCTCCGAAATGGCGCTCTGGGCCATGGCGTCAAACTCCGCCACAGGCATGCCCATCATCATGGTTGAAGCTATGTATTTCGCCGTTTCTTCTTCCATATTGTAAACGACATTGCCGCGAATCTGCTTAGTGAACCCCACCACCACGGAGACACCGCGGCCTATAGCATTCTGATCCCTGACATAGAGCTTGGCTCTTTTGGGCTCCGGGAAACCGATCTGAGGCATAACAGTAGTAAATGCGTCAACGAAAGGATTAACTAATTTTGCGTCCATACTATCATTCTCCTTCCGCAAAGCCAATATTCATCTTGATATCGCCAATACGGGTCTTGGCAACCACACGGAAGGTCGTGAGCTTAGGACTTGCTATGCGAATATCCTCACCAACGATAGTGCCAGGCGGGGTTATGCGCATCTCTTTGTCCTTGAACACATCATTGATATTCGAAACTCCTCTGCCTACGATGATATTGGCCGCTTCCTCCACCGATTCGCTGGCCTCATCATCGCCGACACTTTCCGCTCCTTCGTCTTCCAGCATCACCATGGCAAATTTTCTCATGGTCTCCGTTTCCATATATACAATGGCTCTGCCACTTGGATAACCAGTGAGACCAATGATGACAGCTACCCCTGAAACTTCCAGGAAGCGGCGCTCGTCCAGCTCCAGTTCCACCTCGCTGTGCACTCCGATGAGACTGAAAAGGCCTTGCTGAAGGGCACGCATAAAGGGCTTCGCATATGATTCTCTGAGCACTGCCACCTTACCTGCCTTATTCTGGCAAAGGATCATCAATGTGTCCAGAAGCTCATTGGGACTGACAGGCTTTTGCAGGAACGCACTTATGCCCACTTCCCTTCCCCTGGACATCAGGCTGGCATCCTTCATGGCGCTGATCATGACGATCTTTGCCTCGGGATCTATAGCATGAATGCGCTTGGAGCACTCTACGCCATCAGCATCCGGGAGGTTCATGTCCATGGTCACCACAGCTGGGCTGTATTCCTCATACATCTTCACCGCTTCTGCAGCATCCTTGGCCAGGGCCACCACTTCAAAATTAGTCTTGGACAGAGTTCTTTCCAGCATGGCTCGACTGACTTTTGAATCATCGACGACCATTACTTTCACTTTCTCCACAAAGGCTCACCTACTTCTCTATGAATCCGCATGGGCTTCAAACTGCCACTTCTCAGCAATATTTTAAAGTACATTTCGCTATCAGGAGTCAAAATCCCTGCTACGAAAATAAAATTTATGCAATCTCTTCTTCGGAGGCAAAAAAATCCCGGAAAGCTCTTCACTCTCCGGGATTTTCTATTCAATATGCTATTGCAATGCTTCAGGCAGTAGTCGTTTCCGTCCCTTCGGCAGCCTCAACCGGCTGGGGATTGTTGTCCACTACCTTCAAGCCGCGGTAACGGCTCATGCCAGTACCGGCAGGGATGAGCTTGCCGATGATGACATTCTCCTTGAGGCCAATGAGCGGATCCACCTTGCCCTTGATGGCAGCGTCCGTGAGGACGCGAGTGGTCTCCTGGAAGGAAGCTGCTGACAGGAAGGAATCCGTAGCCAGCGAGGCTTTGGTGATACCCAGGAGAATCGGCTTGGCCACAGCTGGCTCGCCGCCTTCCTCGATAGCCTTGGTGTTGGCTGCTTCGAAGGAGTTGATGTCGATGTACTCGCCAGGCAGGAAGTCCGTAGTGCCGGACTCCTCGATTTTCACCTTGTGGAGCATCTGGCGCACCATTACCTCGATGTGCTTGTCGTTGATCTCAACGCCCTGGGACTTGTACACTTTCTGCACTTCGTAAACCAGGTAGCGCTGGGTGGCCTGGAGGCCGCAGACACGCAAGATGTCATGGGGGTTCACAGAACCCTCGGTGATCTTATCGCCGGGCTTCATGTGCATGCCCTGCTTGGCTGCCATGCGGGCACCATAGGGTACCGCATACTCGCGGGCCTCGCCTTCAGCAGGCACAATGGTGACCTTGCGCATGCCCTTGCCATTATCCTCCACCTGAGCATCACCTTCGATTTCGGCAATGATGGCGTGATGCTTGGGCTTGCGAGCCTCGAAAAGCTCCTCGACGCGAGGAAGACCCTGGGTGATATCGTCACCAGCCACACCGCCGGAGTGGAAAGTACGCATGGTGAGCTGGGTACCAGGCTCACCGATGGACTGAGCTGCGATAATACCGACAGCCTCGCCAATCTCGACCTCGCTCTGGTTGGCCAGGTCACGGCCATAGCACTTCATGCAGACACCAAACTGGGATTTGCAGGTCAGGACACTCCTGATGGAAACAGTCTTCCTAACTTTTTCAATGCGCTTGGCCAGTTCTTCATCAACGCTGTCATTGATGGAAGCAATACGCTCGCCAGTCTCAGGATCGTCGATATTCTCAGCCAGCACACGGCCCACGATACGCTCTGCCAAAGATTCTATGACACCATCGCCTTCCATGATGGCCTCTACCTCAATGCCACGGACATTGTTATCACGAACATGAAGCTCCTTGGCATCAGAAGCCATGATAGTCTCAAAAATCTCCTCGGTGAGATGCTCGCCAGCGGGCAGCACTACACTGCCATCCAAAGCCAGCACATCGCGGGTAATCTCCTTGCCATTCATCTCATGGATCATGGTCTCACGAGCCTTCTTGCGAGCAGCCTCATCCGGCTCACCCAAAGTGATAGGCTCGGTGATCATGGCGTTGCTGATGGCAGCCTCGGACGCCAGGGAAGAACCGCGCACCATGATCTCGCGAATCTCCTTCTCACCGATAAGGGTGAGCTCTTCCTCGCCGAGGATGGTATCGCGCTTCAAGAGCACTTCCTTGGTCTCGGGATCAAGCACATCTGCTCCCAGCAGGCGGCCCATAAGGCTGTCGTTGAGAATCTCCAGAGCATCGAAGGCAGATTCTGCCAGACGGGCGCGGGCCTGCACCAGATTCAGCGTAGACACGTCGCAGTCTTCCTCGCGGACGATGACATCCTGTGCCACATCCACCAGACGGCGGGTCAGATAACCGGAGTCTGCAGTACGCAGAGCCGTATCAGCCAAACCCTTGCGGGCGCCGTGAGAAGAAATGAAGTAATCGGATACGGACAGCCCCTCACGGAAGTTGGCCGTGATGGGCAGGTCGATGATCTTACCGGAAGGATCGGCCATCAGACCGCGCATGCCTGCCAGCTGACGCATCTGCTGCTTGTTACCGCGGGCGCCGGAGTCAGCCATCATGAAGATGGGGTTGAAGGCGTCCATGTTATCCATCATGGCATCTGCCACATCATCAGTGGTCTGGGACCAGAGGCCAACAACCTTGCGATAGCGCTCGTCCTCGGTGATAAGGCCGCGGGCGAACTGGCGCTCGACCTTGTTGACTACTTTCTGAGTGTCGGCAATCAAAGTCTTCTTCTGGGGCGGTACGATGACGTCGGAGATAGCCACCGTCATGCCTGCCACGCAAGCGTAATGGTAGCCCAGGTTCTTGACATTGTCGATGACCTCGGCGGTCTTGGTAGCGCCGAAGTGGTTGTAGCAATTGGCCACCAGCTTGCCCAGCTGCTTCTTCTTCATGCCCTCGCCCAGAATCCACTGGCCAGTCTCTTTATCCTTGTGATACTGGCGCAACTCCTCAGGCAGGATCTCGTTGAAGATCATGCGGCCCAGGGAGGTCTTGACCAGGCCCTTGTCGCCCAGGCGGGCCTGAATCTCAGCCTGCAGGTCCAACTCATGCTGCTGATAAGCCAGCAGAGCCTCTGCAATGCCCGTAACCACCTTGCCCTCGCCCTTGGCGCCGGGACGCAGGATGGTCAGGTAGTAGCAGCCCAGCACCATGTCCTGGGTCGGAACGATGATAGGCTTGCCGTCCTTCGGTGCCAGGATATGATTGGCAGCCAGCATGAGGATGCGGGCCTCAGTCTGAGCCTCGGCAGACAGCGGCAGATGGATAGCCATCTGGTCACCGTCGAAGTCAGCGTTGTATGCAGTACATGCCAGCGGATGAAGCTTCAGTGCACGCCCCTCGGTGAGCACCGGCTCGAAAGCCTGAATGCCCAAGCGATGCAGGGTCGGTGCACGGTTCAAGAGCACAGGATGCTCTTTGATGACATCCTCCAGCACATCCCAAACCTCGGGACGCGCCCTCTCCACCATGCGCTTGGCAGATTTGATATTGTGAGCGGCACCGGAAGCCACCAGCTTCTTCATGACGAAAGGCTTGAAGAGCTCCAGAGCCATTTCCTTAGGCAGACCGCACTGATGGAGCTTCAGCTCCGGGCCTACCACGATAACGGAACGACCGGAATAGTCAACGCGCTTGCCCAAGAGGTTCTGGCGGAAACGGCCCTGCTTGCCCTTCAGCATGTCGGAGAGGGACTTCAAGGGGCGGTTGCCAGGACCAGTGACAGGACGGCCACGACGGCCGTTGTCGATCAGGGCATCAACAGCCTCCTGCAGCATGCGCTTCTCGTTGCGGACAATGATGTCCGGCGCACCGAGATCCAGCAGGCGCTTCAAGCGGTTGTTGCGGTTGATGACGCGGCGATAAAGGTCGTTGAGGTCGGAGGTGGCGAAACGGCCGCCATCCAGCTGCACCATGGGGCGCAGCTCAGGCGGGATGACCGGCACCACATCCAGGATCATCCAGCTGGGCTTGTTGCCGGACTTGCGGAAAGCCTCCACAACCTCCAGACGGCGGATGGCACGGATTTTCTTCTGGCCAGAGGTAGTGCGCACTTCCTTGCGAAGCTGCACGCTCATCTTCTCCAGATCCAGCTCATCCAGGAGTTCCTTGATAGCCTCAGCTCCCATGCCCACACGGAAAGTGCGGCCATACTTGTCCAGAGCATCGTGGTATTCCTTCTCAGAGAGCAGGCTCTTCTTGGCCAGCTCAGTCTCGCCGGCATCCAGGACGATGTAATAGGCAAAGTAGAGAACTTTCTCCAAAGCGCGGGGAGAAATATCCAGGATCAGGCCCATGCGGCTGGGAATGCCCTTGAAATACCAGATATGGGACACAGGGGCAGCCAGCTCGATATGGCCCATGCGCTCGCGGCGCACTTTGGCACGGGTCACTTCTACGCCGCAGCGGTCGCAGACAATGCCCTTGTAGCGGATACGCTTGTACTTGCCGCAATGGCACTCCCAGTCACGGGTAGGTCCAAAGATGCGCTCGCAGAACAGGCCATCACGCTCAGGCTTCAGGGTACGGTAGTTGATGGTCTCAGGCTTCTTGACCTCCCCATGGGACCACTCGCGGATCTTGTCCGGGGAAGCAAGGCCAATGCGCATCGAATCAAAACTATTTACATCCAGCAAAGAGATGACACTCCCTTCTTAATCCTCGCCTTCGCCGTTATCCATATCAGTTTCGTCCATCATATTGCCGATGTCAGCAATGATGCCTTCGGAAACTTCTTCCGGATCAATCTGCTCATCATCCGAGGAGGCTCCTTCATCATAGGAATCAGCGCCTGCGCCGGGCACAGGAGCGCCTTCCTTATTGGGATCAACCCCAGCCACATCCAGATCCAGCTTCTTGGCTGTCTCATTGATATCTTCATCATCGTCATCGGTGATTTCGATTTCCTTGGCATCCTCATTGAGCACCTTGATATCGAGGCCGATGGACTGGAGCTCCTTGATAAGCACCTTAAAGGATTCAGGCACACCGGACTCAGGGATATTCTCACCCTTCACGATGGACTCGTAAGCCTTCACGCGGCCCACCACATCATCGGACTTGACGGTAAGAATTTCCTGCAGGGTGTAGGCTGCGCCGTAAGCCTCCAGCGCCCAGACCTCCATCTCGCCGAAGCGCTGACCGCCGAACTGCGCCTTGCCGCCCAGAGGCTGCTGGGTAACCAGGGAGTACGGACCAGTTGAACGGGCGTGGATCTTATCATCAACCAGATGGTGCAGCTTCAGCATATACACGCAGCCAACGGTTACGCGGTTCTCGAAAGGCTCGCCAGTACGACCGTCATAGAGGATGGTCTTGCCATCCTCAGGCAGGCCGGAAGCCTTGATGGTGCCAAACACATCTTCCTCGCCAGCGCCGTCAAAGACAGGGGTGGCGATGTGAATGCCCGCCACATCGGGGATGGGCATGCCGTTCTTGTCGAAGTCGTAACCTGCAGCGCGGAGGCGCTTCTCCACCGTGGGATCCCCCTGCTTGATCTGGATGCCCAGATTGCGGCAGGCCATGCCCAGGTGTGTCTCCAGCACCTGCCCGATGTTCATACGGGAAGGCACGCCCAAGGGGTTCAGCATGATATCCACAGGAGTGCCGTCCGGCAGGAAAGGCATGTCCTCCTGGCGCATGATGCGGGACACGACACCCTTGTTGCCGTGACGGCCGGACATCTTGTCACCCACGGAAATCTTGCGCTTCTGGGCGATGTAGACGCGCACCAGGCGGTTCACACCGGGAGGCAGCTCATCATTGTTGTCGCGGCTGAAGACCTTCACATCCACAATCTTGCCTGCTTCACCATGAGGCACGCGCAGGGAGGTATCGCGGACTTCGCGAGCCTTCTCACCGAAGATGGCGCGCAACAGGCGCTCCTCAGCGGTCAGCTCAGTCTCTCCCTTGGGAGTGACCTTGCCCACCAGGATATCGCCAGGACGCACATCAGCGCCGATGGAGATGATACCTTCATCATCCAGATCCTTCAGTGCTTCCTCTGCCACATTGGGGATATCGCGGGTTATTTCCTCAGGTCCCAGCTTGGTATCGCGGGCATCGCACTCGTACTCCTCAATATGGATGGAGGTGTAGAGGTCGCGCTTGATGAGGTTCTCGGACAGGAGGATAGCATCCTCGTAGTTGTAGCCTTCCCAAGGCATGTAGGCAACGATGATGTTGTAGCCCAGGGCCAGCTCGCCATGGTCAGTAGCAGGGCCGTCAGCGATGGGCTGCTTCTCGAAGACCTTGTCGCCCTTGTAGACGATAGGCAACTGGTTGATGCAGGTGCCCTGGTTGGAACGCAGGAACTTCTGCAGCTTATAGCGGTCACGGTCACCGTTTTCCGTACGGATGACGATGTGGTCAGCAGAAACTTCCTCAACCGTACCCGCACGCTTGGCCAGGATCATGACGCCGGAGTCGCAAGCAGCCTTGTACTCCATGCCGGTACCTACCAGAGGTGCCTGGGTACGCAGGAGAGGCACGGCCTGACGCTGCATGTTTGCACCCATGAGGGCACGGTTGGCGTCATCGTTCTCCAGGAAGGGAATCATGGCCGTAGCAATGGAGAACACCTGACGGGGGCTCACATCCATGTAGTCAACGGTATCGCGGCCATGGAGACCGGTTTCCTCGTTGTAACGGGCAGTGACGCGCTCATTGATGAACCACTCGTTTTCGTCCAAGGGCTCGTTAGCCTGGGCGATGACCAGCTCATCCTCCTCATCAGCAGTGAGGTAGCGCACATCATCAGTGACGCGGTGGTTTTCCTTATCCACCCGGCGATAAGGAGTCTCCATGAAACCGAACTGGTTGACGCGGGCGTAGGTAGCCAGGGAGCCAATCAGACCGATGTTCGGACCTTCAGGGGACTCAACCGGGCACATACGGCCGTAATGGGAGTTATGAACATCGCGAACCTCGAAACCTGCGCGTTCGCGGGACAGGCCGCCCGGGCCCAAGGCCGAGAGACGGCGCTTATGGGTAAGCTCAGACAGGGGGTTATGCTGATCCATGAACTGGGACAGCTGGGAGGAACCGAAGAACTCCTTCACCGCAGCCACCACAGGACGGATATTGATAAGAGCCTGGGGAGTGATGACATCCACATCCTGGATAGTCATGCGCTCGCGCACCACACGCTCCATGCGGGAAAGACCGATGCGGAACTGGTTCTGCAGAAGTTCGCCCACAGCACGGACACGACGGTTGCCCAGATGGTCAATATCATCGGTAGCACCCACTTCATCCATGAGATTCAGCAGGTAGTTGATAGAAGCCATGATATCATTGCGGGTGATAGTGCGGTCATGCATCTCCAGGGTTGGAGAGCACAGAAGCTTCATCTTGGTGCCATCCTTCTTCAGAAGGTAGAGCTCGATGATATTGCCCTCACCGAAAATCTCGCGCTCACGCTCTACGCTGACAGCATCCAGCATTTCCTCGGTGACGACTTCCTTGGCAGGAATGACAATCTCACCGGTGGCAGTGTCCACGATAGGCTCAGCCAGGACGCGGCCACGAATGCGGCGCTTCCAACCCAATTTCTTGGTGAGCTTGTAGCGGCCTACAGTAGCCAGGTCATAGCGCTTGGGATCGAAGAACAGGGAGTCTAAGAGTTGCTGGGCATTGTCCTCATTGGCAGGCTCGCCGGGACGGAGACGCTTGTAAATCTCCACCACAGCCTTGCCCTGGCTCTTGACCTCCTCGCCGTCACGCTCGATGGTGGCAGCGATGCGAGGGTCATTGCCAAAGAGCTGCAGAATCTCCTGGTCAGAGGCAAAGCCCAAAGCACGGATGAAATAGGTCACGGGCATCTTGCGGGTGCGGTCAATGCGGACAGACACAATGTCGTTGGTATCCGTCTCCAGCTCAATCCAAGCACCGCGGTTCGGAATGACCGTGGCGTTGTAGAGCTTCTTGCCGGTGGGGTCGATCTCCTCGCCATAGTACGCACCGGGAGAACGAACCAGCTGGCTGACGATGACACGCTCTGCACCATTGATGATGAAAGTGCCTGTGTCAGTCATCAAGGGGAAGTCCCCCATGAAAACTTCCTGCTCCTTGATCTCGCCAGTCTCGCGATTGATGAGACGGACATTGACGCGCAACGGAGCAGCCCAGGTCACATCGCGTTCCTTGCACTCATCGAGGTCATACTTAGGCTCTCCCATAGAAAAACTTTCGAAGGAGAGTACAAGATTTCCAGAGAAATCCTGGATTGGCGAAATGTCACGGAAGATTTCCTGCAGCCCCTCATCCAGGAACCACTTGTAGCTCGCCCGCTGGATATCCAGCAGGTGAGGCATTTCCATGACTTCCTTGATTCTGGCGTAGCTATACCTGGTTCTTTTGCCCACCGGCACAGGATTAAACATTAAATCCTTCACCCCTTAGCCTGATTTTCACTAATATTACTTCTTGAAATGTAGAGATATGCAACGAACACAAAGAAAACACGGAAAGAATGAATCAGAAAAAAAACAAGGCATCCATAGTAATCACACCTTGCTTCCAGTCCCTTTCCGCTTGCGCACAGTTATCCCTATTCAATTTCCTGTAGTTTATAACTTTATCATAAGGAAGCCCCTTTGTCAAGGGGCGAATTTTCCTCCAGCCAAACAGCCAAACCTATATCCGAAGTTGCCCTGGCATCACCACGGGCGCGGGAACCAAATAGCATGACCAATTCTACTTCCTTATATTGTACCACGAAGCCCGCTATAATGGAAATTTTCTTCAAACTTGAAATACAAATACGAAACTAGCCTGCTTATTTCACTTAGAGAATTGAAATAAGCAGGCTTCCATCAAATAAAAAGCTGTGAGTTCGTGGACCTAAGTCCATTTCCTCACAGCTTATATTGACTTTCAGAGAGTCAAACTGAATTACTTCAGCTCAACGGTAGCGCCAGCCTCTTCGAGCTTCTTCTTCAGCTCTTCAGCCTCAGCCTTGGCAACATTCTCCTTGACAGCAGCAGGAGCGCCATCAACGAGAGCCTTAGCTTCCTTCAGGCCGAGGCCAGTAGCCTCACGAACAGCCTTGATAACATTGATCTTCTTGTCGCCAGCGGAAGCGAGCATAACAGTGAACTCGCTCTTCTCCTCAGCAGCAGCACCAGCAGCAGCACCGCCAACAGCAGCAACAGCAACAGGAGCAGCAGCGCTAACGCCGAACTTCTCCTCCATAGCCTTAACGAGCTCGGACAGCTCCAGGACAGTCATGCTCTCAATGGCTTCCATGATTTCTTCTTTAGTCATTTCAATATACCTCCAATTTAATCTTTCGTTTAATTCTTATTTAACGGTACTAAGTACCAACGGCGAAGCATTTATCTTCGTCATGCAAGGGGCCTTAGGCAGATGCCTGCTCTTTCTGAGCGCGGACAGCCTCAAGCACATAGACGGCCTTGCGGATAACGCCCTGCAGCACATTGACAGTGTTGGCAATAGGAGCGTTCATGCTGCCAAGAGCCTTGGCAATGAGTTCCTCGCGGCTGGGCAGGGATGCCAGAGCCTTGACTTCGTTTGCGTCAATGACCTTGCCCTCTACCATACCGACCTTGACGGTCAGGACGCCAGCTTCCTCAAGCTTGTTCTTCTTGATGAAGTCGCAGATGACCTTGGCAGGAGCCACGGCATCATCAGCGAAAGCGAAAGCAGTGGTGCCTTCGAGATGCTCGGAGAGACCCTCGATACCAGCCTCCTCAGCGGCGAAACGGAGCATGGTGTTCTTCACAACATGATAGGTCACGCCAGCCTCGCGCAGAGCGCGACGGAGCTCAGTATCCTGGGCAACGGTAAGGCCTTTGTAGCCGGTGAGCACAACACCCTTTGCGGTGGTGAGCTGGTCTTTGAGCTCAGCTACGATTGCCTCTTTCTTTGCATTTACAGCCATTGTTTGGTTGCACCTCCTTCTTTTGTTATTTTAAAGCATGCAAATAACCTCCGGCTGACACCAGCCGGAGGTATGATTTTCAATGTCATGTGCTCCGGCCTCGGCAGGCGGCTTGCGCCGTTAGATGAAAACTCAAACCTGCTGTCTACAGCCATCGATATACAGTTGTCAGGGTGCCATGCGGCGCCCCTGAGGCCGGAGCCTCGCTGATCCTTAAAGCTGAACCGGCACGCCGGGGCCCATAGTAGCGCTCACGGTTACGGAGCGGATATACTGGCCCTTGGCAGCAGCGGGCTTTACGCGAATCAGTGTATCAATCAGGGCCTGGAAGTTCTGCTGAAGCTTCTCAGCGTCGAAAGATGCCTTGCCGATGGGGCAATGCACATTACCGGCCTTATCGGTGCGGTATTCGACTTTACCTGCTTTAATCTCGGAAATTGCCTTGGAAAGATCCATGGTAACCGTACCCAGCTTCGGGTTCGGCATGAGGCCACGGGGGCCCAGAACCTTACCGAGACGGCCGACGGTGCCCATCATGTCAGGGGTAGCAACGGCCACATCGAAATCCAGCCAGCCGCCCTGAATCTTCTGCACGATCTCATCGGAACCGACGAAATCTGCACCAGCCTCTTCGGCCTCCTTGACCTTCTCGCCCTTTGCAAAGACGAGGACGCGCTTGCTCTTGCCCGTACCATGGGGAAGAACCATTGCGCCACGAACCTGCTGATCAGCGTACTTGGGGTCAACGCCGAGACGGACATGGAGCTCGATGGTCTCATCGAACTTAGCCGTAGCGGTCTTCTTGACCAGTTCCATAGCCTCAGCAGCCGTATAGACCTTGCCAGCCTCGATGAGCTTGCAAGCGTCCTGGTATTTCTTACCAGCTTTAGCCATTTTTCATTCTCCTATCATCGTGGTGATAACGGTATTTGCCTCCCACGAGGCATGAAATCATTGCTTAGTCAACGATTTCGATGCCCATGCTGCGGGCAGTACCCTCGATCATGCGGGTAGCGGCCTCGATATCAGCAGCGTTGAGGTCTTTCATCTTGCTCTCAGCAATCTCCTGTGCCTTGGCACGGGGCAGCTTAGCAACCTTGTTCTTGTTAGGCTCACCAGAAGCCTTCTCGATGCCTGCAGCCTTCTTCAGGAGCACAGCAGCCGGCGGAGTCTTCGTGATGAACGTGAAGGATCTATCCTCAAAAACCGTGATCTCGACCGGAATGATAAGACCAGCCTGAGCCTTGGTTCTCTCGTTGAATTCCTTGCAGAAGCCCATGATGTTAACGCCTGCCTGACCAAGTGCCGGACCTACCGGAGGAGCCGGATTAGCCTTGCCTGCCTGAACCTGGAGCTTGACAATCTTTGCAACTTTCTTTGCCATCTTCAAAACACCTCCTCAAAAGGAAATAATCTACAATCACAATCAGATTTCATCAACCTGCTTGTAATCGAGTTCAATCGGAGTCTCCTCAACCAGTACCTTGAGACGGCACTTCTCAGTATCGATGGAAGTAATCGTCCCGGTATAGTTTTCAAAGACGCCCGAATTGATGCGAACTACATCCCCGACCTCAAATTCAATCTCGGGTTTGAGCTTCGTCTCGTCCGTGGACTTCAGGATACGCTGCGCCTCAGCATCAGTAAGCGGTATCGGGTGCTTTTCAGAGCCGACAAAGCCGGTGACACCAGTAGTATTGCGCACAACATACCAGGAACGCTCGTCGACAATCATGTCAACCAGCACATATCCAGGGAAGACCTTATGCGGAACGACTTTCTTCTGGCCGTTTTCCTTGATTTCAACTTCCTCTTCCACGGGAACCACCACATTGAAGATCATCTTCTCCATGCCGGCGGTGTGGATGAGGCGTTCAAGGTTAGCCTTTACTTTGTTCTCGTAACCGGAATAGGTATGGATCACATACCATGCCCTGCCAGGATTATCCTTGTGCAGGTCCAGCTCGTCCTTTTCTGCCATGCCTAATTCACCCAGCTTACCTTAATATGATGTGGAATAATCTCGCGAAGAACGTATCGCAAATCCAGATGAGGGCGCATACAACCGCCACAGCGATGCCTACGACACCGGTATAAGTGACGAGCTCCTTCTTGGTGGACCAGGACACCTTTTTCATTTCGGCGATTACTTCGTCTATGAACTTCTTCATGAGTTTCACATCCCCTGCCCTGACTGCAACTTACTTCGTCTCCTTGTGGACCGTGTGCTTCTTGCAGAACTTGCAGTACTTATTGAACTCCAGACGATCCGGGTTGTTCTTCTTGTTCTTGTTGGTACGGTAGTTGCGGCTCTTGCACTCCGTGCACTCCAAGGTAATATTGTTGCGCATCTCTTCTTACACCCCTTACGCTTTGGACTCTTGGACGCTGCCCATTGCAAACGTCACTAATATAATTTAGCATAGAAGCCCTAGCGTGTCAACAAGAAAACCTTGACACCTTTTAGGATTTTTCTCAGGAAATTTCCATAAAATTCCAGGGCATAAAATAAAGCCCCTCGAAAGGGACTCTTTTTTGCATTTGGTGGCGGCACAGAGACTTGAACTCCGGACACTGCGGGTATGAACCGCATGCTCTAGCCAGCTGAGCTATGCCGCCAATATATATGGAGCTGATGACCAGGATTGAACTGGTGACCTTATCCTTACCAAGGATACGCTCTGCCGACTGAGCTACATCAGCATTCCAAACATTGGTTGCGGGGACAGGACTTGAACCTGTGACCTTCGGGTTATGAGCCCGACGAGCTACCGACTGCTCCACCCCGCGATGAGTGAAATGGTAAAATCATAATTGGTTGCGGGAACAGGACTTGAACCTGTGACCTTCGGGTTATGAGCCCGACGAGCTACCAACTGCTCCATCCCGCGATTATCTCGCTTCGGCTTCGGCTTTTCGCCTCAGCACCGGCTGACAAGATAGTATTATAGATTATCCGCCCTCTCCCGTCAACCCCCTTTTTGAAAAAAATGTAAAAAACTTTCACGAGCAGATAAAAGCAGCCTGCCAGGCTGGAATTTCCTGACAGGCTGCCGTATTTGCTTCTATTAGAGGTGCATTAACCTTCCACCGTAGGAGTGCCCTCAAAGAGGTATTCATAACGTGCCTTGAATTCCTCCTGGGTCATGTGGTAGGCATTGGCAAGACCCGGATCTTCAAGATCCCCTTCCTCAAGCCGCATCATGAAGCCACGGGCAATCTGATAGTGCACAGACCCAATGTTCACCTTGCGGACTGCCGTCTTGCCCGTCTCAGGATCCTTGATATCCTCGAAGTACATGGGCACGGACTTGTTGTCCTGGATGGTGATGAGGGCGCCGCTGCCGCCTTCTTTCAAGAAGCTGACTGCCGAGAAGCCCAGCTGACGGGCATAGTCGATGTCGTAAGCGATAGGCGCGGTGCAACGGAGCTCGTAGCCGATTTCCTTATCGATGATGGACACCTTGATGCCCAGTTTCTTGACTTCAGCCAGGACTGCCTGCTTGATGATTTCACCAAAGTCCAGCTCGCTGTAGCGGATATGGCCATGCTCATCCTTCACCACCTGGCCCAGCTTGTCGAAATCCTCCGGGGCAATCTTTTCAATAACGCCTTCGGCAATGACTGCCACGCCGTAATTCTTGCCGGTGAGATAGCGCTTCACCAGAGAACCGGTGAGGATGTCCACCACCTGCTGCAGAGGAATCTTCTCCTGGGGGAATTCCTCCGGGATGATGGTGATAGCTGCGCCAGCGCTGCGGCCCATGCCCAGTGCCAGGTGGCCTGCGGTACGGCCCATGGCAATGGTGAAGTACCAGCGGTTGTTGGAAGTGCGGGCATCTTCCATCAGATTCTCAATCTCTGTGGTGCCGAAAGCCCTGGCCGTCTCGAAGCCGAAAGTGGGAACGCCTTCCGGCAGAGGCAGGTCATTGTCGATAGTCTTGGGCACATGCACCACATTGATAGTGCGACCTGCACGGCGTGCGTAGTCAGACACAGCAGCAGAGCTGTAGGCCGTGTCGTCACCGCCGATGGTCACCAGATGGGTGACCCCCAGCTCAGTCAGAGTCTCCACCACCGTGCGGAGGTCAGACTCTTTCTTAGTGGGATTGAAGCGGGACATCTTCAGGATGCAGCCGCCAGTCAAGTGAATGCGGCTGATATTCTTCGGCTCCAGGCGGATGTAGTTCTTCTCACCGCGGGCCAGGCGGGAAAAGCCGTCGTAGATGCCCAGCACATCCCAGCCCTGGCGGTGCGCCTCGTTCACCACTCCGGAAATAACGCTGTTGATGCCAGGTGCAGGACCGCCGCCGCAAACAATAGCAATGACATTCTTGATCCCGATCATAGTAAAACCCCCTCCAAAACTTGAGCTGCAATTATTGCTGCGAATAGTAGTACAGCTCCAAAAAGAATCAGGCTTTCGCCATCACAGCTTTACAGTTTCGCCATTTAACAAAGATTTCCTGCTTAACTGAAAAAAAATAATAAAATAATAAAAAAGTCTTAGACTCACCGAAGAATCTAAGACTTTTTATCGAAAGCTAAGACACTGTAACCTCAGCCCATGGATGGGCGTTAAGCGGCCGTCCGATTTCACGGACGAAATCGCGGCCACAGTTTCTTTTTATTACTTTTTCTTTGCACCAAAGAAAAAGTAAGCCGAAACTTACTTGAGCATAGCCAGCATCGTGCCTGCGGCTACAGCCGTACCGATAACGCCTGCCACATTTGGGCCCATAGCGTGCATCAGCAGGTAGTTGCCGGGCTTGGCCTTCATGCCCACCATCTGGCTGACACGGGCAGCCATAGGCACAGCGGAAACGCCGGCAGAACCAATCAAGGGGTTGATCTTCCAGCCGGAGAGACGGCACATGATCTTGCCGAAGAGGACACCGCCTGCAGTACCTGCAGCAAAGGCCACGAGACCCAGGCAGATAATCAGCAGGGTCTGGGGCACCAAAAAGCTCTCGGCGCTCATGGTCATGCCTGTACCGGTAGCCAGGAAGATGGTGACGATGTTGCACAGGGAGTTCTGAGCCGTATCGGAGAGACGATCAGTCACGCCAGACTCACGGAACAGGTTGCCCAGCATCAGCATGCCCAAGAGAGCTGCGATAGGCGGCAGGAGCAAACTGATGAGGATGGTGGCCACGATGGGGAACATCACCCGCTCGAACTTGGTGACTGGACGCAGCTGATCCATCTGCACCTCACGCTCTTTCTGGGAGGTCAAGAGTTTCATGATAGGCGGCTGGATCAGCGGCACCAGAGACATATAGGAATAAGCTGCCACGGCGATAGCGCCGAGAAGGTGCGGAGCCATCTGAATGGACAGGTAAATGGCTGTAGGGCCGTCAGCGCCGCCGATGATGCCGATAGCGCCGGCCTCCTGCACATTGAAGCCCAGGAGCATGGCTCCCACCAGAGCCACGAACACGCCAATCTGGGCAGCAGCACCCAAGAGGAGCACCGAAGGACGGGCCAGGAGCGGGCCAAAGTCCGTCATGGCGCCGATGCCCAAGAAGATCAGCGGCGGGAAAATCTCATTGGCAATGCCGTAGTGAATAGCCTGCATGAGGCCGGGTTCTTCCAGAAAGCCCGTGCCGGGGAAGTTGGCCAGGATACAGCCAAAAGCGATAGGCCCCAAAAGCAGAGGCTCAAATTCCTTGACGAATGCCATATACAGGAGCACAAGGCCCACGGCAATCATGATGGCGTGGCCCATGGTAAAGGCCGAGAAGCCGCTCCCCGTCCAGACGGACTGCAGGGAGACTATGAATGCATTGAATAATTCCATCTATATCCCTCCCTGCTCAAACGCTGCGGTCCATGCCCATGGTGCGCCCGGACTGCTTCCAGCCGTTGCGTTCAATGGGCCTGATGGCCTTGACGGCTCCGGGGCCGTAGCCCAGGCTGGCCACTGCAGCTGCAATGACTGCCACTACCTCGGGGGTAAGGCCCTCTTCCTTCACAGGCTCAGGTGCTGCTTTCACCACAGGTGCAGGCGCAGGCGCCGGTGCAGGAGCCTCTTCTTTCTTTGCCTTGGGCTTGGTAGGATCCACATAGTGGATCAAATTGATGACTAGGCCCAGGGCGATCAGAACCAGGAACACCACCGTCATGTTGATGAGCATGATGATGAAAGGGTTCGTCGTAACCGGTTGTGACATGAAATCACCTCATTAAGTAATGTATTTGGATAAAAACATAGAAATTCTCATTTGTGTATTATACAACAATCAGGGGAAATATCAAAATATTTTATGCGAATATAACTTATAAATATGGGCTATTCGCCCTCCACTAAAGACACGGCCTTGTTGATATACAGCTTGCGAAATGCAGGGCACTCAGCTAAGCCTTTGAGTTCAGCCCGCACCTCAAAGCCACTTGCCCTTAGGCGGGAAAGCCAGGAGCCAGCCCCCTCCCCTGCCATATCCTCATGGACATGCATGCCACCGGAAAGAAGCAAAGGGGCCAGCAATATTTTCCTGACCCCTTTCTCCTGCAAACGCTTCAGTACCATATCAAAGTTTGGGGTATCGCTTTCTTCCACCACGCCTATGTGAACAGGCAGCCCTTGTCTGTCAGCCCGCTCCTGCAGTTTCTCATACACAGGATTATGCTGATGGGGGGATCCGTGTCCCAGCAGCACCATTTCCTCTTCCTCTGCAAGCCGATGAGCAGAAAACGCCGCCATCAGGCCTGCCTCAAAGTCATCCTGCCCCGGATCATCCCTGAAGAACAGGGGCTCGCCGACTCTCAGCAGTTCAAAGCTGCCAGAAAAATCCTCCGCAACTTCTATCACCTTATGGCTATACTCCTCCCCCGGAGTGAAATGGGTAGGCTGAAGGAATACTCTTAAAAAGCACTCTTTCCTCAATTCCTCCAGGCATTCAGACAGAGCGGGGACAATCACTCCGTCTTTCATCAGTTTTTTCCTGATGAAAGCAGAGGTGTAGGCCTGCCGGATTTCCATTCCCGGCAGGCTATCATGCAGTTCTGCAGCCAGCTTATCAAGGCCCTTAGCCCGGGCCTCATGGCCAGCCACCCCAAAACTTATAAGGACCAAGGCCGATTTGTCCATCAACCCTGCTCCGCCTTCACCACATCGGCAATGCGGTTGCAGATGACATCAAGCTGAGCCTGATCCGGGCCTTCAGCCATGACGCGGATCAGAGGCTCCGTACCGGAGGGACGCACGAGGATGCGGCCTTCAGACCCCAGCTCTGCCTCGCCTGCAGCAATGGCAGCCTTGATATTCTCGTTTTCTTCCCAGCCATCCTTCGTAGCCACCTTCACATTCAGCAGCAGCTGAGGATAGGTAGTCATGAGGGCGGTCAGCTCAGAAGCCTTGCGGCCGCTGCGCTTCAGGGATTTCAGCACCTGCAGGGCGGTAATGAGGCCGTCACCAGTGGTGGTGTATTCCGTGAAGATGATATGCCCGGACTGCTCGCCACCAATCTTGTAGCCATTCTTCAGCATATTTTCCAGCACATAGCGGTCGCCCACCTTAGTGATTTCCGCTCTGCCGCCAGCGGCTTTGATGGCCTTGTGGAAGCCGATATTGGCCATGACCGTGGTGACTACAGTCTTGTAAGGAAGCGTGCCGGACTTGATCATATCCGTAGCGCACATGACGAGGATGTGGTCGCCATCGATGATCTCGCCCTTCTCATCCACGCAGAGGCAGCGGTCAGCATCGCCGTCATTGGCAATGCCCAGATCTGCCCCAAACTCTAATACAGCCTTCTGCAGGGATTCCATATGGGTAGAGCCGCAGCCATCATTGATGTTGATGCCGTTGGGCAGGGCATGGATGACCTTCACTCTGGCTCCCAGCTGACGCAAGATTTGCGGCATGGCCTCATAGGAAGCGCCATTGGCGCAATCCAGCACCACCTTCATGCCGTCCAAGCGCTCCTCGCAGGTGCTGAGAACGAAATCAATATACTGGTTCAGGAGATCCTTGCGAGCCTCCAGATGGCCGATACGGCTGCCCTTGGCACGGGGCAAATCATCATTTTCCTCCAGCTGATGGACAATGGCCTCCAGCTCGTCTTCTACAGAATCAGGCAGCTTGTAACCGTCACCGCCGAAAAACTTGATGCCATTGTCATGGAAAGGATTATGGGAGGCAGAAATCACGATGCCTGCCTTGGCGCGATGCTTGCGAGCCAGATACGCAATGGCCGGCGTGGGAATGACTCCTGCCAGCATGGCACGGCCGCCAGCAGAGCAGATGCCTGCCACCAGAGCTGCCTCCAGCATTTCCCCAGAGAGACGGGTGTCACGGCCAATGATGATGAGCGGCTGCTCCTCCTCGCTGTCCTTGCCGAAATAAAGCGTAGCAGCGCGTCCCAGACGATAAGCCATCTCCGGCAGCAGAGTCACATTAGCCTCGCCCCGGACACCATCCGTGCCAAAAAGTCTTGCCATAATAAAATCCCCCTATATCTTCAATCGTAACCCCTAATTAGTATGCCACATGAGCGCCCAAAAATGCAAGGGCAGCTTTCATGCCATCCACTGCGGCGCTCATAATGCCTCCGGCATAGCCTGCCCCTTCCCCTATGGGGTAAAGTCCAGCTGTTCCCTCAGCCATCATATTGTCCCTGTCACGCACAATGCGGCAAGGGGCAGAAGAACGGGACTCTATCCCCGTCATCACCGCCCCGGCATCGGCAAACCCGGGTATTTTCCTGTCGAACCAGGGCAACGCGCCCGCCAGGGTCTTAGTCATAAACTCAGGCAAGCATTCATGCAGGTCAGCGATTTTGACTCCCGGACGATAGGTGGGTTGTGTCAAAAAGTCCCTAGAACCTGAAGTACCTGACAGAAAATCTCCCACTGTCTGCACCGGCGCACAGTAGTTCCTTCCCCCCAGGTCAAAAGCCAGATGCTCAAGCTTTTCCTGCAGTTCCATGCCGGAAAGCACTTCCCTGCCAAAATCTTCCGGTCCTACCTGCACCAGGAGCGCACTGTTGGCAATGCCGGAATCACGGGCGAAATTGCTCATGCCATTGGTTACCACGCCCTCGCTTTCCGAGGTTGCCGCTACCACCAGGCCTCCGGGACACATGCAGAAGGAATAGGCGCCCCGCCCCGTCACCGGGTCCTTATAGGTCAAGGCATAATCCGCCACCGGCAGTCGAGGATGTCCCGCATCCTCCCCGTACTGGGCCCTATCGATGAATTCCTGGGGATGCTCGATACGCACCCCCATGGCAAAAGGCTTGGCTTCCATCTTCAAGCCACGGGACAGCAGCATGCGATAAGTATCCCGGGCAGAGTGGCCAATGCCAAAAAAAGCTTCCTTGCAGGGAATGCGGCACTCCCCTTCCACAATCAAGGCAGAAAGCCTTCCCTCAGGGCTGACTTCGATATCCGTCACCTGAGAGCCGAAACGCACCTCTCCACCCAGAGCTATTATTTCCTGGCGGATATTTTTCACAATGCCGCGCAGCAAGTCCGTGCCGATATGGGGCTTATGCAGATAACGGATTTCTTCCGGCGCTCCGGCACCTATGAAGGTCTCGATAATCTCCCCCATCAGCGGGTCATTGATGCGAGTAGTCAGCTTGCCATCCGAGAAAGTTCCCGCACCGCCTTCGCCAAACTGCACATTGGACTGAAGCTTCAGCCTGCCACCCTGCCAGAAAGACTCTATGTCATCGGTGCGGGTATCCACATCCTGCCCACGCTCCAGCACCAACGGGCGATAGCCCGCCCTGGCCAAAATGAGCGCCGCAAACATCCCCGCAGGCCCGAAGCCAACTACCACAGGAGGCAATTCTCCCTGCCCAGGCGCAGGGAAGCGCCTCTCCTGCTTCGGCTGCGGCACGATTATTTCCAGATTCTTGTCCTTTTTCAGCTTGCCCCTCAGTTTCTTCTCATGCGCAGGCGCCACATCCACCTCCAGCATATAGGTGAAATAGACAGGCGCACCACGGTAGCGGCGGGCATCTATGGCTTTACGCACAATTACCACCCCAAGCACTGCCTGGGGTGGTAATCCAAGACGCCTAGCCACAAGGATTGACAGGTCAGCCTCCTCTGCAAGAGGCACCTGCATATTCTTGATTCTAAGCAATTTCTTCACTCCACTATCTGACCATTATGGTTCCTTGGCTTCTGACTTCTTGATTTCCAGATATACTGTAACTTCCTTGTTGGTAACAGTGACCCCCTCCGGCAGCTTCAGCATCACCTTGCGGCTGGTTGACTTATCCGCCGTGCTCAGATCTATCTCCTCAGTTTCCACCGAAGTGATCTTAGAAAGATCTTCATCCGTCCCTGCTATCTCTATCTTGACAGGGTCAACCTTCACCCCCGACATGACCAATCCCTTGGGCAGGGCTCCCATGGTTATGGCCTTGATAGTCACCACTTTTTTGGTAAGTCCCCTGGCCAGCTGCACATCTGCCTGCACAGACGAGGGACGCACAGTCACCCCGCTGACCTCTCTGCCATCAATGTTGATGGGAGTAAGAGGCACCTGCAGGCTGAAATCTGTCCCATTGCCCGAAAGGCCAACATAGCCTATGACCCGGTTCACTTCGTCAAGCAGAGACTTCGGCCCCTCCACGCTCACCACGGCGACCGTCTGAGTCACCTTCGCCACTGTCGTGCCGGGAGCTGTAGCTCCGGTAACGATGAGCTCTGCTCGGAACTCCCTGCTCTCGATCCTGTCTAGGGTCACCTCTACTGCATCAGGCTGTATTTCCACCAGTTCGAATCCCTGGGGCATATTCGTGTGAACCCGGTATGCCTTCCTGCCGTTGCTGGCATTCTCCAAATCCACATAGGCGCTGAAATCCGCCTCGCTGGCATTCACGAACATGGAACGAGGGCCTCTCACCTTCAGCTTCACGGCGCCGGTTTCCTGAGATACCTTGTAGCCCTCCGGGGCGTTCATTATCGTCAATGGCACAGAAAAAGTTCCTTCGATGGAAGGATTCTGGTCATTCATCACATAGCCCCAAAGCACAAGCGCCACTAAGAAACAAAGGATCTTGGCAGCCAGATTGCGCCGCACCAGGTTTTGCAAGCGTCCAATCATGACTTATTCCTCCAATTTCTGATCATATCCTTGAAGCCAGTCTCCGGAGCCACGAAAGCCGGCCGCAGCACCGTCTTGAGCCTGTCCATATCCAGATGGCGCATAATATGGCCATTCTCTGCCACAGAAATTGTCCCTGTTTCCTCGCTGACCACTACCACCAGGGCATCGCACTGCTCCGAAAGGCCGATAGCCGCCCTATGCCTGGTGCCAAGTTCCGTGGATAAGCCCCTGTTCTCTGTCAGGGGGAGCAGGCAGCCAGCTGCGATGAGCCTTTTGCCCCTGATCACTGCCGCCCCGTCATGCAGCGGCGTGTTGGGTATAAAGACATTCATCAGGAAATCCGAGGTAATCAATCCGTCAATCTGAATGCCCGTAGCACTGATATCATTGAGCCCCATGTCCCGCTCGATGACCAGCAGTGCCCCTATCTTATTGGTAGAAAGCACCTTCACCGCCTTAGCCAGCTCATTCACCACCGAGCGGGCTTCGTTGTCGTCCAGCATGACAGAAGGTCCCAGGAACTTGCCCTGCCCCAGATGTTCCAGCGCCCGCCTGAGCTCAGGCTGAAAAACTATGGGCAACGCCACGAAGAGCAGGGTGACGCTCTTTTGCAATAGCCAGGAAATCACATGCAGGTCAAGCCAGCTGCAAACTATGGTAAGGCCCAGAAGCACCAGCACGCCCTTCACCAGGGTGATAGCCCGCGTGTCCTGGAGCATCTCATACACTTTATAAAGGATAATTGCCACAACCAGGATATCGAAAGCATCCAGTACCGTAATGGTGGACAAGATGCTGTGGAATCCGCTGGGCATGGTAAGATCTATAGGCATAACTAAAAACTCCCCAAGTTGAATTGCACTATTTCATTATAACGCAATAGTTCAAGTTTTACCACAGGCAAAACATTCCTAATTAATAGGTCATTCTATGCCCATTGACAGAAATCCTTCCCGTACACGGCAGAAGGACAATCAGAACCACCCGTCCAACGGGTGGTTTGCTCGCCCCTATAAGGGGTTAATACAGGCCAGCGTCTCAAGGCG
>SVBX01000043.1 GCA_015058655.1 Pseudoselenomonas ruminantium
GACACAATGGCCAAGTGTCGGATAGGAACGGCAAAATTTTTTGCACTTCTATTGCTTCTTTATCACACATAAGCAAACTTGCAAGGAATGTCCTTTTTCCGTGTTATCTTATCCCTCAAACAGCGCCTTGGCAAAATCCTCGGCCACGAAGGGACGCAGGTCTTCCACACCCTCGCCCACGCCAATCCATTTCACAGGCATGGAAAGCTCGGCCTTGATGCCGATGACCACGCCGCCCTTGGCAGTACCATCCAGCTTGGTGAGCACCACGCCGGAAATCGGTGCGGCCTTGGTGAAAAGCTGGGCCTGGCTGATGGCGTTCTGGCCCGTGGTGGCATCCAGTACCAGCAGAGTCTCATGGGGAGCGCCGGGAATCTCACGGCCAATGACGCGATTGATTTTCTCCAATTCCTGCATCAGGTTGGACTTGGTCTGAAGGCGCCCGGCAGTGTCGATGATCAGCACATCAATACCCCTGGCCTTGGCTGCCTGCACGGCATCATAGGCCACGGCGGCAGGATCGGAGCCTTCCTCGTGCTTGATGACCCTGGCTCCTGTGCGCTCACCCCAGACTTCCAGCTGGTCGATAGCAGCCGCCCTGAAGGTATCTGCCGCCGCCAGCATGACGCTCTTGCCCTGCCCCTTGTAATAGGCGCTGAGCTTGCCGATGGTGGTGGTCTTGCCTGCACCATTGACACCGATGGTCAGGAGCACCGTGGGGCCTTCCTTGGCGGTGCGGGTAGTGTCGTTCTCCTCCCCCGCCGTGAGGATGGCAGCAATCTCCTTCTGCAGGAAGGGCTTCAAATCCTCCGGGCCATTGATTTCCTTTTTCTTGATGCCTTTTCTCACCGCTGCCATGAGCTTATCTGTGGTCTTCACTCCCACATCTGCCATAATGAGGGTTTCTTCCAGCTCGTCCAGCAAATCATCATCTATATCTGCATAACCCAGCACCAGTTTTTCAATCTTGTTGGTAAGATTCTCGCGTGTCTTGTTCAGGCCCTTTTTCAGCTTGTCAAAAAATCCCATCTATTTCTCCTTTGCTTCAATCAACCAATTCATCCAGTTTTACCGACAGGATGCGGGAAACGCCCGCATCCTCAATGGTCACGCCATACATGGTGTCCACGGCCTCCATGGTGCCCTTGCGGTGAGTGACCACGATAAACTGGGTCTCCTCGGCAAATTCCCGCAGGAAAGTGCCGAAACGCACCACATTGGCCTCATCCAGAGGCGCGTCAATCTCATCCAGCACCGAGAAGGGCGAGGGCCTGTACTTGAGGAAGGAAAAGAGCAAGGCAATGACTGTCAGTGCCCTTTCCCCACCGGACAGGGCAGAGAGGTTCTGCCGCTTTTTCTGGGGCAGGGTCACCAGAATCTCCACACCGGCGTTCAGCACATCCTCATTATCCGTGAGCTTCAATTCTGCCTCACCGCCCCCAAAGAGCCGCACGAAGATTTCTCGGAAATAAACCTGTATCTGAGCAAAGGCCTCCGTGAATTGCTTGGACATGGCCTCATCCATTTCCGCAAGAATCTTTTCCAGATTCTCCTTGGCTTCTATCAGGTCATTGGACTGCTTCTCCATAAAGCCATGGCGCTTGGACAGTTCCTCATGCTCCTCCAGTGCGTTGGGGTTAACAGGGCCCAAAGCCTTGATTTGCTCATTCAGTTCGTGTAGCCTGCTTTTGAGCAGGGCAGGCTCCATATCCAAGGCCTCCTCTGATGCCCTTTCGGGGGTCAGGCCATACTCGCTGAAGAGATTTTCCTTCCACTCCCCCAACGCCATTTCCAGCTTGGCACCCGCAAGCTCCAACTTGTGGATTTCTTCCTGTATCTGCTGCCTGATGCGGTTCGCCTTATGAGCCTCCTGCTCCAGTTTCTGGCTTTCCTCCAAGGAATCCATGCGCTGCTTGTACAGGCTTTCGTGCTGCTCCTGGCTTTCGTCATAGGACTCCTGCCAAATCTTCTGCTGTGCCTCTATTTCCTGCAGGCGCTGAAGGCTGGCGGCTGCGCCTGCCAGGAGTTCCTTTTCCTCCTGCTCATTGTCCTTGAGAGCCTTTTCCCCCCGGGCCTTTTCCTGGCGGCAGCTTTCCAGCCGCTCACCAGCTCGCAGGGCTTCCTGCTTCAGCACCGCTTGCTTGATTTCCCTCTCGTGGATAAGGCTGGCCAGTTCCTCGGCATCCTGCCGGGCTTCTTCCAGCATTTTCTGGGCAGATGCGAGTTTGTTCTCCGCCTCTGCCACTTTGGCCTTGCCCTCGCTGATTTTCCCCTGCAGGGCCTCAATCTCAGCACTGCGGTTGAGGAAGCCCGCTTCCTGATGGCCTCTGCCACCACCAGAGAGGGAGCCGCCGGGATTGATAAGCTCGCCTGTGAGGGTCACCAGACGCAATTTCTGATTATGCTTCCGGGCCAGGGCCAGGGCATGGTCTAGGTTATCTACCACCAGCGTACGGGCCAGCAGGAAGTCTGCCACCTTGCCGTACTCAGCAGGTACTTTCACCAAACGGCTGGCCCAGTCCAGCACCCCCGGCTCCCCTGCCACCTGCAAGTCCGGCACTGTACGCTGGACAATGGTGGAAAGGGGCAGGAAGGTGGCCCGCCCCAGACGCTGCTGTTTCAGGAAGGCAATAGCTGCCTTAGCAGTGTCAGTATCCCTGGTGACCAGATTCTGCTGGGCAGACCCCAAGGCTACCTCGATGGCGGTGACATACTCCGCAGGCACCTCCATAAGCTCTGCCACGGCACCGGCCACGCCCTTGCGCCAGGGCTCACGGGCTTTCAGCACCGCCTTGGGAGCCTTGCCAAAGCCCTCATAGGCCTGCTGCATGCGCTCCAGCATGGCACATTCCTGCTGGGCAGAAGTGAGCTTCCTTTGGGCTATATTCAGTCCTTCGCGGGCTGCGTTCAACTCATGCTGGCGGGCAGCGATGGTACCCTTGTAGGTTGCAGCCCGCTCCCGCTCCTTCTGCAAAAGTTCCCCTGCCAGCTGGAAGTCTGCCTGCTTCTGCTTTTCCTCGGCAGCCAGGCCTGCCAGCTCTGCCACATGCTGAGCCTGCAGGCTGCTGAGTTCCTGGCGGCGGGCGAGGATCCGCTCCTTGGTGGCTTCACTCTGCTCCTGCCTTTCCTCCAGTGCCGCCACCTCACGGCTGGCAGCCTCGATGTTCTGGCGGAGCCTTTCGCTCTTGCCCGCCTGCTCCTGCATGGTCTTTTCCAGCTCGATGAGCTTTTTGCCCAGTTCCTGGCGGCGGGCCTCGGCCTTGTTGACCTCAGCCTCGGCCGTGAGGGCTTCCTCCCGCTTCTTTTGGAGTTTCTGCTCATTTTCGCCGTAGCGCTGGCTTTCCCGCTGGTAATCAAGGGCCAGCTGGGTCAGGCGGCATTTCTTCTGTTCCTCCGCCAGACCATTATAGATGCGGGTGCGCTCTGCCTGACGGGCCAAGGGTTCCAGCTGATTCTCAATTTCCCGGATAATGTCCTGCACGCGCACCAGATTGTTTTCCGTATCCGTCAAGCGACGCACCGTCTCCCGCTTACGGGAGCGGTACTTGGTGATGCCTGCCGTTTCCTCGAAGAACAGGCGCCTTTCCTCCGGCTTGCTGTTCAGGATATCATCGATGCGGTTCTGACCGATGATGCTCATGCCGTCATGGCCGATACCAGTATCGGCAAAGAGGTTGTAGATATCCTTCAGACGGCAACGGGCACGGTTGATATAGAATTCGCTCTCCCCGCTGCGGTACAGCCTGCGGGTCACCACCACTTCACGGAAATCAACGGGCAAAGTGCCATCATTGGCAAAGAACAAGGACACCTCTGCCAGCCCCAGGGGCTTTCTGGCGGCAGAGCCCGTGAAGATGATGTCCTCAGCCCTGGCCCCGCGCAGATTGCGGACATTCTGCTCACCCAGCACCCAGCGTATGGCATCGGTGATATTGCTCTTGCCACTGCCATTCGGCCCTACGATAGCCGTAATGCCAGAGTCAAAATCTATGGTTATCTTATCGGCAAAGGACTTGAATCCATATGCCTCCAATCGTTTAAGCTGCAATTATGCCTTGCTCCCTTCAAGCCTGCAAAAACCTTTGCTTGAACTCATCCGTGGCGGTGTATTCCCGCATGAAATCCGTCAGGCGATTGTCCACCGCCGACAGGCAGCGCTGCTGCCCCCAGTAAAGGGACACCACCACCTCCAGCTCAGGAGAAAGGGGACGCCGCACAAAGATGCTTTCCATGCGGGTGACAAAATCCGGCAGAATGGAAATCCCTTCCCTGTTGGCTACCAACTGCTTGATAGTTTTCAGCTGGGAAGTACAGAGCAGCAGTTCCGGCACAAAGCCAGCCTCATGGCAACGGGCATACACTTCCCTATGCTGATAGGTGCGTGGCTGCTGCATGATGAACTTTTCCTCAGCCAGGTCCTCGATGGCAATAACCCTTTTCCCAGCCAGAGGATGCTCTGGGTGCAGGCAAACACTCATGGAATCCTCCATGATGCGCAGTTCATGGTCACTCTCAGCAGCGCCGCCCAGGATAATGCCAAAATCAAGTTCTCCCAAGTCTGCACGGCTCCTCACTTCTTCAGAATCGGCAAACTCCTGCACATCCAAGGTGACATCAGGAAAAGCCCGCCGAAACTTAGTGAAGAAATCCGGGAACAGATAAGCCTCCACCATGGGCGGTATGCCAAAGCGCAGCGTCTCATGCATATCCTTACGAAACCTCTGCATATCCCGCCGGGCGGTTTCCGCATCCTGCATTATCTTCTGGGCGTGAAGCAGGAACACCTTCCCTTCTTCCGTCAAGGTTGCCCGCTTCTGGCTGCGGTCTATAAGCACCACCCCCAGTTCTGACTCCAAAGCCTTGATAGCCTTGGTGACAGAGGGCTGAGATACATGCAGCACCTCCGCCGTGCGGGTGAAGTTTTCCAGCTCGCTGATGGTGCAAAAATACTCCAGTTGCCGAAACTCCATAGAGAAATCCCCCATACATCTCATGTCTATCATCTATATAAGTGTTGTTCATTCAGTCCGTTTCATTTTACTATAACTTCAGGTTATTGTAAACACAGAGATTAAGAAAACCCGCCATAATTGGCGGGCTCTGCATTTCACTCATAAGATATGTTGTTCTCTATCGCAAGCTTCTTGATCGTCTCTAGAGGGAGCTCTGTAGCTGCCTGAATTACATCCAGCGATAACTTCAGCTTCAACATGCCGATTGCTACCGAGGCAACGCCTTCTTTATGTCCTTCCTTGCGTCCTTCCTTGCGCTCCTCCATCATCTTCATAGCTAAGGTCATGTAACTCACCCTCTCATTCTCAATCTTTTTAACCTCGCGAATTTCCTGGTCAATCTCCTGCACAAAGGCATCATCATTGATTCTGCCGTCAACATAATCAAGAAACGCCCGGACATCTGACGGAACATCATCTGCCGTGCCCTTGGTGTTCAGGAAAATTTTGGCAGCTCCATCACCTAATGGCAAATTCTTGTCCTGTTCGCAGTAGTTATTAAAGGTATAGATGTGCCTGTCCTGTCCGAAGGCATCAAAAGGACAAATAAATATGATAATGCAGGGATTCAATGCGTCATAGTCGGTGCCCATAGCAAGCAGGTCAGCATCAATCATGGACTGATAGTAGCGTGTACGCTTGAAGAGGCCATCCCCCTCAGGTTGACGCACCTGCATCTCGATGTCATAAACTGTATTCTGGTCATCCTCGACATAGACATCCAGCCGCACGCCTTTGCTTTCATAGCGTGCCTTCACTGATTTTTCTTCATCTATATACTTGATATCACGAATAGGTATCTGCAGGAGCTTCTCCAACATCTTCTTGCAAATTCGCTTCCGGCTCATGATGAGCTTGAACATATAGTCATCCTGTATGGTCAATTCTTCCCATGGTTTGATTCTATACATAGTATCATCACCTCTAACTAGATTGTAACCGAACATATAGTACATTGCAAGACTCAATCGACATACTCAATAAAAGATTATCCCACTGTCTTCACTATGTTATACTCATCGGCTCTTTCTTGATGCTCATACGCTCGATTAATGTATGTTTCAAAGTCATTTTTAAAATCATCCCATTTCACGTAAGCAAAATAATGATTATCTGGCCCACGGTAATGTTTATTACCACACAAATTACATTTATAAGAATCTGGTTCCTTTTTATTAAAAAAATTATCGCCTATAATATTGAAACAAAACGAACTGCTAAATTTCAACGTTTGAACATCACATAAGATCTTTTTCTCGATACAGTAATCATAACTACCCAATACATCTGGCAACACCACAGCCAGCATAGCATTCATATGACTTGTAATTCCATTTCTTGTACTTTCCCGTAGTGAATATGACACTTCCCAAGGAATCCACTGATCCGACTCTGCTGTCCCATTATTCATTCCTGGAGATATTAGAACAATAGTCAATGAACTATCATAAATTTTATCTTTTAAGTGAGTTTTTATCGTTTCATCTTTAAATTGACTTAAATCTTCATCATCCTGCTCCCATTTTTCTATCGCATAATCTTTTAATATATTACTCAACTCATTAAGATAACTTCTAGGCGTAACTGCTTGATACCCCCAACCAAGGTTTATAGCATCAAGCCTTTCATCTTGATATACATTATCATCTGCATACTTATATGAAACAAATATCTTTTTTGCCATTTCATCGCCCCTTCTTAAATAAACCACACAATTCCAACAAACAACAACAACGCACCATAAAACGGAACCAATGTCTTAGAAAGAAATGATTCCTTATAATCTTTAAAATCATGTTCTCCCACTGGGCTCAAATTGAATACCTTTTCCATATTGTCATGAGTCCTATTCCATATAACATCATTATACTTTTTTCTATATCGTCTTTCAATATGTAAAAAGTATGCATCCAATCCCCAAAAAACAATAACTATCAGCAAAAACAAACACACATATTCCTTTAACGATGAATTTACCTTTATCAATCCTGATAAAACCGCAATCAATCCAACTGTCCACTTTTTTATTTCAAAAGAGTTATTGGCCATTCGTGTAATACATGCTTGGAGTAAATCTATCTCCTTAAATAGCACTTCTTTTTTATCCAACTCCATAAAGTCCACCCCTTTCAAAAGTCATCAGCATTGCAGACACTAATAGTGCTAACATATTATACAATACGTATTCATATAATACTACTAAGTAAATCGATACTATATAAAAGTAACCTGGCCATTCATCAGCATTGGAAGAAGAAAGTCGCGAAGAGCAATAAGCTTTCTATTTTCCAACTGCGTCTTCTTTTGCATATCACTTAACCTATCAACAGTATCCATGAAATAACTTATTATCTTTCTTGGCGGAATACATATAGGAACCGTTGAAAAAGTTTCCTTGGATACTTCACTAAAGGTAGAACCATTGCCAACATTTTTGAAATGTACTTCTAATGACTTCAATGTGTAATAAACAAACTCCGTACCAAATTCTTTTTTCGGCACCACTGATTTGAAGCCCTGATTGGTGCATACATCATTTCCAGCGATTGCAACATATCCAATAGGTGCTCTAGTGGTATATACTACAGAACCTGCCGGCATTAGCTTTGCCGAACTATTTTTCAATCCTTCTTCAGATATGTCCGTTGCTCCATGAAAAATATACTTCCCATCTAATAATGACATATCTTTCGGTGTAATCCACGCAATCCCATCTGATGCAAAATACTCCGGATATTCCGTGCTAGGTGTGCCGCCCGCTACTACTTCACCTAAATCACTCACCTGCCCAACTTCCCACCCCACCGGTATTTCTCGTGACAGGGTTTCGTTCCATTCCATTTTGCCACCGCTGGTTTTGTAGGGGTGGCCATTGGAATCAGGGAAGTCGAATTGGACGAACCAATAGTCGTAGAGGGTCTTTGCCATCTTCTCAAGAGTATTAACAATTTGCTTATTACTTTCTATTTTATCATCAATGCTTTTTAGCAACATTGCAACTCTATCAACATCTATATCATCTGGCAATTCTGGAACATAATCAGCAATTTGACTTGGTGCTAAATTCTTAATTGTAGAACCATGTGCAACAAGCATAATATATTTTTGAAATTCTTTTGTGCTTAATAAATATTTTACAAAATACTTATTACAATCCTCCTTAACATTTAAGAAGCACGCACTTTTCCCTAACGCTATTTTTTCTCCATTATAAACGCCAATATTCCCCAATGTTCCATTAATAGACATCAATAAACTATTATCACTCAGCGGACGCTTAATCTTTTCATATTCGCTTCTACTTACCTTCAAAGTATTATCATCTATATTAATTTTTCCATCTTTTATATTATTGCCATTAATAAAATAATATTCACCATCATCTGCATATTCTGGTGTCCCATGAATACCATCCCCATATAAATCCAAGTATTCTCGTATAGGAATTTTACTCATATCGCTTTTCACGCCGCCTCCGAATAATCCACAATAAAGATTTTGCTGGCAATCTTTTCAAGATGGTCCAATAAATCCTCAATCTTTTCCATCACCGCAGCAGAATATACTACTTCACCGCATTGCTCACATTTATAGCAGGGCACGTTTTCAATAATCACATAGCCGTCATTCACCTTGGCAAAATAACTTTCCGTTGCAGGAATCATATCACCTGATTTACATAACAAGCAATTCATAATCTGTCACACCTTTCTTGTTTTCAAGTCAGATTCCCATTTATCTGCATCAGGAAAATATGCCGTTATTATTCGACTGGCATTTCCCTCATCACTCATAACAACATGCAAAGGTTGTGCCTTTACAGGCACTCCCATCAGTAAACAGGAAGGATAGGGATAGTCATCTGGGTATTGCTCAATAATTTCACCAGTTTTCACAGCGTTGCGAATGTCCTTGACTTTTATTCCCCTTTGCCTAAACCTCTCTGCAGCATGGGCAGTAATAAACACCTTATCATTGTCATAGTACCATTGCAATTTGTGTATATCAATCATAAACCAAGTCCCCCAGCCCCTTCAGGATTTCTTCTTCAAGCTTATGCCCCT
The DNA here is from genome assembly GCA_015058655.1 of Pseudoselenomonas ruminantium. Lineage (GTDB taxonomy): Bacteria > Bacillota > Negativicutes > Selenomonadales > Selenomonadaceae > Selenomonas_B > Selenomonas_B ruminantium_C. Next base: position 9,077 of record SVBX01000043.1, read on the forward strand.
CATCGAAGTATGCTTTAAGCTGCTGCTCATATTCCGTCATTTTCTGCTGGAATTCTTCCGGGGTCAGGTCAACATATTCAATCTTAACCTTGAAATACTGTCCTGCAGAGAAAGAGCATTTCTTCTGCTCAATGTCTTTGAGGCTGACGAGGACGCTGAAATCGTCTATTTCCTGCCTCTCGTTCATGGTAGCGACAATCTTGTCCATTTCCTCGATGCTCAGATAGGTGCGCTGATTCTTTGTACCTTCCAGCTTGACCTTCTCGCCCATGTTTGACGCATCTACCAGCAGGACTTTTTCATCTTCTGTCCCTGCAGCATCCAGGAACACCACGGAAACATTGGTGCCGGTGTTGGCAAAGATATTGCTGGGCATGGAGACAACGCCCCGCAGAAGTTTATGCTTGACGATGTGCTGGCGTATCTTGTAGGGAATACCGGTAGCCGCCGTGAGGAAGCCTGTGGGCACCACGATAGCCGCCTTGCCCTCGCCCTCCTTCATGCTGACAATGATATGCTGCAGGAACATCTGATAGATTGCCATGCTTTCCTTTTTCTTGTTGGGGATATTGGGGACACCGGCGAAAAAGCGCTTCTTGTAGCCATCGCCCGCCAGCTGATTGCGTGTCTCGCTGAAATCGGTGTTGAAGGGAGGATTGCTGACTATATAATCAAACTTCTCGATGCTCTTGCCATCAGCTGCCAGATGCCGGGGGCGAACCAAGGTGTCATCCTGTATGACATGAGGCAGGCTGTCTACCAGATTGTTGAGGATAAGGTTCAGCCGCAGGACTTCATTGGACTTCTGGCTGATATCCTGGGTGTAGACAGTGCAGTTCTCCTCCCCTATCTGCTCGGCCAGAGTCAATACCAGCGTGCCGGAACCGGCTGCCGGGTCATAGATGCTGACATTCTGCGCTCCCTCCGGGGCAATGATTCTTGCGATAATCTGGGCAATGGAATGGGGCGTATAATACTCGGCGTACTGTCCGCTGTCCTTGTTGTAGTCCTTGATGAGATACTCGAAGATATCCGCATAGAAATCATACTTCTGCTGGAATACGGCATCGAAGCTCTGGGCATTTAGCTTGTTGATGATGGCCCGGCAGAAATCATCCTGACGCTCCACCTCGGTGACGAGATTCGACAGCGTATCAAAGAGACGCACCCGGTTTTGGGCACCGGCAGCCACAGAGAACACATCTTTATTCACCTCGGCGATATGTAGCAGGGCGTTATCAAAGATCGTATGGAATCCATCTTCCCCCTTGCGGGAAAACAGGCTGCTGATAAGGTCCTCCGAAGGGATACGGGCAATGCGCGGATCCAGATCCATCATCAGGAATTCAAAATCCTCCTCTGACAGCCCCGCCAGATGCTGCTCTATTTCTTTGGTTGACTTGCCCTGAAAATCAGGCAGTTCCTTGATACCAGCCAGGAACTTATCGTTCAGGAATTTATAGAGAAAAGTCTCGGTGATGATTTTGTACTCATTGCCGCTGTTGCCCAAGCCATAGTTGGAACAGATGGCTTTGAGGTCATCAATGAGCGCATAGATGATTTGTTTTTCATATTGTAATTGCATTATAAAGCTCCTTACTGGATATATTCTTCTTTGATTTCATTGCCAATAGCCTTCACAATGGCGGGAGTAAGCGGCTGCTTGCCGCTCAGTTCCTGCTTGATTTCTTTCCACAAAGTCTGCAGGAAGAAATTTTCATTGGCCAGGATAGTTTCTTTGTGCAGCAAACTGTCATCGATATAGGACTTCATCTCCCGCAGAAAGTCAAATGTCAGGCTTTGAGTGACAATCAGCCCACCGCGAGTGAGATTCTTGTGCAGGCGCATATAGCGGACATCACCATCATAGCGCTCAACAAGTCTTGCATTGGACTCATTGAGGTCGTGCATTTTCTGCCGCAGGATTTCCAGCTTCTTATCCTGCTCCTGCATTTCCTCCACCGTCATCTGCTGGATATCGTGCCCCTCTAGGATACGCCGCAGTTCCTCCCAGAGTTTCAAGAACTCCGGGTCTTTCCTGTCCTTATTGCGCCCAAACTCACTGATAGTCTGACGGCGCTTGCTGGCGAAGGCATCTGCTAAAGGCAGTTCGCTCACGCTGACTTTGCGGAAGGAGAAATGAATATCATGTGTAGCCAGCTCAATCAGACTTTCCATATCCTCCGGGTCCTGCAAGGCTTCTTTTTCCCGAAGCAGTTGCAGCCTTTGCTCAGTCAGCTGATAAAGCAGACGTATCTTATCACGGTCAAGTTTTCCTGCCAGTTCCTCATAACCGAAGAGTTGGGCGAGGTTGTAAAGCTCTTTATACAAAGAAAGTGCATGGCTCAGCTCGCTTATTTCGTCCTTATCCTCTATTGCTGAAATCTGGCGCTGGAAGTTCTCCAGATTATCCGTATCAAAGGAAAAGAGTTTCTCCCGAATTTCCTGCAATTCGCCCTCTATTTCCTCTTTGGTCTTAAAGATACCGGAGAACTGCTCGAACTCATCCCCCAGCTCGTCCTTGAGTTCTGCCATATAAGCCTGATTTGTCTTGTCAAACTCAGCGCGAATATCAGCAAAGTCCACCACATAGCCATAACGGAGCTTATGATAGGGGCGATTGACGCGGGTCAGGCACTGAAGCAGGCTGTGGTCCTTGATGACACGCCCCAGGTACAGTTTCTTGAGCCGGGGAGCATCAAAGCCAGTCAGCAGCATATTGTATACCACAAGGATATCCACTTCCCCCCGCTTGAAGGCGTCGCGTTTTTCCTTGAGCGCTTCTTTTGTCTCACCAATAGTGGAAAGCACCAACGCTGCGCGGAACGTCCCCCGAGCCTCAAGCTCTTCATAAACGGCCTGGGCCTGACGGCTGGAATCCGCCACTACCATGGCGCCGATGGTACGATCACCCAGGAGCAGGCGCGAGCCTATGAAGTCTTCCTCTATATAATCCACCAACGGCTTCACATAGTTTTCATGACAAGTCAGATCTTTCTTTTTGATAAGCCCCTTTTGAACCTCATCATCCAGCTTGTCCAATACGGCATTGAGCTGGAGTTTGTATTCTGTCTTGATGCCTTCACGGATAAGACGCAAAGTGTAGCCATCGGCAATGGATTGATTGTAATAATACTTGTGAATATAATCGCCAAATAAATCCTTGGTGCGTACCTTGCCAATAAGCGGCGTACCCGTAAGGCCAAACATTATGGCACTGCGGTCAGAAGCCACCAGCCGCGCCAGGAAAGAACCCTCTGCCCGATAGTCGCGATGCACTTCATCAATGAAGTAAACCCGCTGGATACTTACATTGTAGTCAGGATCCTTAGTCACGGCATCATCACCGAACTTCTGGATATTGACCACATTCATGACCAAGCCGCCAGTCAAAGTCTGTTCACTGGTGCTCTGAATGTTTTTTGCAAACTCTGCCCGCGTACCAACCTCAACCACTTTCAGCCCCCTGGCACGGAACTCATCAGCTGCCTGCTGCATCAGGTCAAGGCGGTCTACGATAAAGTAGAACTTGGCTACAATATGATGCGAAGCATAATAATCAGAGAGAATGTGGACATTATAGAAAGCCAGTTCAGTCTTGCCACTCCCCTGTGTATGCCAGATAACGCCCCCACGGGCATGACGTTTTTTCTGCGCCAGCATGAGTTCATACGGAATGATTTCAGCCACCATCTTCCGTTCATGCCTGCAGACTTCCTCCGTATAGCCTTTATCAGCCCAAGATACATTATCTTCTTCCCGCAGTGCATCTATTTTGCGGCCAATGGCCTTAGAGCCAAAAAACTGCTGATACCGCATCAGATGCTTGGCTATTTCCATGACACCTTTGTCATTGACTTTTTCAACATAGGTGATGCCATAATGAAGAAGCCAGAGGAACCTCCCTTTGGTGAACAGGGAGGTCAGAATCCGATTGGTGGGCGTCATGGGATTACAGTTCATGGCATAGTCAGGACGTCCCTTGAGGACTGTCATCTTCGTATCCCGCAGTATGTATGATTCAATATCAGGATCAAGCTCTGACACAGCATCATAAATGGACTTATCCTCTTCACGGAAATGACTGAAGAAAAGATGGCCTCGCCCATTCGTTGCGTAGAAAGCCCCGGAAATAGGCACTATTTCCGTATCATCATATTCCATGTTATTGGAAAAAACCATCAGCTGGGTGATATTGAGGAAGCGACGATACCGGGCATTGCTTATGCGCTTGTTCATGCGCTCATACTCTGCCTGCATTCCCTTTAAGTTGTTGGGAATCTTCACCTCGCAGAAAGCCAACGGCAAACCATTGACAAACACCGTAATATCCGGACGGAAACTGCCGGTTTCGCTGGACTGGTCAACCAGGCACGGCAGTTCCGTTACCACTGACCATTCATTTTCCTTGGGCCGTTCAAAATCCAGAAGCCGCATCGTCTCACCACGACAGACTATCCCCTGCTGCAAACGGACAAAGAAAGCCTGCCCCAGGTCATCGCTGGCCAGGATATCGGCCAGCTCCGAAAGGATTGCCTTGAACTCCTCGTCGGTCAATGGAGATTCCAACAGCATCTGATTCAGCCTGTTTATGGCCTCACGGAGCGCCTTCGTATCTATATTAGTTTCAAAATCCAACTGCGGGCGGATATCATTCAAGCTCCGATACTGATAGCCAAGCCGCGTGAAATGCACTAATGCGGGGATCTTAACTCGCGAATCTTCGGAAAACACCTTTGCCATGAGTGCCACCGCCTTTGGAAATGATATTTATTTTATTATAACATAAAAGAGCATCCACTGGCTGTACCAGAGGATACTCTTTTGTTATGAAAAGTTTCTCTGAGTAGGCGAAAAGGCACAGAGATTCCCCTATCATTGTCGGGATTCAAAAAATTA
>SVBX01000044.1 GCA_015058655.1 Pseudoselenomonas ruminantium
CATATTATTTTGGAAAAAGTAAGCGCGAAGCCTTGGCATATAAGGCTTCGCGCTGTTTTGGCGTGGCAAAGTCGGGTATTAGCATCTATATGTTAGTTCGCAAGCAACGAAAAGTCACGGGAAGTTGTAGCAGAAAAATGTCCTATGAAAAGATACCTGAGGACAACAAGCAAAAAAAAGCATCTTTTACTTTTTTGCAGGCAGGGTGAGGAGTGCGGTGCTGGCCGTGAAAATCTGTAAAAAACAAGAACATTTTCGTCTATGATAACATAAGAAGGCATACGAAAAGAGCGTTGATGTATTGCAATCCTTGATTTCAGTACATCGACGCTCTTTTATTCAGTGATTAATTGTTTTTTTACATCAGCTTTGCATGTGCCAGTAATTGAAATAGCGCTATTTCCCCATATAACTGAAGTAAACTTCTCGCATCTCTTCACGATTTTTGCTGGCTGGCCATAATTCGCCCAACGCTCCTTTTCTCATGCCTGAAGCCAGATGATCATAGAGGTTGGGGATATCCGGTTCCAATTTTTTTATAAGCTGCTTGATCTCCTGCCGAATAGTGTGCCCATCATGTGGACAAGGGGAGGGAATTGGAGTGACACCATGGTATTCCATAGCCTGTATGATCTCTTGCTCACGGAAGTAGACTAAAGGGCGTATGACGGTAAGGCCTGTGCGGTCAAGGTAGGTATTAGGAGTGAAGGTTTGCAGCTGCCCAGAATAAAAAAGACTCATCAGAAAGGTTTCTACCGCATCATCATGATGATGCGCATAGGCAATCTTATTCATGTCATGCTCCAAAGCGTAGTGATTCATAGCACCGCGTCGAAAGAAGGCACAGGTGAAACAGGGCTGTTTATCAGATTGCGCTTTGATGGCTCCGGCAATATCCACATCTACTGTATCGTAGGGAATATCGAGATTTTCACAGAAAGTTTTGATGGACTTCGTGTCAAAGTCGGAGGTGAACATGGGATTGATTGTCAGGGCTGCCAGGCTGAAGTTTTTCTTGAGTCTTTGTCTCATTATAGCTAGAGCATAGGTAAGGAAAATGCTGTCCTTGCCACCGGAAACACCGATAAGGATTCTGTCCCCTTCCTTGATCATGTCAAACTCGACTATGGCCCGCATCAGTTTGCTGAAATATAGCTGGGGCAAATTTATCTTCATCTTTTTGGCACCTTTCTAGTCAACTATTGTAGAGACGACGGATCCTGCGCCAGCACCGGAAGCAAAGATTCTTCATCCGGAGTTATGTAAATAGTGTTTTGCTCCGTGAATATGACGAAGCCAGGTTTCGCTCCTGAAGGTTTCTTTACTCTGCGTACATCTATGTAGTCTACTGGTACAGTAGAAGAGCCACGGGCCTTGCTGAAATGCACAGCCAGGCTGGCAGCTAACAACAGAGTTTCGTCTGAAGGGGCTTTGCCACCTGTGCGAAGGATTACATGAGAACCAGGAATGTCTTTTGTATGCAGCCATAAATCATTAAAGCTGGCTGTCTTGAAGGTAAGCTTATCATTTTGGTAATTGTTTTTTCCCACAAGTATGACGGTGCCATCTGGTGCTGTGAAGCGGAAGGGCTGAGAAGGCTTGTCGTTGTTTTTCTTTTTGGGCTTTTCTCTGAGGTAACCTCCTGCTACCAGTTCGTTATGGATTTCTCCAATTTCTGCCAGGCTGGAGGAAGCCTGAAGGGACGCTTCAATGCTTTCCAGATATTTGATGCTCATCTCGCAATCATGCCTCTGCCCTTGGAGCATTTCTTTGCCTCGTTTTAGTTTATCATATTTCTTGTAGCAAGACTGCATATTTTCTATCAGGGTAAAACGCTGATCTAAAGGAATGGTAATGGTTTTGCCGTCTTCGCTGTAGATGTCTGTAACGGTTATTTCTGAATCTGCCCTGTCTTTGAATTGGTATTGATAAGTCATGAGGTTATCGCCACGGCGTCTGTATAAATCCGCGTTCTCCGCTTCTTCAATTTCTTCATCTAGTTTTATAAGCTTGTTCTCCGCTTTATGAAGTTCGTTTTTCACTAATTTTTGAAATCTGTCCTTGTCTGGCAGCACATAGCTACCATATAAGAAATCTGCTTTTTCTATAAGTTCGCTAAGGTTGTCAAATGATACAGTTTGCGCTTCTGGAAGGTAATGCAAGGGGAAAGCTGCCATAGCTAGGATTTTTTTGTTGGCATCAAGAAGCAATGTTGGTTGTTTCTGGTCTTTTTGCAAAGCTGACAAAATGTCTCTGATGCTCTGCTCTACAGCGTTGTAATCTGTTTCTTCAAGGTCGGACAATCTGATGCTGGGGACAAAACCAGAAGAGAAGCAAACCTCTTTTGCAGAAACCGGACCAAACCCCATACATGTGGCAAGAAGCGCTTTATCCAAGCGACTGTCTCCCGGCTGTGATTTTAAGGCGGATATAACCTCGGACAAATTTACAGTAAAAAGATTGAGCTTATCCTGCCCCGGTGGCAACTCATAGGTATCTCCGGGCAATACTGTTCGCACCCGACTGCTGTTAGTGCCGATTTTCCGCAAGGCATCGAGAATTTGACCATCTTGTACCAAGATGATATTGCTATACTTGCCCATCAGCTCCATCACCAGGGTCTTGGTGACGATTTTGCCGCCACCGCCCATGGAATCAACTTCCATGAGAAGCAGGCGGTCAAGGCCGTGCTGCTTTATGGAAACGATGCGCCCTGTTTCCAGATGCTTGCGCAGAAGCATGCAGAAGGATGGAGGTTCCGGGGGATTTTCCAGAGATTTCATCAAGATATGTGCAGATGGATTTTGCGGGGCGATTGATATATGAAGCAAATAATTCTGCCCGGGCTGGCGGACAGAAATTATGATAGATTGTTTATTTGGCTGGGTAATCTTATCGATCCGCCCTCCAGCCAGTTTGGCGTCAAGCTCCTGAGCCAGGGGACGCATGGAAAAGCCGTCAAGACTCATATTCTTCCTCGTTCTTTCTATGCTGATTATATGAAAAAATATCTATAATTATAACAATCTATGAACCGAAGGTCAAAACCCCTTTGTGTTTCAAGCGCTTTGCAGCAAGCATCAGTACAGATATTATATGACTTGTCCTGGGGCGTAATAATGCTGTTCAACGCTATTTCGCAGTGATTATATTATCCCTACTGTAACAGGCCTGCCTGTATTGTCACCCCAAAAGCCGTCCTGCCAAGCTGTGCAGGGCAGTAACTTTATTCCGGGCTGAATTTTTCCTGCAATGCTGCAAGGAAAGCTTGAGAGGCCTTGGAAAAAAATTGATTTTTCTTCCATGCGATAGAAGGTTCTGCGAAAATGGCGGGTTCCAAGGGGCGGGTGCAGAGACTAGTACCGTTGGTATTGATGAGTCCGTCAAAAGACAAGGCATACCCCATGCACTCTTTTACCATCAGAGAGGCATTGTAGATCAGGGTGTATGAACCTGTGATTTTCAATTGATCTAGTGGCTTTTGCAACCAGTTGCGCAATTCATCACCATGAGTGCTGGTCGAAAGAGTCTGACGGGAGAAAAGCAACGGAGACTGCCATAAATCCTCTGCCCGGATGACTTCTTTTTGGGCTAGTTCATCTTCCTCGCGCAAGAGCAGCACCCAACGGTCACGGACGGGCAGGGGAAGTTCCTGATATTTAGCCGGGTCCAGCTTGCCATAGACAAAGGCAAAGTCAATAAGTCCCCGTTCCAGCCGCGTTATGGTGGTGACACCATCACCGCTAACAATATGAAAGCGCAAGCCGGGATATTTTTGCCGCAATTTTTGTGCGACATTCATGATCAAGCCAAAGTAGATGGATTCCCCCGCACCGATGCGGATATCGCCGCTGATTTCTTCATTGTGCAAAAGCTCTCCGGTGGTTTTGTCCACCAGTGATAGAATTTCTTCTGCCCTACGGCGCAACAGTTGCCCGTCTTCAGTAAGCAGGATGCGGCGCGGCTCACGGATCAGTAACTGCTTGCCGAATTCTTCTTCTAAATCTTTCAGTTGGCGGGAAAGGGTAGGTTGTGAAAGATGTAGCTTTTCCGCTGCCCTGGAAAAACTTTCCTCCTGCGCCACGGTAAGAAAGTATCTTAGAACCCGCAGTTCCATGGTCATCAGCTCCTTGGCAGTTTTCCTTGTTTTACTGCGAGGACTGCACTCATTCTGAAAGTCCTGCGCCCACAGCGGTCACTCGCGGCATATCTCCCTCGAAGGACACCTCCATTTGCACCTCGTTTTTGGGTAGGGGTGTTTCTTCCACGCTGTAATCCTTTGGCTCCGCTTCTCTGGCCCGTGCTCCTTCATTCTCCTTCGAAATCTTATCGTCCTCCTTATCGTCCTGTTTGCGATGATGTTCAGCAAGTGCAGCGGCACTCTTGGCCATCGCATAGAGGTCTTTGTTGAATTCCATAAGTTCCTTTTCATCGGCAGGGGAGACTTTCTTGCCGTGCATGATACGGGCGGCCGTAGTCATGACGCGGGACATCTTGTCATTTGCCTTTTTCATGGCATCGCTGGTCTGTCGGGCATTGGCTGCCTCGTGGAGGAGCATATTGTGCATGGTTGCAGCTTCCTTGGCATCCTGAATTTTATTGTTGGTGGCGATAAGTTGTTTCTTTACATCGTCAGACAGTTCCACCTGCCTGCCGTCAATTTCGACATAGCCTTGTTTCACGGCACGACTGACCATGGCCGAGTTGTCAAAGGAAAGGGAAATGTGGCCGTTGCTTCGTTGCGACATGCTGAATGAGATATTCGGCGTGTCCTCTTTGCCTTTGGCGGTGGTATTTTTTGTGCTATTTAGGCTTATTTTTTGACCGGCACTGGATAGCTCCACTTTGTCTGTTTGATTGGGTATCTTTTCGGCTTTGCGACTGGCTACGAAGACAGCCGCCGCTCCGGCATCGCTTTTGGGAACATATACAGAATCTCGCATTGTACGCTCATGCAACGCTTTTGCCGTCAGCTGGTTGGTATAAAAGCCTAATTCTTGCTCGGTGACATTTTTCAGAATACGCATAAGAACCACCTCCATGATGGATGGCATACCACAGCTCCTCATCATATATATCGAAGATGGTCGAAAAAAATTAAGCATAGCTATTGTTCAGTCCTTTACAGCTTTTAAACAAATCATGACCATAACGGGAAGCTCTGCCTGTGCAAATCCGGCAGCCTGGCTGTCCCTTTACCAGTGGCTACAAAGAACTGGGAGGGGATGGAGAGTGAGAATACTAACAAGGCCATGATGCGGTGGTTGTGTCGCCAGCTGTGCGTTGAGTATTGAGATTCCTTATAGTCATGTCACCTGTTCAAAAGACTTTTGTCGAATTTGTGCGACAGGTTTTTTGTTTGTCTGTTTGGAGGTTTTTTGCCCATGTGCCAAGAATTTTATGGGCATAGTCATATTGAAGTCACATTACCGATTTATAATACGAAATAATGAATAATTCTGATATTGATTCGATAAGGGGCGAGGTGCATGTTTTCTATACTCGTAGTGGAAGATGACAAAAATCTCAACCGCATGGTCTGCGCGAAGCTGAAGCAGGCGCACTATAGCGCGTTTCCGGCCTTTGACGGTCAGGAAGCGCTGGACATCATGGAGCGGGAACATATTGATCTGGTAATCAGTGATGTGATGATGCCGCGCATGGACGGGCTGGAGCTTACGGCCGCCTTGCGCGGGGCGAAAATTGATTTGCCGGTTCTGATCATAACGGCCAAAGGACAGATGGAGGATATGGAAAGGGGCTTCCGTGCCGGTACGGACGATTACATGGTAAAGCCCATCCAGTTGCGCGAACTCATGCTGCGCGTGGGGGCACTTTTGCGCCGGGCGCAGCTACTCAATGAAAAGAGGCTGACGATCCGCGGCACAGTGCTGGATTACAGTTCCTTGACGGTGCAGAATGGTGAGCATACTGATGCTCTGCCCCCCAAGGAGTTTTATCTGCTGTTCAAGCTTTTGAATCAGCCTGGGAAGATTTTTACGCGGCAGGAATTGCTGGATGAAATTTGGGGCGTGGATAAAGACACGGACAGCCGCAATGTCGATGCTCATATCAAGAAATTGCGCCATCGCTTTGCTGACAATCCCGATTTCGCTATTGAAACTGTACGGGGGTTAGGCTACAAGGCTGTATTTAAGGAGCAGGTATCATGAGCTTTTGGCGGCGCACGGCAGGGAAAAATATGCTATTGTTGCCTCTGCGGCTTTATCATAGTTTGTCTACATTGCTGACACTGGCCATCTGCTGTGGCGTTTCGAGCCTGCTGGTTTATCTGCTTGACACTTTGACGGGACTGGCTATGCAATTGCCTGTGGCACTGATTATCTGCAGCCTGCTCACCGTGATTTCTGGAGCATTGCTCTTGGCATGGGAAGCTGGGTATTACATTCGTCCCGCCCAAGCAGTGGTAGAGGCGACCGAGTGCGTTGCAAAAGGTGATTTCAGCGTCAGGGTGCCGGAACCTGATTATTATATCGGGACAGAGGAAGGCTATATCCTCATTGACAATTTTAACCGCATGGCCAAGGAACTGCAGAGCATCGATCATTTGCAGAAAGGCTTTACCGGCAGTGTGTCCCACGAATTCAAGACACCGCTTTCCTCGATTGTCGGTTTTTCGGAAATCTTGCTGGAAAACGGCCTGTCGGAGGGGGAACGCCGGGAATATACGAAACTGGTGCATGAGGAGGCTTTGCGCCTGTCGCGGCTAGCAGAAAATCTGTTGCGGCTCTCCCGCCTTGATGCGCAGGCTATTGTCATGCGGCATGAGCGGATCACTGTGGATGAGCAGATTCGGCAATGCGTGATCTTGTTGGCAGAACGCTGGGAGGTCAAGGAAACTTCCTTTGCTTTGGATTTGCCAGTCATGGCTATCGAGGGCGACCCTGACCTCACTAAGCAGGTGTGGCTGAATCTTATAGACAATGCAGTGAAGTATTCGGACAAGGGCGGGGTAATTCATATTTCTGGTCAGGTGCAGGATAATTCCGTCTGCGTGAGCATCCGCGATGAGGGGATAGGTATACCAGAGGATAAGCAGGCACATATCTTTGAAAGGTTTTATCAATGCGATGAATCACATCAGGAGAAGGGGCATGGCTTGGGGCTGTCTATCGTCAAACGCATCCTGGAACTGCTGGGGGGAATGATAGAATGCTACAGCCAGCCCGGACAAGGCACGGAAATGGTCGTGGCCCTGCCGTTGGACAACCATAAGATATGTCTGGTGCAGATTCCTGCAAGACAAGCAGTCAGGGATAAAGATTATCCTGAGAAATAGTTTTGTGCGGAAAAGGTCACATAAAAGTCACAATCAGCTGATATATTCAGTAACAGGTCAGCAAAGCTGGCCGTAACGCGAAATGAATTACAGCATGAAGAAGTCAGCAGGAAAGGAGATAATGATGCAGAACACCAAGGAACATATAGCAAAGGATATTGTCATTATTGGTGCAGGCATGGCAGGACTGACGGCGGCACTTTATGCCGGAAGGATGAATCTGTCGGTGCTGTTGCTGGAAAATGCGCTGGTAGGCGGCCAGATTGCCAATGCTACCGGGATTGAGAATTATCCGGGGCTTCCCCATGTGGCAGGCAGGGATTTGATTGGCACCTTGCAGCAGCAGGCCGAAAGCTTTGGCGCGGTGATTGATGAATTTGATACCATCGAGGGTGTGAGTCTGACGGCGGAGCGCAAGCTGGTGGAGACTGAATCCTGCGTTTATGAAGCGGGCTGTGTCATCATCGCCTCCGGCATGGAGCGGCGCAAATTGCCCTTGCCGGAAGAAAAGAAGTATGCTGGCAAGGGCGTCCACTATTGTGAGCTTTGCGACGGGCATTTGTATCAGGATAAGGTCATTGCGGTGATGGGCGGTGGCAATGCCGCTGTGGATGCTGCCAACTATCTGACCAAGCATGCGAAAAAGCTCTATCTTGTGCATCGCTCGAAGCTGCGGGCGGATGAATCGTCCCAGGAAAAACTGCGCAGCAATGAGAAAGTGAAAATCCTGCTGGAAACCGAGGTGGCAGCCCTGAAGGGGGAAAAGCGCCTGGAGGCCATCGAAATCTACGACAAAGCCAGCGGCCTGAAAAAGGAACTGGCTGTGGATGGCATTTTCGTCAATATCGGCGTCATGCCCAATACGGATATGTTCAAAGAAGATATCCGACTGGCGGCAGATGGCCGCATCGAAGCCGGAGAAGACTGCCGCACCAATGTGCCGGGGGTCTTTGCCGCAGGCGATGTCCGCAGCAAGGAGGTCAGGCAGCTGACTACTGCTGCTGCCGATGGAACAACAGCTGCGATTCTGGCAGAGAAATATTTGGCAAAAAGAAAGGGGCAATAAGCTATGGTAAAGGTTTATTCTATCAATAACTGTCCTTGGTGCGACAAGGTCAAGAAGTATCTGAAATCCAGGCAGGTGGATTATGTGGAGTGCAATATCGAGGAAAGTGAGGCTTTTCTGGCTGAATGCCAGGCCTTGACCAACGATGAAGCGGTCCCCGTGGTGACTGTGGATGGCAAGGAGTATGTGCTGGGCTTTGACAAGGGCAAGCTTGATGCTCTGTTAGGGCTTTGAGATATATTGGTTAAGCATCGAGAGAAATTGAGAGGAGAATAACTTATGTCAGTTTATGATTTTTCGGCTAAGACGAACAGCGGTGAGGAAAAGTCCCTGAAGGACTACGCAGGCAAGGTGCTGCTCATTGTCAATACCGCCAGCAAATGCGGCTTTACGCCTCAGTACAAGGAACTGCAGGAACTCTACGATAAGTACCAGGACAAGGGCCTGGAAATCCTTGGCTTCCCCTGCAATCAGTTCGGCGCCCAGGAACCGGGCAGCAACAGCGAGGTGCAGCAGTTCTGCCGTCGCAACTACGGCGTCAGTTTCCAAATTTTCGAGAAGGGCGATGTCCGCGGCGAAACGGCTCAGCCTCTCTTTAAGTACCTGACGGCAGAGAAGGGATTCAAGGGCTTTGACAAGGAGCATGAGCTTTCTGCTATCCTGATGGATGCCCTGAAGAAGCATTACCCTGAGTATTTGGAAGATGAAGGCATCAAGTGGAATTTCACCAAGTTCCTCATCGATCGCGAGGGCAATGTAGTGGAGCGCTACGAGCCGACTACCAGCCCGTCCGCCATGTCGGAAGCTATTGAAAAGTTGTTGTAAGAAGAACAGCCAGCCTTGCTTGATATAGCACGGCTGGCTGTTTTTTATGCCCGTGTGGGGATGCTGTTTCAGTTATTTTAGCAAATGGCACTTTAATGTCAAGGAGCTTTGAAAAGTGGGGATGAGTGTCATTGATAAAGGCTATTACTGCAAGGCATAAATACTGATTTTGTATAAGCATTGGTATTACATATAGAAGGAGGGATATAATAGGCTCGAAAGGAAGTGGGCGCATGGATTATGAAAACATCGGGAACAGCCGAGTTCTCTTGTTTATTTTGGCCGCTGGCGTGTTTGGCATTTTGAATACGGAAATGGGTTTTATAGGCATCCTGCCCTATATTGCCGAAGCTTATCAGGTGACGGTGGTGCAGGCAGGCTGGCTGATCAGTCTCTTTGCCCTGGGGGTGGCCGTGGCGGGGCCAACCATGCCCTTGCTGCTGTCCCGGTTCAATCGCAAGTATCTGATGGTTTTTATTCTTGGGCTTTTCACCTTGTGCAATGTGATTGCTGTCTTTGCGGAAAATTTTTATGTGCTGCTATCGGTACGTGTGTTGCCGGCTTTTTTCCACCCGGTCTATTGCTCCATGGCTTTCACGGTGGCGGCAGCTTTGGCTAGGCCCGGCGAGGCGCCCAAGGCGGTGGCTAAGATCAACGCGGGAGTGGCTGCCGGGATGGTGGCTGGCGTGCCCATCAGCAACTTTTTGGCGGAGCAGTTTTCCCTGTCTGCCTCCATGGCCTTTTTTGCTCTGGCAACCTTTGCGGTGCTCCTGCTGACTCTTTGGCTGGTGCCTTCAATGCCGGTGCAGAAAGGCATGAGTTATGGCAGCCAGCTGGCAGTTTTGCGCAAGCCCATGCTTTGGGCTTCCATCATAGCGGTGATTTTCCTCAATGGCTCGATTTTTGGCGTGTTCAACTATCTGGCAGAATATCTGGGCGTGGTCTCCGGGGTGGCCCCAACCTTGGTCAGCATCTTGCTGTTTGTCTATGGCCTCTGCAATATTGGCGGCAGCATGCTGGCGGGCAGTCTGCTGACGGTTAGGCCCCTGCTGGTAGTAAAGGCTTTTCCCGTGGCGGTGGCCACCGTATACCTGGTCCTGCTGGGAGGCGGCAGCGCCTGGCCCTTGATGGGGCTGATGGTGGTGCTCTGGGGCATCCTGGGGGGCATCAATGCCAATATCAATCAGTATTGGCTTGCCAGTGCAGCGCCGGAAGCCCCGGACTTTGCCAATGGCCTGTTCCTGACGGCAGCCAATCTTGGCTGCGTGCTGGGGACTACGGTCAGCGGCCGCTTCATCGAAGCCTGGGGAACCGGGTATGTGGTGCTGGGCGGCCTGCTGTTCTGCCTGCTGGCCGCACTGACGGTTTGGGCGCAGTGCTATCAGCAGCGCATGAATTCGAGCCTGACGGTTCAGGCTGAGCATTGACTGCTGGCAATACATTGGTCCGGCTTGGCCTTCATCGCACTTCGGGGGCCGGAGCAATTGAGGAAAATGAGTATGGAAGGAAACGGTTTGAAGCGTTACTGCTTCAGTGCCGCATATTCCTGGCGGAGCCATTCCAGCCGTTGCTTTTCCCTCAGGATGGCCTGTTGGAGGATGCAGCGGTGGCCGTATTGCTCCTGCCTGGCTGCTTCCTCTGCGAAGAGCAGCTGCCAGCGGGCCTGCAGGTATTGGAGTTTTTCCTCGTGGCGGCAGATTTCTTCCTGAAAGAGACGGGGCACCAGCGGGTCTTTGGCTGAGTTTATCAGGTATAGTTTCATAGTGAACTCGTCCCTGGTTGGCACCGGGGGATTCAGGGGTTCTTCCATCCAGGCGGACAGCAGCTGCTGTCCGCTTTCTGTTATGCGGTAGAATTTCTTTTCCAGCTTCTTTCCTACCAGCTCTGTGTGGGAAGCAATGAAGCCTTCTTCTTCCAGGCGGCGCAGCTCCGGGTAAATCTGGCTGTGGTTGGAGTACCAGAAATCTCCCAGTTCTTCCTCGAACAGTTTCTTGATATCGTAGCCTGCCAGCTCCCTGTGGGCCAGCATGCCCAGGATGATGTATTTCAGCACGTTCTTCTGTGCCATGCAGATCACCTTTCTTTCTCTCTTGTTGACCCCAGTATATCACATGACGAAAATCTTTACATGTATTTATTTACATGATGTTGACAAAGCTTTGGGAAAGGGGTATTATAACAGATGTGAAGAATATGTAAATATATACATGATTGCTGAAAGGAGCACTTCTAATGGAATTCAAAGAACTGGACGATTTTCTGGGCACTCACTTTATCTATACCTACGACAACGGCTGGGAGTATGAGTGGTATGCCAAGAATGACCACACGGTGGATTACCGCATCCACGGTGGCATGGTGGCTGGCCGCTGGGTGAAAGACCAGGAGGCCAATATCGTGAAGCTCACCGATGGGGTGTACAAGGTCACTTGGACGGAGCCCACCGGCACGGATGTGGCTTTGGATTTCATGCCCAACGAGCATATCATGCACGGCGTGATCTTCTTCCCTAAGTGGGTGCAGGATCATCCTGAGATTACGGTCTGCTTCCAGAATGAACATATTGAACTCATGAAGGAATCAAGGGAGAAGTACGAGAATTATCCCAAGTATCTGGTGCCGGAGTTCGCCAAGATCACCTACATGGGCAAGGCCGGGCAGAACAACGAGGAGGTCATTGCCGAGGCTCCCTACAAGGGCATGACGGACGATATCCGGGCAGGAAAGTATTTTGACGCTGACTACAAGCGTATCAAGAAGTAAGGACAAGGTAGAGTGCAGGAGGTAATCCCATGAAAGCAGGCAGAGTGAAGAAACTGGCCCTGGCGGCCTTGCTGTCGCTGGCGGTAGCAGCACCTTTGGGGGCAGGCTGCGAGGCGGGAGCTAAGGCGGGTAATCTGGTGCAGATGCCGCCCACTTATCGGGATGTGCTGGTGGCAGAGGTGAAAAATGCTGACGGCGCAGACCGAAAGCTCCGCATGAATGTCTTTGTGCCGCCCAAGGTCAAGGGCAAAGTGCCGGTCCTGATTTATGTCCATGGAGGCGGCTGGGCCAGGGGCACATATGAGGGCGATGATGCCAAAGATATGCCCCAGGCGCAGGCAAGCGGGCAGGCAGGGCTGATGGCCAGTGACAATGCCTCCACTTACAAGGTATTCAAGGATGTGCTGAATCATGGCATTGCCTTTGTGTCCGTGGATTACCGGTTGAACAGCGAAGCTGCCTTTCCTGCCCAGATTTACGATGTGAAGGCGGCAGTGCGTTTTGTCCGCGCCCATGCAGATGAGTATGGCTTGGACGCAGACCGCGTGGCCATAGCGGGAAGCTCCGCCGGTGCTCATCTGGCAGCCGAGCTGGCCCTGACCAGCGGCAACCAGGCGTTGGAAGGGGACGAGGGCGGCAACCTTGCCTTCAGCAGCAGCGTGAAGGCCTGCGTGGATTACTATGGCCCCACCAATCTGCTGACCATGGCCCCGGAAATGAGCCCTGCCCTGCAGGACCCTGCTGAGGCGGCAGAAACCCATGATTCCGTCCGGGCTATGGAGTCTGTGCTCCTGGGCTTTACGGGAGAAGGTGAGGGGGTAGGCACCCTGCGCAAGGTAGATGAGGCGGGGGACAAGTCCTCACCCTACTGGCAGATGGTAGAGCTGGCCAAACTGGGCAGCCCCGTCTATCAGGTGACGAAAGCTGCGCCGCCTTTCTTTATTGCCCATGGCGGTCATGATTCGCTGGTGCCCATCCAGCAGAGCCTCAGCCTGCAGAAAGCCCTGACCGATGCCGGGGTGGAGAATCTTTTTGTCTGCAACTCCAAGGCTCCCCATGGCTATCAGGGGGAAGATACCAACAAAGCCATGATGAGATGGCTGTGCCGCCAGCTGGGCGTGGAGTATTGAGCTTCCTGCTATCCTTATGGATGCCCTGAAGAAGAATTACCACGAGTATCTGGAAGATGAGGGCATTAAGTGGGATTTCACCAAGTTCCTCATCGACCACGAAGGCAATGTAGTGGAGTGCTACGAACCGATTACCAGCCCGTCCGCCATGTTGGCGGCGATTGAAAAATTTCCGTAAAAAGAACAGCCAGCCTTGCTTGCTATAGCATGGCTGGCTGTTTTCTAGTGCGCCCGGCATGGGCGCACTCTAATGGGTGAAAGTCCCTAGACCGCCCGGTAGCGGGAAGGTCATAGCCGAACA
>SVBX01000045.1 GCA_015058655.1 Pseudoselenomonas ruminantium
GAAGGGATAAACGCTGAAAGCATCTAAGCGTGAAGCCCGTCCCGAGATGAAGTATCTCATAGCACAAGCTAGTAAGAATCCTTGAAGAAGACAAGGTTGATAGGTTGGGTGTGGAAGTACCGTGAGGTATGAAGCTAACCAATACTAATAATTCGAGGGCTTAACTAAATACACTAAAATGTTCACATTGAATTCTTCTGTATAGTTTTGAAAGAGCAATCTTTCAACTGAATATCTGGTGGCGATGCCTGAATGGATCCACCTGTTCCCATTCCGAACACAGTAGTTAAGCATTCAGAGGCCGAAAGTACTTGCCTGGAGACGGGCTGGGAGGATAGGAAGCTGCCAGTTGATATCCGGTGATGATGCCTGAGTGGTCCCACCTGTTCCCATTCCGAACACAGTAGTTAAGCATTCAGAGGCCGAAAGTACTTGCCTGGAGACGGGCTGGGAGGATAGGAAGTTGCCGGTAAATATTCCTCGATAGCTCAGTCGGTAGAGCGTCTGACTGTTAATCAGAATGTCACAGGTTCGAGTCCTGTTCGAGGAGCCAATTTTAAAATAATCTGGGGAGCCCCCCATTGCTAATTGGGGTATCGCCAAGTGGTTAAGGCACGGGACTTTGACTCCCGCACCGCTGGTTCGAATCCAGCTACCCCAGCCATGTTGGTTCACTAGCTCAGTTGGTAGAGCACCTGACTTTTAATCAGGTTGTCCCGGGTTCGACCCCCGGGTGAGCCACCAATATAGATAGTTTCCCCTTTTTATCATGACTCACTAGCTCAACTGGCAGAGCAACTGACTCTTAATCAGTAGGTTCACGGTTCGATTCCGTGGTGGGTCACCATTTATGGGCGATTAGCTCAGCTGGGAGAGCGCTTGCCTTACAAGCAAGATGTCAGCAGTTCGATCCTGTTATCGCCCACCATATTATGGCCCGGTAGTTTAGTTGGTTAGAACGCCGCCCTGTCACGGCGGAGGTCAGGAGTTCAAGTCTCCTTCGGGTCGCCACTTGTTTATAGCGCATATGCGTTTATAATAAATTTTCAACTTGTTTTGGTGAAATGCCTCGGTAGCTCAGTTGGTAGAGCAGGGGACTGAAAATCCCCGTGTCAGTGGTTCGATTCCGCTCTGAGGCACCACTTATCAAGCTGGTGTAGCTCAATTGGTAGAGCAGCTGACTTGTAATCAGCAGGTTGGGGGTTCAATTCCTCTCGCCAGCTCCACTTGTTTTTATGCGGGTGTAGCTCAATGGTAGAGCTCCAGCCTTCCAAGCTGATCACGTGGGTTCGATTCCCATCACCCGCTCCACTATTGATAAGCTGCCGGGGTGGCGGAACTGGCAGACGCAACGGACTTAAAATCCGTCGGTTGGAGACAACCGTACCGGTTCGATTCCGGTCCTCGGCACCACTTTTCCCTTATTTCGCTAAAAATTTCATAATGCGGTCGTGGCGGAATTGGCAGACGCGCTACTTTGAGGGGGTAGTGTTCACAAGACGTATGGGTTCAAGTCCCATCGACCGCACCATCTCTTGACAACTTCATATAATTGATATATAATATACATATCGTGCGGTCGTGGCGGAATGGCAGACGCGCTAGCTTCAGGCGCTAGTGGTAGCAATACCGTGGAGGTTCAAGTCCTCTCGACCGCACCATTATTATATTCTGAAGTAAATTCTTATGTATCATGCGGTTGTGGCGGAATCGGCAGACGCGCTACTTTGAGGGGGTAGTGTCCACAAGACGTATGGGTTCAAGTCCCATCAACCGCACCAGTTGGATTTCATGCCCGGGCAGTTATGCTTGGGCTTTTTTCTGTATAGCAGGAGGGGATAAGATGAAATGGAAAAAACTTGCTATGGTTTTGGTAGCTGGCTGCTGTTGTTTGGGAGCCTTTCAGGGGGCAGAGGCCTCAATTGCTGTGACTGGTGAGAAAGCCACAGCAGGATACTGGATTTCTCATACGCCAGAGGCTGACAAGGTTTTGTTGAGCCCAGAGCAGATCAATGCCCAGAACAAGGATATGGCTTTGAGAGATACCACTTTGCCAGACCTGGCAGCTTTCCCTGAGACCTTGTCTGGCACCGATGTGCGCCAACATATTATGGCTGCCATGCAGGATTATTGGGTGGATACTTTGCCAGAAGAATACGCTGGCATGGAGCTCTTGACCCTTGAACAGTGGCAGAAGGTGCGGGCCAACTGCAATATTTCCAATTTGCCCCAGACGGTAGAATGCCAGTATGCTGTCACCGTCAGCCGCATCAATATGCGACTTTTGCCAACTCTTGAGGGCTGGTATGGCGAGCCGGGGGATGTGAACTATGATGACCTGCAGGCTACGGTGTTGGACCCTGCAGAGCCGGTGGCAGTGCTGCATAAGAGCCTGGATGGCAAATTTGCCTTTGTGCAGGCCGGGGATTACCAGGGGTGGGTGCGTGACAGCCAGCTGGCCTACTGCGACAGGGAAGATTGGCTGCGCTATGTGAATCCTGACCGGGTGGCGGTGGTGACGGCTAATCGCAAATATCTTGATGCAGGGGATAATGTCCAGTTCTATCAGCTGGGGGCTTCTATTCCCGTGGGCAAGGTACAGGGAGAAACGGGAAATCTTGCCATTGCAAACCTTGGCCTGCTGCTCCCCAACCGTGACGGCCAGGGCCGGCTGGTCATTGAGAATATACCAGCTGAGTATGATGAGACCCTCCATGATGGTTATCTGCCCTGTACCCGAGCCAATTTCATCCGCATGGCCTTCAAATGCCTGGGGGATGAGTATGGCTGGGGAGGCCAGAATAACAGCGTGGATTGTTCCTCCTTTGTGCAGGATGTATACCATACCATGGGGCTTAATATCCCAAGAGATGCGGACCATCAGGAACTGGCCTTGCTGAAGCAGGTGAAGCTGGAAGGTTTGGACATGACTGCCCGCTATCAGCAGGTA
Source organism: Pseudoselenomonas ruminantium (assembly GCA_015058655.1). Lineage (GTDB taxonomy): Bacteria > Bacillota > Negativicutes > Selenomonadales > Selenomonadaceae > Selenomonas_B > Selenomonas_B ruminantium_C. Next base: position 2,951 of record SVBX01000045.1, read on the forward strand.
AAACAGGCAGAGCCTGGGGATTTGCTCTTCAAGCCCGGTCATGTGATGATGTACCTGGGCAAGGATGAAAAGGGTACACCCATGGTCATTCATAGCGCCAGCAGCTATTTTACCTTTACAGCTGGCAAGCAGAAGCATTATATCCGCCAGGTGCTGGTGTCTGACCTGACCTACCAGAATGGGGCCGGAGTGCAGACCATTGACGGACTGACCAGTGTGGCCGGAATCTGGCATTGAAAATGATTTATGCCTGCCGCTTGATGGGTGGCCGGTTTCCCCTTGAAATCGCTTGTCTGTAATGACATAATATTGCACATTGCTTGCCACCTGTCCCTTCTATAAGTTTCCTGGGCAGAATTTTTCTCTTTTGTACAGAGATTACTGCCATGTGGGGATGCGGTGCATTCCCTGTCCTGCAGCTTGGTGCCGGGAATGAAAAAGAGCGCCGAGAGCATTCAGGCGGTGTTGAGGGGCAACGGGGTTATCGCGTAAAAGAAATAAGAATAAGTTAACAGCCTCCGATGTAACATCATGTCGGGGGCTGTTTTCGTTGGCATATAGATATGGAAAAAAATCCCGGCAGGAGAAGCCCTGCCGGGAAAGGAGATTGAAAGGAAGTAGAATTGAGAAATGAAAGTGAGTGAATTAATCAACACGCCCTAGTATTTGAACTTGTGCAGGGAATCCTGCAGGTTCTGGGCCAGCTCTGCCAGGGCCCTGGAGGCGCTGGCGATTTCGCCGGCGCTGGCGCTCTGCTCCTCGGAGGCGGCGGAGACACTTTCCATTTCCTCGGCCACCTGATGGCCTTTGGAGGAAATGCTGCTGGATTTTTCGCTGATGTTGGCAGCGTCTTCAGCCACGGTCTGCAGCTCGCCTATCATGCGCTGGGCGCTTGCCACCACGCTGCCGGAGGCGGTGCGGATGGCCTGGAAGGCATCACGCAGCTGCTCTACGGAGGCGGTGCCTTCTTCTACGGCGGTGCTGCCTTTCTTCATGGAGCTGACAGCAGCGCCGGTATCTTTCTGTATGCCGGTAATGAGGGCGGTAATCTGCTGGGCAGCGGTCTGGCTGGCTTCGGCCAGCTTCCTGACTTCATCTGCCACTACCGCGAAGCCACGGCCATGCTCGCCGGCTCTGGCGGCCTCGATGGCGGCGTTCAGGGCCAGCAGGTTGGTCTGCTCGGCAATGCCGGAGATGGTCTCCACGATCTGGCCGATTTCCTGGGAACTCTGTCCCAGCTTGTCTACGGTGGCAGCGGATTCGCTGACGATTGCCTCTACGGAGAGGATCTGGGATACAGCGTTCTCGATGGACTTGGCGCCGGACTCGGCTTCGTCGTTGGAGGACTGGGCCTGCCTGGCCACATCGTTGGCGGCCTTGCCCAAGGTATCTACAGCCTGGCTAGAGTGGTCCACGGATTCCTGCATGACAGCCAGGAGCTGCTGCTGCTCCACCACGGCTCCTGCGGAACTGGTGACATTCTGGGCCACCTGCTCGGCGGCCTGGGCAGACTGGCCGGAGGAGGCATTGAGCTCTTCTGCGGCTGCTGCCAGCTGCTCGGCAATGCGGCCGGTGTTCTTCATCATGCCGTTCAGGGCTACCCGGACGCCGGCTACCGCATCGGCCATCTCGCCGAATTCGTCGCCACGGATGATGGTGCGCTCGTGATCGCGGAAGTCGCCGTCCTTCAGACGCTCGCAGGCGCCGATGGTCTGGCGCAGGGGATTCACTACTTCGCGGGTGATCCAGAGGGAAGCGCCGATGAGGATTACCAGGGCAAGGAAGCTCTCTAGCATCATCTTGAATTTAGCTGCCTCGCTGTCCTCGTCGTTCTTGGTATTGAGGGCTTCTGCAGTGGCTGCGGTGACATCTGCCAGTTCGTCAAGATCCTTGGCTACCTTGGTGGCTTCGGGGGCATGCTGGTTATAGACAGTCAGGCCCTCATCCTGTTGCCCGGCAAGTGAGAGACTGGAGGATTTTTCCAGGCCTGCTTTCAGAATCGCCCAGTCCTTCAGAGTTTCCTCCAGCTTTGCCTGCACAGCGGCATCGGTGCCTGCGGTTTCCTTGAACTTCTGCAGAGAATCATCTGTCTCTTTCACATTTGCGTCAAACTTGCCGGCCAGATCCTTCATGCGCTCCGGTGTATTGGAATGGATGGTCATGATGACGGTCATGGTCTGGGAGGAGCGCATGCCCTGGCGGGCATCGCCCAGATGGGTGAGGCTGCGCACATCCTCCATATACATTTTTTCCATGTCTACCTGGGCTTCACGGATAGCAGAATAGCCTGAAAAGCCGATGAAGGCCATGCCTATGAGGGCGATGACTGCTAATATCAGCAGCTTGTAGGCTACTTTCAGATTGTTCATGAAAGACATCAAAAAAATCCCCCTTGTCGTGATATGCTCTTTATGATGAAATCTTGGCAGGCAACGGCCGAAAGGCGCAGCGGATGCTGAGATTTCGTATAAAGGCGTAGTGCGAAACACGGTTTCGTACTGCGTTTACCAAGCATATTCGTCAAAGGGGAGATTTTTCCTGCTACTTTTTTTATTTTAATCAGTTATTTGGTGAGATAGAGGCCGACTTTCTTGCGAGCCTTGGTGAGGGTGCGGGAGGAAATCTTCGTGGCGATTTCCGCTCCCTGCTTCATGAGGCGCTCCAGCTCGGCCTTGTCGTTCATGAGCTCTGCGTATTTCTCTCTCACGGGGCGCAGTTCTTCTGCCACGGCCTCGCCTACGGCAGCCTTGAAGTCGCCGTAGCCCTTGCCGGCAAATTCGCTGGTGATATCATCCAGGCTCTTGCCCGTGACGGCGGAGTAGATGGTCATGAGGTTGTTGATGCCGTCCTTGCCCTCCCGGAAGGCTACTTCCATCTCGCTGTCCGTGACGGCCCGCTTGAACTTCTTGATGATGACATTCTCCTCATCCAGGATGGAAATGGTGGCGTTGGGGTTGGTGTCGGACTTGCTCATCTTGGCAGTCGGCTCCTGCAGGCTCATGACCCTGGCTCCAAGCTTCGGGAAATAGCCCTCGGGCAGTTTGAAGGTCTCGCCGTACACATGGTTGAAGCGGGTGGCGATGTCACGGGTGAATTCCAGATGCTGGGTCTGGTCAGCGCCTACGGGTACATAGTCCGCCTGATAGAGCAGTATGTCGCCCGCCATCAGAGAAGGATAGGTGAAGAGGCCCGCATTGATGTTCTCCGGGTGCTTGGCGCTCTTGTCCTTGAACTGGGTCATGCGGCTAAGCTCGCCGAACTGGGAGCAGCAGGCCAGGATCCAGCCCATCTCCGCATGGGTGGGCACATGGCTCTGGACGAAGATCAGGCTCTTTTCCGGGTCGATGCCGCAGGCCAGGAGCAGGGCGAAGGCCTGCAGGGACTGCTGCTTCCTGAGCTTCGGGTCGATGTGCACCGTCAAGGAATGGAGGTCGGCGATGAAATAATAGCACTGATAGTCTTCCTGCATCTGCTGCCAGTTCTTCACCGCTCCCAGGTAGTTGCCCAAGGTGAAAACGCCCGTGGGCTGGATGCCGCTGAGGATGATTTTTTTCTTTTCCTGTGCTTCTGACATGGCAATTGCTCCTAACTATCAATAATATGTATGAACTAAAACAAACTAGAGTCTAGCATAGCTTATGGTTGATAATTTGTCAATAAAACTGAAAAGTACCAATAGAGCCATAACTGCTGGCATAAAGGTGAGCGATATGCTAAAATAAAGCAGTGTTGCGCATGTTTTTCGCAGGCGCAAGCAGAATCGGCAGAAAGGAATGGTTGAAATGAAATACAGTAAAATGATGGCTGCCATGCTGCTGGCAGCTGCTTTGGCGGTGCCTGGGCAATTGGCCATGGCGCAGGAGGCAGCAGGGACCGCTGCTTTGGCGGAGGCTGCACCCCAGCAGGGGCGCCTATATGAAAGCCAGGGGCTGAAGGTGATGATTCCTGAGGCCTACGATGGGCTTTTGGTGAAAGACACTGCTCCGGGCGAGGCCGGCAGGTTCCTGGCCGTTTCCGAGAAGGCTTCTGTGGAGGCGGCCCAAAAGGAGGGCGGGGAGGCAGCCGGGGCAGGCTGGATCTTCAGCCTGGGCCGAGTGACGGAAGCTGAGCTCCATCAGATGCTCTGCCATGATATGCTGGGGGCGGAGCTGATTGCAAAGGATCAGGAGGGGCATTACTATATCTATTATCACCCCACCGATGTGCGCTATGTGCGTGAGAATCAAGAAGCGATGGTGAGGGACCAGGCTCAGTGGACCAAGCTGAATGCCTGGGCCTGGGATTATGCGCATGACGGTTTTATCAAGGACAATGGCCTTGAGCCCCTGACTGCAGACAACAGCAACATTGGCATCTATCTGGCTAATTTCCTCTACGGCTCGGGTGAGGCCTATACGCTGTGCAAGAATGACGAAGCTCCTGTGCTGGCAGATGGTTTTTCTCCCTTGGCATACGGTGAGAAGCTCCTTTATGGGGTAAGCTACAAGAGCGCCAGGAACAATCCCCAGATCAAGTTCAAATACTACACGCTGGTCCTGCCCAGGGAGAGAGTGCGGCTTGACTTTTTCATCGGCAAGGATAAGGAAAACTATGTGCAGGAAGTGCATGAAGGATGGACCAATTACCTCTATCATGCCACTTTCCAGGATAAGGAAATGAAGGTCACGGCCGTGATGGCGAAGTGGCTGGAGGATTTGAAGGCTTACCACGAAAAGACGGGGAAGGCAGGCACCTTGGAGTCTGTCGGCGAGTGGGATATACGCTGATTTCAGGACTGAAAAGGGGAGAATGCTTCAAAAGACGAAGCATTCTCCCCTTTTTTAGTTTTCCATAGGGCAGTTGCCCGCCTGCTGGGGGAACTGCCCCCGGCTGGCGGTGTGCTGGCCTTCGAAGAGGGCCTGGCTCATGCGGCGGGCAAGCTCCTCTTCTTCGGCGGCAGCGGAGAACACCAGTCCTGCTTCAGGAGAGAGCGCCTGTCCGAGTTCTGCTGCTTCGGTGATGGCCAGCTGGAGCCTGTGCTCCTTGTCCTTGCGGAAGGAATACTTCCGGCGGGTTTCCAGCCACTCGGTAATCATTTCGATATTCTGGAAGGAGGCGTTCTTGTTGTAGTCCTTGTAGACCTCGGCTGCCAGGGCGGCTGCCTGCTTCTTATCCTCGGCAAGGCCAATCAGGGCAAAGGTCTGCTGGCCTTTTTCTGTAATAAGGGAGTTTACTATATAGTACATGGAATCTTCCTTTCTATGTAGGATATATGTTTATTGTAGCAAATGAAGATGCCTTGTCAATGCTTCACAGAAGCGTATGCAGGAGCGTTTCATAAATTCTACGAGGGCTAAAACTTGCCTTCCCCTTGAGGGGAAGGTGGCAGCCGAAGGCTGACGGATGAGGTGCGAATGAACACGATAAGGAAGATAAATGAGAGAATGCCCCACCTCATCCGCCCCTAACGGGGCACCTTCCCCTCAAGGGGAAGGCTTTTTGGCTTGCAGCCCAATTTATGAAATGTCCCTGGAAGTGCATGCAGGAAGCCTGGCATAATTTTGTATACAGATTGTGGACATTGAGGCCAAATGTCCCTACTTATATACAACTTTACATTTATTAAAAAATCTTTGTCTTATTTTCAGCTCAGTGTCCACGGTACAAGAACAACGGAGAGGAAGCAAACTATTTATAATCTGCGTGCAAGAGATGTTTGTTCCCTGCATGAGGATTAGTGGGGTGAAAAAGTCCCAAATTAACAGTCTTTACAGTCACATGGCCTTTTATTGTGCGCGAGGATGTGCTAAAATGTCCATTAGTGTGATACATATAAATTCAGGGGATAGCAAGTTGTCCCCGGAGAGAGATTGGAGTTTTATTTATGTCAGATGCACATCCTATCAACAGGAAGAAAGCATTTAACATGCTCTTCTTCATAGAGTTCTGGGAGCGTTTCGGCTATTACGGCCTGCAGGCTGTACTGGCTATGTTCTTCGTGAAGGCCCTGAACATGGGGGACGCGCAGTCCTTCATCGTCTTTGGTGCTTTCTCCGCTATGGTGTATGGCTATGTGTCCATCGGCGGCTATATCGGTGACAAGGTGCTTGGCACTCAGCGCACCATTGCCCTGGGGGCTATCGTCCTCATGATTGGCTATGCTATCATGGCTTTTGCCGCCAGCAGCGACCAGGTTGAGGAGTACCTGGTCTTCGTGGCTCTGGGTGCCATTGCCTGCGGCAACGGTATCTTCAAGGCCAATCCGTCTTCTTTGCTTTCCAAGATTTATGAGGGTGACGAGCAGCATCTGGATTCTGCTTTCACCATGTACTATATGGCCGTGAATATCGGTTCTTTCTGCTCCATGCTGCTGGTGCCTATCGTCGGCTCCATGTACGGCCTTTCCTTGGGTTTCTCTATCTGCGCCATGGGCCTGGTGGTGGCCATCGGCGGCTTCTTCAGCTTCCGCTATCTGGTGAAGGGTGTTGACTCCCCTGCCGGCAAGGAGCCTCTGTCTGCCAAGAAAATGGGCCTGGTAGTGGCAGGCGTCATCGTCATGACCTTCGTTTCTGCCTGGATGCTGAGCCATCTTGAGGTGGCCCATGTACTGCTGTGGGGCATTGCCGCGCTGGTGTACGGCGTGTTCTTCAAGATGATCTTCCAGTCCCACGGGGCTGAGCGCAGCAAGATGATTGCCGCCATGATTCTCATTGTGGAGGCCATTGTCTTCTTCACCCTGTACCAGCAGATGCCTACTTCCCTGAACTTCTTCGCTATCAATAATGTGGAGCACAGCATCCTGGGCATCGATATTCCCGATGCACAGGTGTTCCAGACTTTGAACCCCTTCTGGATCATGCTGGCCAGCCCCATCCTGGCCTGGATGTACAGCCATTTCGGCGACAAGGGCACTGACCTGTCCATGCCTGCCAAGTTCGCGCTGGGCATGCTGCTCACCGCCGGTTCCTTCCTGCTGGTGGGCTTCTCCGCAGGCTTTGCCAGCGAGGCCGGCATTGTGTCTGCCTGGTGGCTGGTGGGCTCCTACTTCCTGTCCTCCATCGGCGAGCTCTTGATTTCCGGCCTGGGCCTTTCCATGATTTCCAAGCTGGTGCCCCAGCGCCTGCTGGGCTTCCTCATGGGCGCCTGGTTCCTCACCACCGCTATCGCAGCTGTGCTGGGTGGCAAGGTGGCAGCTCTTACCGCTGTGCCTGAGGGCGTGACGGATTCTGTGCAGACTCTGACTATCTACACGGATGTGTTCACCCAGATTGGCCTGGTGACCCTGGGTGTCACCGTGGTCATGGCCATCACGGTGCCCATGCTGAACCGCCTGATCAACAAGACGGATGCGGCAGACGATGAGGCTGCAACGGCTGTGAACAACTAAAGATTGCAACTACAGTAAAGGCGAGTTGCTTCCCTTATAAGGCCATTGTTCCAGTTTTGCCGAAGGCAAAACTTCCTCTTGGCCTTTCAACGAGGCGGGAGATATTAACTCGCCGCCTGTTAGTAAGTTACCGCCCCCACTTATAGAAGTGGGGGACATCTTGTACTCGTTATAGGAGAGGCAGCTTGCTTTTTGCATGTACAGGGAGGCTTCCTGTATCTGTTTTGAAATCAAAGCGCGTTTGGAAGCTTGTTGTATCGGTATTTTAGTGATATAATCAAATCAGCGAGAAAAGTGGACATTTTCGAGCCAATGAAAAGACCCCCGGGAGTGATGACCCCGGGGGCTTTTTTGCACACCGTGATGATTGGCGTGCCTCGCTGGTGCCACGGTGACTGTGCTTACAGCAGTCCCAGACTCTGCAGTGTCAGCGTAGCGAGGATGCTTCCTGCAATGCTGATCAGCAGCTCAAGCAGAATGACAAAAGTGGACATGGTACGAGCCTCCTTCCCTTGCCGGTTTGGCTTGATGAAGGCCGTGGCAATACAAGTATAGCACAATGAATCGTGCATAGCATGTTTCATTGTGCTATTTTTGGTCGCTCTATAAGTGGATCAGGAAGCAGTGGGAGGAAACATTGCATTTTGTGCAGATTTATTGCCGAAAATGACATTTGATGGTTTGTTGAAAAAAATATGAAAAAATGTCTTGTGGGGGGGGGCTTCTGTGTTATACTGTTACACAGCCAAGGGAAAGAACCTTGACTGGCGGCTTCGCCGCCGTGTTAGCTGAGCAGAAAGAGGAAACGCTGAGGAAACATGGACACTCGCGGGAAGTCCTCCTGTTTGGCGGCACAGCCGAATAATTATTTATTTCAAAGGAGGAGTTTCTCATGAAGAAGACTCTCGTGTCCGCTCTGACTACCGCTCTGGTAGTTGGCGCAGCAAGCACTACTTTCGCTGCTGCAAATCCGTTCTCCGATGTTCCTGCTGACCATTGGGCTTATGATGCTGTTAGCCAGCTCGCTGCTGACGGTGTCATCGAAGGTTATGGCGACAGCACCTATCGTGGCGATCGTAACATCACTCGTTACGAGATGGCTCAGATGGTTGCTCGCGCTATGGCAAAGAGCGATGTTTCCGCTGCTGACAAGGCTATGATCGACAAGCTCGCTGCTGAGTTTGCTGATGAGCTGAACAGCCTCGGTGTTCGCGTTGCTAACCTCGAGAAGCACGCTGACATGGTTAAGTGGAATGGTAAGTTGGAGTACACTTACACTCATGACACTTACAAGTTTGACGGGGACACTGACCATAAGAACAAGGCAAATGACCTCCTGTTCCGTCTCGAGCCTTCTGCTGAGGTCAATGACCACTGGACGGTGAATGCTCGTATTGATGGCAAGTTCGATATGAGTGAGGATACACTCAAGGATAATCTGAATCTCAAGCGTGCATGGGCTCAGGGCGACTATAAGAACTTCAGCGTTCGTTTCGGTCGTTTCAGCATGTACGGCAATGACAGCATCAACGATACCGAGATGTCCGGTGCTGATTTGAAGCTTGGTAATGATAACAAGGTTTCTGGTGTCATCGGTGCCGGTCGTACCAGCGGAACTTTTGACGGTGGTGCAGCTACAGAGGATCTCGCTAACCGTTTGGGCATGACTAAGCGTACTGTTACAACTCGTTTGGGAAATATAGTTGGTGCTAACGATAGCGTCTTCTATGTTGGCGTTGATTATAATGCTGCTCGCAACAAGGGCCTCTTCGGTGGTCTCCGTTTCTTCCGTTATGCTGCCGGGGATAAGTTCACGGATGCAAATGGCAAGGAGAAGGTAAACAACATTTGGCAGTTGAAGGCTGGTTACCAGTTCGACAAGAATAGTGCTCTCCATGGTTACTTTGCAAAGAGCAATGTCAAGGAAAGCAATGCTGCACTCCTTGGTGAGAGGCTGTATGAGGGCAAACAGGACAAGTCTTGGAACATCCAGTTTGATTACAAGGGTGCTCAGGCTGCCAACAAGGGTACTTGGGGTGCATGGCTTGGCTACCGTTACCTCGGCTACAATGCTACTCCGGCCAAGACTTGGGATGTTATCGATGAAGGCTTGAAGGGTTGGGCTATTGGTGCCAACTACACCTTCATGAAGAACATCGTTGGTACCCTTCAGTATGGCGACAACAAGCTTATCGGTGGTCATGGAACCAAGGTTAAGCAGTTCTTCGGTCGTGTTGAGTGGTTCTTCTAATTTAGATAACTCCTCTTTTCTGTAAGAGAGTTATAACATACGGCGGGAATGCCCCCCTGGATTTTTCCGGGGGGCATTCCTGTATCTTTTACAAGGAAATGAGACTGCAAGAGCTGTGAACAGCTAAAGATTGCAACTGTCTCGAAGGCAAGCTGCCTCCCTGTGGAGCGCAGCTTGTCTTTTTTTGTGCGATGCTTTGAATGAACTTGATTCAATGGAATCAAGTGTACTGACCCGATTTCTGCATACTATGGTGCATAAAATGAACATTTCAAATGAATAAAGCCTTCGATTCTTGCCATATTTATTCAGCCTCCTTTTGCCGAAAAACCTATAGCAAAGAATCAAATGTCCTCCATGTGAAGCTGGATTAGGAACTCGTGCTCTGACTACACAAACTTACACGCCTTATCGGCGCCATCATAAACGAAAAGTATACATCTACAACCAGCCTCGCATCGTGCT